>CAYVDN010000070.1:0-14230 GCA_964450685.1 uncultured Microthrixaceae bacterium
CCATCGAGCCGACGTAGTCGGTGCCCTGGAGGTGGCTCATGTCGTAGCACTCGATGCGCAGCGGGGCTTCGGGCAGACCCAGGTGGGCCTCCAGGTCATTGAGCGCCTTTGCTCGAGAGTTGTGGTCCGACGCCCGCTTGAGGCGGTGACGGTGGAACGCTTCCTGCGCGTTCTGGGTGACCGTCTCGGCGAGCTCCCGCTTGGCGCCCCGCTGAGGAATCCGGATGGCGACCCTGCTGCCTCGTCCCTCGCTCAACCACTCCGTGTACATGTCGACGTCCTCGGGCATTGCCGGCACGAGGACCGTCTTCGGGTAGCCGACCGCGGGCTCGTCGCCGTAGACCTGTTCGAGCACCGCAGCCATGGTCTGCTCGGGTGTCAGGTCCATGACCTTGTCGAGGATGAAACCGAACCGTCCCACGACCCGGCCCTTCCGCACGAAGAAGACCTGCGCAGCGGCCTCGAGCTCGTCCTCCACCACGCCGATCACGTCGACGTCCTCGTTGCGGTCCCCGACCATCTGCTGGCGTTCGATGGCCCTGCGCACCGTCGCCAACCGGTCCCGGAGACGGGCCGCTTGTTCGAACTCGAGCTCCTCGGCCGCCGCGGCCATCTGCAATTCGAGCTGACGCAGCACCGGTTCGTGGTCGCCGTCGAGGAACTCCATCAGCGACTCGACCAGACGGTCGTAGTCGGCCTTGTCGATCTCGCCGACGCACGGAGCCGAGCACTTCTCTATGTGGAACAGCAGACACGGTTTGCCCAGACGTTCGTGGCGACGGAGCTTGGCGTCCGAGCACGTCCTGACGGGAAAGGTGCGCAGCAGCTCGTCGAGTGTGTCGCGGATGGCGTACGCGTGGGCGTAGGGACCGAAGTAGCGGGTCCCCTTGCGACGGCGACCCCTCATCACCTGCGCACGCGGCCACTCGTCCGACAGGGTGACCGCCAGGTACGGGTAGCTCTTGTCGTCGACCAGGCGCACGTTGAATCGGGGCTTGTGCTGTTTGATCAGGCTGTACTCGAGCAGCAGCGCCTCGACCTCGTTGTGGACCTGTATCCACTCGACCGACGCGGCAGTAGCGACCATCTGAGCCGTGCGCGGAGGCAGGTTCCGGGGGTTCTGGAAGTAGTTGGACAGCCTTTGACGCAACGACTTCGCCTTGCCGACGTAGATGACCCGACCGTCGGCGTCCTTGAACTGGTAGCTGCCGGGGGTGTCGGGGATCGTCCCTGCGGCCGGTCGTTGGATCATCGCTGTGAACCTATCGCCGCCCACCTCCCGTGAACCGACGGGAACACCCGGGCGTCATTCGCTGTTCTCTTGGCGAGGAGCGGGCTACGCTCCACAACGCCGGCCTGGTATCCGGCAACATCAACCCCTGAGGCCGACATCCCCGTGGCGTGGCGACCAGGCTGTCCCCACCGGCTGAATCTCAGGAGTCTTCACAAGCGCACGGGCGATCGTGCGCCGAGGAGGTCCCAAGACAATGCTGCGACTCCAAGCACCGCTGCCCGAGCGGTACACAGACGCATCCGAGGAGGAGCTGGCGGAGCGCATAGCTGCCGCCAAGGCGACCCTTGGTGACCGCCTGTTCATCCTCGGTCATCACTACCAACGCGACGAGGTGATGCGTTGGGCCGACGCCCGGGGCGACTCGTTCCGACTGTCGGTGCTCGCCAAGGAGCGCCCCGAAGCCGACTACATCGTCTTCTGCGGGGTTCACTTCATGGCCGAAGCCGCCGACATACTCACCGGCGACCACCAGCAGGTCGTACTGCCAGACCTTAACGCGGGCTGTTCGATGGCGGACATGGCCGACATCGACACAGTCGAAGAGGCCTGGGAGTCGCTCGCCGAGGTGACCGACATCGACAAGGTCGTGCCGATCACCTACATGAACTCCGCAGCCGATCTGAAGGCGTTCGTCGGCAGCCACGGAGGTGCCGTGTGCACCTCGACCAACGCCAGGGCTGTTCTCGAGTGGGCGTTGCGCAGCCCCGACGGCCCCGGGGCGAGCCAGGTCTTGTTCTTCCCTGACCAGCACTTGGGCCGCAACACCGGCTTCCAAATGGGCTTCACCGAGGACGACATGGCGGTCTGGAACCCCCGCCAGGACCTCGGCGGTCTCGACGAGGCGATGGTGAAGGAGCGGACCTTCCTGCTGTGGAAGGGGCACTGCTCGGTCCATCAGCGTTTCAAGCCATCACATGTGGCCGATTTCCGGGCACGGCATCCCGGCGGGATCGTGATCGCCCACCCGGAGTGCAGCCATGAGGTCTGTTCGATCGCCGACCACGTCGGGTCGACCGACTTCATCATCCGCACAGTCGAAGCCGCAGCACCCGGCTCGGTGATCGGCGTCGGAACCGAGATCCACCTGGTACAGCGACTCGACGCCGAGACGCCCGACAAGACCGTCGTTTCCCTGGACCCGCTGGTTTGTCCCTGCTCGACGATGTTCCGCATCGACGGACCTCACCTGGCATGGACTCTTGAGAACCTGGTCGAGGGCAACGTCGTCAACCAGATCACGGTCGACCCCGAGACCGCCCACTGGGCACGCGTGGCGCTCGAGAGGATGCTCGCGATCACCTGAAATCGGGGCTCGCAGGCCAGCGTCCCCGTCGAGGTGACGGAGTTCACGGTTGACCCGGCCGTGCACATCTGGACAATGGGAACACGCGTCCCGCTGCACGTGTTCACCCTGTGACACTTGCAGCGTCCACGAGAATCGGCTAGGGCGCCCTTGACACGACCCGTATCATTCAAAACGGTCGTCGGGCGCAGCACCTGCTTCTCGACGCGCACCTCGCCCGACATCCGGTCGGGCGGGTCACGGAATGAGGTAACTCAAGTTGGCGAATCAGCGAGCAGAACGTGACGAAGAAGATCTCGTTCGCATGTATCTGAGCGATATCGGCCAGTACCCACTGCTGACCAAGGACGACGAGGCACGCCTCGCCCAGGCCATCGAGGCGGGAACCGCCGCGGCCAAGGAGCTCGAAGAAGGCGGAACCAGCCTCTCACCCGCCCGCAAGCGGGAACTCCGGCGCCTGGTCCGCGCCGGCGAGGAGGCCGAGCGCACGTTCGTTCAGTCGAACCTGCGTCTCGTCGTCTCGATCGCCAAGAAGTACCAGGCTTCAGGCCTGCCCCTGCTCGACCTGATCCAGGAAGGCAACCTGGGCCTCATGCACGCCGTCGAGAAGTTCGACTGGCGCAAGGGCTTCAAGTTCTCGACCTACGCGACGTGGTGGATCCGCCAGGCACTCACCCGTGGTATTGCCAACACCGGCCGCACCATTCGCCTGCCTGTCCATGCCGGCGACACGCTGTCGCGGCTCCAGAAGGCACGCATCCGTCTCGAGACCTCGCTCGGCCGCCCGCCGACCCTGGCCGAGCTGGCTGCTGACCTGGAGATGCCCGAGGCGAAGGTCACCGAGACGCTGCGCTTCGCTGCGGACACGCTCTCACTGTCGACTCCCCTCCGTGAGGACGGCGACGCTGAGCTGGGCGACATGGTCGAGGACCGCGGCGCCGAGTCGCCGTTCGACGCTGCTGCGATCTCCCTGCTGCCCGAAGAGATCAGCCGACTCCTGTCGCCGCTTGACGAACGCGAGCGTGAGATCCTGCGACTCCGCTTCGGGCTCGACCGTGGCGAACCGCGCACCCTCGAAGAGGTGGGCGAGCACTTCAACCTGACTCGTGAGCGCATCCGCCAGATCGAAGCACGGGCGATGTCCAAGTTGCGTCACCCGAGCGCCGACACTGGCGCCAAGGACCTGCTCAGCGTCTGAGCAGCGGGGCGAGGAACTGGCCGGTGTAGCTGTCGCCCACCGCGGCGACCTGCTCCGGCGTTCCTTCGGCCACGATCGTGCCGCCGCCGCGGCCGCCCTCAGGTCCCAGGTCGATTATCCAGTCGGCCGTCTTGATCACATCCAGGTTGTGCTCGATCACCAGCACCGTGTTCCCCTGGTCGACCAGACGGGTCAGCACAGTCAAGAGCTTGCGGATGTCCTCGAAGTGCAGACCGGTGGTCGGCTCGTCCAACAGGTAGATCGTATGACCAGTCGATCGTTTGGCCAGCTCTGAAGCCAGCTTGACCCGCTGCGCCTCACCGCCCGACAGTGTCGTGGCCGGCTGACCGAGGCGCACGTAGCCGAGCCCGACGTCGACCAGTGTCTGCATGTGGCGGGCGATCGTCGGCTGGTTCGAGAAGAACTCCAGTGCCTCCTCGATCGGCAGGTTCAGGACCTCTGAGATGTTCAGCCCCTTGAAGGTCACCTCGAGGGTGTCGCGGTTGTAGCGGGCGCCCTTGCAGACCTCGCACGGCACATACACGTCCGGCAGGAAGTGCATCTCGATCTTGATCGTGCCGTCACCTGCGCACGCCTCGCAGCGACCTCCCTTGACGTTGAAGCTGAAACGTCCCGGCAGGTACCCGCGAACCTTCGCTTCGTTGGTCTGGGCGAACAGCTTGCGGATGTGGTCGAAGACACCGGTGTAGGTGGCCGGATTTGACCGAGGGGTCCTGCCGATCGGTGACTGGTCGATGTCGATGACCTTGTCGAGCTGGTCGAGACCCTCGATCCGCTTGTGCAGCCCCGGCGGGACCTTGGAGCCGTATACGTGCTGCATCAACGAACGCAACAGGATGTCGTTGACGAGCGTTGACTTGCCCGAACCAGACACGCCCGTGACGGCGACGAAACAGCCGAGCGGGATGTCGACGTCGATGTTGTTCAGGTTGTGCTCACGGGCGCCCTTGATCCGCAGGCGACCTTCTCCTGTGGCCCGACGCTGCTCCGGAACAGGGATCGAGCGCTTGCCGGCCAGGTACTGACCGGTGACCGACTCCTTCGCCTTGAGTAGCTTGGGAAAGGTGCCGGCGTGGACCACTCGCCCACCGTGCTCACCGGCGCCCGGGCCTATGTCGACGATGTAGTCGGCCACCCGGATCGTGTCCTCGTCGTGTTCGACCACGAGGACCGTGTTGCCGATGTCACGCAGTCGCTCGAGCGTCTCGATGAGCTTGTGGTTGTCGCGTTGGTGCAGGCCGATCGACGGTTCGTCGAGCACGTAGAGCACCCCGACCAGTCCCGAGCCGATCTGCGACGCGAGGCGTATCCGCTGTGCTTCGCCACCGGAGAGGGTTGCTGCGGACCTGGACAGGGACAGGTACTCCAGGCCGACATCGCACAGGAACTGGAGCCTGACGTTGATCTCCTTGAGGATCCGCTCCGCTATCAGCGCCTGACGGTCGTCCATGTGCAGGTCGGCGAGACGCTCAGCGGCTTCCTGAATCGACATGGAGCAGAGCTCGTCGATGTTCAGCTCGTCGATCGTCACAGCCAACGCCAGTGGGTTCAGGCGAGCTCCGTCGCAGGTTCCACAGGGCACCAGACGCATGTAGCCCTCGATGGCGTCGCGGGCCGAGTCGGACTCTGCCTCGCCGTGGCGGCGCTTCAGGTACGGGATCACTCCCTCGTACTTGGCGGAGTAGGTACGGGTGCGCCCGTAGCGGTTCCGGAACTTGACGTCGACCCGCTCACCGTCGGCGATTCCGTGCAACAGGAGCTTCTGGTGCTTCTTCGGCAGTGACTCGAACGATGCTTCGGGGTCGATGTCGAACTCGGCGCAGACCGTGTCGAGCAGCCGGTGGAAGTACTTGGCGTGACCTGACGCCCAGGGCGCAAGTGCGCCCTCGCTGACCGACAGCTCCGGGTCGGGCACCACCAGCTCGGGGTCCACCTCGAAGATCGTGCCGAGCCCGTCACAGGCCGAACAGGCGCCGTAGGGCGAGTTGAACGAGAAGTTCCTCGGGGCGAGCTCCTCGAAGCTCTTGCCGTCCGACGGGCGCGACAGCTTCTCGGAGAAGGTGAGCAGCTCGGCCTCGGCACCAGCGGGTGCGTCCTTGGCCGGGACCAGCTCGATCTGCGCCACCCCCTCGGCCAACTGGAGCGCCGTCTCCATCGAGTCGGTGAGTCGGCGTTCGATCCCTTCGCGCAGCACCAGGCGGTCGACGATCACCTCGATCGTGTGCTGCTCGTACCGGGCCAGGTCAAGCTGGACGGGAAGATCGTGCACGTCGCCGTCCACCCTCACCCGACTGAATCCCTGCCCGGCCAGGTCGACGAAGAGCTGCTCGTAGGTACCCTTGCGGCCACGAACGACCGGAGCGATCACCTGGAAGCGGGTGCCTTCCGGCAGGTGCAGGATCCGGTCGACGATCTGCTGTGGTGTCTGACGGACCAGCGCCTCACCGGTCTCGGGGTCGTGCGGGATGCCCACCCTGGCGAACAGCAGTCGCAGGTAGTCGTAGACCTCGGTGACGGTGCCGACGGTGGACCGGGGATTGCGCGAGGCCGACTTCTGGTCGATCGAGATGGCGGGTGACAGGCCCTCGATGACATCCACGTCCGGTTTGTCCATCTGGCCGAGGAACTGGCGGGCGTAGCTGGAGAGCGACTCGACGTAGCGGCGTTGGCCCTCTGCGTAGATCGTGTCGAACGCGAGAGACGACTTGCCCGAGCCGGACAGACCGGTGAACACGATCAGCTGATCGCGTGGTAGCTCGAGCGAGACGTCACACAGGTTGTGCTCGCGGGCACCCCGGATGACGATCGTGTCGGAGGGATGATGAGCGGCGGCCCGCTTCTTCGTGGCCGCTCGGGGCCTGTCTGTCGCTGGGGGCATCGCCCGGCAGCCTACCCCAGCCGAACCGACCTCGAACAGGTGTTCTGTTGCGGGTTGATCGGGGCGCCGCTGGCATACTGGCCGCCATGGGTTCGAGCTCGGGACGGCTGTTCCGCATCACCACCTTCGGCGAGTCACACGGCGGAGGGGTCGGTGTCGTGCTCGACGGGTGCCCACCCCGCCTCGAGCTCTCCGAAGCGGACATCCAACCCGACCTCGACCGCCGGCGTCCCGGGCAGAGTCGTCTGGTAACTCAGCGCGACGAGACTGACCGCGTCGAGATCCTCTCCGGGGTGGTGGACGGGCTGACCCTCGGCACGCCGATAGCGATGCTGGTCCGCAACAAGGACCAGAACTCGGGTGCGTACGACCACATGGCGGACCTCTACCGCCCTTCCCACGCCGACTGGTCCACCGAGGCCAAGTACGGGATCCGTGCCGTTGCCGGCGGCGGCCGCGCTTCGGCGCGTGAGACCATCGGACGGGTCGCAGCGGGCGCGGTCGCTCGCAAACTCCTTGCGGAGCGACATGGCGTCGAGGTTCTGGCATGGGTCAGCCAGATCCACACGATCCGTGGGCGAATCGACTCGAGCTCGGTGCGGTCCGAGCACATCGAGGCTCATCCGACCCGGTGCCCGGATCCCGAGGCGGCCGAGGAGATGGTCGCTGCTATCGAACAGGCTCGCCGGGACGGCGACTCACTGGGCGGTGTGGTCACCTGCATCGCCAGGAACGTGCCCGCGGGCTGGGGTGAGCCGGTGTTCGACAAGCTCGAAGCCGATCTGGCCAAGGCGCTCATGTCCCTGCCGGCATCGAAGGGATTCGAGATCGGGTCCGGCTTCGCAGCGGCAGAGATGACGGGGCGGGAACACAACGACCCGTTCGTGCCCGGCCCCGATGGTCACCCCCGGACCTCATCGAACCGCTCCGGGGGCATTCAGGGCGGCATCTCCAACGGCGAGGAGATCACCATGCGCGTGGCGTTCAAGCCCACCGCCACGATCTCGTCACCGCAGGACACCGTCACTCGTGACAACGAGCCCACGGTTCTGGCCGCCAAGGGTCGCCACGACCCGTGTGTGCTGCCACGAGCTGTACCCCTTGTCGAGGCCGGGGTCCTGTTGGTCCTTGCCGACCACTGGCTCCGCCAGCTGGCCATCTCGGGCTGACCTGTCCGGACCTGCTCAAGGGACCGGGAGGGTGCAATCCAGGAGCCTCATCCCTGGCAAGGCCGGAGCCGCTACGAGGTCGTGGTTGTTCAACGGAGCCTGGCGGGGCTCCTTGGCAGGGGCGGCGACACCGGTCCTCGGCGCAGGTCTGATGTGGGCAGTTTCCCTCTGGAGTACTCCGAAGGACCCGAGCTCGATGAGCACAGCGGGTTCACTCACGAGCGGCTCTCCGTCCGAGGCCGTGTCGTACGCGGCGGCCATTGTCCTCTACTCGATCCTGGCGATCTCGATCGGTTCGGTAGCCGGCTTGCTACTGGGAATGGCTATCGGCGCAGTGGCAGCCATGCTGGATGTGGCTACTGGCTGTCGAATCCGACCGCCAGCCATCGCTGGTGTAGTGATCGCCAGCTGTGCTGCTGGGACCTGGTGGGCGATCATCAGTCTGGATCCGGGCGGTCAGGTCGTGCTTCGACTGGCTGCGATGACACCGTTCCTGATCGGACTCCTGCTCCTGGTCGTGGTTCGCATCGAGCGCCGCTCAGGCGGCGAGGCGCTTGAACAACAGTTCGGTTAGCGATGTACAGCATGCCAGTTGTGAGGCGTCACGAAGAGCGCGCTCATCGAGGTGGCCCCGTTCCAGAAGTTCGATTGCCAGGCCTACGGCGACGCCCGCTGGCTGGCTGCTGATCGCTGCGCAGATCGCCACCTCGGGAGGTCGTGAGATCATGCCGTCGTAGTCACGGACACCTCCGGAAACTGGCCTGTGAATCTCGACCATGTGCCTAGAACCGGACATCTGGAGCTGTCGGTGCATGCGTTCACGGCGTCGCTTTCCGACACGACCGCTGGCGAAGGAGACCTCGAGGCCAACGGGAATCCTGGGGCCACTCGCGGTGACGCCTGCGAGACCCAGAGCCGTCCAGGAGGTCAGCCGCGCCCCCGGACCGGCCCAGAGCAGCCATGCACGGAGTCGTTCGTGTTGATCCGCGGGCCATCCGGTGAGCCTGAACACACCCGGCGCGTCGGTTGGACGCCAGTTCCCGTACGACAGGTGGTGATGGCGGGCTCGGCGATCTAGGCCTGCGTCTGCTGCCTGTTCCGCTGTGAAGAGCCCTGCCTGTGTGCCAGCGACCCGTAGGAGCCGGCGCCGCCGTGCGACCCGGACACCCTTGTTTGGCATATCCGGGGTTGGTATGGGCAGCTCGGGGTCGACGCGCACGGGCGGGCGCAGTTCGGGCCAGCCAGCATCCCCCACCTCCGAACCGACCTTGCCAAACCGTCCTGTTTTTCCGAACGGTCTGGCAAGGTCGGTTTTCGGTTGGGGGTTGCTCGCATGATTGGAATTCGGGAGATCGATCACGTCGGCTGTCCTTCGAGTCATGGCTCCGAGCCGCAAGGCCGGAGGGAGGCAGAGGTGCCGTCGAGGCTGGAACCAGATGGTTCGGTTCGCTCCGGGGTCGTGTCCCTAGATTCCAGCGCTGCGCAGCTCGCGCTTGAGCTCCTTGATCTCATCACGCAGCCGGGCCGCCTCCTCGAAGCGCAGGTCTGCGGAGGCCTGGTTCATCTCGTCCTCGAGAACGGAAATCAGACGCCCCAGGTCCTCGGGCGGCAGATCCGCGAACTGCTCGGCTCGGGCCTTCTCTCCCGGCCTCTGCTTGCGGCGACCGCGCCCGGGCAACGGCGCCGAGCCGTCCGAACCCCGGAGGTCGGCCAGGATGTCCGTGACCGGCTTGGACACAGAGCGCGGGTCGATGCCGTGCTCGGCGTTGTAGGCCTGCTGGAGTCCCCGACGGCGGTTCGTCTCGGAGATCGCCCGCGTCATCGAGTCGGTGACCCGGTCTGCGTACATGACGACCAGACCGTTCACGTTGCGCGCAGCCCGCCCGATCATCTGGATCAACGACGTCTCGGAGCGAAGGAACCCTTCCTTGTCGGCGTCGAGTATGGCGACCATCGACACCTCCGGGATGTCGAGCCCCTCACGCAGCAGGTTGATGCCGACCAGGACATCGAACTCGCCCAGACGCAGGTCGCGGACCAGCTCGATCCGTTGCAGCGTGTCCACCTCGGAGTGCAGGTATCGGACACGGACCCCCATCTCCAGCAGGTAGTCGGTCAGGTCCTCGGCCATCTTCTTGGTCAGAGTCGTGACCAGCACCCGCTCACCACCGTCGACTCGCTCGTTGATCAGCGCTAGCAGGTCGTCGATCTGGCCCTTGGTCGGTTTGATCACGACCTCCGGATCGATCAGGCCGGTGGGGCGCACGATCTGTTCGACGACCTGCGAGCTGTGCTCAACCTCCCACTGTCCGGGGGTGGCCGACAGGAAGATCGTCTGCCCAGCACGCTGCACCCACTCCTCGAAGCGTAGGGGGCGGTTGTCGGCCGCCGACGGCAGCCGGAAACCGTGCTCGATCAGGGTCGCCTTGCGTGAGCGGTCACCTTCGTACTGACCGTGCAACTGGGGGATCGTGACGTGCGACTCGTCGATGATCGTCAAGTAGTCGGAGGGGAAGAAGTCCAACAGCGTGTGTGGAGCCTCGCCGGGACCGCGACCGTCCATGGGGGCTGAGTAGTTCTCGATCCCGTTGCAGAAGCCCATCTCCTGGAGCATCTCCAGGTCGTACTCGGTCCGCATGCGCAGACGCTGCGCTTCCAAGAGCTTCCCTTCCCGCTCGAACAGCGCCAGTCGGTCGGCAAGCTCAGACTCGATCCGGCCGATGGCCGATCTCAGTCGCTCATCGGAGATCGCGTAATGGGTATTGGGGAATACGACCACCTCGTCCAGGTGGGCAACCCGCTCCCCCGTTACCGGGTCCACCACCGAGATCGACTCGACTTCGTCACCGAACAGCTCGATCCGGACCGCCGCCTCCTCATAGGCGGGGTGCACCTCCAGCACGTCGCCCCGAACTCGGAACTTGCCGCGCACCAGATTCATGTCGTTGCGCTCGTACTGGAGCTCGACGAGGCGCCGCAGGAGCTCCCGCTGATCGACCTCCTCACCGACTCGGGCAGCGAAGAGTCGCGACGCGTACTCGTCGGGAGAGCCGAGTCCGTAGATGCACGAGACGGACGCCACGACGATCACGTCACGTCGCGTCAGCAACGCCGAGGTGGCGGCGTGACGCAACCGGTCGATCTCGTCGTTGACCGACGAGTCCTTCTCGATGAACGTGTCGCTCGACGCGATGTAGGCCTCGGGCTGGTAGTAGTCGTAGTACGAGACGAAGTACTCGACCCGATTGTCGGGGAAGAACTCACGGAACTCATTGGCCAGCTGCGCAGCGAGCGATTTGTTGGGAGCCAGCACCAGAGTGGGTCGCTGCACCTGCTCGATCGTCCAGGCGATCGTGGCGGACTTACCCGACCCAGTGATCCCCAAGAGCGTCTGGAACCGCTGCCCGGTGTTGACCCCTTCGGCCAGCGCGGCGATCGCCGCGGGCTGATCACCTGCCGGTTGGAAGTCTGACACCACCCGGAACGGCCGGATCGCCTTGGGTTGGACTGGCGCGGAAGGAACACTCACCCACGGATCGTACCGAGCCGCACTGACAGCGGGCGGGCGCTCAGAGCGGTAGCGAGTGAATCCATTCCCATGCCCGCTCGACCTCTCCGTCGAGCTCGTGGGGCAGGCCGTGGTTGTCGATCACGAAGTCGGCCTTGGAGAGCCTGTGCTCCCGCGTCGTCTGCTTGGCTATCCGGCTGCGGGCGTCCTGCTCGGTCATGCCGCGGTGCTCGACCAGCCGAGCGACTGCAACGTCGGGATGCAGGTCCACCACGATCGTGCCGATCATCCCCTGCCAGCCGGACTCGACCAACAACGGCACGTCGAGGATCACGACGTGATCGGTGGGTCCGAGCTCGTCGAGGCGTCGCTGGATCTCCTCGTGGACCCGTGGGTGCACTATCGCCCCCAGGTCAGCCAGAGCTGTCTCGTCGGCGAACACCAGCTCGGCCACTGCAGCCCGGTCGAGCTCGCCGTCGGGACCGACGATTCCCGGGCCGAACCGCTCGACCATCTCGGTGAACACGAGCGTTCCCGGCTGCTGCAGCTCGCGGACTATCGCGTCTGCGTCGACGATCACCGCCCCCTTCGCAGCGAGTCCGGCCGACACAGTCGACTTGCCCGATCCGATACCGCCCGTGAGTCCAATCAGTCGCACTACCGAACCCTACGACGTGAACGGGATCCGATTCGCCGAGCGTTTTCTCTAGGTCGACCGGCCTAGCGCCGATAGGCAGTCAGGACCCACGCGGATGATCCCGTGTCGGTCGGAATGTGACCTCATCGCCGTCCACACAGGTGTGCCATGTCGACGCCCCCAGACAATCAGGAGCCGAGCGGACCCAGCGCCTTCCAGGAGCCGCCACCTCCCGGATTGCTCGACCGCCTCCGCCTGCGTGCCGCCAACGACCTGCGCAACGCGATGGTCGATCCGTCGCTGAACCCCTCCGGCGACTTCGACATCGTCGTACAGACAGAGCGTGGACGCATGGGCGACCGCATGGCCGGCTTCAACGGCTTGATCACGGCGATGCGACTGGCGACGACCGCTGTCTCACTCCTGCTTGTCTCGACTTCATCGGATCCCGGGCTGCAGCTGCGACTGTGGACGGGTGTGGTCGTCGCCTACGCGATCTTCAGGGCCTTCCGCCCCATCGCCTATGCCGACGACGTCGCCTCACTCACCCGCGTCCTCGCCGAGGTCGCTCTCCACGTCGTTGCCGTGGCCGCCACCGGCGCCTGGCAGTCGCCGCTCATCTTCACTCTGCTGACTGCTGTGATCGTCGCCGGCCTGGCTCGGGGCTTCGGCTTCTCGCTGCGCGTGGCCATGGCGACGGTCGTGGCGATTAGCTTCGTCTTCGTCGAGTCGACCGACGATCGGCGCGAAGCGGTCGTGACCTCAGCTTCATGGTCTGCGATCGTCCTGCTGGTCGCCCTCGTGGCCGGCTACGCACGTCGGATCTCCGGCGAGGCTGACCGCGAGCGGGAACTCGCGATCGACCGACTGGGGCGCCTGGCGGATGCGAACGCCCTCCTGTTCTCACTTCATCGCGTCGCCCAGACGCTGCCGGCGTCTCTCGACCTCGGCGACGTGCTCGACTCGACGCTGAGTCGTTTGAAGTCGCTCATCTCATACGACAGCGTCGCCGTTCTGCTCTTCGACGAGACCGACGCCCACTGGGACGTCGTACGGCACCAGGGTCTGACCGTCGCACCTCGCCTCGGCCCCACCGAACTACCACCGGGGCTGCGCAGAGCGGTGGCCGAGAACCGTCTGGTGCACATACCCAACCTGTCACTCGAGTCGGGTGGCGGTCTGTCGACACGTGCCGGTTCGGGCATCTACACGGTCCTCGCTGCGCGTGGATCCATCATCGGTCTCGTCGCCATCGAGCACGGCGACTTCGACCACTTCACGATGCGCGACCAGGAGCTGGTCGACGGCTTCGTCGCACCAGCAGCGCTCGCGCTCGACAACGCCCGCTGGTTCAGTCGACTCCGTACCGTCGGCGCGGACGAGGAGCGAACCCGCATCGCCCGCGACCTACACGACCGGATTGGTCAGTCGTTGGCATACCTGGGTTTCGAGCTCGACCGTCTGGTTGACCGCGACCTGTCCGGCGACAGGATCACCGACGATCTCAAGCAGTTGCGCGATGACGTTCGCGGCGTGACCCGTGAGGTCCGCGACACCCTCTACGACCTACGCACGGATGTCTCGGAGTCCACCAGCCTCGGTGAGGTCCTCGAGGGCTACGTGTCGCGGGTGACCGAACGGTCCGAGCTGCGAATCCAGGTCGAGGCAGACCGGGGCGACCGTCTACCCATGCTCCAGGAACGGGAGATGTGGCGGGTCGCCCAGGAGGCTCTCGCGAACGTCGAGAGGCACTCCAACGCCACTGCGGTCCGCGTGGTGTGGCGTTGCGACGGCGAGCGCGCCCTGATCGACATCACGGACAACGGCGTGGGCTTCGACCAGCAGCGGGCCGGTCGTATCGACTCCTACGGCGTGCTCGGAATGCGTGAGCGAGCATCGAGCATCGGAGCGACACTCGAGATCATCTCGGCACCGGGCCGCGGAACGCGCGTTCGGTGCACCCTCACACCCAGCGAGGTCCGCCCGGAGGACAGCTCGTCGGTCAAAGGTGCGCCGGCGTTGTCGGATCTTGTTCCGACCCACCCGAACGCAGGCGCCGCCCCGGATGCAGGTAACGCCTCGCATGCAGGTGCAGCTGCAGCTGGGGCGACACCTCAAGGTCAGAAGTCGGCGGCGTCCGCCGCCGATACGAGCTCCGAGAACGGGGGGTTCTAGATGAGCATCCGGTTGATGCTGGCAGACGACCATCGCATGCTCCGGGA
>CAYVDN010000071.1:0-13668 GCA_964450685.1 uncultured Microthrixaceae bacterium
GTGCTCGGCGGCCTCCGGGAGCTGATGGTGGTCCGCTGCTCGCCGGCGTCTACACCTACGAGCTCCTCTGGACCGAACGCACCGAACGCACCGAACTCACCACCGAGAGCGCCGCGACCGGTGACCACGACGCGGGGTTCGATGCCCCTTCGATGCCCGTTCGATCCCCCTTCGATGGCCACCTCGCGGTGGTCCCGCTGGACCGCTGATGCCCGCCGCACACCCCGTCCCCGGCCACCCCGACGACCCGACGGGATCGTGGTGTTGGTGGAGGGGTTCTGCGAGTGGATGGCGGTGCGCGGCTACTCGCCCAAGACCATCGACCGCTACCACGTCTCGTTGGCGCTGTTCGCTGACTGGGCCGTCGCCCGCGGCGTCGAACAACCGAGAGAGGTGACCCGCCCGGTCGTGGAGCGCTACCAGCGTTCCCTGTTCCACCTGCGGCAGGCCAACGGCCGGCCGTTGACGTTCCGGTCGCAGACGGCGCGGCTCGTCGCCCTGCGCCAGTTCTACCGCTGGCTCGCCCGATCGCATCGCGAGCTGGTGAACTCGACCGCCGAGTTGGAGCTTCCTCGGGTGCCGCGCTGGCAGCCGCGGTCGGCGATGACGGCCGCCGAGGTCGAAGACGTCCTGGCGCAGCCGAACCTGGATTGGCCCGATGGCCTGCGCGACCGGGCGGTGCTCGAGGTGTTCTACTCGACCGCCATCCGCGCGTCGGAGCTGGCCGCGTTGGTGGTGTTCGACCTCGACGTCGCCCCCGGAACGTTGGCGGTCAACGCCGGCAACCGCGGCCGCAGCCGTGTCGTCCCGATCGCCGAGCGGGCCGTCGCGTGGTGCGAGAAGTGGATGCTCGAGGGCCGGCCCGCGTTGTCGGTGCCACCCGATGACGGTCGGTTGTTCCTCAACAACCGCGGCGGGCCGCTGTCAGCGAAGACGTTGACCGCCATCGCCCGCCGACATCTCGACGCCGCCGGCATCGTCAAGCCCGGGGCGTGTCACCGGTTCCGCCACACCGCGGCCACGCTCATGTTGGAGGGCGGCGCCGACATTCGCTTCATCCAGCAGCTGTGAAGCACCCCAGAGCAGTCATCGATCCCGGGGTGCTTCAATCCGACAAGACGCAGAGGCGTGGTCACGGATTGGTCACGAACGCGACGAGTCGGCTTCGTTCTCGGCAGCAGCCGCTGGACGGTGATACGCAGAAACCCCTGCAATCGCTGGACTCTGGGGCATTCGCCGGAACAGGACGCGTCTCACATCGCTGTTTTCAAGACCGTCGCATTCGTCCGCTCTCAACATTGGCTCGGTACGCGCGACCGAGTTCCTCCGGGTTGCTGGGCCTCAGCGCACAGGAGCGAGTGGGCTACTCGGTTCGAGCCATCGCCGAGAGCGTCGATGTAGCGTGACTTAGTGCCGTGGGCGCCTGAATCCCCTGCATAGCAGCCAGCAAGAAGACTCAACAACAGCCCGGCGATCCTTACCAGTCGCAGCTGTGGGTGAAGCGACTCCAGGTTGGCCCCTCAGCGAGGGCGGCTACGGTTCGACGGTAACCGAAACAAACGACGCACCGAGGCGGTGACCGGTGGACTACGACGACCGGTACATCCCGGTGTCACGCCCGTACCAGCCGCGATACGCCCGTCGCTACAGCGACCACACGTTCGACAAGCTGCGCAGCATCGACGCCGCTCTTGCCGAGTTTGTGGCGATGCTGGATGCCGCCAGCGGCCAGGCCGAGGTCATCGCGTGGCGCACGAGAGCGACACGGCGGTGAAGGAACTGGTGCTGTTGGTACAGTGGAAGCGCCCGCTGCACGTGGTGATCGTCGTGGACGATGACCGTGAACAGGAGCGGGTCGCAACCGTGTACGAACCCTACCCGTCCGACTGGACGGCCGACCTCAGAAGGAGACGCTGATGCGCTGCAACAACTGCCACAACGGCGATCTCCGTGAGGAGCTCCGCCACAAGTCGGCCGTGTCGAACGGCCGTGTCGCAGTCGTGACCGACATCCCCGTGACGGTGTGCCCGTCGTGCGGGATGGTCTGGTACGCCGAGGAGATCGCAGTCGAGCTCGATTCGATGCTCACCGACATGCTCGACCACGACACCGTGTCGGTTCGCCCGTTCCGAGAACCGGCAACGACCGCAGCCTGATGGCTAGGCACTGGCCCCGCTTCGGCGGGGCCAGCTTCGTTCTCCGTCACGGACCTCGCAGCACGAGCATCAGGCAGGCAGCCTGCAGCCACCCCGACGCGGACGCGGTCGTGTTTTCGAAGGACTTCGCCAGTCGTCGTGCCCGCCCGAGCTGACCGTGCGCGACCTCGACCCGCCACGCATGGCGGATCGGTCGGAGCACCGGCGCCCGTCATCGTCGAGCTGGGGCTCGTCCCAGCCAACCCGCCGCACCTCCACCCTGCCGCTGCCCCGAGGCGCTGAGCTGCACGCTGGGTGACGCCACGGTCGACGAGCACCAACTCGAGGCGCTCCGTCGTTCCCCACCATCCGGCCTCCTTGAGAACCGCTGCCGTCGCCTCGTTGTCGTGAGTCGACGCGAGTGAGGGTCCCCCAGTTGACCGGTCGCGTTGATTACGCGGCCTGGTCAGACTTGGAGTTGACGGTACTGGTTCTCCTTCCCGTCTGGCAGAGGAGGAAGTCAGCCGCCGTCGCGACCTGTAGAGCGGGTCGTCCTTGCGGCCGCGACGGCCAAGTCTGGTGCCTCGGCGAACTGGGGCGGCCGCCCGGGACCGAGTTGGCAGTCTGGTGGTGCCGGTAGCGTCGGGTCCGTGAGCCATGTGACCGAGCCCGGCCCGGACGAGTTGCCGGACGGCAGTTGGATCAGACTCGACGGCGGGCGGGCTCTGGTCACCGGGGCCGCGCGTGGCATCGGTCGGTCGACGGCCATCGCCCTCGCCCGTTTCGGGGCCGACGTCGCCATCTGCGACAGGCTCCCTGACGAGCTGGCAGAGACCGCGGCGACGATCCGCGCGTCGGGTCGCGATGTGTTGGACGCGGTGCTCGACGTGCGCGACACCGCCGCTGTCGACAGCTGGATCACCGAGATCGAGGCCGACTGGACCACGCTCGACGTGCTGGTCAACAACGCTGGCGGTGGGTTCGTGTCAGCAGTCGCAGACCTCAGCGCCAATGGCCAAGCTGCGCTCATCGCCGAGAACTTCACACAGGTGGTCGACGTCACGCGTCGCTGCCTGCCGCTGATGCGCGCGGCTGGTGCGACCGGCGATGCGTCGGTCGTCAACGTCACGTCGGTCGAGGCCCACCGGGCCGGGCCGGGATTCGGCATCTACTCGGCGATGAAAGCAGCAGTCGCCAACCTGACCCGTACCCTTGCGCTCGAGCTGGCCACGGATCGCATCAGGGTCAACGCAGTCGCGCCCGACATGATCCCGACCCCGGGCGATGCCGGACTCATCGACGACTCCGGTGCTCTCACCGCCACCGACTGGGCACCCACACCGTGGCCGGAGCGCGGGAGCTCAGCTGATGTTGCAGCCACGATCGTGTGGCTGGCCGGTCCGATGAGCCGCTTCGTCACAGGGACGACCGTGCACGTCGACGGTGGAACCTTTGCCGCTTCTGGATGGAAGCGACCGCTCGACGGTGGGCCCTGGGTTCTCTGAACCTCAGCCCGATCTCGGTCGATCGTCGTCCGGCTGTGGGACGAGAGCCGGAGGCCGTCTAGATTCTGACGACCCGTCAGATTGGCGACGGAGATCTCCTTGAAGGGACCACCATGACCGAGTCGACCGCATCAGGTGCCGGACCGCTGTCAGGACTGCGCATCATCGAGTTCTCGCTCCTCGGGCCAGCCGCGGTCGGTCTGCACCTGGCGGACCTGGGTGCCGAGGTGATCAAGGTCGAGTCGCCGTCGGGTGACTACGTGCGACAGATGACCTGGCCGATCATCGAAGGCTCGTCGCTGCTGCACTGGCACATCAACCGCGGCAAGAAGTCGATCACCCTCGACCTGCGCACCGACGAGGCCAAGGACGTCTTCCGGGACCTCGTACGGGATGCGGACGCGGTGATCGAGGCCATGCGCCCCGGCGCGCTCGCCAAGCGCGGCCTGGGGTTCGAGGACCTGCGCCAGATCAACCCCAAGATCGTGTTCTGCACCATCTCGGGCTACGGCATGACCGGGCCGTACGCGAATCTGCCCAGCCACGGCATCGCGTACGACACGTGGGCGGGGCTGGTGAACGTCGCGTACAACGACGAGGGCTTCCCCTACATCCCCGAGCATCCCTCGACCGGTATCCACGCAGGCCCGCTGTTCGGCGCGCTCGGCATCCTCGCCGGTGTGCTGCGCGCACGCGAGACCGGCGAGGGGTCGTTCCTCGAGATCGCCCAGTCCGATGCCGCCGCGTCGATGGACTGGTACCGCAGCGAGACCTGGAAGGCCTACGAGCGACCCGAGTCCGAGGTGACCGGCAACAAGGCGGACAACTACGAGCGCCGCGCGCCGGGCACGGCCGGGATGCGCGACGGGGTGCGCTACCAGATCTACGAATCGTCCGACGGGCACGTGCTGTTCATGGCCTCCGAGCAGGAGTTCTGGAAGAACTTCTGCAACGGGGTGGGGCGCATGGACCTGTTCGAACGCTGGCCCGGGTCCAAGTTCGGAGACCACGCCAAGGGCAACACCGAGCTACGTCGCGAGCTGGTCGAGATCTTCAAGACCAGGTCCACAGCGGAGTGGATCGTGTGGTCCGGCGAGCACAACACGACGATCGCCCCGGTCAACACCCCACAGACCCTGGCCGACGATCCGCAGTTCCAGGACCGGCTGGGTTTCCTGCCACACGAGACCCACGGTGCGGACATGCTGCCCTACCCGGTGAAGTTCGTCGGTGAGACCCCGGTCGACCCGGCACCCGCCCCGACCGTCGGTCAGCACACAGACGAGGTTCTCACCGACGTGCTCGGCTACGACACCGACAGGATCGCCGCGCTGCGTGCGGCGCACACCTTCGGATCGGACGGCCAGTAGTCGGAGCGTGGAGTTCGACATCAGCACCGCGTTGTCGGCGTCGGCCGCGGATGTGTGGGCTCGCGTGTCGACCATGCCCGGCGTCAACGACGAGCTGAAGCCGTGGTTCCGCATGACCTGGCCGATGGAGTTCTCGTCGTTCGCCGGCGCCGACGTGCACGCTTCCGGCCCCGGCGAGGTCGCCTTCCACAGCTGGCTGCTCGCGGGCGGTGTCGTGCCGTTCGACCGCCACGCACTGAGTCTGGTCAGCCTCGACGACAGCGGACGTGACGGAGGTTCGTTCGTCGAGGAGTCGACGTCCTGGCTGCAACGACGCTGGCACCACGAACGTGAGGTCGTCCCGCTCGACACGGGTGGATGTCGGGTCACCGACCGTCTGATCGTCCAGCCGCGACTGCGCCTCGCAGCGCCCCTCGTCGCACGGGTCGTGCCGTGGATCTTCGCCAAGCGCCACGAACGCCTCGCTGAGCGCTTCGGTTTACAGTGTGTCGGCTTCTGACGGGGCGTCAGGAGACCGGAACCGGACTGGAAACAGGGGAGTGCTGTGAGCGAGGAAGGAACGCGCGCCGATCTGCGCTTCGGCACCATCCCGGCGATGCTGCGGACGATCGCCGCCGAGCGCGGCGATGCCGAAGCGGTGGTGGACACCTCTGCCGACCCGGTGATGCGGCTGACCTACTCCGAGGTCCGCAACAAGGTCGACGAGGTGGCCGCCGCGGTCATCGCCGCCGGCATCGAGCGGGGTGACCGGGTCGCGATCTGGGCGCCCAACTGCTGGGAGTGGATAGTCGCCCTGCTCGGCCTGCAGAGCGCCGGAGCAGTGCTGGTTCCGCTCAACACCCGCTACAAGGGCATCGAGGCCGCCGACATCATCCGGCGCAGCGGCGCTCGGCTGCTGTTCACCGTCGAAGGCTTCCTGGGCAACGAATACGTGTCGATGTTGCGTGCCGCTTCTGTTGCTGAACTGCCCGACCTGGAGCAGATCGTCGTGCTGCGTGACGGCGGCGTGACGCCCGAGGGCACGATGACGCTCGCCGAGTTCGTCGCCACCGGCTCCGCCATCGGCGCCGACGAGGTGACCGCACGGATCGAGTCGCTGACCGGCGACGACCTGTCGGACCTGCTTTTCACCTCTGGCACGACAGGCGCTCCCAAGGGGGTCAAGCTCACGCACGCGCAGACGCTGCGTGCTTTCGGGGATTGGGCCGACATCGGCGGTCTGCGACCCGAGGACCGCTACCTCTGCATCAACCCGTTCTTCCACGCGTTCGGATACAAGGCTGGGATCGTCGCCTCGTTCATGACAGGAGCGACGCTCGTGCCGATGGCGACATTCGACCTGGACGCCGTGGCGGACCTGATCGAGGCAGAGCGCATCAGCGTCATCCCGGGACCGCCGACGATCTACCAGACGCTGCTCAACCACCCCGGCTTCGACACCGACCGGGCGTCGACCCTGCGACTGGCGGTAACCGGAGCTGCGGTCGTGCCGGTCGAGCTGGTCGAACGCATGCGCTCGGAGCTCGGCTTCGACACCGTGGTCACCGCCTACGGCATGACCGAGGCGTCGGGCTGCGCCACGATCTGTCGCCGTGAGGACTCCGCCGAGACGATCTCGACCACGTCAGGGCGGGCGTTCCCCGGCATGGAGGTGAAGGTCGTCGACGACGACGGCTGGGCCCTGCCGGCGGGCGAGGCGGGCGAGGTGTGGGTGCGTGGCTACAACGTCATGTCCGGCTACTTCAACGACGCGGAGCAGACAGCCGAGACGCTGACACCCGACGGCTGGCTGCGCACCGGTGACGTCGGGGTGATGACCGCCGACGGCTACCTCACCATCACCGATCGCAAGAAGGACATGTTCATCGTCGGGGGTTTCAACGCCTACCCGGCCGAGATCGAGCGTCTGCTGCTCGGCCACCCCGATGTCGCCCAGGCGGCCGTGGTCGGCGTTCCCGACGAACGTATGGGTGAGGTGGGCTACGCGTTCGTCATCCCGACCCACGGCAGCTCACCCGACCCCGGGGCGATCGTCGCCTGGTCCAGGGAGCACATGGCCAACTTCAAGGCGCCTCGGTTCGTCGAGGTGGTCGACGAGTTGCCCCTCAACGCGAGCGGCAAGGTGCTCAAGTATGAGCTGCGCGACCGGGCGACCAGCTCGCTCGCAGACCCAGACGGAGCAGGCGCATGAAGTTCTCCCAGGCGATGATCGGCACCTCGCCGCTCGACTGGCCGCGGCTGGCCGTCGCGTGCGAGGCGGCCGGCTTCGATTCGGTCGCGGTGTCGGACCACGTCGTCTACCCGGCCCAGCTGGAATCCCAGTACCCGTACACCCCCGACGGCTCCCCGCTGTTCAGCCCGGACGAGGACTGGCCCGACCCGTGGGTCGCCATCGGAGCAATGGCAGCGGTGACGTCACGCCTGCGTTTCGTGACCAACGTGTACGTGCTACCGCTGCGCAACCCGTTCGTCGTCGCCAAAGCCGTCGGCACCGCCGCCTACCTGTCGCGCGGGCGGGTCGGGCTCGGTATCGGCGCAGGCTGGATGGCCGAGGAGTTCGCCCTGCTGGAACAGCCCTTCGCTCGCCGCGGCAAGCGCATGGACGAGATGGTCGACGTCATGCGCAAGTTGTGGGGCGGAGGCATGGTCGAACACCACGGCGAGTTCTACGACTTCGATCCCGTCGAGATGCGCCCCGTGCCACCAGCGTCCGTACCGATCTATGTGGGCGGTCACTCAGACCTGGCGTTCCGGCGTGCTGCACGCATCGGTGACGGCTGGTTGGGCATCCACTACACACCCCAGGAACTGATCGACAACTGCGCGACGCTGCAGCGTGCACGTGAGGACGCAGGAACCGCTGACCGGCCCTTCGAGGTGCTCGCGTCGCCAATGGCCGCCCCCAGCAGCGATCTCGTCGAGGAGCTCGAAGCCGCAGGTGTGACCACGATCATCACCTCGGCCTGGATGGCACAGGGGATCGAGGCACCGGCACTGGAGCGTGCCGAAGAGTTGATCGCGTCCTATGGGGAGCGGTTCATCCGCTGAGCAACCTCTGGGTCCGGCCCAGCCCTGGCCGCTTCACGGAGTCAGCAGCAGCCAGACTGTTGCGGTGAGCGCCGAACCGCGTGACGTGGGTCCCATCCAGGGGCGCGAGGTGTTCAGGGCGGAGCCGTGGACGCAACCCGCCGGCACCCCGACCCCAGCACCTCCGCCTCCGACCGCTCCTCCGTCAACAGCACCAACTCCACCGACCGCCCCGACTCCACCGGGTGCGCCCGGCGGACCCCCGGCGGTGAGAGGCAGTGACGACGCATGGCACCCGACTGCGGCGTGGCGCGAGTTGCGACGCAACCGCGGGCGTGACGTCGCCAACAGCCGGCCTGTTCCGGATTGGATGCGGAAGTTCTCGTGGGTGCTCGACGATGCGTTCGCGGTCCCCGGCATGCCTGGTCGGCGGGTCGGGATCGACGGCGTCGTGTCGGTCGTGCCTGTGGCGGGCGACGCAGTCGGACTGGTCCTGTCGATGGTGATCGTGCTCGCCGGCGTCGCAGCCGGAGTGTCGATCCCGACGATCATTCGGATGCTGTTGCACGTGGGGCTCGAAGCGTTGGTGGGGCTGGTGCCTTTCGTCGGGCCGGTGTTCAACATGGCGTACAAGTCGAACAACCGCAACGTTCGGCTCATCGAACGGGATCTGGCCGACCGCCGTTCGACCCGACGGTCCAGCCTCGCCGTGATTCTGCTGTCGCTGTCAGTGCTGGCGGTCGGCGCCCTGATGCTGTTGGTCCTCACCATCGCCGGCCTGGCGATCCTCATCTGGCTGCTGTCACGACTGTTCTGAACGGCTGACAACTTTCAACATCGTCCCCGGCTGGCCGAATGATGTGGCAGAGGCGCGGAAGGGCCGCGCCAGAAGGCCGACGGCGAGAGTGGACCCAGCAGGGACGAGGAAGGGTGCTCGCGGACGGCGTCGCCTGCTGAGCCGCGCAGGCCGCCCCGGCGTGTCCGGCCGGGTGCTGGGCACGATGCTCATGCCGTTGGTCCTGCTCGCCCTGTTGTCGGTGACGATCACCGTGCAACGGCACCGCGAGGCCGAGGCGGCCGAAGCGGTTGCGCAGGATGCCGACCGGCTCGGTGGGTTGCTCGACCTGCGCGCGGCTGTGTTCGCGGAACGGCTGGCCGAAGAGGTCTCCCTGCCAGAACGACGCCCGCCCGAGGAGCTGGCCAACCGGAGCCGGTTCCTGAGCGGGGTGGGTGGCTCTGGCGATCGCCTCATCTCGGCGACCGACGCGGCGCTTGAAGCGCTGGCGCCGGGGGTTCGCCCGTTCCATCCGGAGGAGCTGGCCGCGGTCAGGGATTCGGTCGGAGAGCCGAACACCTCGGAGTTGATCGAGCAGCGCTGGGGGCCGATCGAGCGGCGGCTGGACAACCGGATAGAGACCATCCTCGAACGACTGCGGATGACGGCCGCTGTGAACCTGTTCGACCCCGAACTCGCCCGGTCTACCCAGGCGATGGGCGCGGCCTTCGACGTTCCGACAGCCAGCGCGAGGCTGATCGGTACTCTCAGTAGCCTCTGGGCGGCCCCAGTTGCCGACCGTCCACAGCTCCAGTCCGAGTTCGCGGCGGCGTACCAACGCTTCGACGAGCTCTCGGATGAGCTGGCTGTGAGCCCCGAACCGCAGCTTCGGGAGATGTGGGACCGGATCGGGCTGGCACCCGAGACACTGCGTCGTGGCATCTGGATCGGACTTGCCGGGCAGCTGAGTGCAGCGTCGGTTCCGACCGAGACCCAGGTCGCGGTTGGTACCGGACTCCTCGACGGGATCGACTGGGCAGCACAGATGGATCAGATGCCCGAGCTCGCGGTGGACGTGGAGCGCGCCCAGGCCGACATCGTGGCGGACGGGGCCCGTCGCCAGGAACGCATGACAGCGTTGCTGACCCTCTCTGCGATAGCGGTATCGATCGGGGCCGCGCTGCTGTTCGGAAGATCGATCGTCGCACCGGTCAGACGGCTGACCGACCAGGCGATCAGGGTTGGGCGCGGCGATTTGTCGGTCGAACCGCTCGAGCTCGCTGGCCCGCCCGAGGTCGAGCGAGCCAGCGCCGCATTCAACGACGTGGTCGACAACCTGGTGCTGCTCGAGCGAAAAGCGAGAGCCCTGGCGGAATGCGACTTCGACGACCCGTCCCTTGCCGAACCGCTCCCGGGTGAGCTGGGCGCGTCGCTCCAGCGCTCGGTGCGGGTGCTCTCGGGCTCGATCGTCGAACGTCAGCAATTGCAGGAGCGCCTCGCTCACCAGGCGCACCACGACGCTCTGACCGGCCTGGTGAATCGTGCGGGGTTCATCGCCCAGCTGTTCGACGCCCATGGCGAGTCTCGTAGTTCGGGCATCCGGGGTTCGGAGCTGGCGGTGCTCTTCATCGACCTGGACGGGTTCAAGCTGATCAACGACCGCTACGGACACGCGGTTGGTGACGAGCTCCTACGGGTGATCGCCCAGAGGTTGGCCGGACAGGTGCGCGACGACGCCGTCGTGGCCAGGCTGGGAGGTGACGAGTTCGTCGTGTTGCTGCCTTCGGTCGCAGGCACCGTGGAGCCGCTGGGGATAGCGCAGCGGCTTGTCCAGGGTGTCGTCGAGCCGATCGAGATCGACGGTCTGCGTTTGCAGGTGGGCGCGTCGATCGGTGTGGCGCTCACCGGCTCCGGGCGCGACGACCAGGATCCGACCGATCTTCTGCGGTGCGCCGATCTGGCCGTCTACGCGGCCAAGAGCAGGCCAGGTGAGCAGGTGGCGCTCTACGACGACGAGATGAACCGAATGGTCCTGGACCAGGAGGACATCGAGGTGGGGCTCACCGAGGCGATCCGGTCTGGTGAGGAGCTAAGGCTCGTGTTCCAGCCGGTGCTCGACGTGAGGACCCGGGAGCCGATCGGTTTCGAGGCGCTGGTGCGTTGGCGACGTGGCGAACGTGGTGACGTCTCTCCCGCCGTGTTCGTTCCCGTGGCAGAGCGGTCGGCGCTGGTGGTGGATCTGGACCGCTGGGTGCTGCGCCACGGCGTCGACAGCCTGGCTGCGTGGAGTCTCATCGACGACGGACCGCTGGGGGGGCTGGGCATGTCGGTCAACGTGTCGGGTCGGAGCCTCGTCGACCCGGACTACATCGACGATGCCTGCGAGGTCATCCGCGGGAGTGGGATCGATCCCTCCCTGTTGACCCTCGAGGTCACCGAGACGGCCATGGTGACCGACCTGGAGCTGGCCGCGCGTCAGCTCTCGACCTTGCGGGCTACCGGGGCGAGGATCGCCATCGACGACTTCGGTACCGGCTACACCAGCGTGGCGCACCTGCGGGCGATGCCCGTGGACGAGATCAAGATCGATTCGAGTTTCGTTCACGGCCTGCCGGACCGCGAACAGCACGATCTGATCCAGATGATCAACGAGCTGGCTCACCGACTCGGGGTTCCGACGGTCGCCGAGGGTGTCGAGACCCAGGCACAGTTCGACGAGCTCGCCGCGATCGGATGTGACTGGGTACAGGGCTATCTGTTCGCCGCACCGATGGAGACCGACGAGCTGGCCAGCTGGGTCAGAGCGGTACGGCGGGAGCGCATAGTGGACTCCGCGGCACCGCTCAGATCGCGGCGCCGATAGCTTTGCGCAGGTGGTAGCGAGCGATTCGACCAGCAGCGAACCTCAGGAGGAGTTCGACCAGGAAGCGGATGGGCTGCGCGCAGCAGACGGTCGGGTGCCTGGGCGTCGCGGGTTGGCCACACGGCACCGGCTGCTCGAACACACCAGCCAGCTGCTGTCCACGACCACCTACCGCGACCTCAAGGTGGTCGACATCGCACGAGAGGCAGGTGTCTCGCCGGCGACCTTCTATCAGTACTTCCCCGACGCGGAGTCGGCGGTGCTCGCACTGGCCGACCGATTGATCGGCGAGGGCGGCGAGCGCCTGACCCAGCCGTTCCGCAACGCCATGTGGGAAGGTCGCTCGGCCTACGAGACGTGCGAGGAGCTTGCTGCGGCGTTCCTCGACTTCTGGGCGGAGCACTCGTCTCTCATGGCCGTGATCGATCTGGCAGCGCTCGAGGGAGATCAGCGGTTCCGTGACTGCCGGACCCATCTGCTGTCGAAGTTCACCCTTCTGGCCGAGCAGGTGATCAGCGATCAGCAACAGCTCGGCTTCGCCCCGGCGGACCTGAACCCGATGGCCACCGCAGTGGTGCTCGTGTCGATGCTCGCCCACGTCGCGGCACACCAGTACGGCATCGGGGGTGCAGGCGTCGCAACCGACGACCTGCGCGTGGCGATGGCCCGCCAGATCTACACCGGTGTCACGGGTCGGATCCCCCCGGATCCTCCGGCATAGGTCGCTCCGGAGGGGGGTCGTCTGGTCAGCTACCCCCTCGCTCCTAGTAGGATCTGACGGGTCGTCAGATTACGAGTCGGAGTGACGGATGGATTTCGAGTTCTCACCGGAGCAGCAGGCGTTCGCAGCGGAGGTCAAGGCCTTCTGCGACGAGCACGACGACATCGACATCTTCGACGTCACCCGCGAGAACATGGCCCAGATCGTGGACACACCCAAGCGCCGGGCGTTCATGAAGGAGGTGGGCCACCAGGGCTGGCTGGGCATGACCTGGCCGAAGGAGTACGGCGGCACCGAGGGAGAGGGTGTCTACGAGTACATCCTCAACGAGGAGCTCGCCGGCCGCGGTGGCCCGCAGATCGGCAAGGGCGTCGGCATCATCGGCAAGACGCTCATTGCCCACGGCTCGGACTTCCTCAAGGAGAAGTTCCTGCCGATGATCCTGGAGAACGACGTCGAGTTCGCCGTCGGCTACTCCGAGCCCAACGCTGGATCCGACGCCGCGTCGATGCGGCTCAAGGGTGTCAAGCACGTCAACGACGAGGGTGTCTCCGGCTGGCTGCTCAACGGCCAGAAGACCTGGACGACCTCGGCGCACTTCGCCGAGTGGTACTGGTGCGGTGTCCGCACCGACCCGGACAACAAGCACATGGGCATCACCCTGATGCTGATCCCGATGGACGATCCGGGCATCACCATCAACGGCATCTGGACCATGGGAGATGAGCGCACCAACGAGGTGTGGCTCGACAACGTGTTCGTGCCCGACGAGTACGTCGTCGGCGAGGTCAACCACGGGTTCCGCTACATCTCCCAGGCGCTCGACCTCGAGCGCTTCACGATGTTCACCTACGCCCCCATCAAGCAGCGTCTGGACCTGCTGACCGAGTACGTGCGCACCGCCGAGCGTGACGGCGCCCCACTCAAGGACGATCCGGTGGTGCGTGCCCGCATGGCCAAGTTGCACACCGACGCCGAGGTCGCTCGTGTCATGGGCCTGAAGTTCGTCGCCGAGGCGGTCAAGGTCGAGCACGCCGCGCGTGAAGGCAAGCCGTTTCAGCCGCCGACGGTCATCGCTTCTGAGTACAAGCTGTTCGCGACCGAGCTGTCCAAGCGTCTCGCTGACGCGTCGATGGACATCGGAGGCCCGGGCACCCAGATGCGTGTGCGCACCGAGGACGCCCCGATGGAGGGCCGTGCCGAGTCGACCTACCGCTACACCGTGATCGACACGATCGGCGGCGGCGCCTCGGAGATCCAGAAGAACATCAT
>CAYVDN010000072.1:0-13251 GCA_964450685.1 uncultured Microthrixaceae bacterium
GCGAGGTCGGCGAGGCGATCGCCAAGCACCCCGACGTCGACATGGTCTCGCTCACCGGTTCCGGACCCGTCGGCGCGCAGGTGTCCAGGGACGCTGCTGACACCGTCAAGCGGGTCGGACTCGAGCTCGGTGGCAAGTCGGCCAACATCGTGCTGGACGACGCCGACCCGGCGACCGTGGCCATGGGAGCCGTGTTCGGCTGCTTCCTCAACTCCGGCCAGACCTGCTCCGCTCTGACCCGCGTGCTGGTCCCGCGGTCACGCGAGCAGGAGTTCGTCGACGCGATCGTCGCCGAGGCATCCCAGGTGCGACTCGTCGACCCGCACGCTGACGAGCCCGACATCTTCCACGCCCTCGGGCCGATGGTGTCGAAGTCACAGCAGAAGACCGTCCAGGACTACATCCAGAAGGGCATCGACGAGGGCGCGACCGTCGTGGTCGGTGGCGCCGAGACCCCCGAGGGCTTCGACAAGGGCTACTACGTCCAGCCGACGGTCTTCGCCGGCGTCACACCCGAGATGACGATCGCCCAGGAGGAGATCTTCGGCCCGGTGCTGTCGATCATCGCCTACGAGGACGACGACGACGCCGTTCGGATCGCCAACGGCACCGTGTTCGGTCTGGCAGGCGCTGTCCAGTCGGCTGATGTCGAGCGGGCCAAGTCGGTGGCCAGGCGGCTTCGCACCGGTCAGGTCGACATCAACGGCGCAGCGTTCAACACCGAGGCGCCCTTCGGCGGCTACAAGCAGTCGGGCAACACCCGCGAGCGTGGCCGCTGGGGTCTCGAGGAGTTCCTCGAGACGAAGTCGATCCAGCTCTGATTTCCTGCTAACAATTCCCTGGTCGGCCTGGCGAGGGCGCCGGCCACCAGGGGGGAAATCATGAACAGGACTCGTAAACTGCTGCTCGGCGCGTGCGCCGCGGTGGCTCTCGTCGTCAGCGCGTGCGGTCAGCCGCCCGGGCCTGCCGACAACGGCCGCTACGTCAACGCAACGACCGGAACCGACTCCGGCAACTGCTCCAAGTCGGCAAATCCGTGCCAGACGATCACCTACGCGGTGTCCCAAGCGGTCGCTGGAGAGACCGTGCACGTCGGCGCGGGTGTCTACGCGGAGATGGTCATCGTCGACAAGCCGCTCGTGTTCGAAGGCAATAACAAGGGCCGCAAGATCGGCACCACGACCACGGCCCGGCTGGCAGAGTCGGTCGTCAAGGGCTTCCGCACCCCGGGCGAACCGCACCCGACCTCGGTCGGTGAGTACAACGTGACCGTCGACGGCTTCACGATCGACCCCCAGGGCGACACTGCGTTGCTGAACGCGCCGACGCACCACCTGGTCGGGCTGTTCGGCGGCACATCGGTGTCGGTGCGCAACAACATCTTCAACGGTGGCCCGTGGACATCGGACTGCGGCTACACATGCACCGAGATGACCGACGCCGCTGTCATGGTCATGTCAGGGACCTACGAGATCCGTGACAACTCGTTCGCGAACTTCCGCACGATGATCGACGTCACCCAGTTCGATGCGGCCAACCCGGTCGTCTCCGCAACCGTGCGCGACAACGCGATCACCCACGTGACCAACCGGGCGATCTGGATCAACGAGTACCAGGGTGGACCGTTCCCGAACACGGTCACGATCCAGAACAACACGCTCGACGCCTCGGGCTGGGACTCGACCACCTGGTCGCCCGCAGGGATCGTCGTCACCTCGGGTGGCAACACGATCCAGGGCAACACCGTGTCGAACTTCGGTTCCGGTGTCTTCAACCAGGTGTGTGACGGCACCAACGTGGCCAGCGTGCCCAACACGTTCGACTCCAACACGTTCTCGGGCAACCGTTCGGGCATCCAGTTCTTCGTCGCCGGTGCATGCGGCACGACGACAGTGACCCCGACGATCACGAACAACAACTTCGACGGCGGAACCTGGAGCGGAGTCGGCCTGGTCGACGTTCCCAAGATCGGTGTGCGCTGGAACGAGGTCGGTGGCTCGCGACCCAACGACGTCACAGCCGAGTGCAACTACTGGGACAGCGCCGACGGTCCGAACACGACGGGTGCGAGCACGACGACCGCCGGAGTCGACTTCGACCCGTGGAACATCGCCGCCGGCGGTGCCTGCACCGGAACCGTCGCCGCCATGTGAACCCGGCCCGCTCCGTCGGGCAAGCGTCTGATGCGGGGAGCGTCCTTGGCCCAAGTGGTCAGCGGCGCTCCCCGCTGTCGCGTTCTCGCCGATTTCGTTCCGGGAGGACAGCAGCTGCTGACTACGGTGGAACGTTCGCTCCAGCCGAGGTGTTGTAGGTCCGGTGTCCGTAGTAGCGCACCCATCCGACGGCATACCCGACGACGAGATCCCGTCGGTCGGGGGTCCCGGCGCGTCGCCGGACGAATCACCTGACGACTCTCCGGGCGCGGCGGCGGACGCGTCCGCGGACGCGTCAGCGAGAGCGCTCGCCGATGCCGCAGCGGTGCAGCGTTCGACGACCGGGCAGGGCGTCAAGCTGATCATCCGCTTCGTGCGAATGCACCCCGGTCCCTTCGCCCTGTCGCTCGTCGGCGGTGTCGCCTGGGCGCTGCTGGTCGTAGCGGCCACCTACGTGCTCGGCCGGATCACCGACGAGGTGATCGGTCCAGCGTTCGACGAGGGGGTCAGCGCGTCGACTGTTTGGTACGCCGTCGGGGCGCTCGTGCTGGTGTCGGTGCTGCGAGGCCTGTCGGTCGTCGTGAGGCGCTGGTACGGGTCGCTCACCGAGACACGCATGCAGGCGTCGATGCGCCGTATGGTCACCGACCGCCTGCTGACGATGCCCATGTCGTCGTATCGCAGACACCCGACGGGTCAGCTGCTCGCAAACGCTGATGTCGACGTGACCACGGGGACCCAGTTGCTCATGCCGCTGCCGTTCTCGATCGGTGTGGTCACGTTGCTGGGTGTCTCGCTGGTCAGCCTGTTCAGCACCGACGTCGTGTTCGCTGTTGTGGCGCTGGTGCTGTTCCCGCTGTTGGCACTGCTCAGCCGCTACTACACGAACAAGGTGAACGGCCCGGCAGCGGTTGTGCAGGCGCGCCTGGGCGACGTGTCGTCGATCGCTCACGAGAGCTTCGAAGGGGCACTCGCGGTCAAGACGCTCGGTCGCGAGGAGGCCGAGGACGAACGTTTCGGCGCTGCCGCGTCCCAGCTGCGGACCGACCGCCTGGTGGTCGCCGGCATGACCGCCACCTACCAGCCGCTCATCGACCTGCTCCCGAACCTGGGAACTGTGGCGCTGCTGGTCGCCGGGGCGTGGCGGATCGACTCCGGCTACGCGACGCCGGGCCAGCTGGTTCAGGCGGTCGCACTGTTCGGCTGGCTGGCCTTCCCGATGCGCATCGTCGGATTCATGTTCGAGTCGATGCCCCGCTCGGTCGTGTCGGTCGACCGTGTCGACCGGTTGCTCGCCGAGCCGACCGACCCTGCCGCCGAGGGTGCTGGCGGCAGTGACACCGAGGCCCTGCCGTCAGGCCCGCTGGCCCTGCAGGTCGACCACGTCGGGTTCGCCTACGGCGACAACAAGGTGCTCGAGGATGTCTCGTTCAGCGCCGCTGCGGGCGAGGTCCTGGCGCTGGTCGGTTCCACCGGGTCGGGAAAGTCGACGCTCGCGAACCTGTTGTTGCGCCTGGACGAGCCGACCGACGGCGAGATCAGGGTCGGTGGAGTGGCGATCGACCGGGTCGACCCCGACGAGCTGCGCGCCGCTGCGTCGCTGGCGTTCCAGGAGAGCTTCCTGTTCGCCGAGTCGATCCGCGACAACGTCGACATGAGCCGCGGGATCGACGACGCCGGGGTGCTCGACGCCCTCGACCGTGCACGCGCCGCCCGTTTCGTCGAACGCACGCCCGAGGGGACCCGAACCGTCGTCGGCGAGCGCGGCGTGACCTTGTCGGGGGGTCAACGCCAGCGGGTCGCGCTCGCCCGGGCGCTGGCCGGGGATCCGCGGCTGCTGGTGCTCGACGACGCCACCTCGGCGGTCGACCCGGTCATCGAGTCGGAGATCCTGGCCGGACTGCGCGCCGGTGACACGACGATGCTGGTCGTCGCGCACCGGCTCTCGACCATCCTGTTGGCCGACAGGGTCGTGCACCTGGAGCAGGGCCGGGTGCGGGGCCAGGGGAGCCACGCCGAGCTGCTGGCCGACCCGGTGTACGCGGCGCTCGTCACCGCTTACGAGGCGGCCGAGCTGGCAGAGCACGACGACTCCTTCGCCGATGACCCCGACCTGCCAGAGGACCTGGACCCCGACGGAGCGCTCCGATGAGGGTCGCGGCGAAGGTAGCCGGCGACGAGGATGTCGAGGTCCGTGCCATGGACGTACTGCGCGCCGGGGTGCGCGCCACCCCGGAGCTACGTGCCGGGCTCGGTGTGTCGATCCTGATGGCGCTCACGATGGCCGGAGGCAAGGTCGTGATCCCGATCGCTATCCAACAGATCCTTTCGCGGGGCATCTCCGACGGTGAGCCCGACTGGGGGTTCATCCTGGGTGCCGGCGCTGCCGCGGCGACCGCGATGATCGCCCTGTCGGTCCTCAACGGGTTCACCTACATGAGGGTGATGCGCACCTCGGAGAACGTCATCTACGGGCTGCGCACCCGGGCGTTCTCACACGTGCACCGGTTGAGCATGGCGCACCACAACGAGGCCAAACGGGGTGTGCTCGTAGCCCGGGTCACCTCCGACATCGAGACGCTCGCCCAGTTCGCGTCGTGGGGGGCGGTGTCGTGGATCGTGAACCTGACGATCATCGCCGTGGCGCTCGTAGCGATCGCCGTGTACAGCTGGCAGCTGGCGATCGTCACGCTGGTCGTCATCACCCCGATCATCCCGGTCATGAAGCTCGTCCAGAAGCGTCAGCTCGGTGCATACGACGATCTGCGCAACCGGGTGTCGGACACGCTCAGCGAGATCAGCGAGACGGTCACCGGTATCCGCGTCGTGCGCGCCTACGCGAACGTCGCAGCGGCACGTCGACGCCTCGACCGGGCCATCGAACGTCAGTACCGGTCACAGCTCCGGGCGCGGTTCTTCTTCGCGATCATGTTCCCGATCTCTGACATCTTCAGCGGCCTGACTCTCGCTGCGGTCGTCGGTGTCGGGGTCTGGTGGGGTCCCCAGTGGGGGTTGACCGCGGCGACGCTGATCGCCGTGGTGTTCCTGGCGAATCTGATCGTGCAACCGGTCGCCGAGATCGGCGAGGTGCTCGACCAGACCCAGACGGCGCTCGCCGGGTGGCGCAAGGTGCTCAACCTGTTGGACGAGCCCGTCGACGTCATCGAGGCGGAACCCGGTGTCGTGCTCTCGCCCGGCGCGCTCGACGTCGTGGTGGACTCGGTGTGCTTCGAGTACGAGCCCGGCCGACCCGTGCTCAGCGACGTGTCGCTCGACCTGCTAGCAGGGGTGAACGCGGCGATCGTCGGTGAGACCGGCTCCGGCAAGACGACGCTGGCCAAGCTCCTGTGCCGCCTGGCGGATCCGACCGGCGGCCGGGTGCTGGTCGGTGGTGTCGACCTGCGCGACGTCGCTCGCGTGTCGCGAGCCACCGCGATCCGGCTCGTTCCTCAGGACGGGTTCCTGTTCGAGACGACGGTGCGCGAGAACGTGCGCTACGGCCGCCCCGACGCAACCGACGACGAGGTCGCTGCGGCGTTCAGCGCCCTGGAGCTCGACTGGTGGGTCGATGCCCTGCCCGACGGGCTCGACACCCACGTCGGTGAGCGAGGGGACGCGTTGTCGGTGGGGGAGCGCCAGCTGGTGGCCCTCGCCCGCGCTCAGCTCGCCGACCCCGGTCTGTTGATCCTGGACGAGGCGACCTCGGCTGTCGACCCCGAGACCGAACGGGCGCTGGCGGTAGCGCTCGGTCGTCTCGCCGAGGGTCGTACGACCGTGTCGATCGCTCACCGACTGTCGACAGCCGAGGCCGCGGACCTCGTCGTCGTGTTCGACGCGGGCAGGATCGTGCAGAGCGGCCCCCACGACGAGCTCGTCGCCCAGGGGGGCGTGTACGGCCGGCTGTACGACTCCTGGGTGGGCAACACCCGAGCGGTCGGCTGATACCTGACCTTCGGTTACCGGGGCATGCCGCCCGTCGGTAGGCTCGGGTCGCCTTGTCGCGGCAACCGCAAGGAGTCGCGACGCACCCCGAAACCGCTCGAAGGAGCCAACGTGTCGAAGACCCCCATCCGTGTTGCAGTCACCGGAGCCGCAGGCCAGATCGGCTACTCGCTGCTGTTCCGCATCGCCAGCGGAGCGATGCTCGGTGAGGACCAGCCGGTCATCCTCCAGCTGCTCGAGATCACCCCGGCGCTGGGCGCGCTCGAGGGCGTCGCGATGGAGCTCGAGGATTGTGCGTTCCCGCTGCTCACCGACATCGTCCGCACCGACGACCCCGACATCGCGTTCGGTGACGCAGGCGTGGCGCTGCTGGTCGGCGCAATGCCCCGCAAGGCCGGTATGGAACGCTCCGACCTGCTGTCGGCCAACGGCGGCATCTTCAAGCCCCAGGGCGAGGCGCTCGGCCGCTCGGCCGCCAAGGACATCAAGGTCCTCGTCGTCGGCAACCCCGCCAACACCAACTCGCTGATCGCCATGAACAACGCGGCTGGGCTCGAGCCCGGTCGTTTCACCGCGATGACCCGCCTGGACCACAACCGTGCCAAGGCCCAACTCGCGCAGCGTCTCGGTGTGGCCGTGTCCGAGGTCAAGAAGATGACGATCTGGGGCAACCACTCCACGACGCAGTACCCGGACCTGTTCCACGCCGAGGTCGGTGGCCGCAACGCGTACGAGGCGGTGGGTGACCACGAGTGGTACGACTCGACCTACATCCCGACCGTCGCCAAGCGCGGCGCCGCGATCATCGACGCCCGTGGCGCGTCGTCGGCTGCCTCGGCCGCTTCGGCCGCGATCGACCACATCCACGACTGGCACCTGGGCACCCCCGACGGTGACTGGGTGTCGATGGCGATTCCGTCCGACGGGTCCTATGGGGTGCCCGAGGGTCTCATCTCGTCGTTCCCGTGCGTGGTCAACGACGGCAAGTACGAGATCGTGCAGGGCCTCGAGATCGATGAGTTCTCCCGCGCCAAGATCGACGCCTCGGTCGCCGAGCTCGCCGAGGAACGCGACGCGGTCCGCGAGCTCGGTCTGATCTGAGCACCAAGTCAGAGACCAACTTTTCCAGAGCTTGCCAAACCGTCCAGTTTTTCCGGACGGTTTGGCAAGCTCAGCAGCCGACCACCTCCAGCCCCAGCCCTCGGGCGACGGATGCCTGACGATGATCGAACGTGAGCACGGTCGTGTGCTCCCCGGCACGCCTGGCTGCGCCCAGATGCAACGCATCGAGCGACCTGCACAACGTCCGTTCGGCGATAAGAGCAGCATCGGCGCAGACGACAGCATCCAGAACGACCAGCGCCATGGCGTCCAGGTCGTCGCTCAACTGGCGTCGGGCGGCATCCAGATCGGTGGACTCGAGAAGCCGGGCCAGATTGCGCCGGACCTCCACCTCGGTCAGCCGCGAGGTGACCAGCACGGGGTCAGCGCTCATGAGGTGGACTGCCATGTCGGAGTCGTGCTCGTCGATGTATCGCTTGAGCAGCGCGCTCGAGTCCACGTAGAGGGTCATCCCCGGTCCTCGTCGAGTACGTCGAGCACCGACCGGGTCGCCCGGAATCGAGTCGCGTTCGGGAGGGAGTGGCGTCGTGGTGGCTCGATCCAGCCCTCTTCGAATCCTCGCTCGATGTCCGAACGGCCATGCACAGCAACGATCCTCGCGATCGGGCGGCCGCGGTCAGTGACCGTCACGTCATCGCCGTCCGCTGCGCGAGCCAGGTACTCCGACAACTTGGCCTTCAGTTCCCGTACGCCGACTTCCATGCGGCCCAGTCTACTGAAGACAAGTGACTACAACTCGGGGTAGGTGACTACTTGAGGAACTTCGAGGTCGTGTTGTCGGCCAGTACCTTGCCCTCGGTCTGACAGGTGGGGCAGTAGTCGACCTCGTAGGCCGAGTACTCGACCGCGCGTACGGTGTCGCCGCACACCGGACAGGTCGAACCCTTGCGGCGGTGCACCGCCCCCGGGCGGTCGGCCGACCTGGACATCTGATCGAGCGTTCGCTCATGAGCCAGCGCGTCGGTGATGCAATCGCCGATCGCAGCGTGCAGTCGGGCGACCTGGTCGCCGTCGAGCTTCGATGTCATCGCGAACGGCGACAGCTTCGCCCGATGACAGATCTCGTTGGCGAGCATCCTGCCCAGCCCGGCCAGCGCGTGCTGGTCCCGTAGGAAGCCGTGCAGCCGCTGGTTCTTGACCGCCAGCGCGGCGGAGAGCTCGTCGATCGTTGCAACGTCGGCGTCGATGCCGAGCCCTACCAGCGGCTCCTGGCCGAGCGGGTCGCCGACCAGGACCCAGACTCCGGCCTTACGCTCACGGCCGGCCTCGGTGAGCAGCAGCGCCCGTCCGTCGGTGAAACGCCAGCGGGCCATTCCGTTGCGCGGCTTCGCGGACTGCTTCTCATCCGGGACCAGACGGCCGCCCTGCATCAGGTGCACGGCGAAGGTCAGGTCGGCGTCGCCATCTCCGAACTCCAACAACAGGAACTTGCCGCGCCGGGAAACCCGGCCGACAGTCATGCCAACCGCAGCGTCGGGGCTCGGGTCGAATGTCTTGAGAACCGAGAACGACAGCGGCGTGAACCGCTCCAGCACGGCTCCGCCGAACTCGGACTCGAGGCGTTCGGCGTGGGCCTGGATCTCGGGAAGCTCTGGCACGCGTCGACGGTAGTTGTGTCAGCCGTCCCGCACCGGCTCAGTCAGTACTCGGTGCGCTCACGCAGGTCGGCCAGGGCGTCGGTCATGTCGCCGAGGAGCTGGTGCTGGCGGACCAGGACCATCACGTCCCCGCCGAGCTTGAGTCGGCCCTGCATGAAAGCCGCCTGCGCCGAAAGCTCACCGCGTGCGATCGCGGCAGCGACGTCGTAGTCGAGCGAGAAGCTGGTCGACGCGTCCTTACTGACGCCCGGAGTCAGCGCGACCGAACCGTCGGCGAAGCTGAGCGCGTAGCTGCGCTTGCCGCCCGGCGCACCGGTCACCTCGTACTGGAGCACGACCGGTTCGTCGCCCGTCTGGACGGTGCTCGCCGCCAATGCTGCGCCCGCCTCTTCCAACCACTCGTCGCTCAGGTACTGGACCACGTGACGAACACTACCGGCGCCGCGAGGTCAGGCCCGCAGGTGCCAGACTGCGCCCATGGGCGAGCTTGATCCACGCGACGAACAGCGACACGATCCCGACGACAGCGAACTGTGGAACGAGTCGTACTACCTGGACTGGTTCAGCGAGGACCTGTCGGTCGGGGGGTACGTGCGCATCGGCTTCTACCCGAACCTGGACCGGGTCTGGTACTGGGCGTGTCTGGTGGGGCCGGATCGTCAGCTCGTGTCGATCGTCGAGCACGAGGTGCCCATGCCACGCTCGGCCGCGTCGCTCGACGTGCGCTACGACGGGCTCTGGGCGGACCACGTCGTCGAGACCCCCGCCGAACACATGTCGATCAACCTCGAGGCGTTCGCTCTGCGGGTCGACGACTCGTCCGAGATGTACCGAGCCGAGCCCCGCGGCGAACGTGTCCCGTTCGGTTTCGAGCTGGATTTCGAGACGGACCGGGCGCCCTACATGTGGCCTGCGGTCACTCCCCGCTACGAGATTCCGTGTCGGGTCCATGGCACGGTTCAGGTCGGCAAGGAGACGATCCGGGTCGACGGGTGGGGCCAGCGTGACCACTCGTGGGGAGCGGCGCGGGACTGGTGGTCGCTCGGTTGGTGCTGGACCGCGGGTCGCCTGGACGACGGAACCCGCTTCCACTCCCTGGGCGGCCTCTTCCCGGGCGATGACTGGGGTGTCGCCTACGAACTCGCTCCCGGTTCGACCGACTTCGTCGAGCACGACGCCGTACGGGTGCAGGTTGATGAGGGAGCCGAGGGCCTCCCAGTCGCGACCCGCACCGGGTTCGGCGATCTGACGATCGACTTCGAACCCGTCGCGTTCTCCCCGGTGCTGCTGGTGCACCCCGACGGTCGTCAGAGCCGCTTCCCCAGGGCGATGTGTCGGGTCACGACCGACGATGGTCGCAAGGGAGCCGGCTGGATCGAGTGGAACCAGCCACCCAACCGCGACACGCCGCAATTCCCGCCGATCTCCTGAGCATCTGACCTCTCCTGACCGCTTGACTCACCTTTCCCGGTGGTTCTGTGATGCGACATCGCGGTGGTCACCGCGATGTCGCATCACAGAACGGGTGAGGTCAGTAGGGATGCCGGTCAGTCGGGTTGGCAGACCTCGGCGAGCCAGTTGATGACCGCCTCGTTGGCCCGGTTGAACTCCTCGTCCAGGAACAACGTCGTGGCGCCGAGCACACTGTCGTCGGACGCGTCGATCACGGCGTCGCGGATGAACTCGAGGTGGCCGACGACGTCACTTGGCGCTTCGGCTGCGAGAGTGTCGAACAGTTCAGCCGCTTTGTCGGCCGCGTCGCTGTCGTAGGACAGCATGATCAGCTGCACATAGGCCTCGGTCAGGTCCAGGCACTGCTGGGTGGCCTCCAACCCCGGTGCGCCGGAGCCGGGGATGGACAGGTCCGGAATGCTCACGCCCGGGATCGTCAGATCCGGCGTGCCGTACTCGGGAACGGTGTCATCCGGCCCGGACGGTTCGCCCGGTGCTCCCGGCTCACCGGTGCCGCCGGACTCGGATCGTGATGGCCGTGGTTCGCTCTCGAGCGAGGCGTGGGCGCTCCGCTCGTCGACCGCGCAGCTCGACACGGCCGCCGCCAGCGCTGCGACCAGGAGGGCGACGAGCGCGGTGGACCGAGCAGCCCGGGTGGCGATCAGCCGACCTTCTTCTGACCGAGTCGGCGACGGTTGACGAACTTCGCCTTCAGGTAGTCGCGGTTCATCATGGCGATGAAGTCGATCGAGATCTCCTTCGGGCAGGCCTCCTGGCACTCACCGTGGTTGGTGCAGGAACCGAAGAACTCCTCCATCGTCTCGACCATCGACTCGGCACGGGCGAAACGCTCGGCCTGCCCCTGGGGCAGCAGGTTCAGGTGCTGCATCTTGGCGGCGGTGAACAGGTTCGCAGCCGAGTTCGGGCACGCTGCGACGCACGCTCCGCAGCCGATACAGGCGGCGGCGTCCATCGAGGAATCAGCGGTGTCCTTGGGGACCGGGATGATGTTCGCGTCGGGCGCGGCGCCGGTGTTGACCGAGATGTAGCCGCCGGCCTCGACGATCCGGTCGAACGCGGCGCGGTTGACCGCCAGGTCCTTGATGATCGGGAACCCGGCCGCCCGCCACGGCTCGATGACGATCTCGTCGCCGTCGTCGAACTTGCGCATGTGCAGCTGACAGGTGGCGGTGCCCTGCTGGGGGCCGTGCGCCTGCCCGTTGATCATCAGCCCGCAGCTGCCGCAGATCCCCTCACGGCAGTCGTGGTCGAACGCGATCGGTTCGCGGTCGTCGGTGATCAACTGCTCGTTGACGTAGTCGAGCATCTCGAGGAACGAGGCGTCGTCGGCGACGGTCGTCGTGTAGTCCTCGAAGTAGCCGTGTTCGTGCGCCGACGTCTGGCGCCACACCTTCAGCTTCAGGTTGAGCATCTTGGCCATGAGTGTGTCTCTCCGTGACGCTTACTTGTAGCTGCGCTGGGTCAGCTGGACGTTCTCGAACACGAGCGGTTCCTTGTTGAGCACCGCTTCCTTCTGGATGTCGGGGCCGGCGTACTCCCACGCCGCGACGTAGGCGAAGTTCTCGTCGTCACGCTTGGCCTCGCCCTCTTCGGTCTGGTGCTCCTCGCGGAAGTGACCGCCGCAGGACTCCTCGCGGTGCAACGCGTCGCGCACCTTGAGCTCGGCGAATTCCATGAAGTCGGCGACGCGCAGCGCCTTCTCGAGCGACTGGTTGAAGGTGTCGCCGTTGCCCAGGACCTTGACGTCCGACCAGTAGGACTCGCGCAGTTCTGGGATGAGCGTGAGGGCTTTCTCCAGTCCGTCCTTGTTGCGGGCCATTCCGCAGTGGTCCCAGACGATCCGACCGAGCTCGCGGTGGAAGTCGTCGACCGAACGGGATCCCTTGACCGCCAGCAGGCGGTCAGCCCGGGACTGGCAGTCGGCCAGCGAGGTCGTGAACGCCTGATGGCTGGTCTCGAGCGGCGACTCGCCGAGCAGACCGGCGAGGTACCCGGCGACGGTCGCCGGTGCGACGAAGTAGCCGTCGGCAAGACCCTGCATGAGAGCGGACGCACCGAGGCGGTTGGCACCGTGGTCAGAGAAGTTCGCCTCACCCAGGGCGAACAGGCCCGGGATGGTGGTCTGCAGGTTGTAGTCCACCCACAGCCCACCCATCGTGTAGTGGGTGGCGGGGTAGATGCGCATCGGGACCTTGTAGGGGTCCTCGCCGGTGATCCGCTCGTACATGTCGAACAGGTTCCCGTAGCGGGCCTTGATGACGTCCTCGCCGAAGCGGCCGATCGCGTCCGCGAAGTCCAGGTAGACGCCGTTCTTGAGGGGGCCGACGCCGCGGCCCTCGTCGACGACGGTCTTGGCGTTGCGCGACGCGACGTCGCGGGGCACGAGGTTGCCGAACGACGGGTACTTGCGCTCCAGGTAGTAGTCCCGCTCGGACTCGGGGATGTCGGCGGCGGCGCGGGTCTCGTCGAGGGACTTGGGCACCCAGATGCGGCCGTCGTTGCGCAGCGACTCCGACATCAGCGTCAGCTTGGACTGGAACTCGTCCGCCGGCGGGATGCAGGTCGGGTGGATCTGCGTGAAGCACGGGTTGGCGAACGCCGCGCCCTTCTTGTGGGCCCGCCAAGTGGCGGTGACGTTGCAGGCCTTGGCGTTGGTCGACAGGAAGTAGACGTTGCCGTAGCCGCCGGTGCACAGCAGCACCGCATGCGCCGAGAACGCCTGGACCTCGCCGGTGATCAGGTCACGGCACACGATGCCCTGGGCCCGGCCGTCGTGGACGACCACGTCCTGCATGTCCATGCGGTTGTAGAGGGTGACGGTGCCGAGGTGGATCTGGCGGGCGAGGGCCTGGTAGGCGCCGAGCAGCAGCTGCTGGCCGGTCTGGCCCCGGGCGTAGAAGGTGCGGGCCACCTGGGCGCCGCCGAAGGAGCGGTTGTCGAGCAGGCCGCCGTACTCGCGGGCG
>CAYVDN010000073.1:0-13248 GCA_964450685.1 uncultured Microthrixaceae bacterium
GATGTTCGTGGTGTCGATCTGGATGAACTCCTGGTGGGGGTGCTTGCGCCCGCCCTGCGGCGGCACCGAGGCGGTGGTGCCCTCGAGGATCTTGAGCAGCGCCTGCTGGACGCCCTCACCGGAGACGTCACGGGTGATCGACGGGTTCTCGGACTTGCGGGCGACCTTGTCGATCTCGTCGATGTAGATGATGCCGGTCTCGGCCTTCTTGACGTCGAAGTCCGCGGCCTGGATCAGCTTGAGCAGGATGTTCTCGACATCCTCGCCGACGTAGCCCGCCTCGGTGAGAGCGGTGGCGTCAGCGATGGCGAACGGCACGTTGAGCATGCGGGCCAGCGTCTGGGCCAGCAGCGTCTTGCCGCACCCGGTCGGCCCGATGAGCATGATGTTGCTCTTTGCCAGCTCGACCTCGTCGGGACCGGAGCGGGTGGCGCCGTGCTGCACCCGCTTGTAGTGGTTGTAGACCGCGACCGAGAGGATCTTCTTGGCCCGGTCCTGACCCACGATGAAGTCGTCGAGGAACTCGAAGATCTCCGCCGGCTTGGGCAGCTCCTCGAGGACCAGGTCGCCGGTCTCGGCGAGCTCCTCCTCGATGATCTCGTTGCACAGGTCGATGCACTCGTCGCAGATGTAGACGCCCGGGCCCGCGATCAGCTTCTTGACCTGCTTCTGGGACTTGCCGCAGAAGGAGCACTTGAGAAGCTCTCCCCCATCACCGAACTTCGCCACGCTGCATCCTCACTGACGGGTCGTATCGGTCGAACGTGTGCCGGCCGGATCCATGGCCGACCATTCTTGCTGATCGATCAGCTGACGGCGGTGATCGGTCCGGAGTTGTCGACGGCCACGCGCTCATCGAGCACCTCGTCGACGATGCCGTACTCCTTGGCCTCGGCGGCGGTCAGCACGTAGTCGCGGTCGGTGTCCTGGGAGATCTTCTCGATCGGCTGACCGGTGTGCGACGCCAGGATCTGCTCCAGGGTCGACTTCAGCCGCAGGATCTCGTTCGCAGCGATCTCCAGGTCCGACACCTGAGCGTGGCCCGACTGGGCGTACGGCTGGTGGATCAGGATCCGGGCGTTCGGCAGCGCGAGGCGCTTGCCCGGTGTGCCGGCCGCGAGCAGGACCGCCGCGGCGGATGCCGCCTGACCGAAGCACAGCGTGGCGATCTCCGGGCGGATGTAGCGCATCGTGTCGTAGATCGCGAGCAGGGCGTTGATGTCGCCGCCGGGGCTGTTGATGTAGATGCTGATGTCACGGTCCGGGTTCTCGGACTCGAGGAACAGCAGCTGTGCGCACACCAGGTTCGCGACCGTGTCGTCGATCGGGGTGCCCAAGAAGATGATGTTCTCTCGCAGCAGACGGGAGAACAGGTCCGAGTAGCGCTCACCCCGACTCGTCTGCTCGATGACGTTGGGGACCATGTAGTTGTAAGCGGTCATTCGGCGTCCTCGTCGTCGTGGTCATGACCGTGGTCGTGACCATCGTGGTCATGGTCATGGTCGTGCTCCGGAAGGACGAGGAGGTCCTCGGCCACCGCGTTGCCGTCCTCGTCGACGATCTCGCTGTGCGACACGAGCCACTCCATCGCCTTGCGCGAAGTGACTCCCGATCGTACAGCCGAGAGCTGGCCACCGTCGCGCAGTTCCTGGGTCGCTTCCTCGACGCTGACGTCCGCTGCGCCGATCAGGTGGATGATCTCCTCCTCGAGCTCGTCGTCGGTCGCCTCGAGCCCCTCACGCCTGGCGACGGCGCGCAGTGCCAGGTCGACCTTCACTGCGTCGACGGCGGCTTCTCGCAACTCGTCACTGAACGTCTCGGGATCGCGCCCGGTGATCTGGAGGTAGTCCTCGATGCGTATACCGCTGTTGCCCAGGTTGTAGGCGAGGTTCTGCAAACGGGCCTGGGCCTCGCTCGACACCATCGCCTCGGGTGCCTCGATCTCGACCAACGCTGCGAGCGCCTGGCCGAGGTTCACACGAACGGCGTTGCGGGTCTGCTCGGCCCGGGTGGACGAGAGACGGGAGCGGGTGTCCTCGATCAGCTCCACAACGGTCTCGAACTCCGTGGCGTCCTTCACCCAGTCGTCGTCCAGTTCGGGAAGCACGCGCTCCTTGACGTTCTTGACGGTCACCCGGAAGTTGACCCGACCCTGCTCCGGATCCGGGTGGTCGGCCTCGAACTCCAACTCGGTCCCCGACCCGGCACCAGAGAGCTGCTCGTCGAACTCCGGGACGATCATCCCGGATCCGACTAGGTAGAGGTAGTCGTCAGCGGTCAGGCCCTCGACGGGCTCGCCGTCGATCGATCCCTCGATGTCGATGGTGACGTAGTCCTGCTCGCCCGCAACACGGTCCGTCTCGGTGATCTCCGCGTACTGGCCACGCAGCCGGTCGATCTGCTCGGTGATCTCATCGTCCGACGCGTCGGGGCTGGGAACCTCGACCCGTAGACCGTGATAGCCCTCGACCTCGATCTCGGGGCGTATCTCGACAACCGCCTCGAAGCTCACCGGCCCGTCGGTCTCTCCCCCAGTGATGTCGAGCTCGGGAGCGGCGATCACGTCGACGTCGTGCTCGATGACCGCCCGGCTGTAGAAGTCCGGCAGAGCGTTTCGCAGCGCCTCGGACCTCGCGTAGTCGGAGCCGAACTGCTTCTCGAGCAGCTTGCGAGGTGCCTTCCCGGGCCGGAAGCCCGGAAGCCGGACCTCCTTGGCGATCTGGCGCCACGCGGCGTCTACCGCGGGCTCCAGTTCGGACTCCTCGACCTCTACCGCGACCTTGACCTTGTTGCCCTCGACGGGCTCTACCGTTGACTTCATCAGGCCGGAGAGCGTAGTTGCTCGCCGCTGCCCGCCCGGCATCGGCCACCCCGGTCGAACGGACCGGTCGAGCGGACCGGTCGAGTCAGGGCACCCTCGCCAGGGCGCTAGGGTCTGGCCAACGGGACGTGGCGCAGTCTGGTAGCGCACCGGCTTTGGGAGCCGGGGGCCGAGAGTTCAAATCTCTCCGTCCCGACCAATCGACCTGGAGTCAGCGAACACCTCCATCCGGAGGGGTGTCGCTGAGGTGGACGGATATCCGCAAGACTGTCGTCATGTCGACCCTCCACACGTCCGACTTGCAGACCGTCGTCGTGCACGGCCACGAGGTCGCCTATCGCACCGGTGGCAGCGGACCAGTGGTGCTGTTGGTGCACGGCATGGCCGGGAGCTCCGACATGTGGCGCCCCTCCATCCCACTCCTCGAGCCGCACGTCACCTACATCGCTCCCGACCTGCCCGGCCACGGACGCTCGGACAAGCCCCGCGGCGACTACTCGCTCGGCGCCCAGGCGAGCTTCTTGCGCGATCTCCTGGTGGCGCTGGGCCACGAGAGGGCGACCGTCGTCGGCCAGTCGCTCGGCGGCGGAATCGCTCTGCAGTTCGCCTACCAGTACCCGGAGCGATGTCAGCGGCTGGCCCTGGTGTGTGCAGGTGGTCTCGGCCAGGAGGTCAACCCGTTGCTGCGCCTGCTGACATTGCCCGGCGTGGACCTCCTGCTGCCGCTGGCCTTCCAGCCGCTGTACCGGACCGTCATCGACGGGTTCGCCGGCGCGATGCGCAGGATCGGGCTCCAGCCAACGCCCGTAGCACTCGAGACATGGCGGAGCTATTGCTCGCTGATCGACCCGGAGACGCGTTCCGCGTTCATCTCGACTCTGACCGCCGTGGTGGACCGATCGGGCCAGAAGGTCAGTGCCCACGATCGCCTCTACCTGGCCTCGGCCTTGCCGACCCTCATCGTGTGGGGCGACTCCGACCCGATCATCCCCGTCGAACATGCCCACGAGACCCACCGGGCGATCCCGGGCAGCCAACTCGCGATCTTCGAAGGCGCCGGGCACTACCCCCACTGTGAGGACCCCCAGCGCTTCGCCGAACTCCTGGTCGACTTCATCGGCTCGACCTCGGCTGCGCAGCTGACAAACGACGAAATGGCCCGTCAGGTGCAGAGCGCAGGCTGAGCGATGGCCTCCTGACATGCAGAGGGTCCAACCCGGTGACGGGCCTGCTAGCGTGTCGGGCTCCCGCGGGTGTAGCTCAATGGTAGAGCCACAGGTTTCCATCCTGTTGACGAGGGTTCGATTCCCTTCACCCGCTCCAGCAGTGGGGTGTCGAACGACACCGGAAACCCTCGGACCTGCGGGTCCGGGGGTTTCTTCGTTCCCCGGAGTTCAGATTCCTGGCAACCCGTCGATGCTGGTCGCGTTGCGGGTCGCCCGGTACTCGGCCAGTTGCTCGTCGCTCCTCGCTGCCGCCCACTCGTCCAGGCGCGTCCTCTCCGCCACGAAGTCCATCAGAGGGACCGCGTACCCGCACGAGTCGGAGATGCGTCCGGCCGTGATCTCGATGACCGCTCGCTGACCGGGGCGCGGGTCGAACAGGCCGACCAGCTTGTCCCAGTCGGCGTCGTCAGGAGTGACGACCCTGCCGGTCCCATGCACCCTCACGATCCTGGGCGGCCCCTCGAACGCGCACCACATGAGCGTGATCCGACCGTTCTCGCGCACGTGGGCGATGGTTTCGACCCCACTGCCGGTCAGATCCAGGTAGGCCAGGCGATCGGGTGCAGTGATGACCAGGGTTCCATCGCTGCCCTTGGGCGAGACGTTGACCGTGCCCTCGACCGACCTCGCTGCCGTCGCCACGAAGAACACGTGTTGTCGCGCGATCCAGTCGGCGAGCGCCCCGTCGATCCTGTCGTGCACCTTGCCCATGCCGGTCGAGGCTATGCGCTGCCTGATGGAGCGCTGCCTGATGGAGCGCTGCCTGAAGCGAGCTCCGATCATGCGCGGTCCGATGATGCCGGGGGCCGCCGCTACGATCGCCGCCGTGTCAGCTCCGACCTCGTCCGTACACCTGGTCGTCTACACCGACTCGACCGAGCTCGGCGGCGCCGAGGTGGTACTGAGCCGGCTGCTCGGAGCACTACCCGGGTGGATCAGGGTCAGCATCGTCGGTGTCGACGAGAACGTCGTCGACTGGCTGCGACAACACCGTGAGGGGGCCGACGGCACGGTGCTGGCCGCGATCACCGGCCGCGGTGACATCGCAGGCATGCTGCGACACCGCTCCGCGTTCGCCCGTCTGCACCCGGACCTGTTGCAGTTCAACCTCTCCACCGGTTCGTCGTGCCAGTGGGCGATGCTCGCAGCTGCGACGCTGCCCAGAACACGGCGCATCGCCCTCGAGCACTCGTCGATGGGCGTCTGGTCGTCCACGTCCGCCCGTCTGAAGAGACTGGTGGAACGCCGCCTCGATGCTCACGTCGCCGTCGGCGAGCGAACCGCCCGTCTGGTCGAACAGTCAGCGGACCTTCCCACTGGCTCGATCCGCACCATCCATCACGGCGTGGACCCGGTTCGCCCCGAGCCGGCCGCCAGACCCGCAGAACCCACGATCCTCAACGTCGCCCGCCACGATCCGGTCAAGGGTGTCGATCTGCTGTTGGACGCGTTCGCTCTACTCGACGAACCGGCCAGACTCGTCCTGATCGGCGACGGCAGCGAGACCCCCGCGCTGAAGGAGCAGAGCCGCCGGCTCGGCATCGACGATCGTGTGGAGTTCAGGGGTCCGACCTGGGACGGTTCGGGCGCGGCCGCTGTGATGGGCTCGTTCGACCTGTTCGTGCTGCCGTCGCGCCTCGAGGGTTTCCCTGTCACGGTCGTCGAGGCGATGTTCGCAGAACTACCTGTGGTGGCAACCGACGTCGGCTCGGTCCGCGAGCAGTTGACCGACGGGGAGACCGGCTGGATCGTCGCTGCCGAGGACCCTGGCGCCCTGGCGGCAGCGATCGGCGAGGCGCTCGCCGATCCCGCCGAAGCCGCGGCCCGCGCCCGGGCCGCCCATGAGGTGGCGGGCAGGAAGTTCACCCTTGCAGCGACAGTCGATGCTTGGGTCGGGCTCTACAGGGAGCTACTCGACCGCTGATCGGCCCTGTGTCTCAGGCGGAGTCGCTCCACGCGCCAGTCAGGGCGGCGGCGGGCGCTGCGGCCAACACAACGATCATCGCCGCGTAGGGGGCAGCTGCGGCGTAGGAAGCCGAGTCCGTGTAGCCCCACAGCCGCGTGGCGAGCGTGTCGACGCCGATCGGACGCAGCAGCAGGGTGGCGGGCAGCTCCTTCATGACCGTCAGGAACACGAGCAGCGCCGCCGCACCGAGGCCAGGGACAGCGAGGCGCAAGGTAACCGCGAACCAGGTCTCCCACTGGCTCCTTCCGAGTGTCCGCGCCATCTCGTCGAGCGACGGTGGCGCCTGGGCGACTGAGTTCTGGACGGCCCCGATCGCAAGCGAGAGGAACAGGACCACGTAGGCGAACAGCAGCATCGGTGTCCGCTGGTACAGGGGAGTCGCGAACCTCACCCCGAAGAACACGACCGAGAGTGCCACAACGATCCCGGGAAGGGCGTGAGCGGCGTAGGCGGCGTCGGTCGAGAAGCGCGCCAGTGGGCCCGGATGCCGTGCTGAGAGCACCCCGACCGGGATCGCCAACAGGACGGTCAGAATCGCCGCGGCTGCAGCGATCCAGGCAGTGCCCAGAGCGGCGTCGATCAGCGTCGACAAGTCCGTGACCGAGGTTCCGCGCTGTAGCCAGTAGACGAGGCTCCACGCCGGGACACCGAGGCAGATGCCGACCAGCGCTGCCAGTCCTGCGGCGAGCGGCCAACGCCAGCGCCCCAGGCGAACCGTCGCAGGCGTCCTCCGGACACCTGTTCCGGTGCGTGCAACGCGATCAGCGCCAGCGACCCGTCGCTGGGCCACCAGCACGACCAACGTCATCGCGACCAGCAGACACCCGAGCACCGCCGCCGGCGTCCGGTCGAACGACGAGCGGTACGACCGGTAGATCGCCGAGGTGAGCGTCTGGTACCGCATGATCGACACCGCACCGAAGTCGCTCAGGCAGTACAGCCCGACGAGTAGCGCGCCGCTGATCGCGGCAGTGCGCGCCTGGCGCAGCGTCACCGTGGCGAACACCTCCAGTGGCGACCGTCCGAGAATGCGCGCAGCATCCTCTAGCCCTGGATCGACGCGTCGCAACGCAGCCGCCACGGGCAGGTGCACGAACGGGAACGAGACCGAGGTGAGGACCAGGAAGGCGCCCAGGAAGCCCTTGACCGAAGGCACGAGTCCGACCCAGGCCCACGCTGCCACGTACGAGGGCACCGCGAGCGGAAGCGAGACGAGTACCCCCCATGCACGGGCGAACGGAACATCTGTGCGGGTGACGAGCCATGCGGTGCAGACTCCGATCAACAGCGACGCTGCCGTCACCGCCGCAGCGAGGGACAACGACCGCACTGCCAGATCGAGTGTCAGACGCCTCCAGATCGTGCTGCGCACGGGATCGAGACCGCGTTCGGTCGCGCGCACGACCAAGTAGACGATCGGCAGCACCACCACCGCGGACGCGACGACACCACCGAAGGCCATCGGCAACGGAGCGCGGCCCCTGAGCGAGGATCCGTTCAGCCCAGCAATCCCTTGTCCGTGAGCAGAGCGATCGTCTGCTCCAGCGATTCGAGGTCCGTCAGGTCCAGGTCCGGGCCCTGTAGCTCCTCCAAGGACGGGACACCTTCCGGGCTCGGGATTCCCGCTACCAACGGATACTCCTTGGTCTCCTCCTCGAAGTAGGTCTGCGCCTCCTCCGACAGGAGGAACTCGACGAACTCCAGAGCCGCTGGATTCTCCGCACCCTTCTTGGTCATCGCAACGGCAGTGGCGTTCACGAGTGCTCCGGGATCGTCGCCCGTCAGGAAGACGAGCTGCGCATCCATGTTCTCTCCCCCGCCGACCTCGGCCGCCATGCGCGCCCAGTAGTAGTGGTTGATCAGCCCGACGCCGATCTCTCCGCTGTTGACGGCCTCGAGGATGTCGACGTTGTTGTCGTAGAGCTGGGCGTCGTTGCTGATCATCGCGTCGAGCCAGTCGGATGCTGCCTGCTCACCCTGGCTCACGCGGAAGGCGGTGATGAACGCCTGGAAGCTGGCATTGGACGGAGCCCAAGCGACCTTCGACTCGTACATCGGGTCGGTCAAGTCGTCGATGCTCGAGGGGATCTCGTCCACAAGATCCGGATTGACCACCAGGACCCGCGATCGGCCGGTCACACCGACCCAGTTGGAGCCATCGCGGGGCCGGAACCGGGATTCAACCTTCTCGACCACCTCGGACGGAAGCGGCGAGAGGAGTCCTGCGGAGTCGAGAACCCCGACAGCTCCTACCTCCTGTGAGTAGAAGATGTCCGCCGGAGTGTTGTCGCCCTCCTCCAGCAGTGCCGCTCCCATCTCGGCAGAGTTGCCGTAGCGGACCTGGGTCGAGACCCCTGTCTCCTCCTCGAAGCGTTCGATCAGGGGGCCCACCAGCTCCTCGTCCCGGCCGCTGTAGATCACCAGCTCTGCATCGCCGTCCGCTGATGAAGCGGACGGGTCAGCACCGTCGTTGCCACTGCAACCTGTGGCCACGACCATCGCCGTTGCGATCACAGCGACCGCAGCGCTGGTGAAGCTCCTGGTACGGCGCATCGCAGCCCTCCTCGTGAGCTGATCCCGGACGACCCGACGCCCGCTCGGTGAGGTTAGGCAGCCCTCTCCAGAGCGGTAAAGCCACCTACTGAGACCGTGCGCAGGCGCTCAGACGTACTGTCGCAACAGGTCGCGCAGGGCAGCAGCGAGCTCCGAGACCGAATCGTCGTCCGTCGCGCCGGTGCCCTCTCGGCGCCCGTCTGCTGTGTCGGCATCCTGGTCACCGGTGATCGCAGCTGTGAGCGCCTCGGCGGCGTCCACGAGAGTCCGCCACTGTCGCGGTTCGAACCCGAACGGCAAGGCGACCTGTCCGACGACCTCCGTGTCGTCGACCATCGAGAGCGTCGCGGCCGGATCGGCCGGGTGCCTGGCAAGGCGATCCGCTGCGACGAAAAGGGAGTCCAACAGTTCGTGCAACGCCACACCGTCATCCGAGGAGATACCACCCTCGTCGGGATCGGGCAGCTCATCGAGAACAGCTTCGACCGCCTCCTCGTCGGACTCCCGCACGACGAGGTCTCCCCTCTCGTTCCACTCGTAGGGCACGTCGGCGGCAGTGAGCCCGTCGGTGAACTCCGTCTGCAGCGCAACAGGCCAGGAACTGATCTCGTACTCGAGCTTGGCGGCATCGGGATCGAGAGCGGGTCGTGCCGCCGCCAGGACGTCATCGATCAGTTCGTCGACGGTGTCCTCGTCGACCTCTCGAACGGTGAGGACGGTGCCCTGCCACACGTGAGCCACACCGCTGGTGTTGAGAAGGCTCGTCAGGAGCCCACGGGACTCCCCCGCCCAAGTGGTGCAGTCGTAGGCCAACTGCCCGTCGTCGAGATCGACACCCGGCCCGGGCGCGAGCCCGTCGATCTCCACCTCGTCGTCGTTGTCGGCCTGATCCCCATCGGCGGTCACGCTTGACATGTTCGCACGGAGTTGCGGCGGAGGACGCCATGGTCGGTATCGTCGGACCATGACACAGGCACCTGATCGCAACCTTGCCATGGAGCTCGTCCGCACCACCGAGGCAGCGGCGCTCGCCGCGTCGAAGTGGGTCGGCCGAGGCGCCAAGGAGTCCGCTGACGGCGCTGCCGTCGATGCCATGCGGCTCATCCTCGGGACCGTGCAGATGACAGGGACGGTCATCATCGGCGAGGGCGAGAAGGACGAAGCGCCGATGCTCTACAACGGTGAGGTCGTCGGCGACGGATCAGATCCACGGGTTGACATCGCTGTCGACCCGATCGACGGCACCACGCTCACCTCCAAGGGACGTGGAGGGGCCGTGGCGGTGATCGCCGTGTCCGAGGAGGGCACGATGTTCGACCCGGGCCCGTGTGTCTACATGGAGAAGATCGCCGTCGGCCCGGAGGCGGCCGGCGCCGTGGACATCACAGCATCGGTGACCGACAACCTGCACGCCGTGGCCCGTGCCCGCGGCATCGACGTCACCGAGGTGACCGCGACGATCCTCGACAGGCCACGCCACGACGACATAGTTGCCGAGATCCGCGAGGTCGGAGCACGCATCCGGCTCATCAGCGATGGCGATGTCGCCGCCGCCATCGCCACCGCCACTCCGGAATCCGGGGTGGACATCCTCTTCGGCGTCGGCGGCACTCCGGAGGGGGTCATCGCCGCTGCGGCACTCAAGTGCATGGGCGGCGAACTGGTCGGTCGCCTCTGGCCGCGTGACGATGACGAACGTGCCGCTGCTGAAGCAGCCGGCTACGACCTGAACCGCGTGCTGGGCACTGACGACCTGGTTGCGGGCGACAACTGCTTCTTCGCCGCGACGGGCATCACCGACGGCAACCTGTTGCGTGGCGTGCACTACAACCGACTCGGTGCCACGACCCAGTCGCTCGTCATGCGGTCACGTTCGGGCACGGTGCGTTTCGTCGACGCGACGCACCGCCCCGCCAAGCTCGCCGGGCGTCAGGCCTGATCAGCCCGGGCGTGTGCGCCGGCGCGCACGCGCTGATGCGCGTCGGCGAAGGCCGGGTGGGGTCATCTCAGCGGCGCCCACGAAGGCCCGGTACAAGCCACCCGGTACCACTCGGGCATGACCTTCCTCGGCAGCATCGAGTGTTGAGTTGACCACCTGCTGGGGCGAGAGCCACAGGAACCGCGGCACACCGGCCGGCGGGAGTTCCCCGCTGCGCTCGTGGAACTCGGTCGGCGTCAACCCGGGCAGACACGCGGTGGCCACGACCCCGGTGCCGGCGAGCTCCTCGTAGAGGGACTCTGTGTAGGACAGGACGAATGCCTTGGTGGCGGCGTATGTGGCAGCTCCGGGCGATGGTGCCACAGCTGCAACCGATCCGACGTTGATGATCGTGCCTTCGCCCCGGCTCACCATCGGGCCGACAGCTGCAGCAGAGAGCCTCATCAGAGCGACGACGTTGAGTTGGATCTCCTGATCCTCGCGCCCGACAGGAAGATCGGTGACCCGCCCGAAGGTGCCGACGCCGGCGTTGTTGACGAGCAGGTCGACAGGTCGCTCGGGGTCGGTGAGGCGTTGCTCCACCCAGGACCGCGGAACGGGTGCGGTGAGGTCCGCCGCCAGCACCTCGGTCTCCACGCCGTGACGGGAGCTCAGTTCGGCCGCCAACGCCCGCAACCGAGCTCTGTCACGGGCTACCAGGACCAGGTTTGTTCCCTCACCGGCCAGCTTCCTGGCGAACGTCTCGCCCAGGCCTGCCGATGCACCCGTCACAAGTGCCGTCCCCCAACGCGCCATCGCGGCCGACGCTAGTTCACGACGAACGTCAGACCCGGCGACACCAGGTAGCGGCGTCGAGCGGGCTGAAACCGAGTGCTGTGAGAACCTCCGCCGAGCCGGCGTCCTCGTCACGAGCGACAACCACGCCCGCTCCCCTCGAGGCAGCGCCATGGATCCAGGCCGCAGCCGTGTGCCGGGCGACTCCGCTGCGGCGATGCCCTGGCGCCACTGAGACCCTCTCGAGCACGGAGCCGGTCGGGCCGGCCCGACCGATTGCAGCCCCCACCGGCAGCGGTCCAAGGCCGGGCTGAACATCGGGCAACTCGGCTGAGACCACCAGTTGGTCGCCGTCGGGCGGCAGGTAGCGCCGCTCGGGCATCCCGAGCAGCTCGGCTGCACCCGGTGCAAGGATCCGCGCCGTACGCAGGTGCAACTCCACCCCACCCCGGCCCACTACGGCCGCGCCGCCGAGCGGTTCCTCGAGGATCGGGCACCAAATGGCCGTGCCCTCGTGGGACAGTCGTTCGAGCAGCACGACGGAATCGACGTCCCACTGTCCGACGTCACCCGACAGGAGCAGTTCGCCGGCCGCTGTCAGATCCGTGTGGGCGACCTGGACGAGTGTCAGGTGAGGTACGAAGTCGTGTCGATCCGGTCGGTCGAAAGGCCCGGATCGAAGGCCATCCCGGAGCTGTCGCAACCGGTCCAGATCGCCACTGACGCGCAGGTGCAGCGTCGGAGTACGGGGCGCGAAGGTGTCGACGCATCCCAGCCGGAGCGAGAACGGTTGCACCCCGGCGGCGGCTTCGCGCAACAACGGCGTGACCAGGTCCCCGGCCGACGGATCGATGCTGATCGGCGGGATCAGCGTCAGGTGCGAAGGAAGATCGAATCGCCGGGGATCCCCAAGGAGACGACGCAGCGCATCGATCCGTTGGACCAGCTCCCCGCTCGGGAGGAGCGCAACCGATAGCAGCCGGCGGGGTACACCCACCGACGTACGGTCCTTCTCAGGCAGCGACGACCGACAGACGGACCCGGGCGCGTCGCAGTGCTGCTGTTGCCTCGGGGTCGTCGGGGTCGGCTGCGAGCTGGGCCTCGGCGCGCGCGAGCGCTTCCTCGGCGCGGGTCACGTCGATCGTGTCGGCAAGCTCGCACACGTCCGAGAGGATCGTCACCCTGGTCGTTCCCTCGGAGTCGGGAGGAGAGACCTCGACGAAGCCCTGGTGCACCGCGATGATCTGCTCGCCGCCCTCCTCGAGCTTCACACGTACGGGGTGTGTGGAGAGCACACCGATGAACGGCACGTGACCGGACATGAAGGCGATATCGCCTGTCGTGGTACGACAGATCACCATCTCTGCCTGCCCCGTGTAGGCGACCCGCTCCGGCGAGACGAGCTCGACCGTGAGCGGCATCAGGCTTCCTTCTCCAGCTCGGCAGCCTTGCGGATCGCGTCCTCAGCACCACCGACGTTGAAGAACGCCTGCTCGGGCAGGTGGTCGAGGTCACCGTTGATGAGTGCCTCGAAGGACTCGACGGTGTCCTCGACCGGCGTGAAGATACCGGGGAGACCGGTGAAGACCTCGGCGACGAACATCGGCTGCGCGAGGAACTTCTGGATCTTGCGGGCACGGTCGACGGTCACGCGGTCCTCTTCGGACAGCTCGTCCAGACCGAGGATGGCGATGATGTCCTGGAGCTCCTTGTAGCGCTGGAGCATCTCCTGGACACGGCGGGCAACGGCGTAGTGGCGATCGCCCACGACCTCGGGGGTGAGAATCGACGAGGACGATGCCAGCGGGTCCACCGCCGGGTAGATGCCGAGCGAGGCGATGTCACGGCTGAGCTCGGTCGTGCCGTCGAAGTGAGTGAACGCGGTGAACGGCGCAGGGTCGGTGTAGTCGTCGGCCGGCACGTAGACGGCCTGCAGCGAGGTGATCGAACGACCACCTGTCGAGGTGAT
>CAYVDN010000074.1:0-12815 GCA_964450685.1 uncultured Microthrixaceae bacterium
CCCCGTCACCGAGCTGGTGACCGGCGTGGACCTGGTCGAGCTCCCGCTGCGTGTCGCCGCCGGCGCGGCGCTGCCGTTCACCCAGGACGACGTGCGCGTCGACGGCCCCGCCATCGAGTGCCGCATCAACGCGGAGGACCCCGCCGGCGGCGCGTTCCTGCCGTCGCCCGGGCCGATCAACAAGCTGCACGTGGCCTCCGGGTTCGGAACCCGCTGGGACGGCGGCTACGAGGCCGGCGACGAGATCAGCCAGTACTACGACAACCTCGTCGGCAAGCTCTGCGTCTGGGGCCGCACCCGTGAGGTGGCGATCGCCCGCATGATCCGTGCGCTCGAGGAGTTCGAGATCGACGGCGTCGCCACGGTCAAGGACGCCGACCTGGCGATCCTGCGCCACCCCGACTTCGCCGCCAACGCCCACTCGACCAAGTGGGTCGAGGACACGCTCGACCTGAGCGGCGTGGGCAGCAGCCCCGCCCCGACCGACGGAACGGACGCCGAACCGAAGGTCCGCCGTGACGTCGACGTCGAGGTCAACGGCAAGCGCTTCTCCGTCGCGATGTTCGTGCCGGAGTCCCAGCTGGCCCCTGTCGCATCGGGCGGCGCGGCCAAGGCCCGCCCGAAGCGTGGCGGGTCCGGCGGCGGTGCGGGCGGCGCGGCTGGCAGCGGCAAGATCGCGGTGCCCATGCAGGGAACGATCGTCAAGGTCAACGTCGAGGTCGGCCAGAGCGTCGCCAAGGGCGACGCCGTCGTCGTGCTAGAGGCGATGAAGATGGAGAACAACGTCGCTTCGGATGTCGACGGCACGGTGACCGAGATCAAGGTCGAGCCCGGCCAGTCGGTCAGCGCCGGCGAGGTCGTGGTGGTTATCGAGTCGTCGCAGGACTGAGCTCGGCCAACGCTTCAAGCGTCCTGGAGCGGTGAGCGGCCGCGGAATACTTGCTCAGGTGCTCCCCTAGCACCGGAGCAGGCACCGAGCACTCTCCGGTGGCTACTGAGCACAGCGCTTTCTCCAACGAACGGGCCAGGGATACCTCGTCGCCGGCAGGTACGGTCGTGCCGCACCGGCCAACGGTCTCAGGCAGGGCACCAGCGTCCGTGGTCACGACCATGCACCCGTGGCTGAGTGCCTCGATGACCGGGATACAGAATCCCTCGTGGAGACTCGGGGAGACAAAGACGGCAGCTCGGTCGTAGCGCTCGCGAAGGTCGCCGTCGGACAAGTCGAGTGAGAACCTCACACGGTCACCCAGTCCGAGCGAGTCGGCCATCTCCACCAGATGCTCGTGGAACTCCATGTCGGAATGCTCGCGGGAGGCGACCAGCTCCAGTTCCGTCCGCTCGAGTACCTCGGCGCTCACAAGGGCGAGGGCGCGTAGCAGTACGTCCTGCCCCTTCGCCGCACACAGGCGGCCGACGGCGAGCATTCTCACCGGTGTGGACGGCCGGTACTCCTGCGATCGAGGTTCCTCCAGCCAGGGCACGCACAGCGGCAGGACCGAAACAGGCACGGGCCCTGTATCCACCCACTCCGCCAAGGCCTCGGCGTTGTGGGCGGAGTCACACCAGACAGCGTCAGCTCCGGACACGAGCTCGAGCTGGTCGATCCCACGTATCACCTGCGAGCGTGACGACTCGGACAGAAGGTCGGGCGGTGTCATGTTGTGGAAGTTGACAACCCTCACCGCTGATGGATGCGACAGGGCCAACGTGTCGAACAGCCCGTAGTGGATCCCGTGGTGGTAGATGACGATCTCCGCCGACCTGAAGGTCTCGTCGCGCATCAGCTGCCACGAATCGTCTACCACGACATGTCCGAGCTCCGGGAAGTCACTGTGCTGCACGAAGACCGTGACGTCATACCCGGCTGCCGACAGCACATCCACTTGGTGACGAACGGCGTTGGAAATCGCGTCGTAGCGCGTGCAGATGCCCGCGACGACCGCGACCCGATGCCTCTCAGCGTCCATGGGTGCCGCTCGTGGTTGCGTCCGCCACGGTCCGGAAAAGCTCCTCCGCACGGTCTGCCATGGCACCGACGCTGTACATGCTCTCGAATCGTGCTCGACCGTCCAACCCCATCTGCGCACGGAGGCCGGAGTCGTCACACAGGCGGTGCAGTGCAGATACAAGCGAGTCGACGTCCGGTGACACCAACAGCCCCGTGGAGCCGTCGACGATGACCTCTCTTGCGGCACCAGCATCCAAGGCGATGACGGGCAACGAGGCCATCATCGCCTCGGTGTACACCAACCCGAACGACTCGAATCGGGATGGCGCCACGAAGATGTCGGCTCCTGCCAGTAGCTGCTCGAGACGGTCGTCGTCCACGACTCCCGGGAAATCGACCCGGTCGAACCACGGCGCGTCGCGATGACGTTCCTGGAACTCCGAGGCGTAGGGGGCGCCGTGCTCGGCGGGAAGATCGTTGCGTCCAGCCAGAACGACGCTGACATCGGTGCGCTGGGCAAGCACCTGGGCAGTCGCGGCGAGCAACAGATCAATACCCTTGCGCTTCTCGAACCGTCCGACGAACAGGACGGTCACATGGTCACGGCCCGAACGGTCCGGCGCAGCAGGGAACAGATCGCTCGACCCTATGGGCGACACCGTGATACGGGAGCGGTCAAGTTCGATCCCGGCACTCACCTGAACCTCCTCGACGATCGCCTCGCTTATCCCGTGGAGATGGTCGCTGTGCTCCATCACATACCGCTCGAGCTCGAGCATGGGCCGACAGAACTCGTCCATGAACGACTCGTCGGCCACCCACTCGGGTCGAGTCCGCAGCGTGATTCCCAGCGTCGTGACGAGCGCCGTGACCACGGGAGCGATGCGCTCTCCGATCACCTCTAGGTGTTCCACGTCCCACATCGCGGCATAGACAGCATCCAGCGGCCAGCGATCGGCTATCCGGCGCACCTCGTCGGCGACGGCGCAGGCGTTGCCGGCGATGCGGCCGGGAGCCGACGGACATTTTGCGGACATGCCCGTTGCGGGTTTGGCGATCCTGTGGATCCAGACCCGATCCTCCAAGTCAACCGTGCTGTGGGCGTTCGAGGTCGTTATCACGTGGATCTCGTGTCCGCGGGAGGCAAGCTCACGAGCCAGATCCATGAAGTACCGACCGATCCCTCCTATCACCTCAGGCGGGATGGTCTGACTCACGAAGCAGAGGCGGAGCCGCTGACGTCCGACTGCATGCATCTGGGACGCGAGCGTCGCGAACGGCAGGAACGGCTGCAGGTCGACATCACCCTCTCGCCCCGGGAATCCGAGTGCGACCCTGCCGCGACTCCCGGCCTCGAAACCAGCCTCGAGACCTCGCTCGATCGAAGCTCCTGACTCGGCTGCCTCTACCGCCGTCATGTTGCCCTGCTCGACATGCCAACGAATGTCGGCATAGTGACCACCGGCGAAGTTCGCGTTGTCCGCGATGATGTGGGACAAAGGGTGGTACTCGAGCCCGTTGACCATCGAGAAATAGACCTTGTTCTTGATCACTGAGTAGCGATCGCGCAGGACCTTCGTCGACGACCTGATCCCACTCGGAAGGAACTTGTGATGGATCGCTCCGCCATCGATCTGTCGCACCCCCCATCCATGGTCGATCAGGCGAGCACTGACATCGGTCTCCTCGAGGTAGTACTCGAACTCCTCGTCGAACCCCCCAATGCCGACGAGCACGTCACGGCGGTACACACCGTTGCCGCCCGGGGCGTAGGGAAAGGTGAGCGACCCCGGTGTGGCCAGGATGTCGAGAGGTCGCGGATAGTCGGGCCGGGCGTTGCCGGTTCGGTCTGCACCCGTGTGGGTGCACTGGAAGGTGTATCCGGTGTGGTCGTACACCCAGCCACCCACCGCCGCGACATCAGGCGACGGCGAACCATCGGAACTGAGAAAACCCGTCATCAACTCATCGAGCCACTGCGGTTCGGGGACGGCGTCGTCGTCGATGAAGGCGACGTACTCCCCCGCTGATGCGGCGATCCCCAGGTTTCTGGACAACGAGAGGTTCGCCACCTCGCAGTGCAAAACCTTGATCCTGTCACCGCGCGCAGCGACTACGTCCTCGGTGTCGTCAGTGCACGGCCCGACGACCACCACGACCTCGAACGACGGATAGGTGATCTGCTCCAACGCGTCCAGCAGCAGGTCGAGGCTCCTGGCGCGGTCGAGTGTGTTGATCACGACCGACACGGTCGGATCGGGTGATTCCCGCTCGGGTGAGAGCACCATCAGCCGGGCCGTCTGGCGGCAACCTGGAGCTCTCGGCAGATGTCGTTGGGTCGGCCGGCGGCCTCGATCTGCACGTCGGCGAAACCCGCCGACTCGAGCAGCACCTTGAGAGAGTCGGCGCTGAAAGCTGTGAAATGGAAGTCGCCTTCGTACTCCTGCCCGCCATAGAGAACGGCTCGGAGCTCGTCGAAGCTCACCTCGCCGGCGTTGTACGCGTCGATCATCCCGGGGCCATCCGGCACCACGGCGCGGAACTCCCCTCCCGGACGGAGCAGCGAGTACCAATACGGAAGAAGGGCCCTGGTCAGCTGCTCCAGAGGGAAGTGCTCGAGCAGGTGCTCGCTGTGGAGACCGTCCAGCTCCCCCTGGGCGAACGGAAGCCGGTCGACGGGCGCCACGACCTGGACGCCCGGCAGCTCTCGCATGTCGACGTTCACGTAGCCGTCCTTGGGGAGATGTCCGCAGCCGAGGTTCAACCTCAGTCCGCGCTCCGTGCTGACACGGTTCACTGCTGCGGGGTCGAGGACTCGACTCTCGGCCGCTGGGGGCTCGGCAGTTCCATCGGCTCCGGCCCGGTAGCGGAGTTCGTAGAGCATCTCCTTGCGGACGAACTCGACGCGTTCGAAAAGCTCCTGGATGCCCCGGCCCCGGTCGGTCACAGCATCGATCAGAACAGCTATGTCTGCAGCCAGACGGTCGTCCGTGGAACGCAGCTCGTCCATCTGTCGCTGGAGGCGCCGTTGCGCCCCAGCTGACGAGGACCACAGGCCCAGCAGCTCCGGCAGATGCTCCTCGAGCACGTCCGCTCGTCCCTGCAGAGCGTGGATCTGTGGCGGAACGCCGTTCTGGAGGTCCTGAAGTGCCTTGGTCAGGTCTGCGATCGCCTGCTCGTGGTGCTGGGTCTGGGCACGATGGACGACGGTCTGCGGGTCGAGGCGCCATGCGAGACGACGCCCCACAGCGGCGATCAGGCGTCGAATTCCTCTGGGCGAATCGGCTGGATCAGTCATCGTTGCTCCCTGTCGACTCCTTCATTCGATCGATGGACCATGTGCCCACGAGTTCGACGAAGCCGACTCCGAGAGCGCGGTCAGCGCGTCGGACAGCCAGCGGATAGGCGCGGGTCTGGCGATCGAACACGTGCTGGACGTACTGGTCATTCACCCCGACCGAGACCTCGTAGTTGCCGGGTAGCAGGGCCAGCTCGGGGAAGGTGCAGCGGACCAGTCCGTCGCCAGAGACCATGCCGGTGGAGAGCTTGCCGAGCTTCGTGTTCACGCCCGACACCTGGATGTCGTTCTCGGAGTGGATCTGGTAACCGAACACCGGTTCTTCGACCGGACGGTGGGCCCGGTAGGCGATGTTCAGGCTCAGCTCGGACCCGGTCGTCGTCCAGTCGACCCGCTCGCCGCTCGCGTCGGTGAAGAAGACCTCGCGTATCTGGATGTCCTCGCCGAACCATGCTTCGCGGTCATCCTCTGCCGCGTTCTCCGCCTCGGCTCGGGACGCCACTTCGACGCGACGCTCCATCTCGCGTTCGTTCACGCGCTCCAGATAGGCGCTCGCCACCTCGCCGGCATCACCCTTGAGCATGAGGTGCCCATGGTCGAGCCACGCAGCTCCGTCGCACATCGTCTCGACCGTGCCCATGCCATGGGTCACCACGACGATCGTGACACCCTCCTTGCGCAGCTCGTAGAGGTGGTCGAAGCACTTCCGTTGGAACTCCTCGTCGCCGACCGCGATCACCTCGTCGATGATGAGGATCTCCGGATGCACGTGGACCGCGACGGAGAAGCCCAGGCGGATGTACATGCCCGACGAGTAGATCTTGACCGGAGAGTCGATGAACTCCTGCACACCGGCGAACTCGACGATCTCGTCGAACGCCTTGTCGATCTGCTTGCGCGACATGCCCAGGATCGTCGCGTTCATGTAGACGTTCTCCCGTCCGGTCAGGTCGGGGTGGAACCCTGCTCCGAGCTCCAGCAACGTCGAGATCCTCCCGTTGACCTGCACCTGTCCCTCGGTCGGCCGGTAGATGCCGGCGATGCAGCGCAGCAGTGTCGACTTGCCACAGCCGTTGTGACCGACGAGGGCGAACATGGAGCCCTCGTCGATCTCCAACGAGACGTCGCGCAGCGCCCAGAACTCATCCACTCCGGCGGAGCGGTCGCGTCTTGTGACCAGCTCCTTCACCGAGTGGGCCTTGTCGGTCTGGAGGCGGAACTTCTTGGAGACGCCCTCGACTCGGATCGCGGTCATCAGAGCTCCTCGATCACACGTGGTGCGTACCGACTGAAGATGACCCAGCCGGCAACCAGGCTCGCCACGGACGAGACGACCATCATCAACCAGTTGTTCGCACTGGGTAGCGACTGCTGGTAGACGACCTGCTGCATCGCATATACGAACGACGTCAAGGGGTTGAGCGAGATGATCCGCTGGTAGTTCTCCGGGATTATCTCGATCGAGTAGACGATCGGTGTGGCGTAGAACCAGACCTGCAACCCGATGCCGACCAGATAGTTGACGTCGCGGTAGCGGATGTTGCCGAGCCCCAGCACCAAGCCGAACCCGAATGCGAAGCAGCCGAGCATCAGCAGGATCGGTATCGCCAGCAACGCCGTCCACCACAGGTTGCCGACCACGACCATGAACGCGAGCAGAATCCCGAGCTCGAGCGCTGCCTGCAGGGCTACGGTGACCATGCCCGAGACCATCGGGCACTCCGGCGGGAAGTATGTGCGGGTCAGCAACGGACCGGCCGACGCGAACTGCTGGATCGACGTGTTGATGGTACCGGAGAGGAAGTTCCAGCAGACCAGGGCGCAGAACAGGTACAGGGCGAAGCTCTGGGTCTTGCCGTTGCCAGCAACCGGGGCGACTGCACCCAGGAACACCCCGAACACGACGGTGTAGATCGCCAGGGTGGTCGCCGGGTTGATGAGCGACCAGAGCCACCCCAGGAAGCTCTTCTTGTATCGGGCCTTCAGGTCCCGCTGGGCCAGGTTCAGGATCAGCGAGCGGTACTGCCAGACCTCGGCTGGGGTGGACAAAGACGACCTCGGTGTCGGCTGCGGGAACCGTCGGACTCTAGCAGCGCCCGTTGTGTGATCCGGGGCGCCGGGCTGTCACTCGGCCGCGTCGGTGAGCGCCTCGGACAGCGCCGGATGCACGAAGATGCACTCTGCGATGTCGCTCACCTTCAGCCCATTGGTCACAGCCACCGCCAGCACCGCTATCAACTCGGCCGCGTGGCGCCCGACGATCGATCCGCCCAGGATCACGCCCGTCGCCGGGTCCGAGATGATCTTGACGAAACCCCGGTCGTCGTTGTTGATCAATGCCTTGGCCGACGAAGCGAACGGCACCTTGGTGACACGCACCTTGCGGCCCATTGCGAACGCGTCCGCTTCTGCCAAACCCACATCAGCTATCTCGGGATCGGTGAAGATGGCCGAGGCCGCCTTGTCGTAGTCCAGGTGACGGTGGTCGACCTTGTGCAGCCCCATGACGTGCTCCGCGATCTTGCGGCCCTGCATGGAGGCGACAGACGACAAGGGCAGCTTTCCTGCAAGGTCGCCGGCGACGTAGATGTGAGCGACGTTGGTGCGCAGGTGGTGATCAAGGGTGCGAACCCAGGGACCGTCCATCTCGACTCCAGCCGCTTCGAAGCCGACCTCCTCGACGTTGGGCATGGAGCCGATCGCCAGGAGAGCGTGGCTCCCCCTGGCGCTGCGGCCGTCATCGCAGCGCACGACGATGCCGTCATCGTCGCGGTCGATCCCTATGGCCCGTGCGCCCTTGTAGAGGTTCACCCCTCGGCGCAGGAAGTCGTCCTCGAGAACCGCTGCCACCTCGGGGTCCTTGGCGGGCAGCACCTGTTGACGGCTGACGATGAGGGTCACGTCTGAGCCGAAGCTCGAGAACATGTGCACGAACTCGACGCCGGTCACCCCCGATCCGACCACGACGAGGTGCTCGGGCATCTCCTTGGGCGGGTACGCGTCGCGGGTCGTGAGGATGCGGTCACCGTCGGGCGCAGCCCAGTCGGGGATCCGCGGGCGGCTGCCGGTGGACACCATGATCGCGTCCGCCTCGAAGGTGCGCTCGCCATCCGCGGTGCTGGCGACGACGGTGTGTGCGTCGACCATCCGGCCGGTGCCGCGCACCAGTTCGACCTGCTGGCTCTCCAGAAGCTCGCGGCCCGACTGCTCCAGGCGCTGGGTGAGCTCGCTGATGCGGTGACGAAGTGCTGTCAGGTCGACCGCCGAGTCAGCTGACCGAAGCCCCATGCCGCCGGCGTCAGTGAAGTTGTTGAGCATGCCGCCGGTGGCGATCATCGCCTTTGACGGGACGCAGTCCCACAGATGTGCAGCTCCGCCGACCACGTCACGCTCTATCAGCGTGACCCGGGCGCCCAAACGGGCCGCGTAGGTGGCGGCCTGAGTGCCGGCGGGTCCACCACCGATGATGACGAACCTGAGCGACATGGGCCCAGCCTACCCAGAGGTAGGGGCCCTCTCGTTCAGAGGCTCTGGCCTCAGTCCGGCCCTCCGGTCGGGGCCATACCGGGCATCACCGAACGGAGCTTGCGCCACACCTTCAGCCCCGCCGCGAACAGCGGTGAGCGGTGGTACCGGTCGTAGATCCTTGCGACTGCGTGTGTGCTGCGACGCAGCTGGTGGATCTGCTCGTTCTCGTCGATCATCGCAGCGATCAGTCGCTCCTGCGCGGCCACGCGGAGGCGTAGCTCCCGCAACTCGTCTGCCGATGCGGTCTCGTCAGGCCCGGCTACACGGGCGTCGATGACGCTCATCGTGACTGCTCCGGGACGTCGAAACGGGTCGGCGGCCGGTTGATCGGGCGGTGGTACCGTTGCACGCGCCGCATGGTAGCTGCCGCCGAGCGCTCCCCGGATGACGGCCCACCCGACGGATGAACGACTCGACCTCCCCCACCGCCGACATCACCGTGGTGCACCGCTCGGTGCCGGGACCCAACTCCTCCGACCCCCGCGACCGCCAGGTGTTCCGCAGGCTGCTCGATCTGGTCGCGCTCGGTCTGACGGTGCGCGTGGTTCCCGCCGAACCGCACCTTCCCGGCGGCGCACCTCGGACGCTCGCAGCAGCGGGTGTCGAGGTCGTTGCCGGTAGACGAGTGCCGGTCTCCGCTGCCCTGGGGCGTCTGGCGTCGACCACCCGGTGCTGGTACCTCACCGACAGCTGCCCCACCGAGGCTGTTCTGGGCACCCTCGAGTCACTCGACGGCCCGCTGGTCGTCGACCTCGACCACCTGCGCTCCGACGAACTGATAACCGGAGCCGACGCACTCCGCCCGACCGAGGTGGACGGGCTGGCGACCGAGATCGACCATGTCAAGGAGTTCGAGCGCCGTCTCCTCGAGAGGGCCGACGCAGTGCTGTGCAACGCGGCCCACACTGCCGCTTCTGTCGCCTCGCTGCTCGGCGACCGAGCCGCCGACACACTGGTCCAGGTCGTCGCACCAACGGCTCCGGCAACCGGGGGATCAGCCGACGGCACCGGGTCACGGCGGCTGGTCCTTGCTGGTCGTTTCAGTGATGAGTTCGCAACCCCTGACGAGACGATCGCACGTCGCTTGCTAGACGACGACACGATGCCAGGAGCCCGGCTGGCGATCGTCGGCGAGGACACGGTGCCGCTGCTGCGCCACGGTTTCTCCGCCGGGTTCGACATCGTGTCGCGCCGCGACGCCCGGGATGTCATCTGCAGCGCGGCGGGCGTGCTCGACGTTCGCACCCACGGTGTCGCCACAACGGCACGCCGGGCAGAGCTAGTGGCGGCTGGCGTGCCCTTCGTGGCCTCGACCACCGCGCTGGGTGGAACTGAGCTGCCTGACGCGGCCAAGGAACTCCGCTGCGACGATCCCGCGGAGCAGATCGAGCTGCTGCTGCGCCTGCGCGACGACGAGAGGTTCGCCACCGACGTTCGAGAGGCTCTGCGCGAGCTGGCGGCGGGGACCGACCCGCTGGTCACGCGAGCTCAGCTCAGCGATGCCCTGGAGGCTCTGGGGCTCTGCGCCGCCGGTTCCGCGGGACCGGGTCCAGTTGCAGATGGCCTCACACCGGCATACACCACCGACGAGTATCTCGAAACCGATACGGGTGGCACCCTGGCCGCCGCAGACCCTCGCGTTGCCGAGCTCGAGCAGACGATGGTCCCACTTCGGCTGCTGTCACGAGACGACAGCATCAACCTGCAGAGCACGATGGACGCCGACCAGCGCTATCGGGTCTTCTCCCGGACCCATCTGGCGGCGGGGCCGGCGATCGAACCTCCTACGACTCCCGGCGCGGATCAGGTCGGCTTCAGCATCCTGGTGCCCACGTGGAACACCGACCCTGAGCTGCTCGAGGAGTGCATCGACTCGGTGCTCGCCCAGACCCACCAGAACTGGGAGCTCTGCATAGTCGACGACGGGTCGACCGAATCGGCTCACCTCGACGTGCTGCGGCAGGCAGCCGCTTCGGACGACCGCGTACGGGTCGCCGAGAACCAGTGGAACCAAGGCATCGCGCTGGCCACCAACGATGCCTTCGCCATGTCGCGCAACGACTGGGTCGTGCTGCTGGACCACGACGACGTCCTCAAACCCGATGCGCTGGCCTGGGTGGCGGCATACGTGACCCGCTGCCCCGACTACGACATCTGGTACTCCGACGAGGACAAGATCGGCCTCGACGGCCGCTTGGTCATGCCGTTCTTCAAGCCCGACTGGTCCCCTGATCTGCTCGACGGCGTCAACTACGTGTGCCACCTGCTGTGCATCCGGCGCACGCTCATGGATCAGGTCGGTGGTTTCCGCTCGGGATTCGACGGGGCCCAGGACTTCGACCTGGTCCTGCGGCTGACCGAGCAGGCGCGGAGGGTCGGGCACATCTCGAAGCCTCTCTACTCGTGGCGCATGGTCGAGGGATCGACGGCGCTCGACACGGGCTCCAAACCCAAGGCCCACCACGCAGGTCACCAAGCCCTGGTCGACGCACTGGAGAGGCGTTTCGTACCCGGTGTAGTTGAGGACGGCGCGGCGGACACCACCCACGTGGTGCGCTACTCGGTCGACACGGAGCAGCTGCTGACGATCATGATCCCAACCCGCGACCGAGTGGATCTGCTCAGGGCATGCGTGGAACGTCTGGAGTGCGCAACTGGCGGAGTCCGCTACGAGCTGCTGATCGTCGACAACCACTCGAGCGACCCCGACACGCTCACCTACCTGGACCACCTGATCACCCAGGGACATCAGGTGGTGCGCTATCCGCACGAGTTCTCCTTCGCCCGCCAGATCGACCTTGGCGCTCTGCATGCGCGAGGCGACCTGTTGCTGATCCTCAACAACGATGCCCTCGCCCGGAACAACGACTGGCTCATCAGGATGATGGAGCAGGCGCAGCGGCCTGAGGTCGGACTTGTCGGCGCCAGGTTGATGTTCCCCGAGGACCAGCGCGACGGACGTCCCCAGCACGAGGGGATCGTCATGGGAATGGCAGGGCTCGCCTACAACATCGATCTGGGCGGCTACATGGGCCTGGACCAGTTCGTGCGGAACTGCTCGTCGGTCACAGCTGCTTGTGTGATGCTGCGGACCTCGGTGCTGCGCGCCGTCGCCGGCATGGAGGAACGTCTCCGTGTTGCCTACAACGACGTGGACTTCGGGCTGCGGATCAGCGAGCTCGGCTACCGCGTCGTCTACACACCGCACGCTGTGCTGGAGCATCCGGAGTCCGCGTCACGGGGATCGCTTCACCCCACTGAGGACGAGGAATGGCTCATGGAACGCTGGGGACTCAAGGGCGATCTCCGCGAGCCGTTCGTCAATCCCCATTTCGAGTGGCTGATGCCGGTCTTCTACCGGCTCTGACTTGTCAGGTCCGTCGAGCGACGCCGCTCAGCGGTCTCGCCACGCGCTGACCAGCCGATCCCTTGCGATCCGACCCACCTGCTCGTAGCCGAACGGCTCGATCGCCCGGCTGCCCGCTGCGACCAGCCGGGAGCGCAGCGACCCATCGGTACGGACCGAGCGCATCCGCTCGGCCGCCGCGTCCAAGTCAGGGTTCGCCCAGTGGCCATGGGCGGGATAGTGATGTCCCGGCCCGACCTCGATGAGTTCGTAGGGAATGAGCAGAGCGCTGCTTTCATCCATGAAATCCATGTTCCCCGAGTAGGCAGTTGCCACGACTGGTGTGCCGACCGCCATCGCCTCGGCCATCGTCAGACCGAGGCCCTCGGCGCGGTGCAGCGACACATAGCAGTCCGCTGCCGCGACCAACGCCAATCGATCCGCTGCCGGCAGCATCCGGTCCCAGAGCTCGACATCGGGGTGCTCGGCCACGGCTGACGCCACCCGTTCCTTCTCACGTGGGAACACGTCGCCGTTGATCGACTTGAGGATCAGGCGGGTGCCTTCGTCGGGTGCGAAGGCGCGCCGGTACGCGTCGAGCAGTCCGAGCGGGTTCTTGCGTTCGACGACCGAGAGGAAGTCGAACGAGAACAGGAACGTGAACCGGTCGTCCAGACCGAGGCGAGCCCTTG
>CAYVDN010000075.1:0-12718 GCA_964450685.1 uncultured Microthrixaceae bacterium
CGAGGCCCGCGTGGGAGGCACGATCATCGAGGACGTCGGCGAAGGTTTCGCCAAGTTCGTAGAGTTCCTCGACGATCTCTTGGTCATCTGAGCCGCTCTCCCGAGGACGAAGAGAGAACGACATGACTGTTTCCAAGATCTGGGTGTTCGGCGAGGTCGCCGGTGACACCGTCTCGAACACGACCCTCGAGCTGCTGGCCAAGGCCCGCACCTTGGCCGACACCGTCGAGGTCGTCAGTGCCGCCGGCGCAGCGCTCGCCGGTGCCGCTGGTGCCAACGGTGCGACCAAGGTGCTCAACGTGCCCGGCGTCGACGGCAAGCTGCTCGGAGCCCCCGTGGCCGCGGCGATCGCTGCAGCCGTGCAGGCAGGCAACGGCCCTGACGCCGTGCTGCTCGCCACCAGCTACGACGGCCGCGACGTGGCCGGCCGCCTGTCGGTCAAGCTGGATGCGCCGGTCATCACCAACGTGGTCGACCTCGTCGAGCGCGACGGTTCGCTCGCCGGTGTCGAGCCGATCTTCGGTGGGACCACCGACGTGGTCACCAAGTTCACCACCGACAAGGTCGGCATCTTCCTGGTCCGCCCGAAGTCGTTCGCTGCCGAGGAGACCGGCGGCGGCGCAGCGGCGGTCGAGGACCTGACCGTGCCGGACCTGGGTGCGACGGGTGCCCCGACGATCACCAACCGATTCGTCGAGGAGAAGACCGGTCCCAGCCTGGACGACGCATCGATCGTCGTCGCCGGCGGCCGTGGCCTGGGTGAGAAGGACAGCTACGGCCTGGTCGAGGACCTGGCCAAGCTGCTTCAGGCAGCTCCCGGTGCGTCACGTGCGATCGTCGACGCCGGATGGGTTCCCTACTCCTACCAGGTTGGCCAGACCGGCAAGGTCGTCAAGCCGACCGTTTACATCGCCGCAGGTATCTCGGGTGCCACTCAGCACCTGGTCGGCATGAAGGGCTCCAAGAACATCATCGCCATCAACAAGGACCCTGAGGCCCCGATCTTCTCGGTCGCCGATCTGGGCATCGTGGGCGACGTCCACAAGGTGCTGCCCAAGCTGATCGAGGCGCTGCAGGCTCGCTGAGCCGACCAGCTCGATCCAACTCTTCGACGTACCCCCGGCCACGGCCGGGGGTACGTCGCGTCCCGGTGCCCGGTCAGACGAGCGGCCACGGGTAGCGGCGGCCGGTCTCGTCGTGGGGGAACACCCCTGCGGTCAGCAGGCGGCGCGCCCGTTCGAGCAGCGCGTCGCACTCGGCCGTGCTCAGCAGCGACCTCAGCGGGTCCGGCAGCGGCTCGTCGAGAAGTCGACCAAGGGCCTGTGTCATGTCGGATCCGATCGGTTCACCCGCGTAGTCCCAGATGACCGTGCGGACCTTGAACTCCTCGTGGAAGCTCAGACCGTTGTCGATCGCCCAGACGTGACCGTCCTCGTCAACCAGGCAGTGCCCGCCTTTTCGGTCCGTCGAGTTGGCCACCAGGTCGAAGGTGCACAACCGTCGCAGCTGGTCGGCCAGGTCCGGGTCGTCGCGCATCGTGAAGTAGTGCTCGTCGAAGCGGGCAGGAACGAACGCCTGGAGCGAGCCCCGGCCCAGCGGCGCGGACGCCTCGGACCGAGCGACCGTCGGTGGCACGACGTCGAACCCCATGGTGCAGGACAGCTCGAACGCTGCCACCTCACGCCGCCAGAGCCCGCCGGGGAAGTCCCAGAGCGGCCGCTCGCCCCGTTCGGGCTTGTAGACAGCAGGGGCGTGCTCGTCGCCGTCGGTCACCGTCACGAGGTAGGTGCCGTTGCTGGACCACGGCATCAGTCCGAGAACCTCGATCCCGCCGGCCATCAGCAGATCGCACATCGCCGGGTCGCCGGGGCCCACCGATGCCCGGTAGGCGAAGGGTTCGCTCATCGTGTGCGGTCAGTTCCAGCGTGGGCAGGCGTGGCCTTCGGGGCCGATCGGCCGGCCGCACAGCCGGCAGGGCGGTCTGCCGGCCGACATCAGCTCCTCGGCGGCCTCGACGAACGCAGCGGCCTGTTCTGCCCTGATCGTGAACCTCGCCTGGGTGCCTTCCAATGACGAGTCGAGCAGATCGTCGATGTCGTCCTCGGTCGGGTCGTCGAGGAGGATTTCGATCTCCTCGGGAACGAGCTCCTCGGCGGTGATCTGGATGCTGTTGTTCGCCTCGTCGATCCCGACCGAGATGGTGCCCACCGTCCATGCCGGGTCGACCGGCTCGATCAGCCCGGCGATGTCACGCTCGGGCTCGGGAGCCCCCATCGCAGCGACCAGCTGGGCCAGGTATCGCCCCAGCATTCCCACCTGCTCCTTCTCGCAGCGCAGGGCGACCACCTGGCCGCCCACTCGCGCCTGCAGGTAAAAGACGCGGCGACCTGGCTCACCGACGGCCCCGGGAATGAAGGAATCGAGATGGTCGAAGTCGTACTGGTACTCCACGCATTCCCCGTTCTGGGTGTGGTTCCAATCTAGGAGGGAGCGAGGGTCCGCAGGTCGTCACCCGTCGAGTTGACCGCCAGCACGACAGGTCCTCCGGCTGTGAACAGCAGCGGCGTGATCGAACACGGTGAGATGACGATGCGCTGGAACAGGTCCAGGTGGATGCCTGCCGCCATTGCGACCGCTGCTTTGATCGGGTCCGCGTGGGATGCTGCAACGATGGTCCCGCCGGGATGGTCTGCGACGATCGCCTCGAGCTGGTTCCAGATCCGCAGCTGCATCTCGGCGAAGGACTCGCCGCCGGGGAAGCGGAACACCGACGGACGTTGCTGGACGGTGGCCCACTCCGGGCGACGACGGAGAGCGGAGAGCTTCTTGCCGGTCCAGTCGCCGAAGTCGCATTCGATCAGGCCTTTCGCGGCCTTGACCGGTAGCCCGACCGCCTTGGCGATCGGAGCAGCCGTCTCTCGGGTGCGCTCGAGTGGGGACGCGTACACCGCGTGGACCTCGGACAGTCCGGCGATGCGCGCCGCGGCTGCTTCGGCCTGGGACCGGCCGACCTCGGAGAGGTGCAGGCCCTTGGCCCTTCCGGGCAGGACCTGGCCCGTGGTGGACGTCTGGCCGTGTCGGACCAGCAGGACCAGGGTCGGCTCGGGCGTGGCTCGTCGTGCCATGGGCCGGATCCTACGGTCAGGACCCGGGGTCGTATGCTCGCCGTCGTGCCGGATGCCCGGAATGCCGAGGGACTCGAGATGCTCCGCGGGGAGATCGTCGAGTGTCGCCGGTGCCCTCGCCTGGTGGCCTGGCGTGAGCAGGTGGCGAGGGAGAAGCGGGCTGCGTTCAGAGACCAGGAGTACTGGGGTCGCCCGGTTCCAGGCTTCGGCGATCCGGATGCCTCGTTGTTGATCGTCGGTCTGGCACCAGCGGCGCACGGTGCGAACCGGACCGGGCGGATGTTCACCGGAGACAGATCCGGGGACTGGCTCTACGCGGCTCTGCACCGCGCAGGATTCGCGAACCAGCCGACGTCGGTCGACCGCTCCGATGGCCTCGAGCTGAGCGGCGCCTGGATCACCTCACCGGTCAAGTGCGCGCCACCGGCGAACAAGCCGACGACGGTCGAACGCGACGCCTGTCGGCCGTTCATCGAACGGGAGCTGGACCTGCTCGCCGGGGTTCGGGTCGTGGTCGCACTCGGGGCGTTCGGTTGGGGTGAAGCGGCACTGCTGTTGGGATTCGAGCGGAGACCGAAGTTCGGCCACGGCGTCGAGGCCGTCGCCCCTCGCGGGCAGGTGCTCATCGGCTCATACCACGTGAGCCAGCAGAACACGTTCACCGGCCGGTTGACCGAACCGATGTTGGACGCAGTCTTCGACCGGGCACGGGAGCTGCTCAACTAGCCTGCGGCCCGATGAGCCGATCAACGGTGCGGGGCCTCTGGTTCGCAGGAGGCGTGTTGTTCCTGTTCGTGGCAGGTGTCGCGGTAGCCGTCTCGGCGTGGGCAGCTGTCGTTGCCGCCCTGCTGCTGGCAGCGGTCCAGTTCACGATCTCGTTCAAGTCGCCGGCCGTTCTCCAGCCGCCGGAGCAGTAGCCGTACCTCCCTGGGCAGGTGGGGTCGTGGTGCTGCCTGCAGCGACGAGTTCAGCGAACCCGGCGGTCATGCACTCGAGCAGCACGTCGGGGTCGGTCACCGCTCCCGAGTCGCTGCTGATGCCGATGTGGCATGTGTCGGCGTACGACAGGAGAGTGACGTTGAGCGCGGAGCCGATCGTGGCCCCGAAGACGTGGAACGACTCGAGGCGTGCCCCACCCACGTAGACGGGTTCGGGGAATCCGGGAACATTGCTGAGGAGCATGTCGACGTGCTTGAACATGCCCGCGGTCACATCAACCGGCAGAAGGTTCATGACCCCTGCGATCAGCCCCGAGTAGGGAATGGCGGGGTCCTGGCGGATCGACCGTGATGTCGCCGCGATCAGCTCGATCCTGCGGGCGGGATCGGTGATGCCGACGGGTAGGTCGAACCGCTCGACCGTGATCCGGTTACCGCCCATGGCGTCGTCCTCGGAGCGGACGTTGATCGGCATAGTCACGAGCAGATGGTCGACCGCGGCGAGGTGGCGCTGGTGGTAGCGCCGCATCCCGCCGGCAACCCCGCTGAGGAATCCGTCGTTGAGCGATCCTCCGAGGCGGTGGGCGGCGCCGGAGAGGTCGTCGAGCGGGATGTCGAAGTAGCGGAAGTCCCGCAGGGGTCGGCGGCCGGTCATGATCGGGGACCTGGTCCTGGTGACAGGCCGCACGAAGCGGGCGATCGCGGCGGCCGTCGTGCTCACGTCGGTGGCCGCACGTATCGGGTGGACAAGGCCGTCACGCACCAGTCCCGGCAGCGACCGGCGGATATCCGAGCCTGCTGCCCCGAGCCGTCTCAGGTGGTAGTCGGCGGTGTCGGTGACCAGGTCCACGAGCCCGTGGGGAGAGGGCTCGGGTGCGGTTGGCATGGGACCCGTCGAGGCGGGTTCGCGGGTCAGGTCGACGACGTGCGCGGCGATCTCGATACCGCCCACGCCGTCGGTCAGCGCGTGGTGGAGCTTCATGACGAGCGCAGCTCGTCCCTCGGGAAGGCCCTCGACCAGGAGGAACTCCCAGAGGGGTCGGTCGTGGTCGAACGCGGCCAACCCGACAGCACGGGCGATGTCGACCACATCGGTCAGCGTGCCGCCTTCGTGGACCCGGATCCGCCTCAGGTGCAACGAGATGTCGAAGTCGGCGTCGACGACCCAGCGTGGCGGGGTGAGGCCGAACGGGCTGGAGATCAGCTTCTGACGGAAGCGTGGGACGAGTCGCGTGGCCCGATCCACCCGGTCGACGAGCACGTCCCAATCCGGTCGGCGGTCAAAGGTCGCCATCGCCACGAACGTCGCCCGAAGGAGCGGGTCGCGTTCGAGGGTCAGGGTGAAGGCATCAACCGCGTCGATGTGATCGTCCATCGTGTCGCCGCTCATCCCTGACGAGTCTGGGGCCGGATGGGACGCGAGCAAAGTGGCGAAGGTCCCGATCCTCGCCGAGCGGTGTAGTCAGATCACTCGAACAGGAGTCCGTAGTTGGCACCGGCGCGCAGGTGATGGCCACCGTCGATCGGCAGGTTCGCCCCGGTGATCCACGACGATTCCGGACCTGCCAGGAAGCGGACGGCCTGGGCGATGTCGTCGACGGTGCCGACCCGTGCCAACGGCATGCCCTCGAGGTAGTCGTCGAGCAGCGGGCCGCCGGCGGTGATGAATGCCATCAGCTCGTCATCGACGATGCCGGGCTGCACGCTGTTGACCCTGATCCCGTCCGCGCCGAGCTCCTCGGCAGCCGACTTGCACAGCATGTCGACGCCTGCCTTCGAGGCCCCGTAGGCCCAGAGGTAGCGGTGTGGGAACGCTCCGGCGCCCGACGACATGCCAACGATCGAGCCACCGCCGTTTGCCTTCATCGCAGGAACCGCCGCCTTGATCGTCAGCATCGTGCCGATCAGGTTCACGTCGACCGTCGCCCGTAACGCATCGGCGTCTGCGTCGGGAAAGGCTCCCATGTGGAACGACCCACCTGCGTTGGCGAAGAGGATCCCGAGGCCGCCGGTCGGCTCCGACGCGAACGCGACCGCTGCTGTGATCTGCTCCTCGTCGGTGACGTCGGCGACGATTTGGCGTATGGAGCCTCCTTCGCCCAGCTGCGGGGCGATCGCCTCGACCGCGGAAATGAGCTTGTCCTCGGTTCGCCCGCAGATGGTGACGTGGGCACCGTCTGCTGCCAGCCGGGTGGCGCTACCGAGCCCGATGCCGCTGCCCCCTCCTGTGACTAGTGCGGTCACGCCGGTGATGGAAGTGGTCGTCATCTCTGCTCCGCTCGTCGGTGGTGGCCGAGAGAATAGAAGGTCACCGCAGCGCTGCGCCCCTACTGTCACGTTCAGAACGGAGGTGTCTGATGGGGACCCGGATCAGATCCTGGTGGGGCTGGGGTTGGGAGGATTCCGCTCTGACGGACGAGGAATGCGCCTCGTACGCGGCGCTGCTGCCCGGGCTGCCCGAGACACCGCTTCCGGCGCCCAGGATCACGGATCTCGGGTTGCGGCCGAGTCGTCTCGACGCGCCTGCTGCGCTCGAGCGGGTTCTGTCGGATGACCCGGGTGACCGTGCGGGCCACGCATTCGGCAAGGCATACCGCGATGTGGTCAGAGCTCTCGCCGGTGACTTGGCGAACCCTCCCGATCTGGTCGCCCTGCCTGGCGACGAGACCGACGTGGTGTCGGTACTCGACTGGGCGAGCTCGGCGGGTGTCGTGGTCGTTCCCTATGGCGGTGGCAGTTCGGTGGTGGGCGGGGTCGAGTACCGAGGGGAAACGCCGTGGGTGTCGCTCGATCTGAGCCGGCTCGACCGCGTCCTCGAGATCGACCCGACCAGTCGTGCGGCGAGGATCCAGGGCGGTGCACTGGGTCCGGTCATCGAGGACCAGCTCCGACCCCACGGCTTCACGCTGCGGCACTTCCCGCAGAGCTTCGAGTTCTCGAGCCTGGGCGGCTGGATAGCCACCCGCGCCGGCGGCCACTACGCGACGTTGCACACCCACATCGACGACTTCGTCGAGTCGGTCCGGGCGGTGACACCGATCGGGATCAGCGAGTCGTGGCGGCTGCCCGGTTCGGGAGCGGGTCCGTCGCCCGACCGGATGATGCTCGGATCGGAGGGAACGCTCGGCGTCATCACCGAAGCCTGGATGCGGGTCCAGCTCCGACCGGAACACAGGCGCTCGGCCTCTGTCACGTTCGCCGACGCAGGATCTGCGATGGAGGCGGTACGGGCCATCGCCCAGTCGGGTGTAGAGCCTGCCAACTGTCGCTTGTTGGACCCCGGAGAAGCAGGGTTGTCGGGGGCTTCGGCGGATGGGTCATGGGTGCTCGTCCTCGGGGCCGAGTCGGCACACGCACCCGTTGACCACGACATGGAGCAGCTGGTGGAGATCGCGCGCTCCCACGGTGGGGTCATCGCCGAGCGCGGGTCGACGAGCGGCGGCCGCGACGCGACCGCGGATGCGTGGCGGTCTTCGTTCCTGCGCATGCCCTATATGCGAGATGCACTGGCCCGCATGAGCGCAGTCGTCGAGACGTTCGAGACCGCCACCACCTGGGACCGGGTCGATGCGCTCTACCACGACGTCGTCGCCGACGTCGGCGCGGCCGTGGCAAGCATCACCGGATCGCCGGGATTGATCAACTGCCGGTTCACCCACGTCTACCCCGATGGAGCCGCGCCCTACTTCACCGTGATCGCTGTCGGACGGCGAGGAGCCGAGTTGGCGATGTGGGACGAGATCAAAGGGGCATCGATGGAGGTGCTGCATCGCCACCGGGCGACGATCACACATCACCACGCCGTCGGACGCGACCATCGCCCGGGCTACGACCGCCAGCGACCCGAGCCGTTCGCGGTGGCTCTGCGCGCCGCCAAGGCGGCGCTGGACCCGTCGGGGATCCTCAATCCGGGGGTGTTGATCGGCGACGGCTGATCGTCAGCATCGACTCGACCTCTTCGTCGGTGGTCTGGTCGAAGTTCTCGTACCAGGCTCCGACCGCACTGAACGCGGGCGGTGTCATCACGCAGACCACTTCGTCGACAAGTCCCGCGACCCGCTCGACGCCGGCTCCCGAACACACCGGTACGCCCAGCACCAGCCGAGCCGGCGACAGGTGTCGCAGCGCCCGCAGTGCCGCTTCTGCGGTCGCGCCGGTGGCGAGACCGTCGTCGACCAGGACCACGTCGCGGCCCGCCAGGTCGGGAAGCGGTCGCTCGCCGCGGTAGCGCCGTACACGACGTTCGACCTCGATGAGCTGCGCTGATCTGAGCCGTTCGTACTCCACGGGTGAGACGCCCAGATATTCCAGGGCCTGGTGGTCGACCACGCCTTCTCCTCCCTCGGCGACTGCGCCGATGGCCAACTCCTCGTGATGCGGAGCGCCGACCTTGCGTGTGACGAAGACGTCGAGTGGTGCCCCGAGTGCGCCTGCGACCTCCACGGCGACAGGCACTCCACCTCGTGGCAGGGCCAGGACGACCGGGTCGTCCAGACCCAGGTCGGTCACCATGGCAGCCAACTGCCGGCCTGCGTCACCTCGATCGACGAACCTCACGGGCGTCTCCCGCTGTCTCGAATCACTGTTGGAACATCGTCCGAATCATCGCATCAGGGTGAGATGGAGCGACATCGCGAGCCGTCTGCAGGTCCTGTGGCACCGTTCTGTGGCAGCGTTCTGTGGCACATTGATCACATGAGGATCAGCTCGGGGTGGGGGAAGTCGATCGGACGCAGCGCGCTGCGTCCCGTGGCGGTTGGGATGGTGGCCCTCGTCGCCATCGTGGGGGCCGCCCCGTCGTGCACGGTGCCGTCGGTCGGTCCGGACGGATCCGTACCACAGGTGGCTCCGGTCGGTCTGAACGGCATGGCCGAGGAGCAGACGGATTCCGGCCCGGCGGTCTGGGCCGCGGACTACGTCGGACATCAGCTGCTGCGGTTCGACCCGGACACCGGAACGATCGACGAGCGTCACGGCGGTTTGTGCGACACCGACGACGTCGTCGTCGCACCCGACGGTTCGTTGTTGGCGACCTGTGCGGGTCCGGGGACCGTCGTGCGCCTGTCGCGGGACGGTCACAGCGAAGTGCTGGCGAGGGTGGGTCGCGGAGTGAACCCGATCGCGTTGGAACCAGGTGGGGACGCGGTCGTCGTCGGGTTCGGCACCGACGACCACGACGAGCTGATACGTGTACCGCTCGACGGCAGCCCCACCGAGGTGATCGCTGACGATCTGCCCGTACTCAACGGGTTCGGGTTCGGGCCGGACGGGCGCCTCTACGTGCCGACCGGCGGCGCCGCCGGCCTACTGGGAAACACAGGTGGACTGGCGGTAGTCGACGTGACGACTGGTGAGCTCACCACCATTCCGTTGACCGTCGGCGGGGTCGCCCTGGGGATCGCGTTCGCTGTCGGGGTGGACGTGGGCGCTGACGGCACCGTCTACATCGCCCAGGGTGTCGACCCGGCTGTCTGGGCGGTCGACCCGATGACCGGTGTGGCAACCCTGGTCGGACGCTCTCCCTTGCCCTACGCGGACAACATCACGGTTCTCGACGATGGTCGTCTCGTCGTGTCTGGTTTCCTCGGAAGCGGCTACGTCGTGTTCAGGCCGGATGGAGCGGGTGGCTGGCAGCAGGTGGTTGGCTCGGTCGGGCGCTGAGCGCTTGCCCCGGCGACTCGGTCCCGTACCGGGGATTATCGTTCCCGCGGCCCGAAGCCAGGAGTGCACAAGTGGACCTCGAAACCCTCACCTACGAAGCACGCGATCACGTCGCTGTTGTCACGCTGAACCGTCCAGACCGTCACAATTCGTTCAACGACACGATGCTGCGAGAGCTCAGTTCGGTCTGGCAGGCCATAAGGGTCGATGACGACATACGGGCGGTGGTGCTGACCGCTGCGGGGGAGAAGGCGTTCTGCACGGGTATCGACCGTGAGGGGATACCGACCACGGAGGAGGACTTCTTCTTCGACCCGTACACCTACGAGGATCCGGGCAAGTACCTCGGTCCCCGTAGCCAGGAACTGTGGAAGCCGGTGATCGCCGCTGTCAACGGCTTGGCCTGTGGCGGTGCGTTCTACCTGCTCGGCGAGTGCGACGTGATAATCGCTGCCGAGAACGCCTCGTTCTTCGATCCGCACGTGACCTACGGCATGCCCGCCGTGTTCGAGCCGGTGCTGATGATGCCGAGGATGCCGTTCGGTGACCTGATGCGCATGACGCTCACCGGCGCGTCGGAGCGCATCAGCGCCGCCACCGCTCTCCGTCTCGGTCTCGTCAGTGAGGTCGTCCCCGAGGAGGAGCTGCTCGGGGCAGCTCTTGCCCTGGCCGAGGTCATCGCATCCAACTCGCCCGAGGCCGTGCAGGCGTCGCTGCGCACGGTGTGGGCGGCGCGCGACCTGACCCCCCAGCAGCTCCAGGCGATCGGCAACCTCTTCCTGACAAAGGCGATGACGGTGGAGAACATGGCTGGTGGACAGGCCGCGTTCGCCTCCGGCCAGCGCGCCAAGCCGCGAACTCGCTGATCATCGTCGGGCGCCGGCCCAGCGGGATCAACCTGCCGTCACTCAGAGATGCTGCGTCTCCTCACAGGCTGTTGCTCAGCAACTTCCCAGCCAGCCATGCAATGGTTCACGCATGGAAGAATCCACGAACAGTTGGGAGCACGCGTCCGGGCGTGAAGACGGGCTCGTCGACGCGCCCGGGAGCGGACGCCTGACGAGTCGTCGAGCGTCGCTGCGAGCACTCGGTCTGCTCGGTGCTGGGGCCGGACTGGTCACGATCGCAGCGTGTTCCGGCGAGAGCAGCTCGGCATCCTCGACGTCCTCTGCCGCCTCCAGCTCGTCCTCGGACAGCAGCTCCACGACCGCGGACGGGGACTGCACCGCGACCCCACCGGAGACCGGCGGGCCCTTCCCTGCCGATGGCACCAACGATGACGGCAACGGTAGCGAAGCGAACGTGCTCGACGACGACGGGATCATCCGCGCCGACATCCGTTCCGACCTCGACGGGAGCGACACGCAGGAGGGGGTCCCATTCGCTCTCAAGGTCAACGTGCAGGATTCCCAGTGCGCTCCGATGCCGGGCGCAGCGGTGTACGTGTGGCACTGCAACAAGGAGGGCGAGTACTCCGCCTACAACTCCCAGATGATCGGTGGTGACTTCACCGCCCACCAGTGGCTCAGAGGAGTCCAGGTCGCTGACAGCGAGGGCAACCTCGAGTTCAGCACGATCCTGCCCGGCCGCTATCAGGGGCGGGCGTTCCACATCCATTTCGAGGTCTACGCCGACGACTCGTTCTCCGACAAGCTGCTGACCAGCCAGATGGCGATGGACGACGAGCTGGTGAACCAGCTGTTCACCGAGGCCGGATACACCGACGCGCTCCGTAATGACACCTCCAACAGCCGTGACGGCATCTTCAGCGACGGGTTTTCCCAGCAGTTGCTCACCGTCACGGGCGACGTAGAGTCGGGCCTCACAGCGTCGATCACAGTCGTCACCTGACGGACTGACCACAGCTACGGTCGGCATCGATGCCCCTACAGAGAAGCGGTGTCGCTGATCTCCCGATCCCTGCACGTCGCGGCTGACAACATGAGTGAGCCGGTCGAGGTTCTCCGTGGTGGTGTCGGCAACGCTGGTGCAGTGATACGGGTCGGCGACGAGGTTCACCGACCAGCTTCGGAACACAGCCGTTCGATCCACGAGTTGCTCGGCCATCTCCGCTCGACCGGATTCACCGCTGCTCCGGAGGTGCTCGGCTGGGTGGGCCAGGATGGGGTGGGACAGGGTCGGGCGGGACAGAGCCGGGAACGCCTCGGCTTCATTCCGGGCGATGTGCCGATCCCGCCGTTCCCGACCTGGTCGCAGACCGAAGAGGCGCTCGCCTCCGTCGCTCACTTGCTGCGCGCGTACCACCAAGCCGTCCGCTCATTCGTGCCAGCAGTTGGCGCGACCTGGAACCTCGAGCTTGCCGATCCGGCTCCGGGCGACGACTCGGTGCTCTGTCACAACGATCTGTGCCCCGAGAACGTCGTCTTCCGCGATGGAGCGGCCGTAGCGATGCTGGACTTCGAGTTCGCGGCGCCGGGGCGGCCATTGTGGGACCTGTCGGCCATGGCGACGATGTGCGTCCCACTCGACGCGCCCGAGGACGCGATCCGGACAGGGCGCGGGGGACTGAACCCATTCGCCCGCCTTCGGGTAGTGGCGGAGGCCTACGGGCTGAGTGCCACGGAACGCTCAGAGCTGTTGGAGCTCACCTCTTTGCGCATGTCGGACGGCGGGGATTTCGTCCGCCGCAGGGTCGAGCGGGGCGAGTTGGCGTTCGTCGAGATGTGGCGTGTCATGGGTGGCCAGGATCGCTACGACCGACGTGCAGCCTGGTTCGACAGCCACAGCGAGAGGTTCCGCGACGAACTCGGTTGCGAGTAGTGCACGCCCATGCAGGGGACATCGCTGGCGTCGGCCCTGCCTGTGTTTCTCCGCGCCGGTGCCGCCCACGGGTGGTCCGGGGCGGTGGGCGTGGCTGTTGAGCGGCCGGGGTTGGTCGGCTGTTTGGTCGGGTGGGTGGCGGTCAGGTGTGTGGTGGTGGGGCTGGGGGTGGTCCGGTTCGTTGGATGCGGTGGCGTTGTGACCAGAATCGGT
>CAYVDN010000076.1:0-4772 GCA_964450685.1 uncultured Microthrixaceae bacterium
GCGTTGTGCTTCATGCGCGCCATGTGCTCGGCGGTGATGATGTCCTTGTTGCCCGTGGTGGTGATGAAGATGTCGGCCGAGTCGACGACGTCCTCGAGACGGACGACCTGGTATCCCTCCATCGCTGCCTGGAGGGCGCAGATCGGGTCGATCTCGGTGACGACCACGCGGGCACCCTGTCCGCGCAGCGACTGAGCGCAGCCCTTGCCCACGTCGCCGTAGCCGCAGACCACGGCGGTCTTGCCGCCGATCATCACGTCGGTCGCACGATTTATGCCGTCGACCAGTGAATGACGACAGCCGTAGAGGTTGTCGAACTTGGACTTGGTGGTCGAGTCGTTCACGTTGATGGCGGGGAATAGCAGGTTGCCTGCTTCGAACATCTGGTAGAGCCGGTGGACGCCCGTGGTGGTCTCCTCGGTGACGCCCTTGATGCCCTGACCGATCTTCGTCCAGCGCTGCGGATCCTCCACCAGGGTCCGTCGCAACGTCGCGAGCACCACGCCCCACTCCTCGGGATCCGACTCGGCCGTGTCTGGGACGGTGCCGGCGGCCTCGTACTCGGTTCCCTTGTGGACCAGCAGCGTGGCGTCACCACCGTCGTCAAGGATCATGTTCGGGCCCGTGTGACCGTCCGCGTCAGCCGGCCACTCGAGGACCTGCTCGGTGCACCACCAGTACTCCTCGAGCGTCTCCCCCTTCCAGGCGTAGACAGGGACGCCACGAGGGTCGTCGATCGATCCTTCGGGTCCGACGACGACAGCCGCCGCTGCCTCGTCCTGGGTGGAGAAGATGTTGCACGAGCACCAGCGGACCTGCGCGCCGAGGGCCGTCAGGGTCTCGATCAGGACTGCCGTCTGCACAGTCATGTGGAGCGACCCGGTTATGCGGGCCCCGGCGAGAGGCTGCGAGTCGGTGTACTCGGCACGGATGGCCATCAGTCCCGGCATCTCCTGCTCGGCGAGCTGGATCTGCTTGCGTCCGAGCGGAGCGAGGGAGAGGTCCGCGACCTTGAAGTCGGTGAAGCTCATGGGTGTTCCTCCTGCGCGCTCGACTCCTGTCGTCGGGGCGCGCTAGTGCGTCAGTGGATCGTGGTCGGGCTGGGGTCGTCTGACGCCGGGTTCACTGCAGCCCTCGCAGACCGAGAGGGTAACGCGGACGCCGTGCCAACGACCTCATCCGGTGAGCCGATCGACGCTCAGTCGATGACGACCCCGGATATCGACGTGTCGTCGGGGTCCGGACGGACGGTCAGCGATGTGTAGCACATCTCGTCACGCGTGCCCTCGGCGAAGACGATCCAGGCGGGCTCGTCCTCGTGGCGCAGACCCCGATCGAACTTGCACGTGACCCGCAATACATCACCCAGCCCCAGACGCACGGGCTCGACCGGTGAGTAGCCGAGCTGCCAGCCGAAGTTCCACACGGGTATGTCCAACAGCACCTGCTCGCTGTCGCTGCCGGGGTTGAGCGTCAAGCGGTACGCAGCACCGATCTCGTGCATGTGGCCGAGCATGCCTATCAGGTCACCGGATTCGTACACGTAGAAGTCGCAGGTCGTCGCGCCCGATCGGCCATCGAACGTCGAGGCGATCGACTCCGGGGTGCTGGCGCACCTGTAGTGCAGCCCGTCGGCGATCGCCGGGGCGAACGGGCCGAACCGCCGGGCGACGTCTGCCAGGGCTGCGCCGCGGTCGCAAAGCGGACCTGTCGTCCCGGTGGGACAGGGCAGCTCGACCGGGGCGATCAGGGTCCGGGTTCGCAGGAGCCTCGAATCGAGTTCCAGCGCGTCGAGCTCGAGCTTCATCGCCGACCTGTCGGGCCCGACGTCGTCGGCGTAGTGGTAGTGGATCTGGGCGACGAGCACGTCACCGGGGTACATGTCGAAGCCCTCGCCCTCCCCGAAGCGCACCGGCCGCTGCCCCGGCACCCAGCCGGCGACGTTGTCCCCCGTGCCGACACCCATGCCCGCCAGGCAGGACCAGCCCGGTCCCTCATCCGCGGCGTCCTTGTCGCGCAGGCCCTGGACCTCAGCCTGACGGGCCCGCGTGACGATCGAGTGGTGAACGACCTGAAGCTGATCGGGCACGAACTCGTACCCCCGCAGGACCTTCGGCTCGGTCAACTCCGGATCCAGGACGAAGCATCGGTAGTCGTCGACGTTGGCCGGAGTCACCTGGTACCCGTCGCCAATCGTCAGCTCCCGGTCCACCCTCACCGACTGCACATTGCCCACAGGGTCGACACGGACCGGCGAGTCGGTTTCGACGTCGAGCGGCGCACCCGCTTCGGACCAGCGGGCGATCGTCGAGATGTCCTCGTCACTGAGCCGGCGGACGTGTCGCAGCTCCACACCGACGTCCGAGGCCGGCCATGGCGGCATGTAACGAGCAGCGGTGACCACTGCCAGCCCGTCCGCCACCTCCGCTGCGTCGCCCGCATCCGCGAGCTCCCACATCGGCGAACCCACCTCGCCCGGGGCGTGACAGCTCGCACAGTTCGACTCGAGGATCGGTTGGACATCGGCCGAGAACACCGGTGCACCCGATGCGGGATCGCCGCCGGAGCGTACGTCGCTTTCGCCGGCCAGTCCGTCGGGCACCTCGAACGACGACGCGTCACGCGCGACGAAAGCAAACTCGATCCGCGCCTCGTTCGACGTGCGCACGAGGCCCGCCTTGACGATCGGCCCCACCCCCAGCTCGGCCAGCGAGACCGTCGCCGTGGCAACCCCTCGCAACACGTCGCCGTCCAGAGTCGCATCGATGTCGAACGCGACCGGATGGCCGACGCCCTTCACGTCGAGCGTGGCGCTGAGCTCGGCATCCCTCACCTCGAGCTCGTCCTCAGCGCCTGCAACCACCTCACCGAGTTCCACGGTGCTCCGGCTCAGGCGGACCTGTGGGTGACGATGCGATTCCAGGTACTCGTGGCGCAGGACCTTGTCGCGCAGCGAGTTGTCGCTCCTGAGCTGGGCGACGTCGACGACCACCTCCCCCACTTCGACCGTCGGCGCACGGTCAGCCGTGGCCACGTCGTCCGCCACCGCTCCGACAGCGACCTCACCGGCGATTGCTGATGTCGTGAGGTCGACCTCCTGGGTCACTCCTGCGAGCTCCTCCTCGACCGTGACGGTGACGAGCGACTCGGCGGCGTCGATCCTGTAGACAACCTGTCCATCTCCTGCTTCGACCGGCCGGGCGACAGGGAGCGCGCTGTCGATCGCCTCAGCAGGCGCGACGGCCAGGCCGATCAGCTCCCGGTTGGCGACGCCGACTCCCACAACGACGCCCGCTACCAGCACCACGACGGCAATGGCAGCGAAGCGACCGGGTCGCCGGCGAACGGTTCTCAACAGCTGTGACATTCCGCACAGCCTCACCCGGCCCCGCCGCTCAGTCAATCACCAGCGCGTGTAGCAGCAGGCGAATCAGGTGTCAGCCCTGTGCAGATGCCAGCCGCAGCTTGATCTCGTCCAAGACGGGGACCGGACCCGGATCGATCGACTCGTTGGAGGCCATCTGGAGCGTGACCAGGTCGCCCAAGTGGATCAGATCGAAGATCTGCGCGAGCGGACCGTCGCCCTTCGCTCTTACCTCGACGATGTCGGCGACGACCTCGTCGCACAGCTCGGCGACGAGGTCGAACCGGCGTGCAACCTGGGGGTGCTCGTGGTCGTGGCGCAGCGTCACGAGTGTGAACACCTGGCGTGTCACGTCACCGTGCTGGGCCCAACCACAGACCTCGTTGTGGGTCAGCTCGGGAATCCGGTTGGCGAACGATGCCACCTTGGGGTTTTCGTTGAACTGGCTTTTCCATCGCCATGCTGCGGCTTCGCCCAGCGCTCCGCCGCCGTACACGATCGGAAGGGTGCGGCCGATGCGCCTGGCGATCGAGGTGACCGGAGTCAGGTCGGAATCGAGCTCCGTCCGGCGGCTCCTGAGCTGGGTCACCGCGGCTTCGATCTGGCCGCTGGCACCGTCGAGCAGACCCATCTGCTCGAGCACCACCAGTGGTGTGGCGGTCACGGCGCCGATCCCGGCACGTGGCATGGGGATCGAGGCGTCGAGTCGCACGGACGTGGCACCCCATTCGTGAGCCAGTCGTTCCAGGTGGCCGCCGGCGCTGATCGTCACAAGGCGAGCACCCGAACCGACCGCCTGGTGCGTCGCTGCCAGGGTCTCTTCGGTGTTGCCCGAGAACGAGATCGCGATGACGAGCGTTCCGGGGCCCACGAACGCCGGGCACTCGTAGTGCTTGTTGACGATGATCGGCACCCGACAGGTCGGCGCAGCGACCGCTGCGACCACATCGCCGGCGATGCCGCTGCCGCCCATCCCTAGCACCACGACCGAATCGATCCCCTCCCCCGAGGGAAGGGACGTCCGCGTCGCCTCCTCGGCGGCAGCTTCGAGTTGCTCGGGCAGCGAGCGCGCGGCTGCCACCATCCCCAACGTGTCAATCATCGACAGGCCTCGATCAGGACGCGAAGTTCGGCTCGACGCCGTCGGCCTCGGCCTTGGCGAGCAGGCGCTCGTGCTCGGAGTCGTCGACAGCGGTCGCCTCGTCGAGCAGCATCACGGGAATTCCGTCGCGGATCTCGTAGGTGCGGTGCAGCCTGGGGTTGTAGAGGATCGCCTCGTCGGCGAAGTAGAGCAGCGGGCCCTTGTCCTCGGGGCACGCCAGGATCTCCACCAGGCGTGGATCCAGGTGATCAGCTGCGGTCGTCATTGAGTCCTCCATCTCGATCTCGTTCCAAGTCGATCTCGTTC
>CAYVDN010000076.1:4872-10510 GCA_964450685.1 uncultured Microthrixaceae bacterium
TCGATCTCGTTCCAAGTCGATCTCGTTCGTCCATCTCGCTCAGCCGGCCATCACGGCCTGCACCTCTTCGACTCGAGCGGCACACGCGGCCTCGTCTGCCGCCTCCAGGTTCAGCCGCAGAAGCGGCTCTGTGTTGGAGGGACGGAGGTTGAACCACCAGTCTCCTGCGTCGACCGTCAGGCCATCCATCCGGTCCTGGTCGAACGAGGAGTAGTGACCTGCAACCCTGTCGATGACCGCGGCGGTGTCGTCGACCCGCGTGTTGATCTCACCGGACGCCGCATAGCGCTCGAACGGGGCCCGCAGCTGCGACAGGGTCGATCCCGAGACCGAGAGCTGCTCGAGCACCACCAGAGCTGCGATCAGACCCGAATCAGCCCTGTAGTTGTCACGGAAGTAGTAGTGGGCCGAATGCTCTCCGCCGAAGATGGCACCGGTCTCGGCCATCACCTGCTTGATGAACGAGTGCCCGACGCGTGTGCGCACCGGGGTTCCTCCGTGCTCGCGCACGACCTCGGCGACCGTCTTGGAGCAGATCAGGTTGTGGATGATGGTCTCGCCCGGGTGCCGGTCCAGGATCCCAGCCGCGATGATCGCAGTCGTGGTCGAGCCGGACAGCCCCACGCCCAGCTCGTCCACCAGGAAGACACGGTCTGCATCGCCGTCGAAGGCGAGTCCCACATCTGCTCCGGACGCGACAACCCGAGCCCGGAGGTCGGCGGTGTTCTCGGGCTGGATCGGGTCGGCCGGATGGTTGGGGAAGGTGCCGTCGAGCTCGCCGTACATGATCTCGAGGTCGAACGGGAGTGACTCGAAGACCGCGGGCACGACCAGTCCGCCCATGCCGTTGGCCGTGTCTGCCACGACCTTGAGCGGAGCCAGCGAACTGACGTCGACGAAGCTGCGCACGTGTGCTGCGAAATCCTCGAGTAGGTCTCGTTGGCTGCGCTCGCCCCGGACCGCAGCGTCTGCGATCCCTCCGGCCAGCGACGCCTCTGCCCCTGATCGGATGTCTCCCAGGCCGCTGTCCTCCCCGATCGGGCGGGCGCCTGCCGAGCAGAACTTGATGCCGTTGTACTGAGCAGGGTTGTGCGAGGCGGTGAACATGGCCCCCGGTGCGTCGAGCGAACCCGACGCGAAGTACAGCAGGTCGGTGGAGCCGAGACCCAGGTCGACGACGTCGAGACCCTGGCTGAGCACACCGTCGCTGAACGACTCCACCAGATCTACCCCGGAGGGCCGCATGTCGCGAGCAACGAGAACGGCACTGACCGCCGGATCGGCGGACTTCACGAAACGCGCGAACGCGACCCCGACGGCACGGGCGATACGGTCGTCGAACTGCTCGGGCACCAGGCCACGCACGTCGTAGGCCTTGAAGATGGGATCCAGCTCCGTCACGGGCGTTCACCCTAGCGGCGTGAACTCCGAACCCCGACGATCACCGCCGCTGCTCATCGATGCTGTCCGTCGCCACCGGCAACTGCTCCGGACTCGCCTCGTAGAGACCGATCCGTCCCCACCGACGGATACGGAACAGATCTCTCACCAGCCGTACGGCGTCGCGGGCGACGTTGACCGTCGACCGGGTCGAGTTCTCGACCTCGACCGGTACCTCCAGGAGGCTGAGGCGGTACCGCTCGACCAGGTGGAACAGCTCGACATCGAACGCGAAACCGTCGATCCGGGAGTGCTCGAAGATCAGCCGGCCGACGTCGGACCGCATCGCCTTCAGCCCGCACTGGGTGTCGCGGTACCGGCCGAGCAGGACATATCCGGTGAACATGTTGATGACGCGTCCACCCACCTCGCGCAACCGTCCGGCGCGCACCACGGTACGGGTCTCCACGTGCTGTCGGCTGCCGACCACGACATCCCACCCCGCTTCGACGCCCTCGAGCAGGACCAGCAGCTGAGCGGGCGCGTATGACAGGTCAGCGTCAGTGAAGGCCACCGTACGTCCGTGTGAGGCCAGCACCCCCTGGCGGACTGCCGCACCCTTGCCGCGGTTGGGGGTCGCCCGCACCACCACGTCTGCGCCTGCCTGTTCGGCGCGGTCGGCCGTCGCGTCCGGGGAGCCGTCATCGACCACGACGATCTCGAGGTCACCACTCCGGTGGAGCTCACCCAGAGCTGAGCGGATGGCCGTGACCGTCGCAGCTATGCGGTCCTCCTCCCGGTAGGCCGGTACCACAACGCTGAGACGCTGCGCACCGGCTGACGGCGGCCGCGACGACGGCTCACCCTGGGCGTCGCGCACAGAGGTGAACATGGTGTCGCGGTAGCTCACCATCCGGGTGAGGAACGCCGCTGCAAGTGCGGGCACCTTGATGACGAGGTAGGCCAGCCACCAGGTGGGCCTGAGCCACATGTACAGCAGCGATACGACAGCGACGTCCATGGCCAGAGCGCTGACCGCCGTGAACATGTAGGTACCCAGCCGCTGGAACCACCGTCTAGACGGGTCGTCGGGGAAGGTGACCAACGAGTGCAACGACCACGACACGGCAGTGGCCACGGACACAGCCGCAACGTCGGCCCACCACACCGGCCAGCCCGGGCCGGCGGCCAGTGTCACGAAAAGCACCACGTCGACCAGCGTCGCCGTCGTCCCTACCAGGGTGACCCGACGCAGCAGGTTCACGCAGTGTCCCCCGGCGACACAGCCACCTCGTCGGATGACGGAGTCGGCCCCTCGGTCCGCTTCCTGTGGTCGATCGCCATCAGCCAGCCGACCATGACGACGCCGATCGAGGACATGAGCAGACCCAGCCAATCCAAGGACGACCGGCCATAGGTCAGCGTCACGTTCTCCTCGGTCGGCACGACGACCATGAAGTTCGGGCTCACCCGGTACGGGCCATCGGCTCCGCTCACCTCCCAGTTCGGGAAGTAGCTGACCTTGACCAACACCGGCACCCCCACCTCGTCGACGGTGAACGAGACCGAGTCGTCGCCGACGACCACGTCGCTCACCTCGACCTCCGGGTTCTCGGTGACCGGCACCTCGACTTCGTCGGAGTCGACACGGGCCCAGCCATCAGGTCCGGAAGTGGCGATCGGCACGTCCCAGCGTGTCGGGTCCATGTACCACGTGACTGCAGGCCCGGCGGTCTTGGGCCCCGGCAGTCCCTGCGAGGCCTGCTGCTCGGTGGGAGCAAGTCGCTCGAGGTCGTACACCCATCCGTCGATGTGGTCATCTGCGTCGTTCAGCACGACTGGCTCGTTCTCCAGTGGTACGACGATCTCGGAATCCGCGATCTGGAACACCACCCATCGCTGCTGATTGGTGGCGCCGGTGGCGGAGTCGACGTAGGTGAACGTCTCGTCAGCAACCTGGGTCAGCCTGTCGTCGCCGAGCGCTGCTTCGATCGCCTGGTCGGAGGTCGCCATGTAGTAGCGGACACCCATCATCTGGAGGTGGGAGATGCCTCGCTCGATGTCGAACCCCTGGTAGGGAAGCTCGCGCTGAGCGCTGGATGACTGCGCGGAGAGCTCGTTCTGGTTCAGGAAGTGGAACGGCGTCGTCGAGGAGGACTCGAAATAGAGCCCCTCCATCGAGCCGATGCACCCGTCGGTGAAGTACGGCAGGAGCATCAGTGCCATGGGAGTGCCGAAACGCTGGAGGTCGCTCTCGTACTCCCACATCGCCCGGCCGCATCCGTGCTCCTGGCCGACCTCGTCCATCGTGCGGATGAGCCCCTCGAACTCCGGGTACGCGTCCTTCTTCTCGAGCCCAGCGAAGTTCCAACTCGCCCAGCTGTTCAGGATCGCTGTGTCGAACGACATGCCGGCCCACTTGTAGACGGCCCGGGACGGGTCATCGGGGTCCGTACCGTGTGCACCACCGGGTAGCCAGCCGAGCGCACCCAGCAGGACCACGGCCGCGGCGACTGCTGCCAGGCCCGCCCCGAACGCCGCCACGACACTGGCCCTGCGACTGTCGCCCCACCATTCGAGCGCCGCCACAGCGACGGAGCGGACGACCATTGCCACCGCTAGGGCTGCCAGCAGGTAGAGCATCAGGTAGTAGAAGGGCAGAAGGCGTGCGTTCCACAGGCGGTACTGAGGGAAGTACCGGAAGGTCCAGGCGAACACCATGACCGAGAGCGCGAGGAAGTAGCCGAGACGGACCCGGTGCACCAGCGCCAGCACGATCCCCAACCCAGCCAGGGCGAAGACGAGGTTGCGGTACGGCATGCCCCCCGAGTCGAGCGACGAGTCGGCGAGCAGGTAGTCGCTGTAGCGCGTGTACTTCTCCCAGCCCATGTCGTTCATGTAGGTGCTGTTGCCGAAGAACGGCAGGAACCACCACAGCGTCAGCAGGAACCCGACCGGCCCGACCACAACACCCCAGCGCAGCAGTCGCACATCCCATCCGGCGGTGACCCCGATGGCCGCGGCCACAGCCACGACCACCCACCACCACGGCCCGACCGAAACCAGCCCGAGCGCTGTGACGACCAGCACGACTCCGACGAACACGAGGGCTGCTCCGGCTGTCACCATCCGGTGGCGCGGGTCGCGCCAATAGCCGAGAACTGCCGGTTGGAACCCACTGAACAGTGCAATGGCCACCAGTGACGCCGCCGCAGGGAACAACCATTGGGGCAGCGCTGTGTCGAGCAGACCACCGACGACCGGTACGCGGTCACCGGGAAGGAGGATCAGGAGGGTCAGCACGACCAGAGCCGCTGCGACGATCCTCCCCGGGGTGTTCGAATCCCACCACGGTGTGCGGTCCTCCCGTCGCACGAACAGGAGCACCAGCGTCACGATGACCACGAAGATCGCAGGGATCAGGTGGCAGAGGATCGTGAGGGCGAAGAGCACTGCACCGAGCGCCCGGTCGCGACCGTTCCTGATCCCGCGGAAGACGACCGACAGGAACAGGAAGGCGAACGTCAGCGAGATGGAGAACGCGAACTCCCCCGCCATGGTCGACGCGCCGTTGCCACCGAGGATGGTGAAGCCCTTGTCGAAGATGAAGAAGACCGACGCGATCGCCATCAGCGGCGGTCCGGGGAACGGCACGCGGGCCGATCGACCGAACACGTACAGCGCGATCGGCAGTGTCACCAGGCCGGAGACCGTGACGACCTTGAACGCGATGTTGTAAGGGACTGGCAGCAGAAGCCCGGCCAGGAACACCGCGGCCACGACGACCAGCGGGCGGTACCACCTGTCCCCGACGCGCTCGAGCAGGCGCCTCGTCCCGAAGTACAACGCGGCACCCAGCGCCATCCGGAGCGCCACGCCGAACACCACCGCTGCTGCCCCGCCGTCCCACATGCCCGAGCCGAACGACAACCAGACGATGATCAGCGACGGGACGACCATGTAGTACACGTACGCGGGAAAGCCCGCGTACCAGTCGGGCGTCCACCCGGTGACCCGCAGCTGCGGGAGCAGATGGTCCATCAGATAGCGCGGCCCCCAGACGTGGGCGCCCATGTCGCCACCGGTGGCGGTGGTGTTCGAGAGAATCAGACCCGGGTTGATCGCCAGGAGCACGAACAGGCTCGTCAACGCGACGATCGCCCAGCTGCACCAGGTCTCGATGCTGCGCCCCCGGCCGTCCGCTTCGTCGGCGGGTGCTTCGTCGACGGGTGCTTCGTCGACGGGTGCTTCGTCGACG
>CAYVDN010000076.1:10610-11939 GCA_964450685.1 uncultured Microthrixaceae bacterium
CGGGTGCTTCGTCGACGGGTGCTTCGTCGACGGGTGCTTCGTCGACGAGCGCCTCGTCTACAGGTGCTTCGCCAGAATCGGCGGGGTCCTGGAGGTCGCTCAGATGGTCCAGTGGCGGCGCGTCGGCCCCCGCGGACCCCTCGGGGGTCAGGTCGTCCATGGGTTCACCATCGTGGCACGACCGCGAGGCACCACACGAGCACCGGGCGGCTGGACCGCATCCAGGCTGCGGAGGGCCTCAGGACGAGAGCGAACGCCTGTACCTGGTCGGCACCGAGCTCAGGTCGTGCAGGACTCCGTCGAGCTCGACCGAGCGGCCGTCGCGATGCCAGCTGCGGGTGTCACAGATTGAACAGGACCGCATGGTCAGGTTGGAGCCGTCGATCGTCAACGCGATCTCGACCGTTTCGTTGCCACACGACCTGCACGTCACGTCGAACCGCTCCTCGTCATGGTCACCGACCGACTACCGAGCGGTCGTCCCGCTCGTCCGATCCCCGGTCGGCACGCCCATGGTGAAGCTGAGCATCGCGGCGGAAAATAGGCCGAACGGCCCCTGTGGGGAGCAGAGCGCGCCGTGACGCCACCGGCGCAAGGAAGATCAGGAGCTCAGGTAGAGAAGCACGACGGTCGTCATGTTGAAGCCGATATGAGCGAACACGGACGAACCGAGCCGTTTGGTCGCGGACGCCAGAGCTCCTGCGAGGAGCCCGAAGGCGAAGAGCCCGGCGAACTGGAGGACCTGGAAGTGGATGGCGCCGAAGACAGCTGCGGAGATGACGACGGCGGCCCAGTCGGGCATACCCCGCTTCGTCAACGACCGCAGGAAAAGCCCCCTGTAGAACAACTCCTCGACCACGGGAGCGCACAGACCCACCAGCACGGCGAAGAGCAGCCAGCTCGCCGTGGAACCAGCGCGGGATGCGAGCGCTTCGGCTGGCGCCGACAGCTCGTCCTCGTTGGTTCCGGTGAGTCTGAAGATGGGCAGGTACAGCGCCGGGAGCACGGCCAGCTGGGCAGCGACACCGACAACGAGTCCGATCGGCGCGTCGAACCAGCGCATCGACGCACCGATCCCTGCGAAGGGGCCGTCCCCCTTGGTCGTCGTCGCCCAGAGGGTCACGCCGAGGTAGCCGGACCACAGCGGCACCTGCAGCAGTGCCATCCCCCAGACGGGTACCTCGGCGCTCGACGTCCAACCTGCGAGACCGAGTATCAGCGATCCGACCAGCGTCGACAGGAGCAGCGAGGCGAATATGCCCCCTGCGACGTCGCCGAGCCCCCAACGGGCGTCTGCGGTCGACGGATCAGACGTTGCGGACCGGCCGG
>CAYVDN010000077.1:0-11884 GCA_964450685.1 uncultured Microthrixaceae bacterium
CGGGCGGAGCAGGTGGTACGGGCGGAGCAGGTGGTGCGGGCGGAGCAGGTGGTGCGGGCGGAGCAGGTGGTACGGGCGGAACGGGCGGTACCCGAGGCGCGGCTTGTACCGCCGTCGGTGCGGTCGGAGTCCCTGCCACGCCGACCGGAGGTGGTGGAAGATGGGCGAACTCCGCTGCCACGACCGGGGCGCGAGGGGACACACCCGATGGAACGACCGCTGGTGCCGGCGTAGCGACCTTGGCGGCACGCCTGCGCTCGCGTTCCCGGCGGGCACGTCGTTCTGCACGGGAATCACCGACATCCGCTACGGCCTCCAGCGGAGGTACCGACGCTGCCCAGCGGGCCGGTACGACCGCTGCACCTACTCCGAGTGCCATAGCTGCAAGGGCGGTCATCAGCAGAACGACGGGCGGGAAGGAGAGGGTCGTTATCCCGTATGCGCTGAGGGCTCGCACTCCCAGCACTGCCCCTCCGACACCCACGGCCAGACCGAGCGCCGTGCCGATCACCGCGAACGAGAGCCCTTCGACCAGCACCAACTGGATCAGCTGTGCTCTGCTCGCACCCGTCGCACGGAGCAGACCGAACTCGCGGCGTCGCTCACCCACCGACAGGAGCAGCGTGTTGACCACGCCGACGAGCGCCTGCATGAGTGTGAACAGCAGCATCCACTGGATCACACGCTGGAACCCATCGAGGAGCTCCGACCGACGTTCGACGAACTCCTCGGGCCGCAGCACCGCCCGCACCCCGAAGGTTGCTGCCAGGTCCTCCACTGCCGCGACGTTCGCCGGGGTGTCCTCTGTCAGGGTGACCAGGGCAGCGATGTCAGGCGTCGCTGGGACCTGGACCAGGATGGTCTCGCGGTCCAGGAAGGCCTCGCCCAGGAGCAACGACCCTTTCGTGTAGATCCCCTCGACTGTCAGCGGAACGACCCCACCGCTTGTGAAGGTGACGTCGAGCACGTCGCCGACACCCACACCCAGCTGCTCGGCGGTCGTGCGGTCGAGAGCAATCCCGCTGGGGGTGATCGACTCGGTTGATCCTTCCACCCACCCCGGGTCGAGGACCCGGTCCACTTCAGCTCCATCCAGGCCCGTGATGCGCACCCGCGGGTCGAGAAGCCGGCCCGGTTGCCAACCGCTGACCGCCTCCACCTCGGGAAGCTCCCGCAGCTCGTCGATCAGGTCAGCAGGTAGTCCACCCTTGGTGAAGGTCCCCGAGTCGACCACCAGATCAGCACGGACGAGCTCATCCACACTGCCGTCGACCGACGCCGCAAAGGAGCTCAGGAAGACTGCGAGGCCTGCGACGACTGCGGTGGCCAACAGGAGCGCTCCGGTCGTTGCCGCCGTACGCGACCGGTTACGCACTGCATCACGTGCACCGATGCGTGACAAGGTCGCCGGACGGGTCGGTACGACACGGATCCCAGCGGCGACACCCAGGGACAACCCGGTCGGCAGGAGTCCGAGGATTCCCACGATGACGACGACCCCAACGGCGACGCCCAGCGAGGTGCCGATGCTCATGTCGCCCAGCAGCAACAGTCCGAAGACCAACGCCACACCACCGACTCCGACCAGGAGAATGTTCAGGATACGTGTCGACAGCGGCAGATCCGGCTCGGAGGGCGTCTCGGCGACAGCCTCGATCGGCGACACTCGACATGCCTTCAAAGCCGGCACTACAGCGGCGATGACCGTCGCCACAGTTCCGATCACTACCGCACCGAATATCGCCGGCACCGAGACGACCGACCCCCCGACCGGGATGGACGTGCCCAGCGCGCCGAGCGCACCCTCTATCACCCGACCGAGGACGAGCCCGAGTGGCGCGCCGAGCAACGAAGCGACCGCGGCCAGCATGGCTGCCTCTATCAGCGCCACCACCAGCAACTGGCGTTCGTGCGCGCCGACCAGTCGCAGCGCGGCGAAGGTCCTGCGGCGATCGGAGTACAGCAGGGTGAGCGAGTTTGCGACGGTCACCATGCCGACGATCAGCGCGAGAAGAGCGAACGCCGTGATCAGAACGCGTATCAGGGTGAAGCTCCGGGTGATCGACTCCTGTCGGTGGCGGGCGCCGGTGGCGCCGTCCACCACCTCCGCCCCGGCCGGCAGGACAGTCCTGATCGCGTCGGCGACCTGCTCCGGGTCCGCTCCGTCCTCGAGCCGGATCGCGACCCTGTTGTCGCTGTCGGGCATCTGGAACAGAGACCGCGCCTCGTCGGTGCTGAACAGCGCCAGCGACGACCCTGCCGGCAGGCGTCCCTGCGATGTCTCCACGACCCCCACGAGCGTGTACGTGCGCGGTTCACCCTTGCCGACCACCACGATGCTGTCGCCGACCTCGGCGCCGGCAGCCTCGGCCGATCTCTCGTCGATGACGACCTCGTCGCTTTCGACCGGCGCCCGGCCCTCTCCGACGAAGCGGTAGGGGGACATCGCCTCGTCCTCGGGCCAGTTCGACCCGAGGGGCTGTTCGGAGAGGCCCGGGGCAACCACAGGCTCACCGTCGGAGCCAAGGATGATCGCCACCTCTTCCAGTCGCGGCGTCACCGCGGCCACTCCAGGTATGAGCTCCAGCGTCGGAGCGAGCCCGGCGGGAACCAGGCGCCGAGTCTGTTCGAGAGCGGACTCGTATGCGACCTCGCCCTCGATGATCAGGTCCGCCTTCTCCGCACCAGCGGCAGCGAGCTGATCGAGCCCCTTCGAGACCCGGTCGAGCAACGTCAGCGCCCCGGCCAGGTAGCCGACGGCGAGTGCTATTGCGACCGTGGCGAGCAGGAGCCGTCGACGTTGACGCACGAAGGCCTCGACCATGCGCCACAGCCCGATCCCAGGGCGCCTACCCGAGACGGCGGACATCGACCCGACGATACCCGGGGCGTCGAGGTACCCGGGTACACCCACCACCCGATTTGTCGCCTGCCGGACTCAGACTGTGGCGAGCTCGACGACGCGATCGACATCCTCCGAGCAGAGGACCCCCTGCATGGAGGAGCCGTCTGTCACCAGCGCCCGCCAACTGCCCCCCGAACCCAGGCGGGCGAGCACACTCCCCACGGACTCCTCGGGGTGAACCCGGGGCAGGCTCCACAGCGGCTCGGTCAGCGATGAGATCGGCACGACACCCCGCTGCGCGGGCGGGATCCGCACGATCGAGTCGGGAAGGACGAGCGCTGAGACCTGACCGTGTTCGTCGTAGACCGGCACCAACGGCGTGCCCGGATGCCCGGCCAGCGTTCGTTCCAGATCGGAGACCGTCGCAGTCCTGCCGAGCGGTTCGGGCAGCTTCCGGCCGAGCCCGGACACCCGGGCGAGCATCAACTCGGGACGGGCGGCCGAGTTGCGCCACTCCGACCGGGCAGCGAACACCAGGAACGCCGCGAGCAGCAGGGTCCAGAAGCCCGACCACACCGATCCCCACTTCATGATCGCCAACGAGACCGCCACGAGCACCCCGCCCAGGATCTGCCCCCAGAGCGCGGCGGTGCGTGTGGCCGCCAGCTTGCGGCGAGACCGCCGCCACAACACGGCGCGCAGCATGCGGCCACCGTCGAGGGGGAACGCAGGCAGCAGGTTCGACACGGCCAGCACGACGTTGATCAGCGCCAGCCAGACGAGCAGCGCCGAGAGAACCGCGGAGCCGTCCCAACGGTCCACGAGCCACCAGGCACCACCGAACAGCGCCGCCATCACCATGCTCATAGCCGGGCCGGCAGCGGCGATCCGGAACTCGGCTCCGGGGTCGTCGGCATCACCTTCGAGCTTGGCGACCCCACCGAAGAGCCACAGCGTGATCTCGAGGACGTGCACGTCGTTGCGGTCAGCGACGTAGCTGTGACCGAGCTCATGACCGGTCAGCGAGACCAGGAAGCCGAGCATCCCGACAACGCCAGCGAACCAGTAGGCACTCGACGGGTGGTCAGGGGCAATCGTGGGGAGCGACAGCTTGGCCAGGCTGACCACGAGCAGCACACACACGACGAGCACACCCCAGTTGAGCCCGATGGGGACGCCGAGCAGTCGGCCGAGTCGGAGGTGGGTGCGCATGTCGGGACGAGGGTACCGCCCTGTCGCACGATCTTGCCCGGCGCGACCTGTGAGCGGTCCAATGGTCGCCATGTCGACTGCTGCCACACCGGGCACCCAACTGCGGACGTGGATCGACCGACGTGCTCGCCTGCTCGCGCTCGAGAGCCTGTGCGGCGAAGATGTCGAGGAGCTCGAACAGCTCACGGCACAGCTGGCAACGGTCATGAGTGGCGACGAGCTGCGGGTCCGTCGGATTCGGCTGAGCGAACCGGCCGAGGTCATCGACAGGCTCGTCGCGAGCGAGCCCGTCCACCCGTTCGCCGGGCCCGACGACGTCGCCGACCGCCTCGCCGAGGACAGGCGCTGTTTCGTGCTCGAACACCCCGCCGCGCCCAGTCGGCCGTTCAACGTCGTCTGGTGCGCGCTGTGGACGGGCATCTGCGCCGATCTGGCCGAGATACTCGATCCGGGGGTGCCCACCGGTGATCCGAACTCCGCCGACACGGCGGTCTTCTACTCGATCTGGAACGTGGAGCCCGGCCTGGTCGGCCTCCCGGGTGGAGCAAGGCTGATCACTTCCGCTGTCGATGCACTGCGCGACGAGCTACCGGGCCTGGAGACGTTCGTGACGCTCTCCCCCATCCCCGGCTTCCGTCGCTGGTTGGACGAGCAAGAACCTCAAACCCCTGCCGATGACCCCGCCGCACTGCTGGCCGCAGCTGCTCGATACCTCACAGCCATACGCGACGACGGCCGCCCGGTCGACCCGGTCGCCCGGTTCCACCTGGGCAACGGCGCCCGGCTCGTTGCCGTGAACCCAGACGCGGACCTGTCCCGGCGCGGACAGGCGCGGTCCTACGGTCTGATGGCCAACTACCGCTACGAGCCGGAGGACCGGGCAGCGAACCGTCGTGGGCTCACAGCGGGAAAGGTCGCCGTCGGTGAACAGGTGGCCGAACTGCTCCTATAGCCTCCGGCGGACCGCCCAAACACAGGCGATCCGGTGGAAGGACCCACCGACATCCGATCCAGGAGTGCTCAATGCGACACCGTTCCCTACTCGCCCTGCCGTTGATCACGGTCGCCGCCCTGTTGCTCGGCGCATGCGGCGGCGACGACGCTTCCGACGAGACGACGACCACCGCGTCCAGCGGCGGATCCGGCGGCCTCGAGGGTGTCGAGCTCGTGAACGACGGCCAGCTGACCGTGTGCTCCGACATGCCCTACAAGCCGTTCGAGTTCGACGAGGACGGCGAGACCACCGGGTTCGACTTCGATGTCGTGTCTGCAATGGGCGAGCAGCTCGGCGTCGAGGTCGAGTTCGTGACCACTCCGTTCGACAGCATCATCCCGGCCCTCGTCGCCGGTGACTGCGACATGATCGCCTCGGCCATGACGATCACCGACGAGCGCAAGGAGAAGGTCGCCTTCACCGATGCCTACTTCGACGCCGACCAGTCGCTGCTGGTGCTCAAGGAGAACGCCGAGAAGTTCGCAACGCTCGAGGACCTTGCCGGCAAGACGATCGGTGTGCAGGTCGAGACGACCGGCGCCACCTACGCAGCCGAGAACAAGCCCGAAGGCGCCACCATCAAGGAGTTCTCCACCGGTGACGAGATCTTCCCCGCGCTGATCTCGGGTGACGTCGACGCCGCCCTCCAGGATCTGCCGGTGAACGCGTACCGTGCCGCCACCGCTCCGGACCAGTTCGTCGTGACCGAGACCTTCCCGACCGGGGAGCAGTACGGCTTCGCTGTCACCAAGGAGAACACTGCGCTTCTCGAGGCGCTCGACGGCGCGCTGGCGACCCTGCGCGAGGACGGCACCTACGACACCATCTACGCCGAGTGGTTCGGCGAGTCCGGCAACTGATCGAGCCGGTCGGGTCGTCGGTCGGGTGCAGCTGCACCCGACCGACGACCCGACCGGCTCGATCAGTTGCCGGACTCGCCGAACCACTCGGCGTAGATGGTGTCGTAGGTGCCGTCCTCGCGCAGGGTCGCCAGCGCGCCGTCGAGCGCCTCGAGAAGCGCAGTGTTCTCCTTGGTGACAGCGAAGCCGTACTGCTCCCCGGTCGGGAAGGTCTCGGTCACGACGAACTGGTCCGGAGCGGTGGCGGCACGGTACGCGTTCACCGGCAGATCCTGGAGGGCGGCGTCGACGTCACCCGAGATCAGCGCGGGGAAGATCTCGTCACCGGTGGAGAACTCCTTGATGGTGGCGCCTTCGGGCTTGTTCTCGGCTGCGTAGGTGGCGCCGGTCGTCTCGACCTGCACACCGATCGTCTTGCCGGCAAGGTCCTCGAGCGTTGCGAACTTCTCGGCGTTCTCCTTGAGCACCAGCAGCGACTGGTCGGCGTCGAAGTAGGCATCGGTGAAGGCGACCTTCTCCTTGCGCTCGTCGGTGATCGTCATGGCCGAGGCGATCATGTCGCAGTCACCGGCGACGAGGGCCGGGATGATGCTGTCGAACGGAGTGGTCACGAACTCGACCTCGACGCCGAGCTGCTCGCCCATTGCAGACACGACATCGAAGTCGAACCCGGTGGTCTCGCCGTCCTCGTCGAACTCGAACGGCTTGTAGGGCATGTCGGAGCACACGGTCAGCTGGCCGTCGTTCACGAGCTCGACACCCTCGAGGCCGCCGGATCCGCCGCTGGACGCGGTGGTCGTCGTCTCGTCGGAAGCGTCGTCGCCGCCGCATGCGCCGAGCAACAGGGCGGCGACCGTGATCAACGGCAGGGCGAGTAGGGAACGGTGTCGCATTGAGCACTCCTGGATCGGATGTCGGTGGGTCCTTCCACCGGATCGCCTGTGTTTGGGCGGTCCGCCGGAGGCTATAGGAGCAGTTCGGCCACCTGTTCACCGACGGCGACCTTTCCCGCTGTGAGCCCACGACGGTTCGCTGCCCGGTCCTCCGGCTCGTAGCGGTAGTTGGCCATCAGACCGTAGGACCGCGCCTGTCCGCGCCGGGACAGGTCCGCGTCTGGGTTCACGGCAACGAGCCGGGCGCCGTTGCCCAGGTGGAACCGGGCGACCGGGTCGACCGGGCGGCCGTCGTCGCGTATGGCTGTGAGGTATCGAGCAGCTGCGGCCAGCAGTGCGGCGGGGTCATCGGCAGGGGTTTGAGGTTCTTGCTCGTCCAACCAGCGACGGAAGCCGGGGATGGGGGAGAGCGTCACGAACGTCTCCAGGCCCGGTAGCTCGTCGCGCAGTGCATCGACAGCGGAAGTGATCAGCCTTGCTCCACCCGGGAGGCCGACCAGGCCGGGCTCCACGTTCCAGATCGAGTAGAAGACCGCCGTGTCGGCGGAGTTCGGATCACCGGTGGGCACCCCCGGATCGAGTATCTCGGCCAGATCGGCGCAGATGCCCGTCCACAGCGCGCACCAGACGACGTTGAACGGCCGACTGGGCGCGGCGGGGTGTTCGAGCACGAAACAGCGCCTGTCCTCGGCGAGGCGGTCGGCGACGTCGTCGGGCCCGGCGAACGGGTGGACGGGCTCGCTCGCGACGAGCCTGTCGATGACCTCGGCCGGTTCGCTCAGCCGAATCCGACGGACCCGCAGCTCGTCGCCACTCATGACCGTTGCCAGCTGTGCCGTGAGCTGTTCGAGCTCCTCGACATCTTCGCCGCACAGGCTCTCGAGCGCGAGCAGGCGAGCACGTCGGTCGATCCACGTCCGCAGTTGGGTGCCCGGTGTGGCAGCAGTCGACATGGCGACCATTGGACCGCTCACAGGTCGCGCCGGGCAAGATCGTGCGACAGGGCGGTACCCTCGTCCCGACATGCGCACCCACCTCCGACTCGGCCGACTGCTCGGCGTCCCCATCGGGCTCAACTGGGGTGTGCTCGTCGTGTGTGTGCTGCTCGTGGTCAGCCTGGCCAAGCTGTCGCTCCCCACGATTGCCCCTGACCACCCGTCGAGTGCCTACTGGTTCGCTGGCGTTGTCGGGATGCTCGGCTTCCTGGTCTCGCTGACCGGTCATGAGCTCGGTCACAGCTACGTCGCTGACCGCAACGACGTGCACGTCCTCGAGATCACGCTGTGGCTCTTCGGTGGGGTCGCCAAGCTCGAAGGTGATGCCGACGACCCCGGAGCCGAGTTCCGGATCGCCGCTGCCGGCCCGGCTATGAGCATGGTGATGGCGGCGCTGTTCGGTGGTGCCTGGTGGCTCGTGGACCGTTGGGACGGCTCCGCGGTTCTCTCGGCGCTGCTCGTCTGGCTGGCGCTGATCAACGTCGTGCTGGCCGTGTCGAACCTGCTGCCTGCGTTCCCCCTCGACGGTGGCCGCATGCTGCGCGCCGTGTTGTGGCGGCGGTCTCGCCGCAAGCTGGCGGCCACACGCACCGCCGCGCTCTGGGGGCAGATCCTGGGCGGGGTGCTCGTGGCGGTCTCGTTGGCGATCATGAAGTGGGGATCGGTGTGGTCGGGCTTCTGGACCCTGCTGCTCGCGGCGTTCCTGGTGTTCGCTGCCCGGTCGGAGTGGCGCAACTCGGCCGCCCGTCCCGAGTTGATGCTCGCCCGGGTGTCCGGGCTCGGCCGGAAGCTGCCCGAACCGCTCGGCAGGACTGCGACGGTCTCCGATCTGGAACGAACGCTGGCCGGGCATCCGGGCACGCCGTTGGTGCCGGTCTACGACGAACACGGTCAGGTCTCAGCGCTCGTCCTTCCCGACTCGATCGTGCGGATCCCGCCCGCGCAGCGGGGTGTCGTGCCGATCTCATCGCTGACCGAGCCGCTGTGGAGCCTGCCCCGGGTTCACCCCGAGGAGTCCGTGGGGAGTGTGCTCGCCCGCCTGGGTTCGGGGGGCAGTTGGCGGGCGCTGGTGACAGACGGCTCCTCCATGCAGGGGGTCCTCTGCTCGGAGGATGTCGATCGCGTCGTCGAGCTCGCCACAGTCTGAGTCCGGCAGGCGACAAATCGGGTGGTGGGTGTACCCGGGTACCTCGACGCCCCGGGTATCGTCGGGTCGATGTCCGCCGTCTCGGGTAGGCGCCCTGGGATCGGGCTGTGGCGCATGGTCGAGGCCTTCGTGCGTCAACGTCGACGGCTCCTGCTCGCCACGGTCGCAATAGCACTCGCCGTCGGCTACCTGGCCGGGGCGCTGACGTTGCTCGACCGGGTCTCGAAGGGGCTCGATCAGCTCGCTGCCGCTGGTGCGGAGAAGGCGGACCTGATCATCGAGGGCGAGGTCGCATACGAGTCCGCTCTCGAACAGACTCGGCGCCTGGTTCCCGCCGGGCTCGCTCCGACGCTGGAGCTCATACCTGGAGTGGCCGCGGTGACGCCGCGACTGGAAGAGGTGGCGATCATCCTTGGCTCCGACGGTGAGCCTGTGGTTGCCCCGGGCCTCTCCGAACAGCCCCTCGGGTCGAACTGGCCCGAGGACGAGGCGATGTCCCCCTACCGCTTCGTCGGAGAGGGCCGGGCGCCGGTCGAAAGCGACGAGGTCGTCATCGACGAGAGATCGGCCGAGGCTGCCGGCGCCGAGGTCGGCGACAGCATCGTGGTGGTCGGCAAGGGTGAACCGCGCACGTACACGCTCGTGGGGGTCGTGGAGACATCGCAGGGACGCCTGCCGGCAGGGTCGTCGCTGGCGCTGTTCAGCACCGACGAGGCGCGGTCTCTGTTCCAGATGCCCGACAGCGACAACAGGGTCGCGATCCGGCTCGAGGACGGAGCGGACCCGGAGCAGGTCGCCGACGCGATCAGGACTGTCCTGCCGGCCGGGGCGGAGGTGGTGGACGGCGCCACCGGCGCCCGCCACCGACAGGAGTCGATCACCCGGAGCTTCACCCTGATACGCGTTCTGATCACGGCGTTCGCTCTTCTCGCGCTGATCGTCGGCATGGTGACCGTCGCAAACTCGCTCACCCTGCTGTACTCCGATCGCCGCAGGACCTTCGCCGCGCTGCGACTGGTCGGCGCGCACGAACGCCAGTTGCTGGTGGTGGCGCTGATAGAGGCAGCCATGCTGGCCGCGGTCGCTTCGTTGCTCGGCGCGCCACTCGGGCTCGTCCTCGGTCGGGTGATAGAGGGTGCGCTCGGCGCGCTGGGCACGTCCATCCCGGTCGGGGGGTCGGTCGTCTCGGTGCCGGCGATATTCGGTGCGGTAGTGATCGGAACTGTGGCGACGGTCATCGCCGCTGTAGTGCCGGCTTTGAAGGCATGTCGAGTGTCGCCGATCGAGGCTGTCGCCGAGACGCCCTCCGAGCCGGATCTGCCGCTGTCGACACGTATCCTGAACATTCTCCTGGTCGGAGTCGGTGGTGTGGCGTTGGTCTTCGGACTGTTGCTGCTGGGCGACATGAGCATCGGCACCTCGCTGGGCGTCGCCGTTGGGGTCGTCGTCATCGTGGGAATCCTCGGACTCCTGCCGACCGGGTTGTCCCTGGGTGTCGCCGCTGGGATCCGTGTCGTACCGACCCGTCCGGCGACCTTGTCACGCATCGGTGCACGTGATGCAGTGCGTAACCGGTCGCGTACGGCGGCAACGACCGGAGCGCTCCTGTTGGCCACCGCAGTCGTCGCAGGCCTCGCAGTCTTCCTGAGCTCCTTTGCGGCGTCGGTCGACGGCAGTGTGGATGAGCTCGTCCGTGCTGATCTGGTGGTCGACTCGGGGACCTTCACCAAGGGTGGACTACCTGCTGACCTGATCGACGAGCTGCGGGAGCTTCCCGAGGTGGAGGCGGTCAGCGGTTGGCAACCGGGCCGGCTTCTCGACCCGCGGGTGCGCATCACGGGCCTGGATGGAGCTGAAGTGGACCGGGTCCTCGACCCGGGGTGGGTGGAAGGATCAACCGAGTCGATCACCCCCAGCGGGATTGCTCTCGACCGCACGACCGCCGAGCAGCTGGGTGTGGGTGTCGGCGACGTGCTCGACGTCACCTTCACAAGCGGTGGGGTCGTTCCGCTGACAGTCGAGGGGATCTACACGAAAGGGTCGTTGCTCCTGGGCGAGGCCTTCCTGGACCGCGAGACCATCCTGGTCCAGGTCCCAGCGACGCCTGACATCGCTGCCCTGGTCACCCTGACAGAGGACACCCCGGCGAACGTCGCGGCAGTGGAGGACCTGGCAGCAACCTTCGGGGTGCGGGCGGTGCTGCGGCCCGAGGAGTTCGTCGAACGTCGGTCGGAGCTCCTCGATGGGTTCCAGCGTGTGATCCAGTGGATGCTGCTGTTCACACTCATGCAGGCGCTCGTCGGCGTGGTCAACACGCTGCTCCTGTCGGTGGGTGAGCGACGCCGCGAGTTCGGTCTGCTCCGTGCGACGGGTGCGAGCAGAGCACAGCTGATCCAGTTGGTGCTGGTCGAAGGGCTCTCGTTCGCGGTGATCGGCACGGCGCTCGGTCTGGCCGTGGGTGTCGGAGGGGCAGTGCTGGGAGTGCGAGCCCTCAGCGCATACGGGATAACGACCCTCTCCTTCCCGCCCGTCGTTCTGCTGATGACCGCCCTTGCAGCTATGGCACTCGGAGTAGGTGCAGCGGTCGTACCGGCCCGCTGGGCAGCGTCGGTACCTCCGCTGGAGGCCGTAGCGGATGTCGGTGATTCCCGTGCAGAACGACGTGCCCGCCGGGAACGCGAGCGCAGGCGTGCCGCCAAGGTCGCTACGCCGGCACCAGCGGTCGTTCCATCGGGTGTGTCCCCTCGCGCCCCGGTCGTGGCAGCGGAGTTCGCCCATCTTCCACCACCTCCGGTCGGCGTGGCAGGGACTCCGACCGCACCGACGGCGGTACAAGCCGCGCCTCGGGTACCGCCCGTTCCGCCCGTACCACCTGCTCCGCCCGCACCACCTGCTCCGCCCGCACCACCTGCTCCGCCCGTACCACCTGCTCCGCCCG
>CAYVDN010000078.1:0-11634 GCA_964450685.1 uncultured Microthrixaceae bacterium
AACAGCGGCGAAGCCCCGCGAATCGGGGCGGCCGCGGGTTTTTCGCGGGGCGCCGCAGACCGCCTGGGCCCCGCCGTCCCACGGGCACTCGCCCCGGACCTTGGCCAAGGAGCGAACTTGAAGCGTCGGCCGGTACGTCAGCGGGCCCGACCCGGCTACGCGGATGAGTCTGTCAGCAGCAGCGGAGTTGGCGGCGTCGCAGGGGCACCGGACTGTCATCTCGGGCAGATACAGTCAGTCAGGTCGACGCAGCACCTGTTGTCACTTGGTCAGCACCCGAGCCTGCGCACTACGTTCCGACGAGGGAGGTGGTCAGCACATGCCGAGCGACTTGACAGATGGACTTCTGCTCGACGGCTCGACGCTCGACCTGTCGGGTGAAGGCGGTCGGCGGATCGAACTCCGCTCGGCGTGCGTGACGGCTTGGCGGCTGCTCTCAGGGCGCGACGTGACCGAAGTGCTCCTACCGGCCGATCTCTCACAGCGGCGGGTACTCGCTCGTGCTGGCGTACTCACAGCGGCCGACAGGTCAGGCGCAGCGCTGGTGATCGAAGGTCGACGCGTCACCGTTGTGGAGGCACTGCGCGCCGAAAGCGCCTTCCCAGGAATCGACTGGGTTTCCTACAGCGGATCCGAGGACCTCGGCCGACTCCGGATCATCGATGATCTTGAGTTGCCTCAACGGCGACCGCCTGCGCCGCTTCCGAACGGGCGCCGCTACCTGTGGATCGATGGACTAAAGGCTGCGACTGCACTGGGTCGCGACGCGGCCAGGTTCAATGGCGACGCCGATCAGGTGCTGTACGAGGCGATCTCAAACGTCGCCAGGTGGTCTCGGGCGAGCGCTGCCTATGCGTGCTTCTCAATGACAGCCGGCGGGGGCCTCGAGAGCTTCAACAGGTTTCACGTGGTCGTCGCGGACGACGGCATGGGCGTAGTGGATTCAGTCGAGCGTCGTCGGATTGCTCGCCAGCTCCCCGACTGGCGTCGAACGGACCGCATTCGGGCTCTCGCTGTCGAGCACGGGTGCAGCCCCGAGGCAGCTCTCGTCCTTCATCTAGTCGAGGATTCATACGGCGACCGGACTGTGGCGTCGACCCAGGACGGCCACGGTCTGCACACTTCAGGGGTTCTCGCTCGCCAGTGGTCGGGTTCATTCGACCTGCACACCACTGGGCCGGAGAGCGAAGTCGTCATCACCCGGACAAGACGGGGGCCTTTGCAGGTCAGCGAACGTGACAAGTCCAGCGCTGGAACGCTCTTCCACGTGACGCTGGAAGCGTCTCTATCGGGAGACGACCTGGAACGAGCGCAGGACGCACTCGTTTCTGCCAGCGACTGAGTCCGGCCTTGGAAAACGTCCCACTCGACGCATACGCGCGTCTGCCGTTCGAACCTGGCCGAGCGTGGTTCCCCAGCTCCCACACCGGCAGCATCTGCCTGCTCGACGTGAGCGCAGGCGACCGCTCACTAGACACGATCAGCGGCTATCTCAACGCGCTTCCGCCTGCACTTGTCGCCCGGAGTGTCGCTGTCCTTGTTCGCTGGGGCGCAGAGAGCCTGGGTTGGGCGCCTGCGCTGGAGGCTGCTGGTGAGTTCGAGGAGCGCCTGCGCAGGTTGGGACACCGCGTGCCGGTGGGGATTATCCCGTTCGAAGTGGGTCGGGAGCCGAGGATCGTCTGGTCGGTCGATGAACCACCAGCCGATGACGCAACCCTTCTGGCGCGGGCTAGGGCGATCGAACTGTTCGCGTTCCTGACCTGGGGCGATGCCATCTGGCGGCCAAGCCGCTATCACTACCAGCTTCCCTCCGGTCGCCACGCCACCACGTTCGTCCGCGTCGCCGATGCGTTCCAGGATGTACGGGCCGCAGGTGCCCTGGCGACTTGGCTCTACCACCAGTTCGATACTGCGCAGAGCTCCGCCCTCGTAGTCGACACGGGAGCGTTGTCCGCCATTGCTGCAGAGCTACGGCTTGCCGTCTCCCAGGCGACGTTGGCCGAAGGCGCGGCGCCGGCGGGCCTGCTTCCCGTGTACGCGCTGGATGCCTACCCCGAGAGCAACCTCGTGCTTCAGCAGCATCTCGCCAAGAACCTCGAGGGGGTTCGGGTACTTGGGCTCGTGTCCGTCAGCCACTCCGGCACTCTCGCAGCGCGACTGAGAAACGCACTTGACTCCATTACGGAGGAGTTCGCTGTCGAGGAGCTCGTACGTCGAAACGGACCCCAGGCTGTCGCACTCCCCACACGTAGTTCGAGCGAACGCCAGGTTGCCGATGCCTGGCTGGCACTACAGGACGCAGCGAGTCAGCGTCCGTGCGTAGCGTGCCAGACACCCGAGACCTCCCAGATCGTCCGGATCGACCCGCGGTCGATGACAGCCCTGCTCCTCCCCGAACCGGTCCGGGTGGTTCCTGATGTCGTCGAGGCTCAGCGGAACTCTCAACTCTTCGAGACGTACCTCCGCGCACGGGACGGACAAAGTCTTGTCGCGCTCGACCCGGCTGCCACACCGATCTCGTATCTCGGTCCGACGCAGACCCGCCCCGTCGGTCCTGCGGGGCTCGCAGAGCTGACGAAGAGCGTCTTCTTCGAACCCGCTGCTCTCGTCACGGGTCATGTGGTTCGAGAGCGCTTGGCGCAGCTGGCGAACCTGCGAAAACGGTCCACGAATGATCCCGAGCCTGGACTGATCGCATCCGCGCTTCGTCGAATCGAGCAACAACGCTCCGACCTCGTCTTGATCGACGAGCGGGAGCTGGCTCTCCTTGACCAGCTTGGTAAGCGACAGAAGCTCCTCGAGGAGCTCGCGCAGCTACACGGCGGTGCTCCTGCTCTCGGAACGTTCTCGGTCGATGATGACGGGATCGGCCAGGTTCAGGGAGTCGACGAGCACCACCCCGAGAGCGTCTTGGTGCTGGCACTGGGCGTGCGCACTGGGGTCACGCTGCATCGAATGTTCCTGGCCGGTCGAGACAGGTGGCCGACTGCGAACTTCGCCGGCGTCGTTCTTCACGCGCACCCCTCCGACAGCAGGGTGTGGTCGAGCGCACAGAACACATTCAAGGACGACACAGGCGCTACCCGTCTCCTGGCGCTGTGGCTTACCTACCTTCCCGACTGGTCACCCCTGCAGACCGAACAGCACTTCCTGGAGCAATCCCTGCGGACGCTCGCGGCACAAGTCGAAGATGGCAGGATCAGCACCGGCGTCATCGATGTGGCGCAAGCCCGGATAGACGAACTGGCCTCGGCCCGCCCTAGCCAAGTCCTCTGGGGTCCGCCGGACCAGCATGTGCGGGGAGGGTCGTACTTCGGCGAGCAGCTGTCCAGCGCCGAGTTGCTGGCCGCGGTTGGTAGCGGCCTACAGTCCAACAGGCTCAAGGCCCGTGGTCCGTACCAGCCCCAGTGGATAGCTGTGGACATGCCCCGGGTGCTCCGCTCGTACTTCGATGGAACCATCCACGCAGCGGCGCTGCGATGGGTCACCCCTGGGGAATGCTGGTGGGGTCCATCCGGCGAGACCGAAGCGGTGCAGCTGATGGAGGAAGTTCGCCATCAGCAGGCTCCCGACTGGCCGACATTGCTCCCCGAGCTGCTCCTCGCCGGCGCAATGGGCAAGCTCCCACGTCAAGCGGTTGAGCAATTGGTAGCGGCATCACAGGAGAACTTCGACGGGCGCGAAGCCATCCGACAGTGGATCGATCTAGGGGTGGCTCTGATCGAGCAGCCGGAGTAGCTCGCCGTTGCGGCCAGATCGCTGCAGGCGGTTCGTGCAACCTCGCTCGGGGGTCAGCCCTCGTCTTCCCGACGTGCATGTGCATCGCCATCTCCGACTGGCGGAGTAAGACCTTCGATTCCGATCCGACCGAGCGCTCGCAGGGACGGAAGGATGTGCTCGTCAATCGTCGTCGAGGCCTCGGCATCGTCGATGGTGGAGTCTGGGAACGAGGATCGGAGGCGTTCGAGAATCTCCCCCCGCAACGCTGCCTCCTCTTCAAGCCGGAGACGATCGAGTTCCTTCAGATCGACCTCCAGCTGCTCTTGCCGAACCTCGAGATCCAGCAGTGCGTTCTGCTTCTTCTGGCCCGTCCCCTCATACCAGGACTTTCTCTTCTCGGGGAGGGAGGCGACCGCCTTGAGCACGCCTGCCGCAAGCCCCCATGGGAACAGCGCCTGAACCTGCTCCGCCACTGCGATGACAAGGTCAGCAGGGGAGGCAACCGAGAGGCTCGTGAGAACGGCGGGCTGCGCGTAGACGGGCTGCGCCTGTTTGGCCCCCGCCTCGTTCGAGAGCGCACGTACACCCTCGACCAGCTCGAAGAAGTGGTAGAGCCGGCGGCTCGCCATGTCGAGGGTCTGAACATCGTCGGTTGGCCCACTCAGCACGAAGTGGGCCTCCGCCACGGGGAGTGGCTCTCCGATCCCGACAGCAGCGATGGAGATCAATCTGGCGTACTCGATCTCGATCGACGCGGGCTCAGACTTCACGTCCGCTTCCACCACTCGACCACCGACAGTCCGCCCCGCCTCCAAGTAGCGCAAAGTGACCATGTCCCCGGGCTGGGGCTTCAGCTTCCGCAATCCTTCGATGACCTCGGGCTCATCGAAGCGGAGCATCGCGCCGACTTCACCGATCTCCACGGCGCGTCCAGAGGTCTCCAGCAGCTTGTTGGCCTTCGCGAAGATCACGCGAACGCCCAGGTCCGCCTCCACGAACTCGTACCGGCCATTCCCAGAGGCATTCTCGAACGGAGCCGAGGCCCGCGCTACGTCGAACCTATTGATCGAGACATACCGGTTGAACCCGGCATCGAGCAGGTTGCGGTAGTGCCTCAGGGTCCGAGCAGCGACGGGGCCGTACCCGGCCTCGAAGAGCTGAGCATTCAGGTCGTCGAGCGAGATGTCCCCACCCGCTGACCTGAAAAGGTCGAATCCGGCGCGCGTGTCGCGTGGCGTGGCGTTAGCCACGTCGCTGGTCCAGCGACTTGGCGGTCGATTCCCTCACGGTTCTCCCTCTCCCCACCTCTGGCTCTTGTAGGCCTCCGCCTCACTCTCGGTCAACTCACGGGTGGAGTTGTTCAGCCTGACGAAGAAGGTGCGGTCAGCCTTGCTCGTCTTCGCCCACACCGGAGTGGACGATGCGGCGACGTCGACCCGGCAGATCTCCTTGCCGTCATGCATGACGATCCTCGCCCGGGTGCGGGTGACCGGGACGCTGCCAACTGCATGGACCAGCAGCCCTGTCAGCCAGTTGACGAAGCCGTCGCCGTTCCCTGGTGTCACGACGGCGTAGTCGTGGTCGAGCCCAACGAAGGACCGTTCGGGACCGATGCCGATGAGCAGAGTGCCGCCGTCGGTGTTGAGGAACCCGGCGACCGTCTTCACCACGGCGTCCTCCATTGCCTTGTTCTTCCGATTCTCCCGGAGGTCCCAGCGAGCGGTGGACTTGAACTCGACGGCGAAGTCCTCATCGTTGTCGATGAGCTCCGGAACGGTACGAAGAGCTCCGCCAGGGAGGCCGAACTCGTCGGCGACCCGTGCGGCGAGGTCGGCGTCACGGCGGATCCGGTCGACGACATCATCGGTGACCGTGTCCAGGTCCGGTGGCGTTATCACGGCGACCCCGGCGCCGCCGGCCGCCGGCTCGATCGCCGCTCCCTCGTAGACGCTCGTGCCGTCGTCGCCGTAGACGGTGGCAACATGGTCGAACACGGCCTGCACTTTGGCGTCGAACACCTCGGGCGGATACGGATCCGCGGGCAGGTCGGCGTCGAGCACGTCGAGGATGGTCGTGCGCACCTCGGCCGTGGTGGCTGCCTTCCGGCGCCAGTCAAGCACCAACTTGTCGTGCAGGTGGGCGAGCAGCCGCTTGGCGCTGGCCTTCACGACCTCACGTTCATCGTCGGTGAGCACCGGCTCCGGCTTGGTGAGCAGGTCGAAGATCGCCAGCTCCTCCTCGGTGAGCCCCTCGATCACCGTCCGCTGCTCTTCGGCGGTGAGGGATTGCGACAGCTCGATGAGCCGTCGCAAGTACTCGTCGATGTTGAGGCTGCCGGCGTTGTAGTCGGCGATCAGCTCCTCGATCCGCTCAACAAGGTCGTGGCGGGTCGGGTTCCGCCCTGAGGCGGCAATCGCCCGCTGCTTCAGCAGCGCAGCGAGCCGGTCCGTCTCGGCCCGCTTGCGTCCGGCGAACTGGGCGGCGAGCACGTCGAAGTCGATCTTCGAGAGGTCGATCAGCGGGTCGGGCTCGCTGCCCTCAGCCGCCGCCCGGATCACGTACTCCTCGGCGCCGACCGAGCGGTCCAGCAGGGCGTCCACGGCGTCGGCGATGTCGTCCAGGTCGGTCTCCGGAGGCCGCGACACGTCGGCCACCCGCTCAGCCAGGACTCGGATGGCGGCGACGGTGTGCTGGTGGGCTGCGGCTGCCGGGTCGGGCAGCAGTGCCTTGAACAGCTTGCGGGCCTGGCGGGCGGCGGCGAGGAACGCCGTACGCGTCTCTTCATCGACCAGGAGCGCCTCGACCGCAGCATCCCTCTGCGCGATGTGGGCAAACCCGGAGGCGTCGCGCAGCCCGATCAGATCGACGCCGGACTCGGAGCAGAGCGAAGTGACGGTGTCGATGGCCATGCCGAGCGCCTCGACCAAGGCGTCGATGTCCTGGATCGGCGAATCGACACCGGCCTCGGCGTTCGCCGCGCCGTAGATGGCGAGGGCGTGCTCGAGGTTCCGGAACACGCCGATGTAGTCGACGATCAGCCCGTTGTCTTTGTCGGGGAACACCCGGTTCGCTCGGGCGATCGTCTGCATGAGCGTGTGGTTCCGCATCGGGCGGTCGAGGTAGATCGTCGACGTGGCCGGGGCGTCGAACCCGGTCATCCACATGGCGCACACGAACACGATCCGCAGCGAATCGTCCGGATCCTTGAACTTCTCGGCCAGGTCCTCGCGGTTCATGCGCTCGCGGTGGGGGCGGATGTCCAGGCCGTGGCGCTCCAGGTGGGCGATCTCGTTCTGGGACTGCGACACCACGACCGCCATGTCGGTCGACTCCATGAGGGCAATGCGGCTGGCCAGCCACGGCCGCTCCAGCTCGGGCAGCGCGTCGTGTTGGGCACGCAGCTCGTCCAGGTGTCGCGCCCATGCCTCCTGCACGTAGTCGTACATACGCACTGCGGCGGCCTTGTCCAGGCCGACGTACATGGCCTTGCCGGTGAACCCGCGGCCGACGAAGTGCGCCACCAGGTCGTCGGCGACCGTGCGGAGGCGCTCAGGACGGGTCAGCAGGGTGTACTGAGTGCCGAACCGGCGGGCGAGCTGGCCCTCTGCCTCCTCGTCGAGCTCGGCCTCCTCCAGGAGCTCGGCCAGCTCGTCGGCGAAGTCGTCGTTGACGAGCTGTAACTCGGGGATCCGGTTCTCGTAGTACAGCGGGACCGTGGCGCCGTCCTCGATGGCGTCGCGGAAGTTGTAGACGCTGACGTAGTCGCCGAACTGCTGGCGGGTCAGCTCCTCGCCCTCCATCAACGGAGTGCCGGTGAACCCCATGAACGCCGCGTTGGGCAGGGCCCGGCGCATGTTCAGCGCGAGGGTGTCGTACTGGCTGCGGTGCGCCTCGTCGGTGATCACGATGATGTCGGAGCGGTCCGACAGCACCGGCATCGTCGCCTCACCCGCCGCCGTGTCCAGACGGAACTTGTGGATCAAGGTGAACACGTAGCGGTGGTCGGCTGCCAGCAGCTCTCGCAGGTTCGCAGCTGACGACGCATGGACCTGTGCTTCGGCCGGAATGGCGCCGGCATCGGCGAACTCGCCGTGCAGTTGCACGTCCAGCTCGGTGCGGTCGGTGACCATCACGAACGTCCACGCGCCGGGGATCCGCCGCAGCACCTTCTGGGTGAACCACAGCATCGAGAGGCTCTTGCCGGACCCCTGGGTGTGCCAGAACACCCCGAGCCGCTTCTCCCCTGCCGACCGGATCCGGTGCAGGTTCTCGATCGCCGCGTTCACCCCGAGGAACTGGTGGTTGCGGGCGACGATCTTGATGAGCCCGCCGGGCCGCTCCAGGTAGGCGACGAAGTTCTCGATCAGGTCGAGCAACCGGTCGTGCGTACAGGTCCCGCGGATCGCGGTCTCGAGTGCGACCACGCCGCGGCTGCCGTCGGCGTCGATGACCTTCCAGTCCCCGAAGAACTCCCATGGCGAGTAGGTCGAGCCGATCTTCGCCTCGGAACCGTTGGACAGCAGGACGAAGCCGTTCGGAATGAACAGCTGCGGGATGGTGTCGCGGTAGTCGGTCAGGTTCTCCTCGAACGCGGCCTTCACCGGTCGGTTCGGTTCCTTGAACTCGGCCAGGACCAGCGGGATGCCGTTGACGAACAACACCACGTCGGCCCGACGCCGGTGCAATTCCCCGGCCACCCACACCTGCGAAGCCGCCAGCCAGTCGTTCTTTGACGAGTCATGGAAGTCGACGTAGCGGACCGTGGCGAACTGCCGGCCGCCCCGGTCATCCGTCCACTCGGCCCGATAGCCGTCACGCAGCAGGTCGTAGACGTCCTTGTTGGCCCGAACCCGATCCATCAGCGATCGGTCCTTGGCGATCGCCTCCAGCGCCTCCTCCCGGACGAACTCCGGAACCTCCGGGTTCAGCAAGGTCAGCGCGTCGCGGAGGCGGTGGACCAGGACGACGTCGCGCATCGAGTCCCGGCCGAGGGTGCCAGCCGGGCCGAACGTCTCGGACCACGCGGACACGACCGTCCAGCCCAGCTCCTCGAGTAGGTCCAACGCCGGACGCTCTACCAGCGCATCCTCCGAGTACCCAGCCGGACTCACGCGACCGAGGCCTCCACAGCTGCGTCCAGATCCAGCGACGACACATCGATCTGCCCAGTCACCAGCTTCGGCAGGAGCAGATCGCGAAGCGATGTCAGATTCCGCTTACTGACTTCCAGCGTCTGAATCTCGCTATCGATCGGATCCACGACCGCCCGGAACGCGTCCAGCACAGGCTGCTCCGGCAAGAGGAACGGCACCTTCTTGAAGGCCCCCTTCGTGATCTCCTTGAACGTTGCTCCGGTCCCAAGTGCAGCGAGGTCGTCCGCTTGACTGTCGAGCCACTCGTAGATGAACGAAGGTGGCCACCTCCGGTCGGGCGGGATGACGATGAATCCTTGGTTGCACGACGCCTCAGAGCTTGCGATCGCGAGCACCCCAAGCGTGGCCCGGCTCGTCATCAATACCGAATCCTTGGGGAACAGACGGGCTGAACTTTTCGCCAGACCCACCTCGGTGATCTTCAACTCCGGCCAGGCAGCGAATCGAGCCGGCCGCTTCGTCAGATCGGAAGGCGTGAACCACGGGATCGTCCCGTCCTCCCAGTAGTCCGGCTCGTTCTTCGAAGGGGTCCCCCCACCGAGTACCACCAGCTCCTCGCCACACGTGCTCACCTCCCAGCCGTTGGGGATGGGGCCAAGGGGCGAGTCGACGAAGTTGACGTCCTCGTGGCCGGGGTACCGGAAGTGCACGAACCACTCTCGATAGACGGCCTTCGCCATCTCCTCTAGCACCTCAACCCGCCCCAGGTAGTTCTCGATTAGCTCGTTGAGCGCGCACAGCACGCCAGCGATCCGGTCCTGGCTCCTGCGACCCGGCAGGCGCACTCGGAGCGCTTTGGCTGATCCGACATTGAAGTGCTGCTGGGCCGACCCGACGAGTTGCCCGCCCACGGCGGACCGACCCCAGGCCGAGTTGAACACGGCGGCCAGCATGTGGGGATTCAGATCCTCGGACGGCGTGATTACAACGAGGTCGGCGCAGTTGGAGCCATCAAGCTCGGCCGGGACAACCGCCGCGGTCCCGGGATAACCGGTCCTGATCACGACGACGTCATCTGTTCGAAGAGCCGACTTTCTGAGCCTCCCGTTGAACTCGTCGCCGATGTAGAGCATTCCTTGACGCGCAATCACGAACGGCTTCACATTCTGCGAGCGAAGGAACGGCACTCCATCTTCGACGTACTCATCGACCATCTTCCCAACGTGGCCAACGGTGACGCGATCGCAGAGGTCGCCAAGGGTCACCTCCCGCCACTCGCTCACTGTCCGAGGATCTCCTGCACGGCGACATTAACCTTGGCCCGGAGGACGTCGGCCTCGTTGGATAGCCGAGTGAACTCGTCGTACAGCCGCGCCAGCTTCTCGGCGAAGTCCTCGTCGTCATCCTCTGTCGCAGCTGTACCGGTGTAGCGGCCGGGGTTGAGACTCCAGCCCTGGGCCTCGATCTCGGCGCGAGTGGCGACCTTGCAGAGTCCGGGTACGTCGACGTAGCCGTCGGGAAGGTGCTCCTTGAGCAGCGTGTCGCTGCCGTCGGCAGTCTCGACGTCCTCGCCCCGGTAGAGGCGCACGATGTTGGCAAGGAGCTCGATCTGCTCCGGCAGGAAGTCGCGGTGGGCGCGGTCGATCTGGTGGTACAGGTTCCTGGCGTCGATGAACAGGACGGTGTCCTCACGCTGGGAGCGCGACTTGCCCTTGTCGAGGAACCACAGCGTCACCGGCAGCGTGACCGTGTAGAAGAAGTTGGTCCCGATCGCGACCATCACGTCGACGACGCCCGACTCGATGAGCCCCCGGCGGATCTCCCGCTCGGAGTGCGCTGCGTCGCCGGCGGAGTTGGCCATGACGAACCCCGCCCGGCCCGTGTCGTTCAGCGACGAGGCGAACAGCTGGATCCACAGGTAGTTGCCATTGTCGGGCTTCGGCAGGCCGTAGGGGTAGCGGGAGTCGCCGGCCAGCTTTTCCTTGTCGACACCGTTGACGTTGAACGGCGGATTCGCCATCACGAAGTCGAACGCACCGAGACTGTGGTGCAGGTCGTCGTAGTAGCTGTTGCCCAGGCGGATATCGCCGGAGAGGCCGTGCAGCGCCAGGTTCATCTTCGCCAGCGGGACCGTGACCTCCTTCTGCTCCTGGCCGTAGACGGACAGCTCCCGGACGGCCGACTTCTTGTGGCGCTCGACGAACTTGGCGCACTGCACGAACATGCCGCCCGACCCGCAGGCCGGGTCGAACACTTTTCCGTGAAACGGCTCGATGATCTCCACGATCAGCCGGACGATCGAATAGGGCGTGAAGAACTCGCCGCCCAGTCGTCCCTCGGCCATGGCGAAGTTCGACAGGAAGTCCTCGTAGATGAGCCCGAACGCGTCGCCCGACAGCTTCCGGGGCAGCGGGGCGAACAGTCGCAGCAGCTCCGTCAGCGTCGACTTCTCGAGCTTCTGGTAACCACGCGGCAGCACGTCGCGCAGCTCCGGGTTGACGGCTTCGACCGCCTTCATGGCGTCGTCGACGGCCTTGCCCAGGTCATCACCCTCGGGCAGGTCGACGAGGGCCGACAGGCGAGCCTCGTCCGGGACGAATAGCACCGAACGGGCCCGGTAATCGTCGGGTGTGACCGGACGACGGGCCGTGGCCTTGGCCTCCAGGTCCGGGCGAACCTCCTCGAAGCGGTGCTCGGCGTAGGCGAGGAAGATCAGACCGAGGACCGGTCCCCGATAGTCGGCGGGAGTGAGGGTGGAGTTGGCCCGTATGAGTCCCGTGGAGTGGTGGGGTTTCGGGGAGAGGTCCGGTCCACCATCAGG
>CAYVDN010000079.1:0-11346 GCA_964450685.1 uncultured Microthrixaceae bacterium
ATGCGCCTCACCCTGGAAGGAGCGGTCGGCTGATGCTGTCCATCTCTGAGCTCACCGCCGTCGTCGACGGCAAGCGGATTCTCGACGGACTGAACCTGGAGATCGCTGCAGGTGAGGTCCACGCCATCATGGGCCCGAACGGTGCCGGCAAGAGCACCTTGTCCAACGTGCTCGCTGGCCGTGACGGCTACGAGGTGACCGGTAGCGCCAGCCTGGACGGCGTGGACCTGCTGAGCCTGGAGCCCGAGCAGCGTGCTGCCGCTGGGTTGTTCCTGGCGTTCCAGTACCCCATCGAGATCCCCGGCGTGGGCAACATGTACTTCCTGCGCACGGCGCTGAACGCGCTGCGCCGGGCACGCGGCGAGGACGAGGTGAACGCGGTCGAGTTCCTCAAGCTCGCCAAGTCCCGCATGGCCGAACTGGAGATGGACCCGGCCTTCCTCAGCAGGGCGGTGAACGAAGGCTTCTCCGGTGGCGAGAAGAAGCGCAACGAGATCCTCCAGATGTCATTGCTCGAGCCGAAGCTGGCGATCCTCGACGAGATCGACTCCGGCCTCGATATCGACGCTCTCCGGATCGTGGCCACCGGGGTCGAGAGGCTCCGCAGCCCGGACCGGGCGATGCTGATCATCACTCACTACCCCCGCCTGCTCGAGTATGTGCGACCCGATCGCGTCCACGTCCTCACGGACGGTCGCATCAGCCACTCCGGTGACCACACCCTGGCGCTCGAACTCGAACAGCACGGCTATGCGCCGCTGACCGGCAGCGCGCTGTGACCGCCAACACCGCCCTGCTCGATCGCTTGGCGCCGACCGACGCCGGCAGCGCCCGAGCAGAGCGCGGCCGGGAATGGTTCGACACCCACGGTCTCCCGGACCCGAAAGCCGAGGCCTGGCGCTACACCCCCCTGGCCGAGATCACGACAGCTCTCGAGCAGGCCGCGCCCGCCCCGGCCGGACACGGTCTCACCGACCGTTCGGTCGTCGACGAGCTCGCAGGTGGCCACGGCGGTCCGCGGCTCGTGTTCATCAACGGCGTGTTCAGCGCTGACCTGTCCGACGTGGCAGCGCAGGTCGAGGGGCTCTGGCTCGGAGGAGCCGACGCACTCCGGCCCCGCCGCGCTCCCGGTGCACCAGCTCCCCAGGACGAACCCGTCGACGGGTTCCACGCGCTCAACTGGGCAGCGGGTGTTGACGTCGCCGCCGTGCTCGCGGACCCGGAGGCTCACATCGATGCACCGGTGCACGTCGTCCACATCGCCGCCCCCGGCGAGGGCATGTCGATCTCGCACCCCCGCACAGTCATCCGCGTCGGCAACGGTGCGAGCCTCCACGTCATCGAGACCTTCGTCGGCACAGGCGGTCGAGCCCTCACGAACGCTTCGACGCGCATCGTCGCCTCCCAGGACAGCTCGCTCACCTACCACCGGGTGATGCACGAGCCGACAGGATCGATCCACGTCGGGAGAACTGGGATCGAGCAGGGCGCACGCTCGACCGTCAGGGCGACCGCGATCCTCACCGGTGGCGACATCGTCCGCAACGCCGTCGATGTGGGCCTCGCCGGGGACGGCGCGTGCGTCGAACTGGAGGGGCTGTACGTCACCGATGGCCGGGAGCGTCACGACAACGTGATCAGCGTCGACCACGCGGCCTCGCACTGCACCAGCAAGCAGCGATACAAGGGCATCGTCGACGACCACGGACGGGGTTCGTTCAGCGGTCACGTCATAGTGCGCCACGGCACGGTGGGCACCGACGCAGTTCAGTCGAACCCGAACCTGGTCCTGACCCCCACGGCCCAGGCCGACACCCGTCCATGGTTGGAGATCTTCGCCGACGACGTCCGCTGCGCCCACGGTGCCACCGTCGGCCGCCTCGACGACGACGCATTCTTCTACCTGCGCAGCCGCGGCATCCCTTCGGAGCGAGCCAGGGAGATGCTCGTCACGGCGTTCGCCGCCGAGGTCGTCGATTCGATCTCCCCCGAGTCGCTCCGCGAACGACTCGCCGACTGGCTCCACACCCGCACCGATGTGGAGGTTCGGTGATCCGCGGCTGGAACCCGATCACGCTGAAGCGCGACTGCAAGGCGACCACCGTTCCGGCAGGCGAGACTGTCGTCCTCTCCGAGGGTGGCGAGGTAGAGGTCGTCCAGCAGCTCGGCGGGAGCATCACGGTTCGCACCGAGATGGGCTCGCTGCTCCGGGTCGCTGGCGACGACGCCGACGCGCTCGGCATCGAGATCGACCGGGTCGCCGATGGCCACGACCCGGCCGAACCGTTCGAGATCGGCCACGTCATGGACGCGCTGAGCCAGGTCTACGACCCCGAGATCCCCGTCGACATCGTCGAGCTCGGCCTTATCTACCGATGTGAGGAGCGCCCCGGCCCCGATGGGACCAGGCGCATCGAGATCGACATGACGATGACCGCCCCGGGATGCGGCATGGGCGACGTCCTCAGCGACGACGCCCGGCGGGCGGTGCTCGCCGTACCTGGTGTGGACGACGTCCAGGTCGAGCTCGTCTTCGACCCGCCGTGGACGATGGGTCACATGTCAGAGGCGGCCAGGCTCCAACTCGGACTGCTCTGAGCGGACCGGTCGAACGGACCGTTCGAACGGAAAGCGATCCGAGCTGTCGCTCAGCCGAGCGCCAGCACCACGCCGAGCGCCACCACGAACCCGACCTCTACCGGTACCGCGGTTCGGTTGTAGCGCTCGCCCCAGCCACCGTCGACGGTGGCACCCACGATCCGGGTCAACAGGATCGCGGTGGCGATCAGCAGAACCCCGGTCAGGGCCTCACGGGCAAGGTCGTTCATGCCCAGATGGGCAACGAACGCTCCGAGGCCGAGCGCGAGTGCGCCGTAGTAGCAGCGCACCTCGGTCCTACCTGCCGGGCCTTCTGGGCGGATGTCGTAGAACGCGACCGCGGACGGCCGAATCAGAAAGGTCAGGCCGGTGACGGCGAAGTAGCCGACGACCAGGACGACTGCCACATCAAGGAGCTGCACGGCACCATCATCGTCGAGGTTCCGGTGTCGGATCGTCCAGGATGTCGAGCAGATCGGCCAGGTGCACGCGGAATCGGCGCAGTTCCTCGCGGTGCAGCACCGACAGCGACCGGAGCTTGCGGTGCCCCTCGTCGGTCAGCTCGACGTGCAGACGGCGGTGGTCATCGGAGTCCGTGACCAGCCGGACCAGGTCCGCCGACGCGGCACGCTGGACGAGTTCACTCGTGGAGTGCACCCGCAACTGGAGCTGGTCGGCCACCTGGGAGATCGTCGGGGCGTTGCGGCCGGTCCAGCCGCGCACCGCCAACAGCAGCTGATGCTGGTTGGGCGTCAGCCCTTCTGTGCGTGCAGCCTCTTCGGAGAAGCGCAGGAAGTGACGAAGCGCATGACGGAATGAGGCCAGCCGCTGGTACTCCACATCTGAGAGGTCACTGCTGGTCGCTTCCCCGGCCATAGCCCTCATGCTGGCATGTCCTGCTGGTTTGAGCCGGATACCTCCGATGACGTGCGCGACCGCTGGGTGTGGATCACCGAGGTCCGCCTCGTCAGCACCAGGGCGACGACGGCTGCGGCCAGGCCGGTGGGAAGCAGGGCCATTCCCGCCATCTGGCTGACCACAAGGGTCGATCCGAGCGGTGTCTTTGTGACGCCCACACAGAGGGCGACCGCCAGGGCGACCATCAGGACTGTGGGGTTCGCCGATGGGATCAGCAGATGCATCAGCTGACCGCCGGCGATCCCGATGAAGAACAGCGGGATGATGAACCCGCCCTTCCAGCGCCCGGTGAGCGTGACGATGACTCCGGCGAACTTCGCCGTGACGGCCACGACGAGCGCTGTGATCGACAGTCCGCCGGTGACCACCGACTCGACCTGGAACTCGCCGTTGGTCAAGGCGTAGGGGGACCACCAGTACAGCGCCCCGAGTAGCAGACCCGCTCCCGCCGGCAGCAGCCAGACGGGCACGTTGGACACCGCCCAGCGACCGAAGTTGACCGCACCGGTGAACGCGAGCGCGCCGATTGCCCCCAGGACCCCGCAGACCACACCCCACACCAGATCGACACCCGTCAGGGACCCGGGATCGGGCAGGTCCCAGACCGGCTCCAGCCCCAGGCCTGTCAACGCGAAGTTGAGGGCAAAACCGATCAGCGCTCCCACCAGAGCCGGCACGAGCGCCTCGTAGTACTGCAAGCCACGCTTGTGCAGGATCTCGAGAGCGAAGATGGCCGCGCCCAGCGGTGCACCGAAGAGGATCGCGAAGCCTGCCGCCATACCCGTGATCGTCAGCACGCGCATGTCGTCCGCGTCCAGGTCGAATCGGGATGCGATCCACGTCCCGAACGTGCCGCTGGCCTGGACGAGGGGCGCCTCGGGCCCCATCGCTCCGCCGGCACCCACGCACAGCAGGGACTGCGGTATCAGCGGGCGGACCTGCCGCAGGTCCTCTGCGCCGCCGAGTACGTGGATGTTGTCGACGAGCAGTTCGACGTTGCCGCTGTCACCGAGCCATCTCCCCATGAGCGTCAGGGTCGCGCCGACGGCTACGAGGATGACAACCTGACCAAGTGCTGGGCGCTGATCGGGTCCGATCCAGTGCGTCACGACCTTCAGAGCCGCCAGATAGGCCGCTCCTATGAGGCCGCCACCGATCCCGACGATGACCACCGGGACCGCCAGACCGCTGCGGAGGGTGGTGCTGGCGAACCCGTCCCTCAGCGATCTGCGTGCGGGCCTGTGCGGTTCTGGTCGGTGGAACACACCTCAAGATTAGATCGTGTCACGATCTAATCTCCAGATGCGCTCGCACGGTGTTGACATCTGCTCACCCCCGACACCTACGTATCGGGCGACCAGGACGGGTCACGGCCGATGAACGCGACCAGCTTCGTCTGTGCGTCGGCAGCGTCCCCGACCTCGACCCTCGGTCCGTACTGACCGCTGGCACGCAGCACCCCTTCCATCGGTTCCATTCCTGTGAGGTATTCAGCACATCGCTTCGGATCGAGCATGTCGTCCTGGCCAGTGGCGCGAGCCAGGTCCCAGGTGTGCATGAACACATCCGCGGTGAAGAACTGCGATACCGCCGACGGCAGGGGTACCTCGCCGATGTGGGGGTTGGACAGGACCTTCGACTCCGTGGCCGGGTCGTCCAGAAGCGCCTGCACTCCGTCGCTCATCGTGTGCCAGGCGCCCGCGGGGTCGACCTCGATACTCGGTCCAACGGGAAGGTCCTCCCCCGCGCCTGCGGCCAGGAAGGGTGGGAACCACTCCACAAGGTGTCGCACGACGTCGCGCGCGGTCCACTCGGGGACCGGCGACGGTCGGTCCCAGGCCGCCGGGTCGTCCACGCCGTCGACGACCTTGCCGAACCGAGCGGCGGTCTCCCGGTACTCCTGTGCCGGGCTCGTGCTCACGAGATCGTCCCATCAGCGATCATCGCGTCCAGCTTCGCGTAGCCCTCGTTCACGCCGACCTCCATTCCCGAGGCGAGCCAGGCGTCGCGCCCCCCGAAGCTGTCGACGAGCGACTGGGCGTGCAGACGAGTGCGACCGTCACCCAGATCCTCGAACCGAAGCGTCTCGAGAGACACATCATCGGGCATGCCGAGGAAGGTGAACGTCTGCACGATCCGGTCGTCGGCGATCTGATGGAAGCAGCCCCGGAAGCCGTACTCCTCACCGTCACGGGCGGCGACATATCGCCACTCACCACCTTCACGTGCATCCCATGTGATGACCCTGGTGTCCATCCCGTCGGGGCCGATCCACTCCACGAACAGGTCCGGATCAAGGTGGGCTCGAAGGAGTTGCGCCGGAGTGGCAGCGAAGTCGCGGCGGATGCGGATGATCGGGAGCTTGTCGTCTGCCTCGATCACTGCTTCAGCGAGGTTCTCGGTCGTTGTCATGATTGGTCTTCCTTCTGTTCGTCGGAGTTCTCGGCCAGGTTCATTTGTGCCAGCACATCGTCCAGACGTCGGTAGCGGGCCTCGGCCTGGCGGCGGTAGCGCTCGATCCACTTGGTCATCAGATCGAACACCTCTGCCTCCAGGTGCACGGGTCGGCGGTACTCGTCGCCGGTTCGTGAGACCAGGCCGGCACCCTCCAGCACCCGCAGGTGCCGCGAGACGGCCTGCTTGGAGACATCGAAAGGAGCAGCGAGATCCATGACAGTGGCGTCGCCGACAGCGAGCCGTGCGACCAGACTGCGTCGCGTCGGGTCGGCCAAGGCGGCGAAGACTCTGTTCAACTGACCATCATCCGACTGATCTTCGATCGCTGGATCACCCACGACACCTCCGACCGAGTGGCCCTTGTCAATGAATTGGTTGACATTATTGTGCGACGTCGGGCGACCCTTGTCAACGCTTTGATTGACATTGGACAGACAGCTGGATCCGCCCTCTATCAAGACAGCGGGCCGTTAGCGTCTCACCATGCGAGACGTTCGGTTCGTTCCACGAAGCGGTGACACCTGGCGCGACCCCTATCCCATGTACGAGGAGCTGCGGAACACCGATCCGCTGCATCACGTCCGCGCCGGCGGCTACTGGGTACTGTCCCGGTTCGAGGACGTGTGGTCGGCCGCCCGGGACACCGCCACCTTCTCGTCCGCGCAGGGCTTGACGTTCACCTACGGAGAACGCGAACGCATCGGCTTGGACGTTGCACCGCCGATCGTGATGATGGACCCACCCGAGCACACCGGACTGCGGAGACTGGTCGCGGGCGGGTTCACTCCTCGCAGGGTCAGCGAGTTCGAGCCCGAGGTGCGCGCCTGGGTGGTCGAACGGCTCGCCCGGATCGGTGTCGACGATGAGGTCGACATCGTCGAATCGCTGTTCAAGCCGCTGCCGTCGATGGTCGTTGCTCACTACCTTGGTGTGCCGGTCGAGGACCGGGGCAACTTCGACCGCTGGACCGAGGCGATCGTCGCCGCCAACGCCGACGGTGACGTCACGGTGGCGGGCGACGCGCTCGCCGAGCTCATGGGGTACTTCGTCGAACTGATCGACCACCGACGTTCTAACCCCGGCGACGACATGGTCTCGGCGCTCGTAGGCTCCACCCCGGCGGACGACTCGGCGAGCGTTCTCGAGGTGCTCGGTTTCGCCTTCACAATGGTCGCCGGCGGCAACGACACGACGACCGGGCTGCTCGGCCACAGCGCCGACGCGCTCACCATCCGACGCGATCAGAGGGATGCGCTCGTCGCCGATCCCTCGCTGCTGCCGGGAGCGGTGGAGGAACTGCTCCGGCTCGCGTCCCCGGTGCAGGGACTGGCGCGGACGACCACCAGGGACGTCGAGATGCATGGACGAACCATCCCAGCGGGGCGCAAGGTTCTGCTGCTCTACGCGTCGGCCAACCGCGACCCACGGGAGTTCGGCGAGGACGCTGCCGAGCTCGACATCCGACGACCGATCGAGCGGATCATGTCCTTCACCTACGGTGCGCACCACTGTCTGGGTGCGGCGGCGGCGCGCATGGTCGGGAGGGTCACCATCGAGGAGCTCCTCGCCATGTTCCCCTCGTTCGAGGTCGACGCGACACGTGGGACCTTCGCGCCGGGCAACTACGTGCGCCGGTACGCCACGCTTCCCTTCGCGCCCAAGGGGTTCGGATGACCTCCGCTCCGAATCGCTCGTGCTGCTGGATGCTCCCACCGAGCGACAACTGCGCTCCTGGAGTCCATCCCCAGGGTGCGCGCCGCGCCTGAGCTGGCAGTGTGGTTCCGCCAGGATGTCCAGGGCGTGGCGCACGCCGTCGCGCTGTCGTCCGAGGTGGTCCGCTCGACGGCTTCCGAACTGCTCGAGGGGGACATCGACAGGACGGAGGCCGACTGGGTCGTGCGGGTCATCGTTTCGCTGCTGGCCAACCCGGCAGCGAGCGACGAGGAGGAGCGCAAGATCGTCGAACGCTTCGTCGTGGACCCACTGATGGGGACGGGCGGAGACCGGCCGGGCCGCACGCGGTGAGAAATCCGGGCGCCGCCGGCACAAGTCGATCAAACTCGTTCGACACCGGAGCAGGACGCCAGGAACCAGGAGCCGATGGCATGAGCAACGACACCTTCAGCGTGCAACGCGAGACGACGATCGACGCACCGGCCGGCGAGGTCTACGCGGAGCTGGTCGACTTCCGCCGCTGGGAGCACTGGTCGCCGTGGGAGGGCCTCGACCCGGACCTGTCGCGCACCTACTCCGGGCCGGAGTCAGGGGTCGGCTCGAAGTACAGCTGGACCGGCAACCGCAAGGTCGGGGCCGGGTCGATGGAGATCACGGCCGCCAAGGACGACGAATCCGTCACCATCCGCCTCGAGTTCCTCAAGCCGTTCAAGGCGACCAACACGGTGCACATCACGCTGACACCAGCGGATGGCCACACGACGGTCACCTGGACCATGACCGGGGCCAAGACGCTGATGACCAAGATCATGGGGATCTTCTGGCCGATGGACAAGGTCGTCGGAGGTGACTTCGAGCGTGGCTTGGCGCAGCTCAAGGCCGTGGTCGAGGCCTGAGCATCCGGGGCTAGTCGACGGACGGCTGGGCTTCCTGGATCGCCTGGGCCTCCTGGATGGCCGACGACAGCAGCTCGTGACGATGGGCGATGTCGGCCTGGTCGGCACCGATGAAGTCGGAACGTTTTGCCGTGTCGAGCACCAGCTCACCCTGGTGGGCCAACGCTGCCATGTGCCGGTGCGGCACCAATGGGACCATCGCTGCCAGAACATCGAGCATGCGCACGAGCACTGCGGGGTTGTTGGCTCCTGCCTGGCGGATCAGGTCGAAGGCTGACTTCAGCGCACGGTCGAACCTGAGCTCCGGCTCCACCACCCTCACGATGCCGTCGTCGGAGCAGTACCCGCCGGAGCGTTCGGCGTGCCGACCGAAGTCGACCATCGCCGACCCGATCCAGTCGACACACGTGAGACCCGTGTAGGTGTCGTTCACAGCCGGTGAGAGAGCGCGGAGTCCTATCTCGGCGACCTGAGCCATCGCGAACTCGAGGTCCTGGCGGAGGCTCCTTGCCCAGCCGATGTCCACCGCCTGGGCCAGGACGGGCTCCGCGTGTCGTGCGGCCTCGGGGGGAGCCACCATGGCCAGCGTCTGACCTTCGATGACGAACTGGCCGGGACGCCTCTCGAGCACCATCACCGCGTCGTGCTCCACGGCGACGTCGAGAAGTCGGGTGTGGTCGACGAGCTGGACGTAGCCCGAGCGTCTGGCGGCGACCATCGCGCCGGACTCCCTTCCGGCCCGGGTCGCCTCGCGGGCAGCGGCCTGGTCTGCCCGCAGGATCTCCGGCAGATACGAGTCCGACTCACCCAGCACCTCGTCGAGGTCGCGAACCACTCCCGCCACGACGTTCGGCGCCTGGATCATCGAGGCGACACGGTGGACGTAATAGACGAGCAGAGCGAAGCACCCCAGCGCCATCAGGATCGCCGTCGCCATCGAGATGCGCGGCACGACCTGCGCAGCGGTGCGGACCGACGACAACGTCAGCACGATGAAGACGAGAGTCGCCATGAACCCGCCGAGGGTGATCTGTGTCGTCACGTCGCGCATGAACCTGCGGATCAGTCGTGGTCCGAGCTGCGACGACGCGATCGAGAACGACAGGATGCTCGTCGCGAACACGAGAGCCAGCACGGCCGCCACTGCTCCAAGGAGTGCGTTGAGGACGACGACGGCATCAGCCGGTGTGTCAGCAGAAAGAACCTGGGGGAGGTTCCGCTCCAGTGCACCGAGGTTGTCGTCCATCCACCTTGTGACGGCGAAGAGGCCAACAGCTACCGCTGTCATCGCCAAAGGGACGACCCAGAGGTTCGGCCCCACGAGATAGTTGAGCTCCCACCACCTGGCCGAGATCCGCGACCGGCGCGATGCCCCCATCAGCGGCTCTCGGGCCAGTAGTGGCTGTCGGGCAGCGGTCTGGCCCCGAAGATCGCCTGTCCCACCCGTACACAGGTCGACCCCTCCGCGATCGCCAGCTCGAAGTCCCCCGACATCCCCATCGACAGCTCTCCGGGGCCGATCAGCTCAGGGGTCTCGGCGGCCACACGATCCCGCAGCTCGCGCAGCAGCACGAAGCAGCTCCGCACCCGGTCGCGGTCGTCGGAGAACGCTGCGAGGGTCATCAGCCCTCGCACCTGCAGGGTCGGGTGGACGGCGATCTTCTCCAGGAACGCGCTCACGTCGCCAGGGGCGAGGCCGAACTTGGACTCCTCGCCCGAGGTGTTGACCTGGACGAACACGTCAAGGGTCCGTCCTGCAGCCTGGAGCCTACGGTCCAGCTCGGTGGCCAGTCGCTCGCTGTCGAGCGCATGGAACTCGTCGGCGAACTCGACGACCTGGCGGGCCTTGTTCGTCTGCAGGTGCCCGATGACGCACCACGACACGTCCAGGTCAGCCATTGCTCTGGACTTGGCGAGCGCCTCCTGGACCTTGTTCTCCCCGAGCTGATGACAACCCGCCGCGACCGCCAGGCGGAGTCTGTCCTCGGGCACGGTCTTGCTGACCGGCAGGAGCCGCACATCGGAGGGGTCACGGCCGGCGCCGAGCGCAGCTGCATCGATGCGTTCCCGCACAGCCGAGATGTTCCGACTGAACTCCTCGACCGAGGCTGCACCCGCGTAAACATCACTCATACGTCGTCCACCTCGGGCTCGTCACCGTTCGACGCAGGATCTGCATCGGGTGTCGGCTCCGCGAGCAGTTGGCCCAGGTGCGTGCCGAGGGTCAGGTCGTCGAGCGACCCCAGGACGCTGTGGCGTAGTCGACCAGCCCGGTCCACCAGCAGCGTCGAAGGGGTCCCACGCAGCTGGTAACGCCGCATCGTCGCCGGTATAGAGCTGCCCTCGACCGGTCGGTCCACCGCCACCGGGAACGTCACCCTGTACTCCGAGAGGAACACCCTCAGCGCGTCGGGGCCCATGACCGAGTGGTGCTCGAACACCGTGTGCAGACCGAGCACGACGACATCAGCGGAGTCGAAGCTCTTGTGCACCCGCAATGCCTGCGGAACCCCGTGGCTGACACAGCCCGGACACAGCATCTGGAATGCCTCGATCATCACGACCCGACCCCGCAGGTCCGCCATGTCGATCGGCTCGGAGTTGATCCACTCGACGACGTCGAGGGTCATCGGCTCGTGGTCCATCTGCGGCACCATACCGTCGCCCGGTCCGGCACCGAACGGAATGCCAGATGTCACTGCGATCTAGGGACTTTGGTCCATTTCGGCCGTTCAGAACCCGGCGAGATGATGACCCGAGCCACCTCGACGGTTGGCGTCGGGGGCAGAGGTACGGGGGTTCC
>CAYVDN010000080.1:0-11284 GCA_964450685.1 uncultured Microthrixaceae bacterium
AGCAGACCTTCGCGGCGCTGCGCCGGCCGATAGCAGCCGCCGTCAAGATGCGCGGCTTTCCCGCCAGCCTCGGAAATCAGCAGACCCCCGGGCACGTGGTCCCAGGGGAGCGTGCGCCAATAGAGCATGAAGTCCCGCTCGCCCGCTGCGATGGCCGGGTACTCAATGCCAGCTGTCTTCGTCACCGGCTCAAGGCTTTGGAACCGGCCCTCGTTCTCTTCAACGGCCTTCGCGACCTCTGGGGGCAGGAACCTCCTCATGACCGCCCCACGCAGCCGCCCTCCCGGCTCGCCCGGAACCAGCTCGACGCTGCCGCCCGCCTCGAACTCATGCGCGCCGGAACCCCGCTCCGCCACGAAGGTGCGCCCGTACTCCGGTTGGTGGATGACTGACAGGACCGTCTCACCGCGAACGACGAGCGCGGCCATGACCGCATAGTCGGAACAGCCCGCGGCGAATGCCGAGGTACCGTCCAACGGGTCCAGCAGCCACACCGGATCGTCACCGGCCAACAACTCGAGTAGCGAGCCGTCCTGCGAGGCTGCCTCCTCACCGACCAGCACGCTTCCCGGGACTACCGCCAACAGCGCTGCACCGAGGTGGGCCTCGCACTCCTCGTCCGCGACCGTCACCACCTCGCCCGGAGACTTCTCCCGGATATCGCCCGCCGCAAGGGACCGGAACCGGGGACGCAAGAAGACATCCGCCGCGTTGCGGACCTCACCGACAACGCGATCTACATCGAATGCCACGATCGCGACTGTAGGGCCAGTTCAGACCGTCGCACTGGGGGCAACTCAGCTTGACAGACCCGAATTCGTGGTGACGGCCGACAAGCGAGTCCCATCGTGGACATCTGGAGCGCGAAACGGGCCGCGGAGCAGCCGGCGAGTGGCACCACGCTCACGAAATCGAGAGATGCGCTCAGGAAAGACGAGCTGCTAGCGCTTCTCGGGTGGCCAGACGTTCTTCTTCGGTACGGGCGGCGATGCTGATGCGAAGATCGGTAGCACCGGCAGCGGCGTAGTCGGCCAGTCCCTGCTCTATCTGGTCGATCGAACCGGTGAGCAGGAGGTCGGCTCCGCTGGCCACGCCCTCGCGGTCGAGCACGGCGCGGTAGCTGGGAAAGGCGTCGTAGAGCTCGCTGTTCGACCGGCTCCAGGCACGGAGGCCCTCAGGGTCGTCCGTCACGCAAACGCCGACCAGGGCTACGATCCTCGGGGCGGGCTGGCCGGCCTCCTCGGCCGCAGCCTTGATGGTGGGCGCAACGTGCTCGGCGATCGTCCTCGGACCGCAATGACCAACCGATGTCCCCTTGGTTCTGCGCCCGGCCAGCTCCAGCATTCGTGGGCCGAGCGCGGCGAGCAATACCGGCGTGGGTGCAGCGTTGATCGTCAGCCAGCCCTTGGCGAACACCTCCTCCCCTTCGACATCGCACGGCGCGCCTGCGAGCAGCGGGAGGAGCGCGTCGAGGTACTCGGACGCCTGGGTGTAGGGCCGCTGATACGAGGCCCCGAAGAAGCCCTCGACCATCATCCGATGCGATGCGCCGACCGCAAGTGTGAACCGGCCGCCAAGGGCGCTCTGGGTGGTGCGAGCCGATGCCCCAAGCGCCAGTGGGTGGCGCCCAACGAGGGGGACGACGGAGGTGCCCAGCTCGACGAGCCCAGGCACCTCGTCGGCGATCGCGGCGAGCGCCACAAGCGGGTCGACTCCGAACACCTGGGACAGCCAGAAGCTCTCGAAACCGGCTTCGGCTGCCCACACGGCATGTTCACGGACCTCGGCCACGCTGGCGATGCCCGTTCCGGCTCCATACCCGATCCGCACACCAAGGTCGCTCAGCATCCAGGCGACCCTACGACCTACGTCGTCGGAGAGAAACGCGGCCCCTGGGTCTGTTGCAGCATCGCACCCGACACCCTCGCCGAACTCCCGCGACGTCCTCGCCTAAGCATCAACCGCCCCTAACGCCGGTCAGGAGGCCGGTGCAGTGGTCGTCGGACCGTCGCCCACCACGGTCCATCGGAATCGTTCACGAAAGTCTGCGAAGCAGGGGGCGCAGACCCATCGGTGGCGGTCGTCGGTCGTCCAACCGTCGCTGAATTGCGTGTGGTCATCACCGGTCCGGTCAGAGATCTCAGCCCAGCAGAACTCGCAATGGTCGTGATCGCAGCTTTCGGCCCATGTCGCCCAACGCAACTCAACTCCCGCCAGGTACGACTCCTGACCCTGAAGGCGCCAGTCCTCCTCCATGACCCAAGCATCTCTGGTGACCAGACGAACGGCAAGGACATTCGACCGCCCCCGAACGCCGGGACTGTGGCGTTCGGTGTGGCGGTGCTTGGTGACGAACCCCGCCCGAGACTTCTCGTGGTCGCGTCACCCGCAGCTGCCGCTGACCACCTGCGCTGCGACAGCTGGATCGGGCGGCCTTCCGTCCACGCCGCCTGCGGTCCAGACCACAGTAGGTATCTCCCCGGTCACCTCCGATGGCGTCGCCAAGAACTCGTCGAACGTGATCAACACGCGGGCGTCGGTTGGCCCACACCCGAGTAGCTGAGACTCCTCGGTGACAACGATCCGGGTGTCACCGATGGGCACCTGAGTGCCAGGGGACGTGGCTGCCGACGCGTCGGTGATCGTGAACATCCCGAGCACGCAGTTATCGGTGGTGCAGTCCTCGTTGCGACGATCCTTGATGCCGAGAAGTCGGCCCTGGAGATCCACCTGATCCCACGGAAGCGTTGTGAGCGACCGACGGGGACCGGCGGATTCAGCGGTGGTCGGGGTGGGCTCGGCCTCCTGGGCTGCGGGCCTGGGCTGCTCCTCGCCCGTGGAGCAGCCGATAGCGGTGAGGGCGAACATCACAAGGGCGAGAGCACGGGCAATCTGCATCGGGACCTCCACCGGCTGGGTGTCACTCTGACGCATTGGTGCGTCCGCTGGTTCCCGTCGGGTGCCCCCGAACGCCGGGACTGCGGCGCCGCCCGTTCTTCCGCCAGTGTGGGATCCGGCGGCCCTACGTTGCTGTCGTGGCGTCAAAGGTGGTGGTGCTCGGGGCGTGCTGTTCGGGCAAGTCGTCACTGTGTGAGCAGCTACGGGCCGACCATCGCAGCGTGATCGAGTGCGACGAAGCGGTGATGCTCGCCGCTGGCGGGACGTGGCCTGCATCCGCGGAGGAGAACCACCGTCTGGTGATCGAGGCGGCGAGCGCTGCGATCGCGATGACGGACGTGATCTTCCTGACAAGTTGGATGCCCACCGAGATGCTGCGGCTCGCACATGACCGCGGCTTCACCGTCGCTCTGCTCTCGGTGTCGACGCCCGAGCTGGAGCGCCGGAACAGCCAGCGTCTGACCGAGGGCGGCTACAGCGACGGGTCGAACTGGTTCGAATCGCAACTCGACAACTACGCCGATCTGGGTGCGCTCGGACTCATCGACGTCGTGCTCGAGGGAACCCTGACGACAGCAGCGCTGGCCAACAGGGTTGCGGGGCTCGCCCAGCACTGAGATCCCGGGTGCCCCAGACCGCCGGCTCCGTGACGATCGCGGATGTGGGTGGGCAGCAGCCAAGTGGACGGCCTGCCGGCACGCATCGGAGGCCCCGCTCGTAGGGTGTCGGCGTGAGGAGAGTCTTCGGTTGGCCGTTGGTCATCGCCGCGGCACTTGTGCTGGCTGCATGCGGCAGCGAGTCGACCGCTGGAACGGCCGAGCCCGAGAGTGCGGCGGGACCGTTCATCCTTGATGCGCTTCCTGCCGAGTGGGTGCCAGTGGACGCGGGCGAGGGCGGCATCGAGCAGGACTGGGGTACCGAGTGGGGCAGCGACTCGCCCTTCATCGTGCTCGCAGAGGGCGGCCGTCGAGTGAAGATCGAAGCGACAGCTCCCCAGGAGTGGGGTGAGGCGACCGACTCCAGCCAGTTCCCCGGCACCGGATCGAACACGGACCCCTGGACCCAGTCCGGACGCGTCAGCGGTGACGACATCGTGCTGCAGGCCACCTCTCGAGATGTCGACGCGTCCGAACTCGACCAACTGCTTGAGGGTGTCGCTGCCGAGGGACGACGCCCTGCTCCGACCGCCGAGGATCTGCCCGGCGGCTGGGAGGTGGTCGGCCATTCCGACGCCGACATCGTCATGTCGATCGGCCGCGGTCTGGCACCCTCGGGCGGCTACGTGGCGGGCTGGGTGCGAGGCGACCCGAACGTCGATGGCACTCCCCGCCTCACCGCCGTCAACCTCGCAGGCGACACCGCCGACCTCGGTGCATGGGAGGGTGACCTCGCCCGACCCGTGAACTGGTTCGGCGACGCCCACGGCGAGGCGACCGAGGTCGGCGGTCGCGAGGCGGTCTTCGTCCTTCTGGACACAGGGGAGGACGTGCCGAGCCACGTCCTGCTGAGCCGGATGGAAAACGGGTCGCTGCTGGTTCTGACGTCCTCGGGCAACGAGCTGCTCTCACGTGACCAGCTCGTCGACCTCGCAGCATCTGCACGCCCCGCCACCGAGCAAGAGTGGAAGGAACTCGAGATGCAGGCAACCAGACCTTGATGTTGTGAGCGCGCCTGCCACCTACCGCCGGGCAGGGGTCAGCCGCCGGCGACGAACGCAACGACGACGTAGGCGGCGTGTCTGTCGAAGTTCTGGCGGCGTCGGTCGTAAATGGTCGTGGTGCGTGGGTCTGCGTGCCGCGCTGCGGTCTGAACATCTCGGAGCGGCACCCCGGCGTCGAGGGCGGCCATGATGAAGGCTGCGCGGAGCATGTGGGGGTGGACGGAGTCGAGTCCGGCTCGTTTGCCGATCGACGCAACCCAACGGTGTGCAGTGCGCCGGTCGAGCCGTTGTCCGTCGCGGCGCCGCAGGATCGGGCCGTCGTGGCGGTCGCCGATGGCGAGGTCGATCGTGCGGGCCGTCCTCGGCACCAGCGGAATGGTGGCGGGCTTGTTGCCTTTGCCGATGAACTGCAGGGTGCGGTGGCCTCGCTCGAAACCGAGGTCCTCGATGTTGGTGCTGCACGCTTCGCTGACCCGCAGCCCGTTGAGCCCCAACAGCACTGCAAGCGCCGCGTGGTCGCGGTCGTAGCGCTCGGCGGTGAAGAGGAACACGCCGAGCTCGGACCGATCGAGACCCCTCGCTGTGGACGGGTGCACGCGTGGGCGTCGGACGTACTGGGCGGGGTTGGAGGCGGTGCGCCCGTCGATGTGCGCGAAACGGAAGAACCCGCACACCGTCGACAACCGTCGGTCCACCGTCGACGGCGCGAGCCCCCGGTCCTCGAGCCAGCAGCGGTACACCTCGATGTGCGCCCTGGTCGCCTCGAGCACCTCGAGACCGCTGTCGGCCGCCCATTGGAAGAAGCAGCGCAGGTCGTAGCGGTACGCCTCGAGCGTTCGGCCGCTGTAGCGGGCCAGGAACGACATGGCGGCGAGCTGGGCCTCGTCAACCGCGTCGGCGTCGAACCGCTCCATCGTGGTGTTGGGTGGCAGGTAGGCGGTGGTCATCGGGTTCTCCGTTCTCTGGGGAGAACCAGCGAACACCTCGACCTCACCCGCCTCACCGCAAGTGGGTGGGTTCGGGAGGACAAGTGGGAACGACTCGAAGCCAGCGTGACCGGTCTCGCATCCCTACGACCAGCTCTTCGGCGAGGTCACTCCCGAACCCGCCCGCCACGGTAGCGACTCCGCCACCCATGGGCGACGGTCACCGAGCAGGGGTCCAGGGGCGGTGTCGGGCGGAGGGGCTGTTCACCAGTCCGTTGTGTCGCTGCGGGGCCAGGTCTGCGGATGGGTGGCGTGGACCAGGTGGACGATCTCGGACACGGCATCCTCGTCGCTCGATGTCTCCCTGATCGGGAACGACCCGATGTACTGGTCGAACTGCTCATCGGGTTCCACCGAGTACCACTCGATCTGACCGTTCGGTCCGTCGAGCAGCGCTGTCTGTCCAGCTTCTGGGTTGTGGCGGTACTCGAAGTAGGACACCTCGACCGTGGTCGGCGACCAGCTCGTCGCCCACTCGAACGACAGGGGTCGGCCACCGTGCTCGGGGCGGAGCTGATCGGTCACCAGCCGTGCGATCCGCTCCGATCGCGACTCCCACGACCGGTCGTCGTGTGCTCGGCGGAGCTCCGACTCGTACTCGGCTGCGTCGAACACGAACGGGCCGAGATCGACAGGCTCGTCGCCGTCGCGGAAGTTCGACCAACCCACGGCGTCGCCGTCGCGGGAGATCGTGACCGACAGGGATCCACAACCGACCTCACCGCAGTCGCACCGCTGGATCAGCACGTCAGCAGACTGTCCCGGTCCCGCCGGCAGCAGCGGCATCTCCGGGTTCAACAGCGTGTCGGGCTCCATGCCGAGCCCACCCCATCGACGCAACTCGAGCACGCCGTCGATGGCGACCAGCACCTCGCGCCCGCCGGTGATCCCGGCGTCGTCGTCCTCAGCAGACCCAGACCCCCGATGCGTCGGATCGATGAACTGCGCCGTGGGTTCCCCAACAGGAACCACCGCCAACTCCAGCCGACTCTGCTTCACGCTGCGAGCTTGGCGCACCGACCGACGCAGGTCGACCGAGATCGTCCCAGGCTGCAGGCCTACGTCCATCTCGTGTCACGCACCCGGCGTTCTGGGGCACTCGGCGGCGGCCCAGGGTTCACGCTCGCGGGCCTACGAGACCTGGATGAAGTCGCCGATGTCGGTGTCGAAGCCCCAGACCGCTGAGTCGGTGGCGTGGACCCCAGCGACGTCGACGCCGGTGTCCTCCCAGGGGCCGAGGCCAGTTCGTCGCACCGCTCGCCCGTCGCTGTTGGTGACGTACACCGTGTCGCTGCCAGGAACGATCGCCTGCTCACCGGGGTCCATGTAGCCGGAGTCGGGCACCATCTCGAGCGTGTTCGACTCGATCGGCGACAAGGTCCCGGAGCTGGGGTCGATGACCCACTCGGTGGTTCCTGCCTGGGGAAGGATCGACATGTAGTTGGGGCCGCAGATGCGGCGCCCGATCCAGTTCTGGATGCCCTCCGGCACCGGATCGATCGGTTCCCAGTCGCCGTTCGGCGGCGAGAGCGACTGAACGCCGACAGCCTCGACGATCGGCACCGGAAGCGTGAGCTCGTCCGCAGGCCCATAGGCAGCGACGATCCTCGTGTCGTTCACCACGCAGCTCGTGCCTCCGTTCGGTGTTGGGAACGGCGACGTGAGCGTGGTCACGGTGCCGTCTGCGTCGATCACCAAGCTCAGCTGACCGATGTCGAACACGCCGACGTTCTGCGGCCCGGTCGTGACGGTCAGCTCGGGTTCGGGTCCGAGGGACTCCTTCGGCGTGTCGAGTCGCTCCCAGTCGGACAGGTCCTCGGCGAGGCGGAATGCCGAGACCTCGCCGCCGCAGGCGTCCTCGGCGCTCTCGTCGGTGCAGGAGTAGCCGCCCGCGACGACGGTCGGGCCCACTGTGACGTAGCGCCAGACCCCTTCATCTTCGATCTGTGGGAGCTCTGACCAGGTCCCATCGGTGAACCGGATGGCTACCTCTCCCGACGAGAGATGAAACACAACCAGATCGTCGCCTCGACCAGCCACGTTGACACCGAACAGCTCGAACGGCGCCTCGTCGCTGCGAGCAAGCGACGTCGTCGAGGAGGGATCGGCCGAGTCGCTCGTTGAGCAGGACACCGCGACAAGGCACACGGCGACAACTGCGGCGAAGACGCCAGCCCTCAATCCCGCAACGGTTCGATGACCTCTCAACCCCATCGCGTCACCGTACCGACCCGACGTCACGCTGCGACCGCAGCTCTGGTCGAGCGGCTCAAGGCCGGCGATATGGGGCGGTGCTCGTGGTGGGCGCCATAGCCCAGGCGCGTCACCAGACCCAGCGGGTGGCCTTCTCGGCGAACTCTTCCTCGCGCTCGATCATGCCGATCGCCTTGCGCGGGCTGACCCTGAAAGCCGCGTGTGCGAAGAAGAACTCGATCGACTCGGCCACCTTCGTCGGGTCGCCGGTCTCGTCGTACTTCCCGGCCCACCCCCGGGCGACTTCAGGCGGCGGGGCCAGTTCGGCAGCTACGCCCTCGATGGAGACGAACTCGACGGTGTCGTGGGTGGTGACCACCGCGTGCGGGTTGGCGCGCAGGTTGCGCGCTTTCAGCGCGCTCGGAGCACACGAGAACCAGAACGTGTCGTCGGTGTGCCACAAGCCCCACACCGGCGTGGAGTGGGGGCGCCCCGCCGGGTCGACCGTGACGACCCAGTAGTTGCGGTTGGCGGCCAGCCGCTCGCGGGCCCACTCGAACGGGAGCGCACCGGCCAGGTCAGCGGGCACCCCGTAGTCGGTCATCGCCGGGCGCTGAACCTCGGGCATGCAGCCATTATTGCTGTCTGCCGCCACGGTGAGCGTGGCTCCTGCCACGTCTTTCAGCACGGGGTTCTTGCGGATGGGGTGTGCTCACCTCAATGCGGGTGTCACCCCCTCCCGGCGTCAAGGGCAGAGGCATTCGATCATCGACTTCGAGCCTCGTCGACCGACTGACATGACACTGTCGATCGTCCGTGCTCTCACATCGGACCGTCCTCGGCGCAGAGCAACGGTCCGGTCGGCCTTGGGCCCTGCGTCAAGCAGGTCGCCATCACCTGGCCGCTCGCACGGGCGCGATATCGCCGAGGGCGAGTACTGAGCTGCGTCAGCGTGCCGCGCGTGCCCAGCGCACCAGCCCGGCCAGTGCTGCGAGAGCAAAGAGGACGGGAACCGCCACGACCCAGCCGATCGTCACGACCGCCTCGATCGGATGCTGCACGAGGACCGGCTCCACCGAGTCTCCCATCAGCCGGCACTCGAACGACGGCAGCCACAGGTGCCTGGAGATCTCGAATGCCTCGTACCCGACACGAGCATCGACATCAGCGAGACAGATGGATTCCGCTCTGTTGGAAATACCGACGAGGCCAAGGATCCATACGAAGCAGCCGACAAGAGCTGCGCCGCTCGCGATCGCTGCGCCTGCCAACCATCGAGAGCGTCGACCCATCCCCCGACTCTCTCACGACCCCTGCAGGTCCGGCAGTGAAGACGTCACACCGGCACGACTCCCCCAACCAAGCGGCTCGATTCTTGCGACTCCACATCGTCGAAATCGCGCCACCACCGAACCCTGCCGAAAGTCGCTGATGTGCCGATTAGCCCCGCTCTCGAACGACACGGACCCGGCGATCAGGGGCATGTCCGCTGCTCAGCTCACCATGGGTCGCAGTACGGTGGAGGAGATCGGAGGAGGGTCCATGTCGATCGAAGGATCCCTTGCACTCGCGGGGCTGGTGCTCCTGGCACTTGGGGTGGTCGTGTCCGCTCGCCGGGCGAGTGTGTCGTCCACCGAACGCATGCAGGCCGCCAGTTCAGGCTCCGAAGCCTCACCGGTCGACGGAGGTCATGCCGCTACATCGACCCTCGGCACCGTGCTGCTCGTGACCGGGGTCGTGGTGCTCCTCGCTGCCGGGGTGGCCCTGGTTGCGGCGTGGGTGCTCTTCACCGGGCCCCTCTGACGCTCCGGCAGCGCCTGGTCGCCATAACGGTCGGACCGCCATCAAGTACAGGTCGGCCGCTAGCGCGATCGACACGGAGCCGGCGGTATGGGGCGGGCGTGGCGACGCCGCTGCCTACGCTGACGACGGCCAACTTCCTCGACTCGTTCGCGAGAGAGGGCTGATGGCTGCGACGCTCAGCGGTAGCCTCTCTGCCCATGAGAGCGTCGACCGGTGCCTCCGGCACCGCTCGCCGTCGGGAAGGGATCCATCGCCTGGGCCGACTCACCGGACTCCTGACCGTCTGTGCAGCGTTGGTCGCGTGCACCAGTGAACCCCCGTACGAGGATGCCCTGGTGCGTCTCGATATCGACGTCGATGCCGTGGTCAAGCAGTTGCCCGACCTAACCGTGGTAGAGCGGGACGCTCGGGTCAACGAATGCGCGAACCACGGTTCCGGTCCCATTCCACCCGGAAGGAGTGTCCGTCTCTCGCTGAATCGTGGGGTGGAGCTCGACGCTGTGACCACGGCAGTCTCCCGAGCCCTGACGGATCGCGGCTACGAACCGCAGGAGCCTGATTTCGGTAGAGCCCTGGTTGGTCGGCGCAATATCGACAGCGAATGGAGCGGCGAGATCTTCCTCATTCCGCCCAACGCTCAAGAGGAGGACGTCGTGTTGGCAGCGGGCCTGATCCCGAGGATCACCTGCTGATCCGTTCCCGCTCCTGAGTCCGCTCGCCTGCCGACCCTGATGTGCCGCTCGGCCACGCTCGAGAACGTCACTGTCCCGGCGTTAGTGGGAACCCACGAGGATTTGGGGGATCGACGTCATGGTGATCGCTACGGCGATCGGCGACGGTGAATGGATGGTCGATCGACTCCGAGCTGCCGCCGTGTTCGTCTCCGTTCCCGCGTTGGCGATCGCAACCGCATGGTGGATCGGGGACCTCTCGTCGACCCTCGATGATCCTGACTACATGCTCCGACCGATCGACCTTTCGTCGGAAACCTCATGGGCGGTTGGGTTCGTCGCCACTGCGGCCTGCCTAGTGGGTGCGGCCGCTGCGGTGCTGCTGACGCGCTCGCGTTGCTGCGGTCGGCGCCTGGTCGCTGTGCTGGTCCCGTGGTGGGTCCTCGCTGTGTATCTCGGGCTCGGCTACCGGATCGTGACGGCCGGGGTGATCGGAGCGAACATCGGTGGCGGGCTCTTCGTGCTGACGTCCTTCGTCGTCGTTCCGTTCGCCATCGGTTCCAGCGTTGCTGTCTGGTGGGCAACTCGGCGCCGGGTGGTCGGCCCTGGGAGCATTTGATCGCTCCGCCACATCTCGTGGCCCTCAACCGAGGCAGCCACCCTCCCGGCGATCGGGGCAATCGCTCTCGCTCGGCGCTGGAGCGATCTACCGTTCGCCGCATGAGCACCCCGTACGGCGGCAGCGGCGGTTTCGAGACTCCAGAACAAGGTGCGCTGGACAGCTGGGGCGCCACGCCGGAAGCTCGCGCGAGCATCGCCTCGACTGAGATCATCGGCGACCGCGCTCAGGTCGTTGTGGAGCTCGGCGGCCGGCCGGACCATCTGGAGTACGCGTACTTCATTCGGCGCGAAGGACGCTGGCACGGGACGGTGTCTGGCAGCGGCCCGACAGAGCGATGGTGGGACGACATGTTCCTGCATTGGTAACGATCGGCAGCGCAGCAACGAACGTCGCCGACCCGGCGATCTGGGGCAGTCCGAGTTCCGTGGCTTCGTGCATGCTGGTCGGGTGG
>CAYVDN010000081.1:0-10957 GCA_964450685.1 uncultured Microthrixaceae bacterium
CCCCACGCCAGGTAGACGTCCACGTGGCGTGCGGCGACCGCCTCGGCCGCGGGCGAAGCACCGCCGAAATAGATCTCGGGTCGGGGATCGGGGGTCATGCGGGTGGTGGCGGCGCGCACGTCGTAGTGGTCGCCGGTCATGTCGAACGGCTCGTCGCACCAGGCGCCGTACATGATCTCGAGGAACTCCGCCGAGCGTTCGTAGCGCTCCTCCTTGGAGCTGTGGTCGCCGAAACGGGCCAGCTCGGCGGGTTCGGCACCGATGACGATGTTGATCAGCAGACGGCCACCGGACATCCGCTGATAGGTCGACGCCATCTGCGCGGCCGTGGTCGGACTTATCAGCCCCGGGCGAAAGGCGACCAGGAACCTGAGCCGGCGTGTGAGCGGGATGAGCGACGCGGTGGTGATCCACGCGTCCTCGCAGCCCGTTCCGCAGGGTGTGAGAACGGCGTCGTACCCCAGGTCGTCGCAGGCGCCCGCGATCTGGGCCAGGTAGCTGTGCGATGGGGCCCGCCGGTTCGCGTCGTCGCCCGTGGGAAGGATGTCACGGCTGTCACCGCCGGTGGGTAGGAACCAGTGGACCTTCAGGTCGGGAACCTTCGACTTGGACATCTGCGTGCTCCGGGACGATCGGACGCGCTGGTTGCCGCACGGAGGCGGCATCGCAGCACTCGGTTCGCAAAGTGTGGGGTGTGGTGAGGTCCCTGCGCCAGCGGGTACGACGCTCCGGTGCCGGACGTGGTCGAGGCGTGAATGTCAGACCCCGGTGGGAGAGTGGCTCCATGCCCAGCGATGCCCGATCCCGACTTCTCAGGGCGGTACCCGACCCGCCCGCCACTCCAGAGTCCGACGCAGCTCACACGAGTGCGGTCCAGTTCTCCGAGTCAGTTCGTAGGGTCGTGGCGATCGCCCGCCGCGGCCGTCTGTCAGTGCCCGTGTTCCGCTCCCCGCCACGCCTCGAAGGTGTGGACCGTTCGATAAGACGCCGATCCAACGGCACAGCTGTTGTGGCGGTGCGGCGACTCGGCAGACCACTAGCCGCGGTCCAGGCCGACATCATCGAGGGGGTGGTGGCGGCCAACTCGCTCGACGGGAGCAGGGCCGACAGGTTCCGGCACGTCGCGTGGCAGCAACTAGTCGGCGCACCGGCTGATCCACCGATGAGTCGGCGTGTGGCCTGAGCGAGGGCAGGCACGTTCGGTCGTACGCGACCAATGGTCTCAGGGGTCGCGTTGGTGGTCGGTGACGCTCTCGTTGCCCACCGCCAGGTCTGCTGCGACAGCCGACAGCAGCGCCGGAACCACATAGCCCGCACGGCCGCTCGTCTCAGCGACGAACATGACCGCTGCCAGCGGCACCTGGTATCCGGCTCCGAGCACCGCTGCCACACCCAGCACCGGGAACAGAGCTGAGGGTGCGGTGCCCAGCACCCCGCTGGTCACCCGACCGAGCAGACCACCCAACACGACCAACGGGATGAAGAACCCACCGATCCCTCCACCAGCGGTGGTGGCAATCGTGCCGACGAATCTGATGGCCAGCATGGCCAGCACAGCGCCGACGGTCAGCCGCGGATCCTGGAGCCATTCGAGCACCAGGTAGCCAGGGCCGATGCCGAGCGGTCTGTCGGTCAACTGCAATGCCGTCCATGCCGCGCCAGCAGTTGCGGCGACAGCGAGGGGGAGCCGGACTGCTGCAGTGGTGGAAGTCGACCAGTGCTTCGCCCACCGCACGGAACGAGCGATCATGCGCGCAAGGAGCCCCGCGATCAAGCCGAGTACGAGCGCCCCGCCAAGGTCGCGCAGGTCGAACGGCGGGTTGTCACCCACCGAGAAGAGCCGCTCGGTGCCGGCGACCGACACCAACGACAGGTAGCCCGAGGCGGCCCCCACGAGCGCTGGCATGAGTTGTCGGCGCGCCAGGTCGGAACGGTACGGGACCTCGAGCGCGAACACCGCTCCGGTTGCCGGTGCCTTGAAGACTGCGGCAACCGCCGCTGCCACTCCGGCGACCAGCATCGCCCGGTGGTCGATCCCGTACCGACGAGAGACCCGCCCGAACACCGTGTCGGCCGTACCGGCGCCCAACATCACAGCGGGACCCTCGAGGCCCAGGGAGCCCCCCATCGCCAGGGTGGCGACCGCGCCGGACATCCGCGTGACCAGTTGCGCAGCACCGATGCGGCGGGTCGGATCGTGATAGCTGAGCAGGTACTCGTCCGCCGTGGCCCGCGAGCGGGGGGTGGGCCCGACGCGCAGCAGCGCAGCGGTCAACGCCAGTCCCGCACCGGGTGCGACCACCATCAGCGGCGCCGGAGCCTCGCGGACGAGCACAAGGATGAAAGAGACGATCCTCTCGAAGGCGAGCACACCGAGCCCGACGGTCACGCCGAGCGCTCCTGCCATCGGCAGGGTCCAGCGACTGCCGCGTCCTGCCGCTGGCGAATCCGTCGCTGGATGTCTGTCGCCCATCAGGACGAGTCAACCAGCTGGGTTCCCGCGGGTGCAGCTTGGACCGCGGGTTCTGCTCTGCTGGTCGCACCGTCTGGTGTTTCGTCTGGCAGCATTGTCACCGGGCCCGGGTGGCGGAATTGGCAGACGCAGAGGGCTTAAACCCCTCGGCTCTTCGGAGCGTGCGGGTTCGAATCCCGCCCCGGGCACCCAGTGTTTACAAGGGTTCTCCGCCCTCACCCTTGTCGACCTCCTGCTCCAGAGGGTACAAATAGTCGCGAAATAGTCGCGAAGCCATCTGGGAACCACCGCAGGCGACCTCGCGTGACGCACGGGAGTGGTGATGGCGGGCACCGTCGAGCAGTACGGCAAGGGATGGCGGTACCGAGTCGCGATCGGCACGAACTCGGAGACCGGCGCGAGGCGCTGGGCGAGCAAGGGCGGCTTCCCGACGAAGCGGGCAGCGAGAGAGGCGATGACGGCAGTGCTGGCGAACGCCGACCGGGGCGTCGTCGTCGAGCGGTCGCCTCTCACGGTGGGCCAGTACCTCGACCAGTGGCTCGAGGACGTGGGCGGCGGACTGAAGCCAACCACTCTCGGGGGCTACCGGCAGGCGGTGAGCCGGCTGCAGCGCATGATCGGGGACGTGAAGCTCCAGGAGCTCAGACCCCTCACCGTCGAGCGGGCGTATCAGCAGCTGCTGAGCTCGGGCCTGGCCGCCAAGACGGTGCGCAACACGCACACGGTGCTGCGACGCGCACTCGCAGATGCGGAGCGTCTTGACCTGGTGGTGCGCAACGCGGCGGCGGCCGCTCGACCGCCGTCGGTCCGGCGCAAGGAGCAGGAGACCTGGACGCCGGACGAGCTGAGCCGGTTCCTTGCATCCGTTGCCGACCACCGGCTCTTCGCAGCCTTCGTGCTCTCGGCCACCACCGGAATGCGTCGAGGTGAGTTGATGGGACTCCGCTGGCGTGACGTCGACCTCGATGCTGGCCGCATGTCGATCGTCTCGACGATCACCACCGTCAACGGCCGTGCGGTCGAGTCGTCTACCAAGACCAACAAGAGCCGGCGCAGGATCGCCCTCGATGCCGGGACGATCGAGGTGCTTCGTGCGCACCAGCAGCGACAGAGCGCCGAGCGCCAGCACGGCGGCAAGTTGTGGACTGACTCGGGTCTGGTCTTCACCCGTGAGGACGGCACAGCGCTGCATCCTGACCGCTTCTCCCACCTCTTTGTCAGGTTGAGCCGAAAGGCGGGACTGCCACCAATCCGGCTGCACGATCTGCGTCACACCTACGCCACGCTGGCCCTCGAAGCCGGGGTCCACCCCAAGATCGTGTCCGAGCGACTCGGTCATGCCACGACAGGCATCACCCTCGACTTGTACTCACACGTCGCTCCCTCGATGGACCAGCAAGCGGCCGAGACGATCGCCGGGCTGTTCTCACTGCCGAATCAGTCGTCGGACGGAGACGCCGCCTCGGCGTAGAGCTGAGATGGGCGAGCCAGGAGCATCTCCAGTGCCGTTCTCGGGACCAGCAGCCGACGACCGATCTGGATGACCGGAAGCCCTTCGGCACGTGTGGCTCGCCAGAGACGCGCAGCGTCGTAGGCCGCTCCTCGGCTGATGCGGAGTACCGCAGCGGCCTCCTCGACGGTCAGGACATCTCCGAAATCCGCCAGACATGAAGACCGGCTCGAGCCTCCAGGGTGGGTTGTCTGCGCGGGATCGGCAAGAGCGGAGTCGACGAGTCGGAGCGGCGGCTTCTCATCCATGCCCACCTAAGCGCGTCGCCGGAGCACAAGAGGACGGTCAGATTCCACAGGCTGGCTCCCAAGGGAGCGACCAGAGCCGGAGTTGACACTGACGAGTCAAGTCACCTGGCGGCAGTGTCACAACACAGGATCAGGATAAACCTGATGCACTGCGGAGCGAACTGGTGACGGCCAAGGACGACCGGCGACGGTCGACGCTCGACTGGCTCGTCGCCCATCCCACAGCTGAGGTCCGCCCGTGGCATGACCCGGTGATCCAGGAATGCGGCTTCGATGCCCGCCACTGCTACGTCGAGCAGTTCTGGCTACCGATCCTGGGCCCATCCGCTGTGCTCGCACTGCGCCGCCTCGCCGACTGGCTCGACCACCACCCTGCCGGGGTCCAGGTCGACCTGGTCGACTTCGGCTCGTCGCTCGGGATCGGCACTGGCACCGGGCGTCACACCCAGATCAACCGGACGCTCGGTCGCCTCGTCGACTTCGGTCTGGCCCGGATCGCCGGGGACCACATGGAGGTCCACACGATGCTGTCGCCGGTGCCTCCACGGCTGCGGCGTCGGCTCCCGCTGTCCCTCCACGACGCGCTGATCGATCACGAACGGAGCTGTCTCGATAGCGCCTGAACGTGCGGGTGGCGGCCGGTCGGGGAAGCCGCCGCCACCCGCATCTACTACTCCGGCCTTCCCCTTCGTGGTCATCCCTGACCACACCTGACCATCACCGAGATGGTCACCCCTGACCACCAACTTCCACCCGAACCAGGAGCACCCCATGCACCCCATCGAGTTCATCGGCATCCGGGGAGGACACGGCGCCACCACCGTCGCCCTCGCCGCGGCCGCCACCCTCGCCAACCGAGGTCCCAGCCGGATCTCTGTCTCCACCCATGACCGCCGTGCCATGTGCGCCATCGTCGGGATCGCACACGACGGGCTGCCCATCCCGATCGCCGAGCACCTCGACCTCGCACCCGACGAGTTCGACGGCGACGTCATCGACGCCGGCACTCTCGAGCGGTACTTCGACGAGGACCCCTTCGACGACGAGCTCGAACGACGCCGCCAGAACGCCGCTGAGTCGCTGCGGATCGGCGTGCTGCGAGGACCCGACTACCTGGGGCTCCGAACGCTCTGTGAGCACGCAGAGGCGCCCCTGGACGCCCTGGTGCTGCTGAGCGAGCCGGGTCGAGCGCTGGACGCCCGAGACGTCGAACACGTCTCGGGCCGGCCCGTCGCCGCTGTGATCGACCACACCCCGGTGGTGGCCCGCACGATCGACGCCGGTCTGCTGGTGCACCGCCTCGATCATCTCCGTGAGTTCACCCAGCTCCGCACCTGGATCACCCAGATCGGCACCGAGGAGGCACCATGCGTCGCCTCCTCGTGAGCCCGAGTCACGGCTTCACCCGCCCCATGCACACGCTGGTCAGGGAGTGGCACAGACTGGCTTGTTGCGCAAGCGCAACAAGCTGAGGACTTCCGGCAACGCCCAGAAGTGCCGCACGTAGGTATTCGTCAGCTGCTCTGTTGCCAGTTGAAGAGCGCCATCTCGAGTTCGTCCGGGGCGATCCCGAGGCGGGCCGCCCGCTCGGCCATCTCGTCGCAATAGGCGGCGTAGCTCGCGGCCGAGGTGTAGCGCCGGGGGTCTGGCGCGTCGATGCCGACTCGTTCGCAGGCGGCGAAGACGACCTGATCGAGCACGAGCGGCATCTGGGATCCGCCGTCTCGTGCGGCTGAGAAGTAGAGGAGCTTCGTTCCCATGGCGATCCCGAGTTGCCGGAGACGCGTACGCCGGGACGAGAACAGAGAGCCGAAGCCCTCAGCGGGGCTGCGTCGTGCCGAGGCGCGGATGTCGTCCACGATGATGGCAACGGTCTGGTTCGCGTCTCGTGGGGTCAGCATCTGCGCCGTCCGGTACGGGCCATACGCGATGGGGCCGAATCCCCAGAGCATCGACGCGACGAGCAGGTCGACGGGGTCGCCGTCCTGGTAGGCGAAGACCATGTCGCGGGTGATGGTGTTGTCGTCACGGACACGGTCGAACAACTCGTCGGGGACTGCGCCGGGGAAGCCGTACCCTTCGAGTTCGGACTGCCACCGGGCAACGTCGCAGGGGATCGGTCGTTCGACGGCCGAGCTGTCGACGATCTCGGTCAGGTCGTGGCTCACAGGTACTGTCCAGTCAGTTGGGGTTCGGTGTGCCCTCTGCCGATCCGGTCGAGGTGTCCGCCATGTTCGTACATCTCGGCGAGCGTGAGCGCTTGTTCGGGGCGGGGGTGGTCGTCGGGCAGCCATCGGTGGGCTTCGACAGGTGAGAACTTGGGGAACTCGATCCGGGCGAGGCTGCGGCCGGGGCGGGTGAGTGCAGGGTGGATCCTATGCAGCTCCTCGTTGGTGGTGAGCAGGATCAGCGTGTTGAAGCCTTGGCCCAGGACGCCGTCGGCGAGGTTGAGGAGTCTCCCGAGTCCCGCGCCTGCGTCACGTCTGGCGGACGCTCGTAGGTATTCGTCGCTGTCCTCGGCGACGATGAGTCGCCACTGGGCGTCGGGCTCACCGGCAGTGCTGAAGGTCGGGCCGGTGGCGGAGGGGACCGGTCGGGTGAGCACTTCGCTGATGTAGCCGGGGTCGGCGAAGAATCGCTCCGGGTCGGCGATGTACTGGCTGGTGCACCACGGGGACCACTCCCGCATGAGCGCCCGTAGCGCGGTGGTCTTGCCGGTGCCCGGGGCGCCGTGCCAGAGGACCAGCTTGCCGCCGTCCGTCGGCCGGGCGACTGCCATGAGCTGCGACAGCTCGTGGCGAGCGACCTTCGGGTAGTTGGCGTCGATCGAACTCCACTCCGGTGCTGCGATGCTGCGGTCAGAACTGCGGTAGCTGCCATGCGGGCCGGCGTGCCAGGTACGAATCTGGACCGTGCCAGCGGAAGCGTGGTGGGGCACACAGCGTCGAACCCGCGTTTCGAGTGCATCGACGTGGGCTTCGTTGGAGGCTGCGACCGACACGATGGTCGATCGGGCGAATCCCTTGATCAGAAGGCTTCCGCTCGAGTCCTGTGCGAGGGCTGCCACTCCGGTCTCGTAGGTCGCGCATCGCTGCACCGTCATCCCGTCGGGAATCAGATCCGAGGGCGCTACGGGTTGTTCGATCCGGAAGGAACGAACGAACGGGTGTCGTTCCAGTGTCAGTTGCTTGAACGCGAGCTCAACGATGTCGTCGGGGTCCGTGAGGCGATCGATCACGGTGGTAGGAGTAGATGGCAGTCCAGATGGGACGGTGGCGCAGCGATCGTCGATGGGTGTCATCGTTGGGCTCCCATCCAGATGACGATGTCGATGGTGCGTAGGTCGCTCACGGTCACGTTGTGGAGCATGCCGAGCACGAGCCGGAACTCAGCCAGCGGGTCACAGTTGGTCTGGAGGTCCTGGGCGAGGTGGTGCAGCAGCGGCTCCCAGGCGTCGACCCCGCGGCGCTGACTGGTGAGTGGCCGGTACCAGTCGATGACCTCCGGGTCGATCAACGGGATCAACCAGGGTCGCTTGCGGTGCAGGACCTTCGACAACAGGGTGAGCGACACTCCGGGGAACCGGGCGGGGAGCTCGGCCAGCTGGGCGATCACGGTGTCGTCGGCACTCCGGAGGTGGAGGTCGACGGGGAACGGTTCGAGCCAACCGGTGAGGTCCTCGCGGTGATCCCAGAAGTAGGCGAGGTCGTCGCGAGAGATGCCGGGATGCAGCGCTGCTGCGCAGGTCACATCCTCGGGCACGAGCACCGTGGGGTCGGTCGTGATCTCGTCGTAGTACCGGAACGCCCAGGTCTCTGGTGGGTTGTCGTCCCACGGGAGTCCGCAGTAGCGCTGGACCCTGGTCAGTGCCTCGGACCACTCGACGGGTCGGCCGGCGATCACCACATCGCGGCCGTAGATGGGTTCGGTCATGTCTCCTCCTGTCGCGGCCTCCCGTCCGGGAGCGCCCAACGGCGAGGACCGTACTCGTGCCCAGTGACAGTGAACGGAGCCGCAACAGCTTCGGCGCGCTTAGGAGGGGGTATCGGCTCGACTGGAGGCGCGAGTGCTGAACATCGGACTGCTCGCCCCAGGTGCGGGCGAGTACTACATCGGTGAGGTCGCGTCGTCGGCCGAGGACTACTACACGGGCCGGGGTGAGAGCGCTGGTCGGTGGGTCGGGTCGCTGGCGAGCGAAATCGGCCTCGAGGGCGAGGTGGAACCGGAGCACTTCCGAGCGGTGCTCGCCGGTCGCGATCCGTTCAGCGGCGAGCAGCTGGTCCATCGAAAGCCGGCCAAGTCTGATGAGGGCCCGTCGGTCGATCCCGAGCAGAGCTTCGACGTGTTGCAGGCAGCCGCGTTCCTTGGCGTGTCCGGCCAGTACGTCCGGCGGCTACTCGAGGACGGCCAGCGCTACTCCGAGCAGCTCGCCGCCGGATCCGATGACGACGTCGCTCCGCCGAAGAAGTACCTGCTCGGCGAGCGGACTCGCGACCCGGACCCCGACCCCGAGGCGCCCAAGCCAATGGGCCCGGTGCCGTGGCGGGTGTCGGGGGCGGAGCTGGTCAGGTTCGCGGCGAGCCGTCAGGAGAAGAAGTTCAGACCCGGCTACGACCTGACCCTTCGGCCACCCAAGTCGGTCAGCGTTCTGTGGGCGCTCGGCGACGCGGACATCGCGGGCAAGGTCCGTGACGCGCACACCGCAGCGGTCGACCAGGTCGTCGCCTACTACGAGGAGCACGCGGTGCGGGCTCGGAAGCCGTCGAGCGGTCACCGGGTGCGGACCCACGGGATCATCGCCGCCGCCTTCGACCATCGCACATCGCGAGCGGGCGACCCGTTGCTGCACACCCACGTGGTTACCGCGAACATGACGCGTTTCGGTGACGACGAAGGCGAGATGGTGTGGCGGTCGGTGGAGTCCTCGGCCCTCTTCGAGCACGCCAAGGCGGCTGGCCACTTGTACCAGGCGCACTTGCGTCACGAGCTGGTCGAACGGCTCGGGGTGCGGTTCCGTCCGACCGTCAACGGCTACGCCGAGATCGAAGGGGTCCCCGACGCGGTGATCGAGGTGTTCTCCAAGCGCCGCAACGAGATCGAAGAGGAACTCGCCGCCACCGGCCGCACCACCGCCCGATCGGCACAGGTCGCCACGCTGGAGACCCGCAAGGCAAAGGACTACGGGGTGGATACCGACACGCTCACCGCCCGGTGGTCAGAGGAAGCAGCGGCGCACGGGTTCGACCAGCGAGCCGCGCGTGCGTGCACGAACGTCGCTGCCCCGGGTGAGTGGACGGCGGAGGAGCAGGAGCGCATCCTCGAGCTGCTCGCCGGCCCCCAGGGCTTGTGTGAGCACGCATCGACGTTCCGACGGTCGGAGGTCACCGAGATGGTCGCCGCGCTCGCTGGAGCATCCGCGACAGCGACCGACATCGAGGCACTGGTCAGTCGTTTCCTCGACAGCGGCAAGGTGGTCAAGGTCACGGTGACCAAACCGTCGGCGAACACCCAGCGAGGCTTGACCCAGGAGAAGTGGACCACCGTCGAGCTGGCTGAGACCGAGGCGCAGCTGCTCGGACAGGCTGCTCAGTCGGTGGTCAGCCCTGACCACCGCCTCGGTCAGACCGTGATCGATGACGTGGTAGCGGCTCGTCCCGAGTTGTCGGACGAGCAGGCGGTCATGGTCACCGAGGTGTGCGCCTCGTCGCGGTTCGTGTTGCCGGTCGAGGGCCGCCCGGGTGCGGGCAAGACCTATGCAACCGAAGCGGTCGTCGCCGCTCATGTCGCTGCAGGGGTTCCGGTGGTGGGGTGCGCAGTGTCGGCAGCCGCTGCGTCGGAGCTCGAGTCCCAGGCCGGGTTCGCCCGCTCGGTGATGCCAGCGACCACAGTCGCGAAGCTGCTCCACGACCTCGACCGCTACGACGGTCTCGCGGCTGGCACGACGGTGGTGGTGGACGAGGCGTCGATGATCGGCACCCGCGCGTTGGCTGGACTTGCCGGTCACGTGCAGCGCTGCGGGGGTCGGATGGTGCTCGTCGGAGACCCCGACCAGCACGGCTCGGTCGAAGCGGGCGGAGTGTTCGCTCGGCTCTGTAGCGACCACGGCGATGGGCTGGTTCGGCTCGTGGAGAACCGTCGCCAGGACGACCACGTCGACCGACTCGCGATCGACGACTACCGCAGCGGGCTCATCACCCAAGCAGTACAGCGCCTCGACGACGCGGACCGGGTCGTGCGTTCCGCGACCGCGGGGGAGTCCTTCGACGCGATGGTCGCCGACTGGTACGCCGCACGACTCGCCGGGTCGGCCGACCCCATGATCGCTGGGCCGAACTCGACACGGCGCGCGCTCAACGAACGAGCTCGGGTGCTGTTGAAAGCCGCCGGTGAGCTGACCGGCGAACCCTTGCGCGTCGCGGGTCGCGAGTTGCTCGTTGGCGACGAGGTCGTCGCCCGTCGCAACGACCGCACCCTGTGCGAGCCGGGATCGAAGGACTTCGTCAAGAACGGATCAGTCGGTGTCATCGAGTCGATCCACCACAGCGACCGTGAGGTCACCGTCCACTTCGAACGCGAAGGAACAATCCGGGTGCCGGCCCGCTACCTCGCCGCCGGCAAGCTCGAACACGCCTACGCGCGCACCACCTACGGGGTGCAGGGCCACACCCACGACGTCGCCCGCTACCACCCGACCGACGCCTCCGGGTTCGAAGAGGGCTACGTCGC
>CAYVDN010000082.1:0-10689 GCA_964450685.1 uncultured Microthrixaceae bacterium
AAAAGGCCTGCCGTCATGGTTTCTCACCCAAGCCCCCACTTGCTGACCATCGCGGCCACGGCGACGACGAGTACCAAGGTGTCGATGGATCCGAAGATGCCCACCTTGCGGTTGATCGAGTGCTCAGACGTTTCGTCCGAGGAGTCGATCGCTTCGACGGTTCGACGAGCGTTCGGGCCGAAGACGGTGACACCGAGGACGATGCCGACGATGATCGCGGTGAATCCGACGGTGACGAACGTGTCGGAGAACTCATAGGCAGAGCTGTCGAGAACAAGGCCGATTCCTGTGAACAGAACGGTCATTCCGGCCGCCGGATAGAGAGTCCGTGACATGAAGTCCAGGGTCTCGGCCCACCAGCGCCGGATGTCGGCGGCAGCCTCGGCCGAACGACGGGCGTTGCTCACGAGGACGATGTTCGCACCGAACCAAGTGGCCACTCCGAGGATGTGCAGAACCAGAAGCGTGTTGCGCACCACAAGATCCTAGGTCCGGACGCTGGTGCCGGCGCTGGAATGGCCACTTGACCACGCGGTCAATAGAGTGCCTCGCATGCTGGAACTCAATGGTGCATCTGCAATCGTCACGGGTGGCGCATCGGGCCTCGGTGAGGCGTCGGTCCGCGCTCTGGCTGCCAAGGGAGCGAAGGTCGTGATCCTCGACCTCGACCGCCAACAGGAGAAGGGTGACGCCCTCGCCAAGGAGACCGGAGGCGTGTTCGCCGCTGCCGACGTCACCAGCGAGGAGCAGGTCATCGCAGCGGTCGAAGCGGCCAAGGAGCTCGGGCCACTGCGAGCGGTCGTCAACTCTGCTGGCATCGGCTGGGCCGCGCGCACGATCGGCCGTGACGGCTCCTACGAATCTGCACACAACCTCGACCTGTTCCGCCAGGTCATCGAGATCAACCTGGTCGGCACCTTCAACGTGACCCGCCTCGCCGCGACCGCGATGTCGCAGACCGACGCAGTGGACGAGGACGGTTCCCGTGGTGCCATCGTGAACACCGCATCGGTCGCTGCGCTCGAGGGGCAGGTCGGACAGGCCGCCTACACCGCGTCCAAGGCGGGCATCGTCGGCCTGACACTCGTGCTGGCCCGTGATCTCGCTCCGGCGGGGATCCGTTGCAACACGATCATCCCCGGCTTCTTCGACACGCCGATCTACGGCGGCAACGAAGACATGAAGAACCACCTCAAGAAGGACACGTTGTTCCCGAAGCGTCTCGGAGACGCGTCGGAGTATGCATCGCTCGCGGTCGAGCTCCTCACCAACAGCTACATCAACGGTGAGTCCGTGCGCATCGACACCGGCACGCGTATGCAGCCGAAGTGAGCCGCCAGGCGCAATGAGGCTGATCGGGCTGGAACAGCGTCCGATGATGCCGACGGGACGGCCCGGGTCTGCAGCTGCAGACCCGGGCCGTCGGCGATTTGTCGGTCGTCCCTGGATCGGGGCCGTATCCAGCTCGTCAGGCGGTGCTCACGGTGCGTTCGAGCCGCCGTGGAGCGGTTCGCCCTTGTCATAGCCCTCGATGAAGTGCTCGACGTCGTCGGCATCCATCGCGAGCTTCTCGCTGTGGCCGAGGGGCTCGGGATGGATCTTCGGCTCGGCGTCCTTGTCCTCGTCGTATCCGAGTGGTCGGTCGTTCTCGAAGATGCTCATCTTTCCTCCATGTCGTCGCTTCCACCGTAGACCCCGACGAGGGGAACGCGTCGTTCGCGCGGGAGTGACCCCATAGGTCAGAGCGGGCCGGGAGTGAACAACGTGGCTCCGGCGGGAACCTTCGACGGCCGGCCCAACCAGAACCTGTGATCGGACATCTCGAGAAGCGCGTGGTCTCCCGACGAGTTGCCGTACCCCCAGATGCGGACTCCGTCGATGGGTCCGGTCGACGGCACTCCCAGCCACTCGCGGAGACGGATCGCCTTCTGCTCCGCTCTCACGTTCGGACGGACGAGGTCGCCGGTGAGCCGACCGCCCGACTCCGCCAGCTCGACGGCCAGAACCGCGCGCACGCCCAGCATCTCGGCGAGAGGCTCGAGGTAGTACACGAGCGACGCCGAGACGAACACGACGTCGTGCCCGGATCTTCGATGGTCCTGGAGCCGTTCGAGCACATCGGGGCGTAGCTGGTCCGACAGCAGGTCACGTGCGTACCGCGCTCCCATGCGCTTGAGCTCCTCGGCGTCGCGTCCGGTGAACAGGGCCCGCAGCAACTGCTCCTTGGTTCCGTCCCTGTCCCGCAGATCGACGGTGCCTCGGGCGCCGGTCAGGCCCAGTCGGGCGCACTCGCTGGCGAATCGTCGCCGTCCTGCGGCCTTGGCGAGGAACGGTACGAGTGTGTCGCGGCGCGAAAGCGTCCCGTCGAAGTCGAACGCGGCGATGCAGCGCGTCTCGTGAGACATTGCTCAGAGCGACGACGAGGTGTTGGTGGCGAATGCGTCCAGACGGGCGAGCGTGCGCTCCATGGCTCCTCTGTTCCGACTCGCTGCGTTGGTGAGCCGCAGGTAGATGCCGGCCTTGGACTCGGACCAATCGAACGTCTCGGTGACACGTGTGCTGTCATCGAGCGGTTCGAACTCGTAACGCCACCGCCAGCCACCGATGTGGGCCCACGCGATCCGGCGTCCCTCGTCGTACTCGACCACCTTGTTCGTGATCAGGTAAGGCACTCCGATACGCATGTTCATCGAGAACTTGTCGCCGAGTGCAAGCTTGCCTGTCTTCCCGCGCACTCCCTTGACGCTGCCCGATCCATCGATCACGTGGTGCAACGAGGGGTCTGCCACAAGATCGAACAGTGCCTGTGCGTCGGCAGCTATGACCCTGCTGGCGGAGACGCTGTGTGGGGTGCTGGCCTGATCGGGGCCTGTGTGTGAGGGATTGTTCATGCCCACATCCTGATCCACTGGTCGGGGTATCGCCGCGATGATGCGCGACTCAGCCTCGCTCGCTCACCTTGCGCCACAGCCGTCGCGGCAGGAGTCCGAACACGAAGAAGGGGTATTTGAGAACAGGTGGAGCCCAGACGATCTCCGTGTCCTTGGCGAGCCCGTCGACTATGAAGCCTGCGACCTTCTCCGGGGTGGTCGAGAGCGGTGCAGCGTCCATGCCTTCGGTCATCTTGGTGTGCACGAAACCTGGTCTCACGACCATGACACGGACACCGGTGCCGACCAGTGCATCGCCCAGCCCCTGTGCGAACGCGTCGAGGCCGGCCTTGGTGGATCCGTAGACGAAGTTGTCCTTGCGTGACCGAACTCCTGCAACCGACGACATGAGCACCAACACGCCATGGCCCTGACGGCGGAGGCGATCGGCGACGACCAGGCTCGCAGAGACGAGTCCGCCGAAGTTGATCTCCACCGCCTTTGCAGCGAACGCTGGATCGGCCTCGAAGGCGTCCTGGCTGCCGAGGATGCCGGCGGGCGCGTACACGAGATCGATGTCACCGAACTCGTCGAAGATGTCGCCGATGACCTTCGTGTGGCTCGCGACGTCGGTTGCGTCCCAGTGGCGGAGCTCGACGGTGGCTCCAGCCGCGCGTACCTCGCGTGCGACCGACTCCATGTCGTCCTCTGGTCGACCAGCGAGTATCACCGTCCGGCATCGTCCCGCGACCAGGCGCAGACACAGCGCCCGGCCGATGTCTGATCCGCCGCCCAGCACCAGCACCGACTGGACCTCACCGAGTGCGTCGCGCACGTTCTGTTCTCCCTCAGGGTCTGACGATCTTCGATCGGCTGCGCCACCACGGGCGCGCAGCAAGGGTACCCGTGCCGTACTGCCTGGCGGCGAAGCGGACCGTGGCGGAGCTGAACTGTGAGCGGCTCTACCCTGTGTGCGTGAGCACCCGCCTGCTGATCATCCTGGCTCTTGTCTGCGGTCTGGCGATTCTGGTCGCGTTCGCTGTCCAGGCTGCACAGCTCATCTGATACAGCTCATCAGAGCTGGACTTGGATCCCGCCCGGTCTCACATCCCGCCCTGGGTGATCACGTAGCTGAAGGAGTCGTCCACTCCATCGATCCCGATCTGCGTGGAGACGAGTACCTGCATGTCGCCCTTGGTCAGCATCGCGGTTGATCCCGCTCCGCCGCCCGTGGACCCGGACGAGTTCATCGTCGAGGTCCAGCCGTCGTCGGTGAACTGGGCGACGATGTCGTCGAAGGTCGAGTCGTCCGCGTCGGCGAGTGTGCCGGTGACGCTCCAGGTCTTCACGTCGCCGTCGGTGCTGTTCATCGTCGACGTGAGCGTCGACCCTTCGGGGAACGGGATGTCGGCGGGGAAGTCGTCCGGGAGCTCTGATCCGCTACCGAACGACATGTCGCCCTCTGGCGTGGAGACGTCTACCTGGCCGGTCTCGCTGTCGATGTCTACATCGGCATCGCCTGTACCGGACTCGGCGAGCTTCTCTGCAAGTTCGTCGGCAGCGTCGCTGCTGTCGTCGGAGCCGCCTCCACAGGCCCCGAGCCCCAGCGTCATCACGCCGGCGAGAGCGATCGCCGCGATCTTCTTGCTGCGGTTGGGGGTGGCAGCGGCGCGCATGGGCGCCTCTTCGGGCTGTGTGCTGGTGAATGGGTTTTCGGCCATTGTGGGCTCCGTCATCTGGTTCTCCTTCGATCTTCTCTCTTGATCGGCACCGTGTCACCACTCCCTGAGCGATGGGTAGGCTCGCCGCCGTGAGCGCATCGATCGATCCCGCCGGCCAGCACTTCGACCTCGTGGTGATCGGGGGTGGTCCGGGAGGCTACGGCACCGCTCTGTACGCGGCGTCGGCTGGCCTCGACGTGGCCTTGGTGGAGTTCGACAAGATCGGTGGGACCTGCCTGCACAGAGGGTGCATACCTGCCAAGGAGTTGCTCGAGACCGCCGCGATCGTGCGGACCGTCAAGCACGCTGGTGACTTCGGAGTGGTGGTGGAGCCGAAGTCGCTCGACTGGTCGGTCACCATGGAACGCAAGCAGTCGGTGATCGACAAGCTCGCGGGTGGTGTGACGAGTCTGTTGAAGGGGCGGAAGGTCACGATCTTCAACGGCATCGGAACACTGGGCCCGGACCGGACGGTGAACATCAAGGGAGTCGACGGCGAGAGAGCGACGGTCACTGCCGACGCCGTTGTGCTCGCCAGTGGGTCGGTGCCCCGCGTGATCCCGGGGTTCGAACCGGACGGTCGCGTTGTCGTCACTTCGGACGAGTTCTTTGAGATCGAGCGGGTTCCGCGTCGCGCCGTGGTGATCGGCGGCGGCGCGATCGGTTGCGAGTTCGCTTCGACCCTCGCCGATCTGGGAGCGACGGTAACCGTTCTCGAGGCGCTTCCGAAGGTTCTGCCGGGATGTGATGAGGATGTGACCCGTACCGTCCTCCAGGCCTTCAAGAAGAAGGGCATCGAGGTGCGCACCGGTGTGGCGGTGAGCGGCCACCGTGGCCCGGGGAGTGGCGAGGGAGGCGTCGGAACGGTTGTCGAATTCGGTGACGGCGAGACGATCGAGACGGATCTGGTCGTCGTTTCGGTCGGGCGGGTGCCGTTCACCGAAGGGCTGCTGGCCGACGGCACATCTGTGCGGGTCGGTGAGCGGGGCCACATCGAGGTGGACGAATACTGCCGGACGGGTGAGCCGTCGGTGTGGGCTCTTGGTGACGCGATAGCGACTCCACAGCTGGCGCACGTCGCGTTCGCCGAGGGGATCCTGGCTGTCAAGGATCTGCTCGGCGAGTCACCAGCGCCGATCGACTACTCGAGGGTTCCTTGGGCGATCTACTGCAGTCCCGAGGTTGCGTTCGCAGGTCATTCAGAGGCTTCGGCGAAGGAAGCCGGACATGACGTGGTGGTATCCAAGCACCGGTTCGCCGGCAACAGTCGGGCGATGATCATCGGGGAGACCGCCGGTCTGGTGAAGATCATCGCCGAACGCAATGCGGATGGCACCGGCGGGCGCATCCTCGGCGTTCACATGGTCGGACCGTGGGTGACCGAGCAGTTGTCGGGCGGCTACCTGGCAGTGAACTGGGAGGCCACGGTCGACGAGGTGGCGGAGTTCATCCAGCCGCATCCGTCGCTCACCGAGTTGTTCGGCGAGTCCGTTCTGGCTCTTACCGGAAGGTCGCTGCACGGGTGAGCTGACTTTCCTGGGCTCCGAGGAGTGACGGGCCCCCAAAGTGACGACAAGACAAGTTTGAGACAAGTAAGATCGCCGTGGAGCGGACAGCAGGGTCTGCTCCACGAAGCTGATCACAGCAACCACTGATCTATGCAACCGCTGGTAACAGCACCGACTCTGCTTCGGAGCGGCGGGCTGCAATGCACCGAAGGGATGGCGCAATGGCCGAGATCGTGATGCCCCAGTTGGGCGAGTCCGTCACCGAGGGCACGATCACCCGCTGGTTCAAGCAGGTCGGCGAGTCCGTGGACGAGGACGAACCACTTTTCGAGGTGTCGACGGACAAGGTTGACACGGAGGTCCCTGCCCCCGAGGGTGGCGTGTTGACTGCGATCCTGGTTCAGGAGGGTGACACGGTCGACGTGGGCACCGTCCTGGCGACCATCGGAGAGGCCGGTGCAGGGATCGCTGCTGCCCCCGCGGTCGCCGCTGCCGATACGGCCGAGGTCCCCACGCAGGTCCCCCCAACCGAAGCCCAGGCGCCGGCTCCCGCTGCCCCTGCCACGCCGTCCGCGCCTCCTGCGCCGACTGTTCCACCCGCTGCTGTCGCTCAAGCTCCTGCCGCGCCGGCCGAACCTGCGGCTGCCGAGCGGCCCGCTCCGGTGCCCGATTCCGCGCCGGCACAGACGACTGGCGGGACGGCATCTCCTGCTCTGCTGTCGCCGCTGGTGCGTCGCCTTGTCGAGGAGCATGGAATCGACCCTGCGGCTCTGACGGGAACCGGGGTGGGAGGTCGTCTGACACGTGACGACGTGCTGGCCGAGATCGACCGACGGGCGGTCGCTGGAGGAGGCGTCGGCGGAGCAGCTGTGGGGGCGGCAGCGGCGTCCGGAACAGCGTCAGCGTCGCTTGCGTCAGCATCCTCTGGCACATCGCGGCCGGCTCCGGCGAGGGCGGAGCGGCAACTCGCACCTCGTCCCGACGTGGTCCCGTTGGTGCCCGGAGGTGGAGAGCGTGTCGAGGAGCTGACCAAGATCCGCCGTCTCACCGGCGAGGCGATGGTGGCGTCCAAGGCCGTTGCTCCCCACACGGTCACGATGGTGCAGGTCGACTTCGAGGCGGTCGACCGGGTCCGAGCCGAGTTCCGGGACCAGTTCCGTGCCGAGGAGGGCTTCTCGCTCACCTACCTACCGTTCATCAGTCGGGCTGTGGTCGACGCGCTGCACGAGTTCCCGCACATGAACGCATCGGTCGGTGAAGGCACGATCGTGCTTCACGACGAGGTCAATCTGTCGATCGCAGTCGACCTCGACTTCAAGGGGCTCCTGGCCCCGGTGGTGAAGGACGCGCACGGCAAGCGTCTGCGGGCGATCGCTCGTGACATCAACGAGCTGGCCGACCGGGCCCGGAGTCGACAGTTCAGCCCGGACGATCTCGCCGGCGGGACGTTCACTCTGTCCAATTCGGGCCGGTTCGGGACCGCGATGGTCATTCCGATCATCAACCAGCCGCAGGTGGCGATCATGTCCACCGACGGGGTGTCGCGCCAGCCGGTGGTTGTAACCGACGAGTTCGGCAACGAGTCGATCGGTATCCACTCTGTCGGGAACCTGACCCTTGCCTGGGACCACCGGGCGTTCGACGGTGCCTACGCGGCTGCGTTCATGTCACGGGTGAAGGAGATCCTCGAGACCCGCGACTGGTTCGCCGAGGTGTGATGGGCGGCGCTGCTGCGACCACCGTGTCCGCTGCGTCAGGCGTGACCGATGCGGTACCGGGTCTTTCCGTGGGCGAGACGATGCGAGGTACGGGCGCAGGTCTGCGGGTGCGCTGGCTCGGCATGGTGCCCTACCGCGAGGCTTGGTCGCTGCAGCAGGCGTTGCGCGACGATCCGAACTCGACGGGGGAGGATCGCCTTCTGCTGCTCGAGCACCCGCCCACCTACACGTTGGGACGGCACGCCGACCGCTCGAACGTGCTGGTCGACCCGGCCGAGTGCGGGGCCGAGGTGATCGACGTAGATCGCGGTGGCGATGTCACGTTCCACGGGCCAGGTCAGCTCGTGGTCTATCCGATCCTCACCCTGCCCTCGAAAGGCGACGGCGAGGGCGGGCTGCCCGACACCCCTGGATACGTCGATCTGCTCGAACAGGTGCTCATCGACGCACTCACCTGGCTGGGCCTGGAGTCCGTCGGACGGCAGCCGGGCTGTCCCGGCGTGTGGGTCGAACCGAACACGGGTCGAGCCCGCAAGATCGCGGCGATCGGCGTGCGGATCGAACGGGGGCGCTCGCTCCACGGGATCGCCCTGAACGTCAGCACCGACATGAGCTGGTTCGACGACATAGTCCCGTGCGGGATCGCTGACAAGGGCGTCACTTCTCTCGCCGCAGAGGGACTGGTGGTACCCATGCGGGACGCGGCGGACGCGTTCGTGTCTGCGTTCGAACGTCGATGGGTGCCGGGCTGGCTGGAACGCAGCGATGTCGTCTGGCGTCACCTCGAGACGGACCTCGCTCTCTTCAGCCGCGGTGCGGGGCCCGGTGAGCCGACCGGCGGTGCGAACTCGGTGCGTGCAGGGAACCGCTCCCTTCACGCATCCCAGGCGGATGGCACGTCGGTACGGTTGCTCGGCCGACTGGCCGAGGCCGGAGTCGCGACCGAAGGCGCGGTGGGGCTGGCGGACCGGAAGCCGGAGTGGATGCGGGCCCCGGTGCGTCATGGGTCCGAGGTATTGCAGCTGAAGCAGACGGTACGGGACCTCGGCCTGGTGACGGTGTGCGAGGAGGCGGGCTGTCCGAACCTGTCGGAGTGTTGGTCGGAGGGCACGGCCACGTTCATGGTCTGTGGCGAACGGTGTACTCGTGCATGCGGCTTCTGCCTGGTGGACACCCGTCACCCGGAACCCCTCGACCCCGGTGAGCCCGGTCGTGTCGCCGAGGCGGTCAGGCGGATGGGGCTGGGGTTCGCGGTGGTGACGATGGTCGCTCGAGACGACCTCCCCGACGGCGGTGCCCGTCACGTCGCTGCAACGGTGGAGGCGATCCGCGCTGCGCGTCCCGGAACCGGGGTAGAGGTGCTCATCTCCGACCTGAAGGGTGACGCTGCGGCGCTCGACGAGGTGCTGCGCGTACGGCCCGACGTGGTGAACCACAACATCGAGACTGTCGCCCGGCTGCAGCGTGCGGTGCGGCCGTCGGCCGGATACGCAAGGTCGCTCGCCGTGCTGGCACGGACGAACGCGGCGGGACTGACCGCCAAGTCCGGGCTGGTGCTCGGGCTCGGGGAGACTGAGGACGAGGTGCTCGCGACGCTGGCAGATCTGGCTGCTGTCGGTACCTCGATAGTGACCATCGGCCAGTACCTGCGACCGACATCGCACCACCTGCCGGTTGCGCGCTGGTGGAGCCCGGACGACTTCGAACGCTTCAAGGAAGCCGGTGAGGAGATGGGGCTGGTGCACGTGGAGTCGAGCCCGTTCACCCGGTCGAGCTATCACGCGAGCAGCGCCGCGGACGCTGCGGGAAGGGTCTGAGATGGGGATCGTCGCACGCGGTGGACAGGAGTACGTTCGCCAGCAGCTGGCCGGTGAGGGTGTGAACCCTCGACCCGCCTACGCGACTGGGATCGTGCACCACGATGCCTTGCTGGGCGACGGCTCGGTCGTGCATCACCACCAGCGCTTCGAGTCGGGTGAGCTGGTCGAGTGGATCCGCGACGACGTGCCGGGACCCTGGGCGCTGGTGCGTCCTGGCGACCCCTTTCAGCCCCTCGCCACCGAGTTGGCGGGACCCGCACGAGCTACTGCTGTCGCCATCAGGATCGGAGTCGATGGTGAGCCTCTGGCGCTGCCACCGCTCGACGACATGGCGAGCAGTCGGTGGGACGAGCTGCCGTCCGTTCCCGACGCGACGGCGTGGTTGCGTTTCGAGCTTCTGGGTAGTCCGGTAGGTCCTCTGGCCTGCGACATCCGCTACCAGGACGGCAAGCGTCCGGTGTGTGAACTCGTCGACGAGTGGGTGGAGCCGGTCGAGGGCGAGGTCGCCTGGGGTGCTCCCCAGATGCACATTGCGATGACTTGGCGCAACTACCTGCGGATGCGATCGGGTGAGCTCTCCGCGCTCGAGGCGATCGAGGACGGCGGCATCGTCGATGCGCGCTGGACGCTGCTCCTGCTACTGCACGGGCTCCTGCAGGAACCGGAGTACGTCTCGGTCTACAGGTCGCTGCCGATCATCCCCGAGGAGCTCGGGTGGTGGGGTGAGGTGGCCCCGTGGATTCCCGCCCGCGACTCGTTCTGAAAACGATCCTCGGGTTGTGCGAAGTGGACGCGGATGGTGAACGGGGCCTCGCGACGCTAACTTGACCGGTCAGTCAAGTTGTGTGGATCCAGGCGATCTGGATCGAGCAGCCCCGGAGGTCGACGTGTACGAGTGGTCCGAAGAGCAGCAGATGGTGCGCACCGCGGTGCGCGACTTCGTCGACCGTGAGATCCGCCCCTTCCGCGAGGAGCTCGAGTTCGGCGACCTTCCTCCCTACGACCTTCTGCGCAAGATGTTCGCGACCTTCGGCATGACCGAGATGCAGAAG
>CAYVDN010000083.1:0-10278 GCA_964450685.1 uncultured Microthrixaceae bacterium
CCCGACGCCATGGCCGGCCCGACACCGGTCTCGGCGTTGATCCACGCCGCGACGATGGTCACCGCCGGTGTGTACCTGATCACCCGGCTCAACCCGATCATGGCCCAGGCAGGTTGGGCCAACGACGTGATCGCCTGGGTCGGTGTGCTCACCGCGCTCGTCGCCGCCACCGCCGCTGTCGCCCAGACCGACATCAAGAAGGTGCTGGCGTACTCGACGGTGTCACAGCTCGGCTACATGTTCCTGGCGGTCGGCACCCAGACCTATGTCGCCGGTGTGTTCCACATGGTCACCCACGCGTTCTTCAAGGCGCTGCTGTTCCTGGGCGCCGGTGCGGTCATCAACTCGATGGCGCACGAACAGGACATGCGTCGCTACGGCAACCTGCGCAAGTACCTGCCGGTCACCTTCGTGACGTTCTTCGTCGGCTGGCTGTCGATCGCCGGTGTGCCGCCGCTGTCGGGGTTCTGGTCCAAGGACGAAGTGCTCGCCGGTTCGTTCAACTCGGGTCCGGCCGGACCGGTCCTGTGGGGCCTCGGTCTGGTCGTCGCGGCGCTCACCGCGTTCTACATGACCCGCCAGCTGATCATGGTCTTCTACGGCAAGGAGCAGTGGCGCGAAGCCGACGCCCACGCCGCAGCGGACCACGGCGACGATCACGCGGACGACCATTCCGACGACCACGCAGACGACCACCACGGTCTGACCCCGGACTACACGCCGCGTGAGTCGTCGATGACGATGCTCTTCCCGCTGATCGTGCTCGCCGGCCTGTCGGCGATCGCCGGGCTGATGAACCTGCCGTTCTCCGACCAGTTCAAGCGCCTGGAGCACTGGCTCGAGCCGGTCCTCGTCTACGAGCACCACCTGCCGTCGGCGCCGGTGTTGTTGGGCCTGGCCTCCGGTGCGATCACCACCGCCGTGGTCGGCATCTACCTTGCCTACGTCGTGTACTCACGCCGCCGGATCGACGCCGCGAAGATCGAGAAGCCGGTGTTCGCCCACGCCTGGTACATCGACGACACCTACGCCAAGCTCATCGGCGGACCGGGTGAGGCGACGTTCCAGGGTGTCGCCGACTTCGACGGCAAGGTCGTCGACGGCGCCGTCAACGGTGTCGCCACAGGCGCCGCCGGGCTGGGCGGGCGCCTGCGCGGCCTCCAGAACGGCCTGATCCGCAGCTACGCGTTGGGCATCGGTGTCGGTGCCGTCCTCCTGTTGGCCTACATCGTCACGAGGATGAACCTGTGACCGGCTCCGTCATGCTCCCCCAACTGGCGTCGGTGCTCGCCTCGACCGGCGGCGGCGAGTCGCTGTCGTTCCCGGTGCTGCCCGCGTTGATCCTCACACCGATGCTCGGCGCTCTCGCGGTGGCGCTCACCCCGGCGCGGCGCTCCGAGATGTTCCGCCCGATCGCGGTGCTCGCATCGGTCGCCACCGCGGCGATCAGCGTGTTCCTGCTCGTGCAGTTCGACTCGCACGAGGCCGGCTACCAGTTCGTGGTCAACCACACCTGGATCTCACGGCTCGGTATCTCGCTCCACCTGGGTGTCGACGGGATCTCGCTGTTCCTGATCGTGATGACCGGGATCATGTTCCCGATCGCGATGCTCGGAGCGAAGATCGACAAGAACCAGAAGGCCTACTACGGCTGGCTACTGGTGCTGATGGCCGGCTCGATGGGCGTGTTCGTCGCCCTCGACCTGGTCGTGTTCTTCGCGTTCTTCGAGATCGTGCTCGTGCCGATGTACTTCCTGATCGGCCTGTGGGGACACGGCGACCGGATCTACGCGGCGACGAAGTTCTTCCTGTACACGATGTTCGGCTCGGCCTTCATGCTCGTCGGCATCGTGTCGTTGGCGGTGCTGAACCAGCGTGCAACCGGTGGGCAGCTCACCTTCGACCTGGTCGAGATAGCCGCCAACCAGGCGATCTCGGTCGAAGCGGGGCGCTGGTTGTTCTGTGCGTTCGCGGTCGCGTTCGCGGTGAAGGTGCCGCTGTTCCCGCTGCACACCTGGCTGCCCGACGCCCACACCGAGGCGCCCACCGCCGGATCGGTGATCCTGGCAGCCGTCATGTTGAAGCTCGGCACCTACGGCTTCGTGCGCTTCGGCCTCGACCTGTTCCCCGAGGCGTCGGTGTGGGCGGCACCGGTGATGATGACCCTCGGTGTGATCGGCATCACCTACGGCGCCATCTGCGCCGCGATGCAGAAGGACCTGAAGCGTCTCGTCGCCTACTCGTCGATCGCCCACCTGGGGTTCATCGTGCTGGGCGTGTTCTCGATGACCGTGCAGGGCATCGAGGGCGGCGTGCTGATCATGGTGAACCACGGCATCACCACAGGAGCGTTGTTCCTGCTGGTCGGCTGGATCTACGAGCGGCGTCACACCCGTTCGATCGCCGAGCTGTCCGGTCTCCAGAAGGTCGCGCCGATCTTCGCCGCGGTGTTCACGGTCACGATGATGGCGAGCGTCGGCCTGCCCGGCCTGAACGGGTTCCCCGGCGAGTTCCTGGCGCTGCTCGGCGCGTTCGCCGGTGCACGCTGGTGGGGCGTGGTCGCAGTCACCGGCGTGATCCTGGCTGCGCTCTACCTGCTGTGGGCGTACCAGCGTGTGTTCCACGGCCCCGTCACCGAGGGCAACGAGCGGTTCCGTGAGATGCGCCTGACCGAGGGTCTGGTGATCGCTCCGCTGCTGTTCCTGATGGTGTACCTGGGCGTGTACCCGACGCCGATGCTCGAGCGGATCGAACCGTCCGTCGAGCGTCTCGTGGCGCACGTCGATGAGCAGGTCGACGGGTTCGAGGCGGTCGAGATCGAGTTCGTCGGCGCAGCTGACGAGGCACAGGAGGCGGGACATTGATCGCTCCGGTGCTCCAGGACCAGCCGCTGATCCTCTCCCCGGACACGGCCGCGCAGACCCCCGAGATCATCTGGTCGGCCATCGCGCCGAACCTGATCCTGATGCTCGGCGGCGTGCTGCTGCTCACCGTCGTCTCGCTCGTGCGCGGCCGACTGCCGCGTTGGTTCCACTCCGCGTGGACGGTCGTCGTCGCCGTGTTGGCGTTCGCCGCGATCGTGCCGCTGTGGCAGCGGGTCCAGGAGGACGGCGCGTCGACGGTGATGGCCGGCGCGGTCGGCCTCGACGGCTTCTCGTTGTTCGTCACCGGTGTCATCTGCATCTCGGTGGCGCTCGGAGCCCTGCTGCTCGACGGCTACCTGCGCCGTGAGGGCCTGGAAGGCCCCGAGTGGTACGTGCTGATCATGCTCTCCGCCAGCGGCGGGGTGACGATGGCGTCGGCGAACGACCTGATCGTGTTGTTCGTCGGGCTCGAGATCCTCTCGGTCGCGGCGTACGTGCTCGCCTCCATGCACGCCCGGCGCAGCTCTTCGCAGGAAGCGGGTCTCAAGTACTTCGTGCTCGGCGCGTTCGCCTCGGCGTTCCTGCTCTACGGCATCGCTCTCACCTACGGGGCGACCGGGTCGACGAACCTGGTGAAGATCCAGACCTTCCTGTCGGACGTCGTCATCACCCAGAACGGCCTGCTGCTCGCCGGCATGGCGTTCATGCTGGTCGGCTTCGGCTTCAAGGTCGGTGCCGTGCCGTTCCAGAGTTGGGTGCCCGACGTGTACCAGGGTTCGCCGTCACCGATCTCGGGGTTCATGGCATCCGCGATCAAGGCCGCCGGTTTCGCCGGGCTGCTGCGGGTCTTCGTCGTGACCCTCGGCCCGACCTACTCCGCCGACTGGGGCCCGATGGTCTACGCCCTGGCGGTGCTGAGCCTGCTGTTCGGTTCGCTGCTGGCTTTGGTGCAGACCAACGTCAAGCGCATGCTCGCCTACTCGTCGATCAGCCACGCCGGGTTCATCCTCGTGGCGGTCGAGGCGGCATCGGATCAGGGGACAGCGGCCGCGTTGTTCTACCTGCTCGCATACACCTTCATGGTCGTCGGCAGCTTCGGTGTCGTGACCGTGCTGGGCCGCGGCGGCGACGGGCTGCACAACCTGGTCGACTACAAGGGTCTGGCCGCCAAACGCCCGGGCATCGCCTTGTTGTTCACGGTGTTCCTACTGGCGCAGGCCGGCGTGCCGTTCACCGGTGGTTTCCTGGCCAAGTTCTACGTGATCAACGCGGCGGTCGATCAGGGCCAGTACGTGCTGGCGGTCATCGCCATGGTCTCGGCGGTAATCGGTGCGTTCCTGTACCTGCGGATCATCGTGGCGATGTACTTCGACGGCAACGAGTACGGCGGCGCGGAGGCCGAGCTCGCAGGGCCGCCGGTGCGCATGCCCGCCGGCGCGGCGATCGCCCTGGGCCTCGCCGTTCTCGGCACGCTGTGGTTGGGCATCATGCCCGACGCCGCGACCGACGTGGCCGGCGAGGCTGTCGCCCAGCTGGTCGCCTTCAACGGCTGACAGTCGACGGGCAGCCGTACAGCCGGGGCCGTACAGCCGGGGCAGTACAGCCGGGGCAGTACAGCCCGTAGTCACCATTTCGCCGCGCTGCGACGAAAACGGCAGCCATCGAGGTCTGACGGTGCGACGACTACTCAGTCGTCAGGGCGACTACTCAGTCCGAGAAACTGGCGCGAATTGGTCATTGCCAGGCGTAGCAAGAAGTCCTAGGGTCCTGATTGGGACCGAAGGGAAAGCGCCCCAGGAGGAATCCGGTCAGATCCCCTCAGGCCGGCCCCGGCCTCCTGGATGGGGGACATTCCGAAGAACCCACGGCACGCAACACAGGGTGGTGGGCGTACGCCTCGCCCGCCACCCTGGCCGTGCAGTTGGCGTTTCCGTTGCACCCCTGGCGGCCGTACCCTGAATCCTGGTGACAGCCCATGGGTGAGTTCGATGATGTGATGGCGCTCGGCCCGGGGGATGACTGGGACGCCTGGGACCAGTGGGCTGCTGCCGCCGACGAGGAGCGGTCCGCAATGTTGGCCGCTCCGCGCGCCCGGCTCGATGTGGCAGGCGTGATAGTCGAGCTACGCGGCGAGTTCGACGACGAGCTGCTCGAACCGTTCTCGCACCTCCTGGTCGACACCTCCGGGGTGGTCGACGGGGCGGTGCGACTGAAGCTCGGAGGACCGGTAACCGGCACCGATCAGACGCGCCCGGACGCCGAGCAGCTCACCGGCCGCGACGACGCAGTCATGATCCGGCCGGACGACAACCCGACCGAGGTCCTCGCCGGGGTCCTCGAGGGCCTGGTCGTGGCTGACTGGCCCGCCCGGCTCGCGCTGTCGGGAAGTTGTGTCGAGCTGGACACCGCCGACGGTGCAGTCGGGGTCGTGCTGCTGTCTGACGAACCGGCGGATCGTGCAGCACTGCTGGCGGAGCTCGTCGCAATGGGAGCCGGTCTCGTCGCCACCGAACGCGTCGTGCTGCGGCCCGGCACCCGGACCGTCACCGCACTGGCAGTGCCGCGTCCCGTCGACTCTGTGCGGCTGGTCGGACACACCACTGTGGACGTGGTGGTCAACCTGCGTCGCGAGCCGGGCTCGCCGGTGTGCGCTGCGCAGCTCGGCACGCTCGACGCCCTGGAGCAATGGGCACGACGCCTGGTGCGTGCTGAGAACGCAGGAGCGCTGAGCGCGACGATCGTCGCAGGGACGCTCTCGGGGGCCGACTTCTGGGAGTTGGTCGAGGCCATCCCTGCCCAGGCGGCCCAGTTCGTTGTCGGCTTGCGTGCCCCGGCGAGTCGTCGCCTGGTGACCGTCGATCGGGTCGACAACGAGGCCGACGTAGATGCCAGGCTCATCAGGGTGCACCCCGACCCGGGCGACGGAGGCGGCGCGAGCGGGGGAGTGGTCATGGATCCGCGCGCCCGCACGGTCGACCGTCTGGACGGGGCGTCAGGAGTAGGCGAGCCGGGGGAGCTGACCAGGTGGGCTGTCGAGGCAGCAGCCGGCAAGCCGCACCGGCAGGAGCCTCGCGCTGTGGCAGTGCTCGACGAGGTGATGGGCCTTCTCGGCGGCGAGGACGCTGAGGCCTTGCCTGTGCTCGTCGGAGATTTCCTGATCGCCCACGACGGCCAGCTTCCGGCGTGGTTGTTCGACGGCGATCGTGTCGACCTGCTCGTCGAGCCGGAGCATCTGGAGCGACTGCGGGAGCTGCTGCCGTCGGCTGGTTTCGTTGCGCCGTCACCCACCGACAGGCTTCGGGACCCCACCGACGGGCGGGTGGAGCAGTGGCGCAGCCAGGACGGCGAGGTCGTGGTCGGCTTGCATCGCCAGCTCGCGGCGGGGCCGTTCGGTGAGCTCGTCGACCACGACGAACTCGTCGCCAGGGCGCGGCCTGTCCGGATCGGGCGACGTTGGTATCCGGGGCTTCATCCCGAGGACAGATTCGTGCACGCGGCAGCTCTCGCCGCGGGGGACCTGTCGGACAGGGACGGGCTGCGGTCGGTGGCGCTGAGCGCTCCCGACGATCCGGGCCTTGCCGCCTCGGCGATGGAGGCGGCCGAACGCTGGGGCGCAATCCGTGGTGTCCTCGCAGCGGTCAGCGCAACGCAGCGCGAGTTCGGTGGGCTGGACAACTGGTTGGTCGAGCGATCCAGGCGAGACGACCCACCCCGCCGGGTTGGCCGCCGTCGCGGTCGCTGATCTGACGTCGCGGTTGTTGAGCCGACGTCGCGGTCGCTGAGCCGCCGTCGCAGCAGCGGACGAGCGTCAGGTGGTACTGCGGAACCAGTCGATCGTTGCGCTCAGCCCGGTACGGAGGTCGACGGGTTCGACGTCTGGGAACAGCGCTCTAAGTCGGTCGTTGGCGGCCTGGGAGTGTGGAACATCACCTACCCGTGAAGCTGTGTGCTCGACCGCTACAGGGTGTCCGAGCAGGTCCTCCAGCAGTTCGATCACCTCGAGCAGGTTCGTGCGTGACCCGAACGCCAGGTTCACGGGCTCAGGCGAGGAGACCCGCCGGACCACGGCGTCTGTGATCACCGAGCAGACCGTGTCGACGTAGGTGAAGTCGCGTGACTGGGTGCCGTCGCCGTGGACCTGGAGCGGTTCGCCTGCGAGCGCGGCCGACACGAACGCCGGCACGACCGCCGCATAGACGTGCCCTGCGGCCTGCAACGGGCCGAACACGTTGAAGAACCGGAACGCCAGCGTCGCCATGTCGTAGCTGTGCTGCCATGCGAGCGTGTACGACTCGGTCGCGAGTTTGGACGCCGCGTACGGGCTCATCGGTCGGGTGGCCAGGTCCTCGTGCTTGGGTAGCTCCGGGTTGGCGCCGTAGACCGACGATGACGAGGCGACGATGACGTGTGCATTGTCGGCACGACGGGCCGCCTCGAGCACGTTCATGGTGCCGGTTGCGTTCGCGTTGTGCGAAGCGACCGGATCGGCGACCGACCGTGGTACCGATGCCCGAGCGCCCAGGTGCACCACAGCGCCGGCACCGTCCATCACGGCGTCGAGCGCGTCGACGTCGAGGATGGTGCCCTCGACGAGCGCGGCGTCGACGCCGTCGAGGTTCGAGCGGAAACCGGTGGACAGGTCGTCGAACGCGACCACCTGGTCCACGGTCGGCTGGGCGAGCAGATGCCGGCACAGGTTTGCTCCGATGAAACCGGCTCCGCCGGTGACCACGACCTTCATGGGGGCCACGCTATCGGCGCGGGTGCACGGATCCGGACTGTGTGGTTCCGGACGTTGCAGCGCGGGCGGTCAGAGGATCTGCAGCGCGGCGACGACCAGCGCTGCGATCGCGGTGTTCGCTCCGATCATCGCCAGCGTGTGGTTGCGCTGCTCCCGGAAGAACTCGGCGCGTAGTTGGCCGATCCCGTCGCCCAACTGCTTGATCTCGGAGCTCAGCGCCGTGTTCATCCGGGCCATCTCCGCTCGGATGGCGGATTCCATCTGGGTCATGTCGGCGCGTATGGATGCTTCGATCCGGTGCATCTCGTCGCGCAGGCGCGACTCCATCTGGGTCATGTCCGCGCGTATGGAGGCTTCCATCTTCGCCATGTCCGCGCGGATCGACGCTTCCATCTGGGTCATGTCGGCGCGGATGGATGCTTCGATCTGGTGCATCTCGTCGCGCAGGCGTGACTCCATCTGGGTCATGTCCGCTCGTATGGAGGCTTCCATCTGTGCCATGTCGGCGCGTATGGACGCTTCCATCTGTGTCATGTCCGCACGCAGGGCAGTCTCAACCTGGGCGATCTCGCTGCGGAGAGCAGTCTCCGCGAGCGTCAGGTCGCGCTTGAACACAGCGCTCTGATGATCCAGGTCATGCCGCGTCGCCACGTCTGCCCAGCCGACCGGAGGAAGGTGCTCCATCAGGACAGAAGCTTCGCTCAGTCCCAGGACTGCCTCAAGGCGTTGAAACAACTGATGTCTTGATTCCTCGGAGATGGTCACCGGAATTCCTTCCCTGTCGGCTCGGGTCCCGGTCGATCCGGGTATCTCGAGCGGCTGCGGGGAAGGTCGAACTGCTCTGTGAGATGACGGTAGCGGGGCCGACTGACAGTCTGCGGTGGGTACAGTCTTGGTGTGAGCGATCCAGGGCAACCGCCCCCAGGTGGATGGGCGCCGATCCGTCCGTCAAGCCCAGGCGGTCCATCCGGCCCAGGCGGTCAGCTGCCACCACCGCCCCCGCCGCCCCCGCCGTACCAGCCGCCCGAAGGTGGTTTTGCCCCTCCGCAGGCACCTGCGGGCTACCCGGGCGGGGCCGTCGGTGGAGGAACTGGAGGTGCCGGAGGTGCTGGCGGCTATGGGGGCTCGGGTGGCAAGGCCCCCAAGCGGATCAAGCCCGCATCGACCGGTCGACGCGCTCCCAGCTTCGCCCTCGTCGGCGGTCTGGGGCTGCTGGGGTTGCTGATCACCATCGCGATACTCGCCGTGCTCGCCAACACGGTCCTTTCGGGAACCGATGACGCCGCTGACGTGATCGGCGGGTCGCTTCCGCCGGAGCTCACCACGACCGTTCCCGGCCAGGGAACTGCACCGTCGGGCGCGGACGGCACGACCGAGACCACCGTCTCGGACGGTGGCGTCAGCGGCGACGGGCTTCCCACCCTCGGCGAGTCGTCCAACGCTGCGGTGTGTCAGGTGAATCGTGGGACCCTCGAGGTCGCAGCCCAGGTCTACGAGATCTCCTTCGGCGCACCTCCGGTTGACATGCAGCAGCTGTTGGACAGCGGTGTGCTGTCCGAACCGGTGCCCAACTACTCGGTGAGCGCCGGTCCCGAGGGGGTCGTCATCACCGGCGAAGGGATCTGCGCCGGCATGTAGCCTCACTCCGAACCCAGTTCGAACTTTGGGTGGAATTCCCCACCCAAATACGAATATGGTTCAGAGTATGCGTCGGCTGTCGTCCTACACGCGTCGGAAGCGGGCCCACGGGGCCCAGCGGGGAGAGACCCTCGTCGAGGTCCTGGTCGTCGTCGCTCTGGCCTCGATACTCGTGGTCACGGTCATGGGTTCGATCGCCACGGGCCTGCGAGTCACCCAGACCCACCGCCGGCTCGCGGCGGCCGAACTGTTGGCCGGCAACTACTCCGAGGCGATCGCCGCGGTTCCCTACGTGACCTGCGCACAGCCGGTCGACTACGAGACCCCCGCCGGTCTCGACATGCCCACCGGCTACACGATCCGTGTCGATCAGGTTCAGCTCTGGGACGACGGCAGCAACCCCCCGACGTTCAGCGACGTGCCCGCGGGTTGTGTGACCGACTCGGGTATGCAGCAGGTCGACTACACGGTCATCCGTGGCGGAGAGGAGCTGCTCAGCCGCACGATCGTCAAGCGTTTCGACGGGATCTACGACGATGCCTTTGGCGCCGTTCCCGGCGACGGTGTCCGCTGCACGGTCACCGCCAGCGCGGACACCTCGCTGGACGAAGCCAACTCGACCACGGCCGCCGGCAGCGCCAACACCATGGACCTGACCGGCGGAGCATCCGGCTCGCGCAATCATGCGCTCCTGCGCTTCGACCTGGTCCCCGGCTCCACGCCGTGCAACGAGGGCGGGTTCCTGCCCGAGGACATGCAGGTCCGCGCAGCTGCTCTGCGCATCTACACATGGAGTGTCACCGGAGCTCCGGACTGCTCGACCTCGTGCGGCCAGGTGCTCGAGCGTGTCGAGGAGGGCTGGAATGAGGCCAGCGCCACGTGGGCCGGCCAGCCGAGTCTGTCGTCGCCGGGTACGACGCTGTTCCAGCACGGCGCTACCGCCACCGACTCCGGTCCGCGCTACCAGATCATCACCGGACCTTCGCTGACCAACGACGTCGCTGGCTTCTACTCGGTGCCCAGCTACAACTTCGG
>CAYVDN010000084.1:0-3308 GCA_964450685.1 uncultured Microthrixaceae bacterium
GTGTCGCATCGGTGCATCGATGTGGCCGAAGAACGCCTTGTAGCCCTCGCACAGGTAGTTCAGGCCGTCCTCGCCGTCGGGAGTTCTGATGAACCGGTTGCGGGGACATTCTCCGTGGCAGGCGAAACGGACCTCGCAGTCGCGGCAGTACCGGGGGAGCGTGTCGAGCTTCGCCCGCCCGAACGCCCGCTGCTTGGGTGACGCAACCAGTTCGACGACGTGGGTCTGGCTGATGTTGCCGAGCAGATGGTCGGGTTCGACGAAGTGGTCGCACGAGTAGACGTCGCCGTTGTGCTCGATAGTCAGAGCGTTCCCGCACGTCTCGCTGAAGACGCATTCCGCTGCGGGTATGCCCAGCCATGAGGCGAGTGCCGACTCGAAGGTCGGGATGAACACGCTGCCGACGTCGTGTCGTACCCACTCGTCGAACACGGCGATCAGGAACGCCCCCCACTGCTGCGCGGTGACGCTTCGTTCGGTGACCAGATCACCGGCCTGTGTGTAGAGCACCCGGTCCGGGCCGTCGTCACGCCAGCCGTTGTTCGCCGATTCGATCGTGACCGGTGTGGCCCGCTCCACGATCGGGATCAGCTGCACGAATCTGGCGCCGAGGTCGTCACGGAAGTGCCGGTACACCTCGAGCGGGGAGTCCGCGTTCGACGCGCTGACCGTGCAGAGGATGTTCGTGTCGACGCCGTGGCGTCGGAGCAGATCCCAGGCTGCCAGGACCCTGTCGTAGGTGGGTCGGCCGCGCTTGTCGACGCGGTACCGGTCGTGCATCTCGGCGGGGCCGTCCATCGAGAGTCCGACGAGGAAGCCCTCCTCGGCCAGGAACCCGGCCCACTCGTCGTCGAGCAACGTCCCATTGGTCTGGATCGTGAACTCGAGTGGCCGGCTGCCGGCGACCTCACGCGCATGGGCAACCGCACGACGGAAGAAGTCGACGCCGAGCAGCGTCGGTTCGCCACCCTGGAAGGCGATTATGACCTCGCTCGTGCGATGGGCCTCGATGGTCTGGCGGATCCAGGCGGACAGCACCTCGTCGGCCATGCGGAACCGATCACCTGGGTACAGAAGCTCCTTGGAGAGGAAGAAGCAGTAGGTGCAGTCCAGGTTGCAGATGGCGCCGGTCGGCTTGGCCATCAGGTGGAACGCCGGAGGCGCGTCCAGGGGGAATGTGCTGGGCATCGGCGGTCCGATGCCTCGAGTCCCCGACGGCGCCTGGCTCACCTGATGAGCTTCGCGTACCAGCGGATGGATCCGCAGGATCGGAGGCGACGCGCCCGTACAGTGGGCGTCGATGCCTTCTCACGACGCGTCGGAGCACGGGATCACAGGAGCGTCCCTGCTGTCCCACGGAGTCTCGGTCTCCGAGCCGACCTGGAGCGACCTCAGGCGCGAGCTAGCTGCTGGCGAGCTGATGTGGGTCGACGTGCTGTCGCCATCCCACGAGGATCTGGTGGGACTGGCCGACGTGTTCGGGTTCCACGACGAGATGATCAACGACTCCGAGACGTTCCACCAGCGGACCCGGCTCGCCGACTACGAGGGCTACCTGCAGGTGGTCATGTACTCGGTGGACCCGGACTCCCAGTCGCTGGTCGAGGTGCACCTCTACCTCACTCGGCACGTGGTCGTGTCCATCCGCAGCGAACCATGTACTCCCATCGAGGAGCTGCTCGGCAGAGCCGACCATGTAGCAACATCGCGCACGACTGTGCCCGCCCTGCTGTCGCGGATCCTCTCGGGCCTCGTCGCCACGTTCGCCGACGCGCTGGAACGGGTCGACGATGAGCTGACCGACCTCGAGACCAGGATCCTCAGCGGGGCTCCGGACCAGCGTGAGCTCGACGACCTGCTGCAGCTGAGACGTCGCGTCAACACGTTCCGTCGGTCCGTCGATCCTGCTCGCGAGCTTGTCGGGGTCGGCCGGTTCGTGATGATCGACGCACTCGAGGACGTCTCGGAGGATGCCCGCCGACACCTCCGTGATCTGGCTGTCGACCTCGCCCACGTCGGCGACATGCTCGAAGGGGAGCGGGACCGGCTCTCAGCCGTCATGGACGTCTACATGAGCCAGGTCAACAACCGCCAGAACCGGATAATGCAACAGCTCGCCGTCGTGTCGACCGTGTTCCTGCCGCTGACGTTCCTCACCGGCTACTTCGGCATGAACTTCGCGGCGATGGTCCGGTGGGTGAACTCACCAGCGGCCTTCCTGTTGCTGGGCGTCGTCGGCCCGCTGCTCGTACTCGCCATGGTGATGGTGGTGGTGGCCCGTCGGGGCTGGTCGAGTGGCAGCTGACAGCTGTAGGGGTTTGCTCAGATCTCAGACGAGTAGACGTGAACGCAGGGCCGCCAGGGTCGAGCTGTCCAGGCCGAGGCCATCGCGGAACCAGCCCTCGACACCTCCGAACTCCTCGTGCACAGCCTCGAGTGCTGAGCCCAGGTATGACTCGGTCACCGCGAACACAGGGATCAGCAAGTCGGGGTCACCTCCCGCGTCGGCGAACCGGTCGAACACCATCCTGAAAGATTCGATCACGGGCTGGGAGCTCGAGAGATAGTCGGCGGTCACCGTCTCGTCGTCGACGCCGAGCAGCGTCAGCAGTGCAACAGCTGCCCAGCCGGTTCGGTCCTTGCCCGCCGTGCAGTGGAACAGAGCGGGGTGATCGAGCTCGGCCAGGGAGCTGAACAGCGACGCGTATGCCGAACGTGCGCTGTCGAGCGTGACGAGGTTGCGGTAGGTCGCCCGGTAGTGCTCCTCGACGACGCCGGAGCGCAGCACCGACTCGACCAGCGCCGGGTCGGCCAGCAGGTCGGCAAGGTGGGTGGCGATGCGCTGTTCGGAGTCGGCCAGGACGTCCAGGCTCACGACGGTCGTGCCTTCCGGGACGAGGTCGGGAGCGGAGTCGACCTCATCCTGGCTGCGCAGGTCGAAGACGGTCTCGACGCCGAGCCCTGCGAGCACCGCAGAGCTGTCCTCGCTGTGGAGCTGACCTGAACGGAAGAGCATCTGTCGCACTACCGCTCGGCCGTCGGTGGTCCTGTGGCCCCCGGCGTCTCGCAGGTTGACGATTCCGGCTACGGGGAGGGCAGGGGCTGGGTCGCTCACGGTCGTCGAAGCTACTGCTGGCGTCCTCGGCGGATGACCGCGGCGATCTCTCCTGCGCCGTTTCGGTCGAGCTCCTCGATCGTCACCGCCAGTGGTCGTCGCCAGTTCGGGTTCTCGTCGACGGTGCCGGGCAGGTTCGGGCGGTGATGTTCGCCGACGGCATCCTCGAGGGTAGCGACCACCAGTGCGGAGG
>CAYVDN010000084.1:3408-5192 GCA_964450685.1 uncultured Microthrixaceae bacterium
GGGTCGGTCTCGAACCAGCCGACCCGGTAGCCCAGCACGTCGCGTTGTGACATCGCGTCCTGCACCGACGGCTCCACCGTTCCGAGGTCCTCGCCGATCAGCACAGCTCCGCCCCGCGCTGCTTCCATCATGGCCAGGTCCAACAGCTCGGCTCCGTACTGGTAGACGTACGCCCCCGAGCGGGCATCCTCGCCGGGCGGTATCCAGAACAGCCGGAACAGACCCATCACATGGTCGATACGCAGCGCAGCGGCATGCCGCAGGACCGCCCGGAGGGTCTTCAACCACGGTCGGTAGCCGGCACCGCGGAGCCGCCACGGCACGTACGGAGGGATGCCCCAGTTCTGGCCCAGTGGGCCGAGATCGTCGGGTGGTGCACCGACGGACCAGGACGAGGCCAGCAGGTCCTGGTCGTGCCATGCGTCGAACCCGCACGGGTCGAACCCCACGGGCAGGTCCGCCACGAGCCCGGCGCCTGATGACGCGGCGCGGGCCAGCTGGCGGTCGGCCTCGAACTGCAACCATCGGTGGAAGTCGACGTTCGTACGGTCGCTGCGGGCGTACTCCGCCACCGCTGCCGAACCGGGGTGGGTCAGCTCCACCGGCCACGACTGCCACCCGGCGTCGTGGCGCTCGACGATCGCGCAGAACGTGGCGTAACACTCGAGTTCACGGTCCTCGGCCAACCCACCGATCAGATCCTCGGTCGATCGGTCACGACGGAGTCTGGTGAAGACTTCGTGCAGCGCGCGCCGCTTGAGATCCCAGATCCGGTCCCGGTCGAGCAGCGGCGAGCAGTTGAGCGCACGGCCTGCGTTGGCGGCGGCGGTCAGCTCGGACCCGAGCAGCTCCGCACCGGTCACCGCGGCGACGTCCAAGTACAGCGGGGACAGCCACCTGCGCGACGAGGGCGAGTATGGCGACGGCTGCTGAGTGGTCGTGGGCAGCGGGGCTCCGAGAGGGTTGTGCGCCAGAAGGTCCGCGCCGGACCGCTGCGCCCAACCCGCGAGATCGCCGAGATCGCTCAGATCGCCCTGCCCCCAGCTGCCGGCAGATCGGGTCGAGTGGAGCTGTACCGACCACGCCCAGCCCCTGGCAGGCATCGGCGCCCGGGCCGGCACGACGAACAGGTCGCTGTCGGGCCCACCGTCCAGAGGGCGCAGGACGTGGGCGCCGAGGGGCAGGTCCGGCGGAATACGGTCCAGCTCGCCGACCTCTGTCGAGTCCTCGAGGGTCAGGCTGCATCGGCTGTGGAGCTGATGCATCTCGCCGGGATGAAAGAACCAGGCGTGTGACTCCGGTGGACCGTCGAGCTTCTCCGGCGCTCCCAGGGCGCTGCGCAGATCGGCACAGACGCGTGGATCCGGGGTTCTCCAGGTGCCGTCCGTCGACCACCAACCGCCGGCGATTCCCCACTGGTCGCGTTCTTCCATCAGCCGTTCCCACCCTAGGTGCCGCTCGGACGGTCCCTAGACTGGCCGACGTGTCCTTCCTCATCGAACGTCGCCTGCGCCTGATCGGTCGGCGTCTCGCGTCACTGCGTGAGGAGTTGACGATCACCGAGGAGCAGCTCGGTCACCTGGCGGACGTAACCGACGACACCCGGATCAGGGCGATGGTCTCCGAGACGCCGATCGCGGACGAGGAGCACCGTGAGGCCGAGCGGACGTCGAGTGCGATGGCACGCCATCGTGTCGATCTGGTCGAATCGATAGCTCGGCTCGAGGCAGAACAGGACGAACTGCTCGACAAGCTCACCGCCAAGCGTCGGTAGCGCAGGTGGC
>CAYVDN010000084.1:5292-10090 GCA_964450685.1 uncultured Microthrixaceae bacterium
GCGCAGGTGGCGCAGGTGGCGACGAGCGGCCCGAGTCACCGACCGGTGGCGTCGGCCGCCTACACTTGACCGCTCGAACCACGAGTTCGGCCTTCGGGTCGCAACAGAACGTCTCACAGAGAAAACGTCTCAACAGAACAGAAGGCAACGGTGCCGACCAGAGTCGTCGTCGCAGAGGACGAAGCGATCATCCGAATGGACCTGCGCGAGATGCTGCAGGAGGAGGGCTACGACGTCGTCGCCGAGTGCGGCCGTGGAGACGAAGCAGTCTCGATGGTGCGCGAGCACAGCCCCGACGTGGCGCTTCTCGACATCAAGATGCCGGGCATGGACGGAATCTCCGCCGCCCGTGAGATCTCCGCCGACCGGTTGACCGCTGTCGTGCTGGTCACGGCTTTCTCGCAGCGGGAGCTGATCGAGGAGGCGAGCGACGCCGGTGTGCACGGCTACGTCGTCAAGCCGTTCGAACGCCATGACCTGACCCCGGCCATCGAGGTCGCGATAGCCCGGTTCCGCGCAGAGAAGGCGCTCGTCGAGCAGATCTCCGACGTCGAAGAGCGTCTGGAGACACGCAAGGTGCTGGACCGTGCCAAAGGCGTGCTCATGGACCGTGACGGCATGAGGGAGCAGGACGCCTTCGGGTTCCTCCAGAAGACGGCCATGACCTCCCGCCGTCCGATGCGAGCTGTCGCCGACGATGTGCTCTCCGGCGAGCTCCGACCCGAGGAGCCCTGAGCACCGCCCAGACCTGCGGGGACTGTCCCCGTGGTTGAGTACTGTCGGCGACGTGCCGACGCTCATGCTGATCGACGGGAACTCGCTGACCTACCGGGCGTTCTTCGCGTTGCCGACCGATCTGGCCACTGCGTCGGGACAGGTCACGAATGCCGTGTTCGGTTTCACGTCGATGCTGCTCAACCTGGTGCGTGACCATCAGCCCGATCGTGTCGTGGTCACCTTCGACCTGCCCCAGCCGACCTTCCGTCACGAGCAACTCGATTCGTACAAGGCGAACCGCGAGTCGGCCCCCGACATCCTGCGCCAGCAGATGGGCCTTGTCCGCCAGGTGGTGGACACCCTCGCCCTGCCGGTCGTGACGGCCCCCGGATTCGAAGCCGACGACGTCATCGCGACTCTTGCTGAGCGGGCCGTCGAAGCGGGCGATGATGTGATCGTCGTCACCGGCGACCGTGACAGCTACCAGCTGGTCCGCGATCCGCACATCCGGGTGCTCTACAACAAACGCGGGGTCTCCGACTACGCGCTCTACGACGAGGCAGGGATCCTCGAACGCACTGGCGTCCGCCCCGATCAGTACGTCTGGTACGCGGCACTCCGCGGCGACAACTCCGACAACCTGCCCGGTGTGCCCAAGGTCGGCGAGAAGACAGCCGCCAAGCTCGTGACCACCTACGGCGACCTGGATGGCATCTTCGCCCACACAGCCGATCAGACCCCTGCGTTGCGCAAGAACCTCGAGGAGTTCGAGGGGCAGGCACGGATGAACGCATCGCTGATGCGACTCGTCCGCGACGTACCGCTCGACGTCACCGATGACGAGCTGCGCCAGGGCGACGTCGACGCCGACGCGGTGCTCGACCTGTTCCGCTTCCTGGAGTTCCCCTCGCTCGTCCCCAGGTTGGCCGAGGCCTTCCCGGCGATCTTCGGCGACGGCGCAGGGCTGACCCTGCCCAGCGTCACGGTGCTCGAGGCCGAGGTCGACGAACTCGACATGATCGAATCGGCGCGAGCAGGGCTCGAGCGGCTGTCCTCACTCGATTCGGTGGCGCTGAGCGCTGCATGGGAGGGCGTTCCCGGACGCAGCACGTTGCGGGGACTCGCCCTGGTCAGCGACGCGGCCGCCGCCGAGGTCATCTGGATTCCTGGGGGCCTTCTCGGCAATCTGCTCGAAGACCTGGAACCGGTGCTGTCCGGCTCTCCCGAGGTGGTGGCACACGACGCCAAGCCGATCATCCGGTCCCTGCTCGGCATGGGGTCCGACGTTCGGCGACTCACGCTCGACACCAAGCTCGCCGCCTATCTGCTCGATCCCGCCGACACGATCTACGGACTCGGGGAGCTGCTGCGCCGCCACGCCGAGATGGAGCTGGCCGACGAGGGAGCGACCCCCGAGGGTCAGCTCGATTTCGACGGAGGCGCCGCAGCCGTGTCACAGATCTGCGGGCGTGAGGCCCTCGCAGTCGCCCACCTGACAGAACCTCTGCGCGCGGCGCTCGACGCGCACGGGCTCACCTCGCTGAACGACCGCATCGAGGTTCCGCTCGTGCGGGTGCTCGCACGCATGGAGCACCTGGGCGTGGGCGTCGATCGGGACGTCCTGAAGGCGCTCAACGACTCGTTCACCGCCGAGGCGGAGCGGGAGCGGGCCGCTGTGATCGCGGCGGCAGGCGAGGCGTTCAACGTCAACTCGACTCCGCAGCTGAGAACCGTGCTGTTCGACAAGCTGGGTCTCACCCCGCAGAAGAAGACCAAGACCGGCTATTCGACCGACCAGGCCACCCTCGAGAAGCTTCGCGACGAACACCCGATCATCGAACACCTGTTGGCCTACCGCGAGGTCGAGAAGCTGCGCTCGACCTACGGCGAGGGTCTGCTCGCCGAGGTGGCGCCCGACGGTCGGATCCACGCGACGTTCAACCAGACAGTCGCCCGGACGGGCCGCTTGTCGTCCGACGCGCCGAACCTCCACAACATCCCGGTGCGTTCAGACCAGGGCCGTCGCTTCAGAGAGGCGTTCGTGCCCGCAGCGGGTTTCGAGTTCCTGGTCGCGGACTACAACCAGATCGAGTTGCGGGTCATCGCCCACCTGGCCGAGGACCCGGGACTCATCGAGGCGTTCACCGAGGGACGCGACATCCACGCGACCACCGCCGCGCGGATCTTCGGTGTGGACCCCGGCGACGTGACACCTGCCCAGCGTTCCAAGTCCAAGATGGTCTCCTACGGCCTCGCCTACGGGATGGAGGCCTACGGGCTCGGTCAACGGCTCGGAATCCCCACCGGTGAAGCCCAGGAGATCCTCGACGCGTACTTCGTCGCCTTCCCGAGCGTGAAGGCCTTCATGGAACGAACAGTCGAGGAGGCGCGCGAACGCGGGTACACCGAGACGGTCTTCGGCCGACGCAGGAGGATCCCCGAGCTGTCGTCAGGTCAGCGCAACGTCCGAATGGCGGGTGAGCGTCAGGCCATGAACGCCCCGATCCAGGGGTTGGCAGCCGACATCTTCAAAGTCGCTCTCGTGAGACTCGACGCCGACCTGGCAGCCAGCGACCTGCGCAGCCGGCTGATCCTGCAGGTTCACGACGAGGTGATCCTCGAGGTACCCGCCGCCGAGCGCGACAGGGCCGACGAGTTGGTCCTGCACGCCATGTCCGGGGCGTTCGACCTGCGGGTCCCGCTCGAGGTCAACCTCTCCCACGGTGGTTCGTGGGCAGCGGCAAAGGGATGAGACATGGACGACGCGCCCGCTGATCTGCCCGACTCGCTCGGCCATGCCGACAGGCACTGGTTCGAGGACGTGGCCGATCACCTGGGTCCCGCCTACCTGCGGTACTCGTTCACCATGGGCACAGCACAGGAGGTCGACTTCCTGGTCGACCTGCTCGATCTCGAGCCCGGCATGACGGTGCTGGACGTCGGCTGCGGCCCGGGTCGTCACGCGGTTGCACTGGCCAAGCGGGGAATAGGAGTCGTCGCGGTCGACATCAGCGAGCGTTTCCTCGAGGTCGGCGAGGACGTCGCACTCCGTGAAGGGGTCAGCGACCTGATCGAGTGGCACCGGATCGACGCACGCCGCATGACTGACGACCCACGTGTGGCCGGTCGCCACATCGATGCCGCGATCTCGCTCTGCCAGGGCGCGTTCGGGCTCGGTGGCCCCTCGAACGTGGACGACCCGCAGAACCTGAGAGCCGACTCCTCGGTGCTGCGGGGAATCCATGACGCGCTGCGCCCCGACGGGCGCCTGGCGGTGTCAGCGTTCTCGTCCTACTTCCAGGTGCGCTGGCTCGAGGACCAGGACTCCTTCGACGCAGCGACCGCGGTCAACCACGAGACGACGGAGCTGCGCGACGACGCGGGGGTCCGGGCGGACGCCGAACTGTGGACCACGTGTTACACCCCCCGGGAGCTGCGCCTGCTGGCGGAACGGTGCGGCCTGCGGGTGGATCACATCTGGTCGGTCACCCCCGGTGGCTACGAGCGTGTGGATCCGTCGATCGAGACCCCCGAGTTCCTGCTGGTAGCACGGCGTCCCTGACCGGTCGGGCGGCACCTGTGGGCTTTCGGGGGCCCGCGGGCGTCGGGTAGGGTTGAACGTTCCGTTCACGGGCGTTCCGCGCCCCTTATGAGAAGTTGCACACGTGTCCGACATCACCACCGCCGACGAGGCCCAGCCGCAGGATTCTGCGGTCGCAACCATGGGCGCAGACGAGTACGTTCCCCGACAGATCACCCTTGACGACCTGGGCGACCTGTCACTCGACGATGCCTACGCAGCATCGATGGTCGCCGTCGAGGACGGTCAACTCGTCACCGGCACCGTGGTCAAGGTCGACCGGGACGAGGTCCTGCTCGACATCGGCTACAAGTCCGAGGGCGTCATCCCCAGCCGTGAGCTCTCGATCCGCAACGAGGTCGACCCCTCCGAGGTCGTCTCCATCGGCGACGAGGTCGAAGCCCTAGTCCTCCAGAAGGAGGACAAGGAAGGTCGCCTGATCCTCTCCAAGAAGCGCGCCCAGTACGAGCGGGCCTGGGGCAAGATCGAGGAGATCAAGGA
>CAYVDN010000085.1:0-7595 GCA_964450685.1 uncultured Microthrixaceae bacterium
GGCCATCGGTGTGACACCGTACCAACCGAGGGCTCGTGTCCAGACATCGGCGGTCCGATCGACGATGCGGGTGTCGTTCCCGGCCACCGGATGAGCTTCAGCCACCACCCTCTGCTACGGCTGCGAGGCGCTGTCGCAGCGTGTCTGACTCCTGCTCCACCGTCGCCGCTGCAACAATGTCCTGGCCATCGAGGAGCGTGGATGACCGACTGTCCAGCGTCTCGGCCGCCACGCCACTGGCGAAGAGCTCTGCTCGCAGTGCGTCGAGCCTCTCCTGGTAGATGGCGGCGAAGGCCTCATCGGCGAGGAACCTCTGCACCAGGATGTTCTGCTGACCGAAGCCGCCACGGCCCACACCGCCGGGGGGGCTGCGCGATGGATGTGTTCTCGGCGTTGCCCTGGTTGCGCTGACCGTCCTGGAGCCCACCTGGTGGGACCCCGCCGGCGGGTCGCCCCATCCCGCCGGCAGAGCCTCCTGGCCCACCAGGGCCGCCCATGGCAGCCATCTGCCCGAACGCCAGGTTCATGTCCCACGGGACGATCGTGAACACCGCTGTCTCGGCATCCCACCAGAGGTAGGAGTTGTTGCCCGGACCGTCGATGTCGTCGAAGTTCTCGGTCAGCTCCATCATCGCCAGGTAGGTGGCGAACGACTCGACGTCCAACCGGTCGCCCAGCTCGGCAGAGAACGTCTCGTCGTCGGACTCGTTCACGAACTGGAGGAACTCGATCAGCGGTGTCAGGTCGGCGACCTTCTTGCCACCCTCCTGGTCGAACACATCGGCGTAGGACTCGGGGTCGGCGCCGCGGTAGGACCAGTCTCCCGAGCTCTCCGCCTTGTAGAGCGCCCCCTCGGAATCGAACGAGCGCTCCTGCCAGGCGTCGTCGTCGGGGTGCTCGATGGCCAGGCGCAGCACGGGTTGACTGCCGTTGACGCTGAAGGTGGTCGAGGACGCGAGCTGAGAAGCAAGCCCTGCCGCGGCGAGCAGGTCCAGCGCAACCGACTCGTTCAGCGATGTCTCCGTCGAGTTCGCGCGGATGACGATGTCGGCGTAGCCGTCGTGGCGCTGACCCTCGACGAACTTGTCGAGACGGATGAGCCAGGGAAGGTCCTCGGGACTCTCCGCGCTCCCCTCCCCCGATCCCAGACCCCTGAGCGACGAGTTCCCCTTGAGCCGCATTCCCGCTCGCTCGTAGGAACGACCGTCGATCGTGACGTCCGCCTCGATCCAGCTCTTCTCGTCGGACTCGGCGTAGTCAGCCAGCAGCTCCTCGAAAGAGCCCTCGTCGAACTCGACTGCTATCGAGTGCAGCGTGGAGCCGTCGAAGAACGACCCCGCCTGGGTGGAGGACCGCGTCACCGGACTTTCGGCTTTCGACGAGACCTCATCTCCGGTCGATCCGCTGCATCCGACCACGGACGTTGCAGTAGCAACCGCGAGCACGACGAGCAGAAGCCGGCTACCGGGACGAGGTCTCACTACTCCACCTTTCGACCGTAGGCGTCACGCCCAGCGGGCACCCGGGCTACTCGGAGCTTGACCCAGCAATCTGAGAGTTGACCGAGAACGGGGGACGTTGCGCCTCCGCTCAGCTGACTCCCAGATTCGTCGCGTACATCTGGATGGCACAAGACCTTCACCCAAGAACCACCTGGGAGTCACTCCATGTCCACTCCGCTCGGATTCGCACTGGACCTCGCGGCCATCATCATCCTCGTCTTCGTGTTGTACTTCCCACGACACCGACGCAAGGACTTGGTCGTCTCGTATCTCGGGGTCAACATCGGCGTACTCGCCGTCGCCGAAGCCCTGAGTTCTGCCGAGGTGAACGCGGCTGGTCTCGGATTCGGGCTGTTCGGCGTTCTGTCGATCATCCGGCTGCGGTCCTTCGAGCTCGACCAACAGGAGGTCGCGTACTACTTCGTCGCTCTGGCGCTCGGAGTTCTGGGTGGGGTCCCACTCTCACCGGACTGGCTCGCACCGGCGCTCATGGCCGCCCTCCTGATGGCCGTGTTCATCGGTGACCACCCGCGACTCTTCTCCAAGTACCGGGTTCAGACGGTGACCCTGGATGAGGCGATCCCCGAGGAGTCTCGGCTCACCGATCGGCTCGAGGAGCTGCTCGGCGGCAGAGTTCGCGGCGTCTCCGTGCGTCGACTGGACCTGGTGAACGACACGACACTCGTGGATGTGCGCTACGAGCTCGACGAGGGGGCCTCCACCGAAGCAGACCGCAACGAAAATGCTCATCGCATTCCACAAGAGCGGTCGCTGCTGTGACGATCGTGACGACCTTGTCGACAGCGACAGCTGTCGACCACTTCGCCCCCATCGGTCTGGGAGAACTCGTCCGGACCGCGGATCTCCAGACGCGCCGCGAACGCAAGTACCTGCTACCGGCCGAGTCGCTCGCTCACATCCTCGACGGGGTACATGCCAGAGCGCTCGAGATCGACGGTCTTCGCTCCTTCCGCTACGAGTCGGTCTACTTCGACACGGCGGAGCGTGACAGCTACCTGGGAGCCACCAGACGCCGGCCCCGCCGCTTCAAGGTCCGGACCCGCACTTACCACGACAGCCATGAGAGCATGCTCGAGGTCAAGACCCGCGACCACAGGGGCAATACTGTCAAGGACCGCCATGCGTACGATGCCGACAACCGGCACATCGTCACCGGCGAGGGCATGCGGTTCCTCCTTCAGAACCCTGCCTCGGCTCCATACGCTGAACGACTCACCGACGTACTCAGCGTCACCTATCGGCGCTCGACGTTGCTGCTCGACGTCGACCAGGACATCTACAGTCCGCCCATCGGCGGACACTCCCCCGGCACCGACAGCTCCCGGGTGACGATCGACCATGACATCTGCTGGCACGTCGACGGCGCCAGACCGATCGAACTCACCGGAATGGTGCTGATCGAGACGAAGACCCCCGGTCCACCAGGCCAGGTCGATCGGGCGCTCTGGCGCAGCGGTCACCGGCCGGTGAAGATCAGCAAGTACTGCACCGGCCTTGCGGCATTCGAACCGACACTGCCCTCCAACAGGTGGCACCGGGTCCTCGCACAGCACCTGCTCAGGCCTGCCACCATCTGATCCATCGGATCGGTTCCTGGCACTGCCACTACGGCATCGGTCTGCACACCCCGCGTCGGTCCACTATGGCACCGCCACCGAGGTCCGGTCCCCTGAGTTCCCCCGTTGGCCGGTCACGTTGGTTACGCGGCCTGGTCGGCCTGGGGTTGACGGTACTGGTTCTCCCACTCGACTGGCGGTAGGCAGTCGAGGCTGGCGTGCAGCGGGCGGTGGTTGTAGCGGTTGATCCAGGCGAAGATCACCTGGCGGGCCTCGGCTCGGGTGGCGAACCGGTAGCGGTGCACAGGCTCACGCCTGAGCGATGACCAGAACGACCCCACCAACATCTCACAGTCCCAACACACCCCGGTGCGTCCCACGGACTGGACCATCTCGAGTTCGGAGATCAGCTCGCGGTAGTCGCCCGACATGTACTGAACTCCGCGGTCCCATAAAGAGATGATCCCAGCCGTCTGCCGGCCCCGTATACCAGCGGCCATGGTGAGCGCATCAGCAACAAGCTCAATGCGCATGTCATCGGCCATCGAGTAGCCCACCAGGCGTCTCGAACCCAAGTCGAGCACCGACGCCAGGTAGAGCCAGCCCTCACCGGTTGCGATGTAGGTGATGTCGCCACACGACGCGACATCGGGTGCCGATGGGGCGAACCGCCGGCCGATCAGATCAGGCATCGGCGGGTTCTCCTCGACCGGGATCGTGGTACGCACCCGGGTGGGCTTGTGTACCACGACAATGCCATGAGCCCGCATCAGCCGCTCCACACGCTTGTGGTTCACCTTCCGGCTCCTGTTGACCAACTCGGCACACATGCGCGGCACCCCGTAGGTGCTGTCGTGCTCGGCGTGGATCTCACGCATCAACTCGACCAGTTCGACCTCGGCCAGCTCCGCCGCGGTCGGGCCGGCTGCTTCATGGGCCCGCCAGTCGTAGTACGCCTGACGCGACACATCGGCGACCCCGGCGGCCATCGTGATCGGGAGTCCCTCGGCCTTCCGAGCAGCGACCCACCGATAGCGGGTCACTGTCCCGACTCCCTCACCCCGCTCCGTTCGGCAGGAAAAGGAAGACTCTCGGGGACGCTTCTGCGGAAGCATCCCCGAGAGTCGGGTGGCTCGATGGATGGCGCCGTCATCGATACGGCTCAAATGGGGGGCGCGGGGAGGGCCGCCCCAATCTTGTGCCCTCCCCGCGCGATCGCGGGTTCAGGAAGACTCTGCCGAGCTCTGAGTCTCTGTCTGCTCCTCGGAACTGCCAGGCTCCTGGGCCATGCCGCCGGCTCCACCGCCACGGGGGCCACCCATCTGGGGCTGGAGGCTCTCGCAAGCCTCGATCGCCGCTGCAACGGTCGGGTCGGAGGTGTCCAGACCGAACATCGAGGTACCGTCAGGTGGTGTCGCACCGTCAGGCGGTGCCTGACCCTCAGCGGGAGCTTCTCCTTCGGCAGGAGCTTCTCCCTCAGCCGGTGGGGTGCCGCCGCCCGGAGGCTGGCCCGTGCCACCCATCTCGGGCATCTCGACCTCGACTCCGTTCTCGGCGAGGCATTCAGTCCAAGCCTGCATCTCCTCGCCGTTACCAGGCTGTCCGCCGGGGCCGCCCATGCCGCCTTCGGGCATGAGATCGGCGCAGGCCTCCTGTGCCTGCTCCATCGTCTCCTGGTCGATCTGAGGCTGCTCCGTGCCTTCCTCGCTGTCCTGCGCACCGGCACCTGGCTGACCGCCACCGAGCTCGACGCCGTTCTCCGCCATGCACTGCTGGTAAGCCTCCATCGAGCTCGCCTGCTCGGTCTCGGCGCTGGCGGTGTCCTGTTCGGCGCTGGCAGCGGACGAACTCTGGCCGCCACATGCCGAGATGAACAGCGTCGAGCCAGCCAGGACGGCTGCGGCCACCTGACGGGGTCGACGCCTACTTCGACGTGAGGCAATCGGTGTTGTTGCTGGTGAACTCATGGGAGCTCCTTCTCGGTACTGCATCGCTGTTCTCTCCTGTTCTCAGGTCTGTCTGTTCTCAGGTCTGTCTGTCTCGTGTCTGCCGGTTCAGGACCCCGGAGGGCCACCGACACCACCGCCCGCTCCGGGCGGGGCCATCGGTCCTGACCCGGTGGAGGCGACGCCGGTAGACCCGGTCGACCCCTGTTGCTCCTCGCTCTCCGACGTGGCACCCGGGAGGGCTTCGTCCAAGTCGGCCAGGACGACCTCGCTTCCGTCATCCAGCCCGCTGATGATCTCGACCCAGTCGGAGCCGATGACTCCTACCTCGACCGGAACCGCCTGCGAACCCTCGTCCGTCACGACCTGCACAGTCGCGATCCCGGCGTTCCAGCGGATCGCCGACGAAGGCACAGCGAGTGCTCGCCTCGCCTCTCCGGTCAGGATCGCAACGGTTCCTGTCGTTCCCGCATCGATGTCTGCTGTCTCGGTCAGTCCGACCGTCACCCGATAGCTGGTGGTGCCAGTCGTGGCTGGTGTGGCTGATACTCCGACCACCTCGCCCTCAAGCGCTTCATCGGAGCCGTCGACCATGATCGTCGCCGGCTGGCCGACCTTGACCGACGCGACATCCGACAGTGAGACCGTGGTGACCGCTTCGACGCCGTTGTCGCCCTCGATGATCACCGTCTGGGTTGCGGAGGCGGCAGTCACCTCGTCGCCCACCTCGAAGCCGACGGCGAGGACCGTTCCGTCGATCGGCGAGACGACCGTCCCCTGCTGGACCGCCTGCTCTGCGACCAGGACCTGCAGCTCCGCCGCACTTACAGCCTTCTGATAGGCAACCAGCTCCGCAGAGGTCGGCGAGGACGTGGCGGACTGCGTTCCGCTCTGCGAGGAACCTCCAGCGGACGCTGATCCGCCGTTCGACGAACCACTCGAACCGGCTGAACCACTCGAACCGGTCGAGCCTGCCTTGTTCTGTCCCGAGTCCTGCGAAGCCGACGCTGTCAGGTAGTCGTCCAAGGCGGTCGATGCGGCCACCAGCTCCCGCTGAGCTGCGGCTGTCGCTGTCTGAGCAGCCTGCACCTGGCTCAGTGCCTCCAGGCATGCGTCGGTGTCCACGGCCTCAGCGTCCACCTCCGAGGTGTCGTCCGTACTGGAGGTGTCAGCCGACTCGTCCTCGTCGTCGGAACAGACGTTCAAGGCGTTCTCCATCGCAGCGTCAGAAGCGAGGATCGCAGCGTCGACGGCAGCTTGGGCGTCCAGTACGGCCCGCTGGAGTTCCGTCAGCGTCGAGTCCTCGTCGCTGGAGCTACTCGAGCCCTGGGTCGTCGCCGGCAGCACAACCCCGGAGTTCGTGCTGGCGGTCGATGACGCCGGCTGCGCTGCAGAGCTGCTGGAGGTGCTGGAATCCGAGACGTCCTCACCGTCGAGCGCCCTGCTCAGGGTCAGCTCGGCTTCGGCGAGATCTGCCTTGGCCTCGTTCAACGCCCTGGTCAGCGACACCAAATCCAGTGTGGCCAGTTCCTGTCCGACCGTGACCCGGTCACCGGCTACGACTCCGACGGTGGCGACCGTGCCACTGGTGGGGAACGCGACAGCTGCCTGGGAAACGGGTTCGATCGTGGCCACCGAGACGAGCTCGGAGTCCACGTCGCGCACCTCGGCCTGCGCTGTCCGAAGCCGCTGCGTTCCCGTGCTGCCGGCGGTCGAAGTCGCGACCAGCGCTCCGATGACCACAACCGCCACGGCGATGACGGCAATGGCCCACCGGCGGCGACTGCGGGACTGTGGCCGATCGAAGACACGCTCGATCCGGCCATCGATGTCATTGGGGGTTTCGGACAGGGTGCTCATCAGTCGTTCCTCAGTGCATCGATGGGAGCAAGGCGGGCAGCACGGCCCGCTGGGTAGACGCCGAACACCAGTCCGATCGCCATGGCGATGACGATCGCGGTGGCCGCGACAGCCGGCGAGAGCTCGACGCGGGCGTCGGTGAGTCGTGGCAGGACGAACCCGCCGAGCATCCCCGCCAGCACTCCCAGGACACCGCCGGCCGCGCCGAGGATCGATGCCTCGACCAGGAACTGCCGGCGGATGGCCCGCGGCCGTCCGCCGATCGCCTTGCGCAAGCCGATCTCGCGGATGCGCTCCGAGACCGACACGAGCATGATGTTCATCACGCCGATGCCGCCGACGAGCAACGAGATCACCGCTATCCCGCCGAGCATCACCGTCATCGTGTCGTCGACCGAGTTGGCGGCGGTCAGTATCGACTCCTGTGTGGCGACCGAGAAGTCGGCGTCATCGGAGTCGGTGAGCCCGTGGGTGTTCATCAGGATCGCGTCAGCCTGTTGGTAGGCCGCGGAGATCGTGTCGGCGGAGGTGGCCTTCAGGTAGATCTCGCTGACGGCGTCACGGGTGGTGCCGCCGACCAGTCGTTGGGAGTAGGTCGACATCGGGACGATCGCCAGGTCGTTGTTCGTCGTGTCCTCCGATGACGACAGCGCCTCGAGCACACCGACGACCTTCAGGTTCGTACCCGAGTAGGTGACGGTCTGGTCGAG
>CAYVDN010000085.1:7695-10084 GCA_964450685.1 uncultured Microthrixaceae bacterium
GTGAGAGCGGACGGCGTCGGCCGCGGTTCGGAGCGTGTCCTGCCACCTCATCGCAGCGACCCCACCAGTCCATCGGCTACGGCGAGCCCACCAAGAGGACCACCGGCACCGGCCGCACTGAGCTCGCCGTCGCGAATCTGCAGAACCCTGCCGGCACGTGCCGCGACATCGTCCTCGTGGGTGATCAGCACGATCGTGCGGCCCTCCTCATGAAGTCGGTCGAGGAGCTCGAGCACCTCCGCCGAGCTGACGGAGTCGAGGTTGCCCGTCGGCTCGTCAGCGAGAATCAGTGCTGGGGAGGTCACCAGCGCCCGGGCGACGGCGACCCGCTGCTGCTGACCGCCGGACAGCTCACCGGGCCGGTGCTTGGAGCGGTCCGCCAGGCCGACCTTGGCCAGCGCATCGAGCGCGCGTTCGCGGCGCTCGGACGGCGCTATGCCCGCGTAGATCATCGGCAGCTCGACATTTCTCCACGCCGACAGCTCGCCGAGAAGGTTGAACTGCTGGAATACGAACCCGATGAAGAGGTTCCGCACATCCGAGAGGCGGTCCTCGTCGAGGGACTGCACGTCATGGCCCACCAAGCGGTAGGTGCCGGAGGTAGGTACGTCGAGACAGCCGAGGATGTGCATGAGAGTCGACTTGCCCGACCCCGACGGACCGATGATTGCCACGTACTCGTTCCGTTCGATCCTGGCGTCCACACCTCGCAGCGCGTCCACCCTGGCCGGGCCGGTCGCGTAGACCTTGCGGACGTCGGTCAGCTCGATGACGGGGACGGCGTTCATGAGCCTTCCTCTGCAGTGGCGCTGGCGCCCGCTGTGCCGGTCGGCATCTCGAAGCCTTCCGGCGGACCGCCGGTCTGATCGAAGCCACCCGGAGCCTGGCCACCACCGGGGAAGCCGCCGGCCGCTCGGCCTTCGACGACGACCATCTCGCCGACTTCCAGCCCCGAGACGATCTCGATCATCATCCCCGAGGTCTCGCCTGTCTCGACCTCGCGGACCTCGGTCTCGCCGTCAGCGGTTCCGTCGAGAGCGACTGTCACGGTCGACTTGCCGTCCTCTGTCGTGACGGCGTTCGACTCGACCTGCACCACGTCCGTGCGTGCCGCGACGTTGATCTCCGCCGTTGCCGACGACCCTGCCCAGATCTCCCCGCTGTCGTCGGAGAAGGTGACGGTGACCGAGTACTTCGCCACGCCGGAGCTGGCGTCGGCCATTCGTCCGACTTCACTGACGACACCGGTCGCGGTGATGTCAGAGGCGCTGCTGGAATCCGACGAATCCTCGTCCGACTCCTCATCGGTGCTGCCACCTCCGCCCATCTGGGGCCCACCTGGCATTCCGCCTCCACCGGGGAAGCCGCCTCCACCGGGGAAGCCACTCGCCTGGGTGCTCGACGTATCGGTCGAGATCGTCAGATCGACCTCCTGGCCCACCTCGATCGAGTCGATGTCAGCGCTGTCGACACCGAGGTCGACCACGAAACGGCCTTGGCTGACCACCTGAATCTGCGCCGAGCTGGTGGTTGACGAGCTGCCACCCGCGCCCGACTGCGCCGAACCGGTGGCGCTGTCCGAACCGAGACTCGACGACGACATGCCCGAACCGGACTCCGACCCGGTCATCGCAGTTCCACCGGTTCCCGAGCTGGCGAGCTGCTCGCCGACGGTCAGGTCGACAGTGGTGACCAGGCCGTCGAAGCCAGCAATCAGGGTCGCCCCGGCCAGATCCTCGTTTGCCGAGTCGACCTTGTCCTGAGCAGTTGTGACGGCTGCGCTGTAGGCCTCGATCTGCTCGTCGCTGGCGTCAGAGCTCTCTGCGCTGTCGAGGTCGGCCTCGGCGTCCGCCAGGTCGGCCTCGGCGTCCGCCACGGCGGCTTCGAGCTCGGCCGAGTCGAGTGTGGCCAGGACCTGGCCCGCCGTGACGGTGTCGCCCGCAGCGACGTTCACCGTGGCAACGGTGCCGGACGAGGTGAACGACAGGTCCTCGGACTCGGCAACGGCGACGGTGCCATCGGCGGATACCACCTCACCGAAGGTCCCGGTGGTCACCTCGACGACCGTCGGCTCCGCTGTCGCCACCGCTGCTGCGGTTCCGTCGTCGCGGAGCAGGAACCACCAGCCGCCGAAGCTCGCCCCGATGAGGATCACGGCTACCGACGCGGCCACGAGCCACGTACGTCGGCGCCTCCTCGGTTCGACGGCTGGTGGTTCGGGGGGATCTGCGGTCACGGACATGGTCAGTGACTCTGCTCACCCTCGCTCAGAGAACCCCGAAGCCAACCTGTGAGTTGGCCGAGAGCACTCAGGTCCTGAGGACCGTCTCAACCCACGCTCAGCGGATGAAACCCTTCGATCACACGCTGACTCGTGAGCGACAGGTCC
>CAYVDN010000086.1:0-10053 GCA_964450685.1 uncultured Microthrixaceae bacterium
CCATGAACCCGGCCCAGGACCCGCCAGGATCACCCGTGTAACAACACCTATGGGAGACCAAGTCGACGGCCGTTGACATCCGGCTGCGTCGCGTCACGTGGGGGTGGGCCAGGGGGGTGGGTTGGCGGCGATGGCGTCGTCGGTGAGCAGGATGTCGGCGAAGTCGCGGCGCGCCTGGTCGAGGGTTGCGGGGTCTGGGGTGGTGTCGGCGTACCAGGGGGCGAGGTCGGGGGCGGTGACGAGGTGTTTGCCGTGGCCGAGGTCGTCGATGTGCCAGTTCTCGGGGTGCTGGAGGCGGTCGAGGTGGGTGTCGGTGAGGACTTGGATGCCGTTGACGTCGATGACGTGGCTGATGGTGAGGTGCTGGTTGCGCCGGAAGGTGGCTTCGTCGGCGTGCGGGATGGGCACGGCCATGGGGACGTCGGCGAAGCTGAGCGGGCTTTGGTAGGCGGTGCGGATGAAGGCGTGATCGAGCAGGTCGGCTCGTGCGGTGATCGCGTCGCGGAGCACGTCGACTCGTTGTTGCCAGGTGGGGGTGTCGCCGACGAGTTGCAGCACGGTCTGGGCGGCGCTGCTGAGAGCGGCCTTGCGCGCAGTGTGGGTGGTGTCGTCGATGCACCAGAGTCCGGCCTGGATGCCGTCGGAGAGGATCGCTACGCAGAGCATGTCGGCGAGGTCATCGGAGTGGGCGACAGCGAACTGGAACACGCCCTGGCGCAGCAGGGTGGTTGGGCCGCCGGGCTCGGCGAAGTCGGTGATGAGCTCGCTGATTTCCTGCGTGGTGTCGCGGTCGGGTTTCCAGAGGCTGTCGTCGGGTTCGAGCGTCACCGGGTCCGTCGGGTAGTGGGCGGCGTCGTAGGACCAGGTGAGGAACGCGGTCGGCACGGGTGGTTCGGATCGGATCCAGTTCGACTCTCGTGCTTGCGTGACGCCGGTGAGGGTGCCGGTGACGCCGTGGGCTTCGAGGCGGCGCGCGAGGGCGTCGGCCCAGACGAGGAGTTGGGTGTCGTCGCCGGTGCCGCTGACGAGCGCGACGTAGCCCTTGGGCACGGTGCAATGGGTGCGGACCAGGAAGAACACGTCATCGAGGGGGTCCTCGAGCTCCTGGATTGAGGCAGCGAACGTGTCGCGGTCCGCGTGAGTGGTGGTGAGCTGGATCCAGAACTCCTCACGACCCGCCGTGCGCCACGCGCGTGTCAATGTCGTGGCCGATACATGGACGCTGGGTTCGCTGCTCATCGTGTTCGAGGGTATCCCGCCCTCGTTCGATCTCTACGCTAGAGTCGGCGCCCGCGGCGGCTTGGAAGGCGCCTCGTTCTGGGAGAGGTACAGAAGATGAAGGTTCGGTTTGGCGCGTACTTAGTCGCGCTCTCGATGGTCCTTGTGGTGGCGACGATCGCGTTGGATACGCCGATGGCGCGCCTGGATGCCGCGGACGCGGCCGTGGGGGACCTGTGCTCCACCCCGTACAGCGGCGATGTGTCGCTTGGATCGGCGGTGCGCTGCATCGCGGGCAAGGAGTTCAGGACCCGGGGATGGCTCCGCCCGGAGTGCTTCGAGAACCCCAAGGTCTACGCGGTCGGCGCTGCATACTGGCGAAGCGAGTGCAAGGGCTCGAAGACCAGCCAGGTCGAGGCGATCGCACAGACTCGAGCGACGATGCGTCTGAGCCAGTCCCCGCTCGGCGAGGTTCAGCCGAACTTCCAGTTCGAGTTCGGCATCGCCGGCAAGCGGGCCGATCTGCTGCAGTACGACCGATTTCAGCCGTCCTCGCCCCTCGACCTGGCTGAGGTCAAAGTGATCCAGTACGACGGAAGCGCTGAGATCGCCGACGCAGCCGAACAGCTCCAGAGATACGTCCTCGCGTTGCAGTCGGCGTTGCCCGGCAACACGGTTCGGCAACGGAACTCGCAGGGGTATTTCGATTCGTTCTTGGTGCTCAATGAGCCCAGCAACGAGCCCTGCTCGAGCCCTGACGACACAGCGACCTACGAACGTTACGACGTCACCTCGTCACCAACTCAAGCGGGCCTGTTGTTGGCGCGGGAGGTGGCGGAGATCGTGCGTGAGTGCGACTCGCAGAGCAGGCCGGTTCCCGATCCGGAGAACGAGCCGTCGTACGAGGAGCCGTATGCCCAGCCGTTGCCGGATCCGATCGATCGGCCGCCGGTGGTCGTGCCGGGTCCTGGCTCGGACGACGACAACGATGGCCAGGACGACTTCCTCGAGGACTTGCGCGAGCACATCCCCGAGTTCTTCGAGGACAATCCGCTGCCGCTGATTCCGGGCCTGCCTTCAGGTGCCGACATCAACGTGTCGTGGGAGCAGCTCGTGCTGGTCGCTGCGGTCGTGGCGGTCGTCATCGGCGTCGCGTTGTGCGGCCCGTGTATCGCTGCGTTGAGCGCGTTCTTCGCGACACCCGGCTTGTTCGCATCGACAGCCGGGTTGGCTGCGGCTGTTGCCACCCTCTTCATGACGCTGTTCGGGTTCTCTGTGTGGGGTGACCCGCATCTCGCGACGCTCGACGGTCTTGCCTACGACCTGCAGGCCGTCGGCGAGTTCCATCTGCTGGAGATCCCGTCGCTGGACATCGACGTGCAGGGGCGATTCGTGGGGCAGGGAACGAAGGTGTCGTTGCTCTCGGCAACAGCGTTCGAGCTCAACGGCACCTGGGTGCAGATCGAGGGAAACACTCTGAAGCTCGACGGTGTGGCTGTCCCGCCCGAGCGTCTGTTGGTCGACCTCGGCGACGGCGCGACGGTGATCAGATCCGCTGAAGGCTGGGTCGTTACCTGGCCGGGTCAGGGAGACCGTGTCGCGATGGTGCAGCGAGGCCGGAGTGTGGCGTTCCACGTCCCGGATGGGCTGACCGACGTTCGAGGCCTCCTCGGCAACGCCAATGGCAACCCCGATGATGATCTGAAGTACCGGAACGGGTCAGCGTTGGCGGTGCCGGCCAGCGCGTCGACGCTGCATGGATCGTTCGCGAACTCGTGGCGGATCAACGACGAGGAGTCACTGTTCACCTACGGTGCCGGCCAATCGACCGATGACTTCACCAACCTGACGTTCCCGTCGCAGATCGCCACCTTGGCCGACTTCACAGCTCAGGAGGTCGAGGCCGCGCAGACGGTGTGTGTCGACGAGGGGGTGCTGCCGGGTCCGCAGTTCGAGGACTGCGTGTTCGATGTCGCTTCTACAGCCGATGAAAGCTACGCGTCGAGCGCCGCGTTGGTGACCGAGCCGTTGGTCGACGGGACTGCGCACGAATTCGACAGTTCGGGAGCGCTCGACGAGGACTTCGAGGGGGCGGTCGGCTCGAACTTCGTCAGCACCAGGTATCTGAATGACGCGGCTACCTCGAAGATTGCCGGACCTGTCTTCGACGGCTCCGGGTATCGGTTCTACGTCCGTGATGTGAACCGACACGCCGCGGTCGACGCGTCGACTGACGTCTACGTGTTCGGCCCCGTGACCACGGACTCGGTCGATCAGAACTTGGACGTGAAGGCTGGTGATGCCGTGGTCGGCTCCATCGACTTCGACAACCCGACTCCAGCGTTCGCAGGTTCAATCGGCGGAACTCTTGCGTTCGATGCAGCTGGGACCACGGCGACTGGTACGGCGTTCAAGCGGTACCGACTGGAACTCGCGATTCCACACACTCATTCGGGGTTCGACCTGAGCTTCGTGCCGAGCGGCTTCAAGGGACTCTTCTCGACCTCCCTGGGGTTCGACAACATCGAGCTTCAGCTCGACACCCCTGCAGCGCAGGTGTTCAGCGCTGACCTACCGGCCGACGTGCCGAGCGCCTCCCTCCCGGTGTCGTCCGGTGCCGGTGTGATCGAGCAAGTTGCGGGCCAAGACGAGTTCGTGTTCGACCTCGCGAACGCCGGACGGATCGTCCTCGCACACGATTCGTGCCTCAGCGGCGCGACTTACCGATTGGTCCGAGTCGGCACGAACGACGTCGTCACAACGTCGATGGACTGCAAGGACCAAGTTGTCGGGCCTCTCGTGTCAGGCGAGTACCGACTCGAGGTCACCGCTCCCGTGGTCGGAATCTATTCGCTCGGCTTGTACGAGCTCCCAGACCCTGAAGAGTTCGCCTACACGCTCGACAGCGTGGTCTCCAACGGTGCACCCGAATTGGGGGCCGGCAACATCGAACGATTCGGCGAGGTCGACCGCCACACCTTCTCTGTTCCTGCAGGGGGCAAGACCTTGCAGTTCGAGCGGTTGGGCTCGCAACGCAACATGGCGATCAAGAACGCCACCTCCGGCTCACAAGTCGCCTCGTTCGTCGACGACACCCGTGTGACGTTGCCCGAAGGTGACTACTTCGTCGAGACCGGTTGGCCGACCGGCGGCCCCGGCACCTACTCGTTCAGGCTCTACGAGGCGCCCGCAACTCAGACGTTCGCCTACTCGATCGGAGCCGTGGTCTCCAACGGGACGCCGGCGGCGGGTGCGGGGAACGTCGAGCGAACTGGAAGCGTCGACCGGTACAGCTTCTCTGTTCCCGCGGGGGGCAAGGTGCTGCAGTTCAACCCGTTGGGATCGCTGCGCAGAATGGTCCTCAAGGACTCCCAATCGGAGGTCCCTGTCGCCGACCTGGTCCACGGCAAGCAGGTCACCTTGCCCCAAGGTGACTTCTACCTCGAGACCGGTTGGCCGTCAGGCGGCGCCGGCACCTACTCGTTCGAGCTGTATGAGGCGCCTGCGCCGCAGTTGTTCAGCTACTCGGTTGGGAGCGTGGTCTCCAACGGCGTACCCGCCACCGGTGCGGGGAGCATTGAACAGAACGGCAGCCTGGACCGCTACTCCTTCTCAGTCCCTGCAGGCGGAAAGGTTCTCCAGTTCAACCGGCTGGGGGCTCAGCGCAACATGGTGCTCAAGAACGCCACCACGGGCGAGCAGCTTGCGAAGTTCGTGGACAACCGTCAACTGTCGCTCGCGCAGGGGGCCTACTACCTCGAGACGGGCTGGCCAACAGGCGGCCCCGGCACCTACTCGTTCGAGTTGTACGAAGTCCCCGGGCCTCAGGTGTTCAGCTACTCGCTTGACACAGTTGTTGCCAACGGAGTGCCCGCTGCGGGAGCCGGCAACATCGAGCTGAACGGCAGTGTTGATCGCTACACGTTCTCCGTCCCTGTCGGCGGCAAGAAGGTGCAGTTCAACCGATTGGGATCCCAGCGCAACATAGCGATCAAGAACGCAGCGACGGGAGCCCAGGTCGCAACGTTCGTTGACAACACGCAACTGACGCTGCCCGAAGGCAGCTACTACCTCGAGACCGGTTGGCCAACAGGAGGCCCCGGGACCTACTCGTTCAACCTCTACGAAGTGCCAGCCCAGCAGGTGTTCTCCTACACGCTCGACACCGTGGTCTCCAACGGCACTCCGGCGGCAGGCGCGGGCAACATCGAACGGATCGGCAGCTCGGACCGCTACACATTCTCGATCCCTGCCGGCGGCAAGACCTTGCAGTTCAATCGACTGGGCTCCCAGCGCAACATGGTGCTCAAGAACGCAGCGACCGGGGCGCAGGTGACGACGTTCGTCGACAACGCCCAGGTGACGCTGCCCGAAGGCGACTACTACCTCGACACCGGCTGGCCGACCGGCGGGACCGGCACCTACTCGTTCAACCTCTACGAAGTGCCAGCCCAGCAGGTGTTCTCCTACACGCTCGACACCGTGGTCTCCAACGGCACTCCGGCGGCAGGCGCGGGCAACATCGAACGGATCGGCAGCTCGGACCGCTACACATTCTCGATCCCTGCCGGCGGCAAGACCTTGCAGTTCAATCGACTGGGCTCCCAGCGCAACATGGTGCTCAAGAACGCAGCGACCGGGGCGCAGGTGACGACGTTCGTCGACAACGCCCAGGTGACGCTGCCCGAAGGCGACTACTACCTCGACACCGGCTGGCCGACCGGCGGGACCGGCACCTACTCGTTCAACCTCTACGAGGTCCCGGCCCAACAGGTGTTCGCCTACACCCTCGGATCGGTTGTCTCCAACGGGGTGCCATCCGCGGGCGCGGGCAACGTCGAACGAGTGGGCTCAGTCGACCGGTACACCTTCACCATCCCGGCGGGAGGCCAGACAGTTCAATTCACACGGCTCGGCGCGCAGCGAAACATGAACCTGAAGAACGCAGCCACAGGCGCCCAGGTTGTGCAGATGGTCAACAGCACGCAGATCACACTCCCAGCGGGGAGCTACTACCTCGATACCGGCTGGCCAACGGGCGGGACCGGCACCTACTCCTTCAAGCTGACCTAGCGCCAAGAAGTCGCCGAGATGTCGTGCAGACCGCAGCACATCACGACTCGGCCAAGCTCCAGTGGGAATCACCCAAGTCAGGCGTCTACCGATCCGGGGGGGGGACAGCGGCGATGCAGTGCCTCCCTGAGGAGCGCGCTCGTTCCGGTATCCCAGTAGCCGGCGGAGTCCACGTTCAACGTCCGGGCGACCGGCGGACGGTGAAGTTTCGACGAACTCCGTTTCGTACGGCTGCAGCCGCGGGGCAGCTTCTGAGTTGATCTGAACGTCCCGACTGCCCCCTACCGCCGGGACCGGGGCCGTCATGGGACGTCGGCCGGTCGACTCGGCCGTTACGGTGACGGGGTGGAAGTGGGGAGACGGTTGGCGTTGGCGCTGGCGTGCGCAAGCGCGTTGACACTCGTTGTGTCGGGCTGCAGCGAAGCGAACCAGAAGCCGGTGGCGCGAGAGTCCGACCGTGACACCACGACCACCGCTCCAGCGGTGATGTCGACTGAACAGCTGGCTGCGTCAGGGTTCGTCTTCGGTGGTGCCGATACCACCGCTGCCAGCTTGGACGGCCGGGTGGTGCTGACGAACAGCTCCCGGGCTGGTCGCCTCTACTACCGCCCGGCGGACAGCAACCCGATGAGCGATGACATCGTGTCGTCCGAGGACGGCATCGCCGCTGTCGTCGAGGGCGATGACGGCGACTGGCAGCCGCTGGCCGACCCACCTCCGGTCGGAGCGCGGGTGGCGTTCAACGTGGGCGAGTCGGTGGTGCTCGTCGGAGCGTCGTGCGGAACTGAGGACCGTTGTTTCGAGGGGCAGCCGATCGCTGCACGGCTCGACTCCGCTGCGGCTCGCTGGGAGCGGATCGACCTGCCTGGCAGCTTCACCGACCCGGACGACCCGTTGCAGTTGGTCGGCTCGACCTCGAAGGGGGTGGTGGTCCGTTCATCGGGCGTGACGCTGCTGTTCCGCCCCGACGGCGCGGTGCAGCAGTTGGAACTCGACAGTGGCGGCGTCACTTGGACGTGTGCGACCGAGGATCACGTCGTCGCGATGACGAGCAGCGACGTCGAGCGGCTCGATCTGAGACGACCGGGTCAGGATCCTGTGCCGGGTGCTGGTGCACCGGTCGACTCGGTGTGGGCGGTGCGAGCGTGCACCTCGCGAGGTGCGGTGTTGCTGCGTGACGGCGTCGAGCACCGCTACTCGCCCTCGACGAACACCTGGTCGTCGACACCGGTTGCGCTGCCCTGGCAGCTGACCGAGTCGCCGGTCCGGCTGTCCAGCGCTGCGGTGACTGCCGGCGGGTCCGACTACTTCATCGCAGACGGCGGTTACGTCATCGAGCGCACCGCATCGGGCGTCTGGAAGGACTTCGGGACACAAGCAGCTGCCCTCGTCGCTGTCGATGACCGGCTCAAGGCGGTGAGCGGCGGAGCTCCGACCATCACCACGCTGCGCTGACGGGAGTCCGGACTGCCCCATGGCGCCGGCTCTGTGACCGTCGCCCGGAGGCGGCAGAGTGGCTACCGTGGCGGGCGGGTTCGGGAGTGACCTCGCCGAAGAGCCGGTCGTAGGGATGTGAGACCGGTCACGCTGGCTTCGAGTCGTTCCCGCTTGTCCTCCCGAGCCCACCCACGTGCGGCCACCGCGAGGGCATGGCGGTGTTGGCGCTCCGCAGGCGGCCCGTGGATCCCGCTGGGGTCGAGGTGTTCGCTGGTTCTCCTCAGAGAACGGAGAACCGCGATGACCAGCACCTACCTGCCACCGAGCACGTCCTTGGAGCGTTTCGACGCGGACGAAGTCGACGACGCCCAGCTCGCCGCCCTGTCGTTCCTCGCCCGCTACAGCGGCCGCACCCTCGAGGCCTACCGCTACGACCTGCGCTGCTTCTTCCAATGGGCGGCCGACAGCGGCCTCGAGGTGCTCGACGCGACAAGGGCGCACATCGAGGTGTACCGCTGCTGGCTCGAAGACCGCGGGCTCGCACCATCGACGGTCGACCGGCGCCTGTCGACAGTGTGCGGCTTCTTCCGGTTCGCGCACATCGACGGCCGCACGGCATCCAACCCCGCGCAGTACGTCCGACGACCCCGCGTGCACCCCTCCACGGCGAGGGGCCTCGACCGGTCCGAGCTCGGCGTGTTCCTGTTCACCGCCGAGCGTTACGACCGTGACCACGCAGCACTCGCGGTGCTATTGGGGCTCAACGGGCTGCGGGTCAGCGAAGCTTGCAGCACCAACATCGAGGATCTCGGCGTCGAGCGAGGCCACCGGACCCTGCAGATCATCGGCAAGGGCAACAAACCGGCCGTGATCCCGCTGGTCCCGCGAACGGCCCGCACGATCGACCTCGCCATCGGCGACCGCCACGACGGCCCCATCCTGCGACGCCGCGACGGACAACGACTCGACCGGCGCACTGCGCACCGTTGGGTCGCGTCGATCGGGAAACGAGCCGGGTTCGACTCGGTGCACCCCCACATGCTGCGTGCAGCGTTCATCATGGCGGCGCTCGACGCCGGGGTGCCGCTCCGGGATGTGCAGACCGCAGCGCGCCACGCCGACCCGCGCACTACGACCATCTACGACCGGCGCCGCCAGAACTTCGACCGTCACGCCGCGTACGTCGTCGTCGCGTTCGTCGCCGGCAGCTGACCCCGAGCCGGCGTTAGGGGGCATTGCGCGCTCGTAGAGTGAGCTGATGGTCGAGGAGCGCCTGAGTGAGCTTCGTCGCCCGGGACCGACCGGCGAGGCCGTTGGGTTCCTCGTCGTAGGTTTGCTCATCGTGTTGATCGCGTTCGCCACGGTCGCACAGTTCCGCGTCGGTTGGCTGAACATCGTCGCCGCCGTCTTGTGCATCCTGACGACGGGGTGGCTCCTGGGCTTCGTGGTGGCCCCCCGATGGAACGGTCGCCAAGTGAGTGCCTGGCAGTTCGTGTCCTTCCGATCACACCGGGTGTGCGGCGACTCGGCCCTCACACTCGCCCCGATCAAGATCGGTGGCTACAGCCTCTACTGCGCCGCGGTCGACGTTCACCGAGACGGCAACTGCCAGCCATTGCTGATTCGCAGCAGCATCTGCATCGATCTGACGAAGGCGACGAACAAGAGGCTCGACCATCAGAGGTTGCGCGACGCCGAAGCTTCGGACCGAACTCGCGACTGACCATCTCCGCGCAGCCTGCGCTCGACGCGCCGATCAGCCTCGGTCGCGAACGCCACTAAGCCGGCGTTCGGAGGCGGTCAACTGGCCGTCTCCCGGCAGTCGTCGACGGTCGGACGATTCGATCCAGCAGTGACCACGGACTCGGGACGGCACCCGAGCAGGCGACGATCACCGAGGGGTTCATCGAGCACGATCGACATCGGCTCGACCACCAGGTCCGCAGTGCACTCGTTACCGAAGAACTCAGCAGTGGCCCGAATCGTCACCGACCTGCTGGTCTCAGCGACGTCCCAGTCCTTGAACTCCGAGCAGGAACTACCGCCGAACTCGGCCCGGACGTTGACCTCCCGGCCGACGGGCGGCGAAGCCAGGCTCCAGTCGACTTCGGCCTCGGTGCGGTCCTCGGTGCAGCCCGTCGCACACGCACAGACGGTCAACACCGCGAGAAGTGCAAGCCGAGTCACCATGTCCACCTCCCACGAGCGAGGGTACCGGCCGGCGTCGTCGGTGAACTCGCGCTCACGTCCGAGCGACGACCGATTCGCCATCCCATAGGTGTTGTTACACGGGTGATCCTGGCGGGTCCTGGGCCGGGTTCATGG
>CAYVDN010000087.1:0-9854 GCA_964450685.1 uncultured Microthrixaceae bacterium
CTCAACGTCGTGACCGACCGTTGCCTCAGCCACACCGACTGGCGCAACGACCGCGTCGGGGCGGACTGGGTTTTCGACTGGTTCGAAGGGGCGGGAAACTCGAAGCCCACCTGAGTACTCGCCGATTCGAGACGATCTGCACGAACGTGCAGAAAGGGTGCATCTGCACGAACATACAGATGTACGATGTCTGCACGAACCTGCAGAAGCAGTGAGGCCACCATGCGACTCACCACCCCGCGTGAAATCGGTGCCTACATCCGGGATCGACGACGCGCCGAACGACTGTCCCAACAGGAACTTGCAGACCTGAGCGGAGTCTCCACCCGTTGGCTGGTCGATGTCGAGAACGGCAAGACGGGGGCACAGATCGGCATGGTTCTGCGCGTACTGCGGACGCTCGGAGTTGTGCTCGACGCGACCCAGACCGTTCCGACCCAGCCCACTGCACCGGACAGCGCCAACCCCGCTGTCGCTGGCGCGCTTCGTCGCTTCGACCGCTCGCGGTCCGCTGACGAGGACCAACCTCGGCGTGCAGCTCACTCTCCCGAGTCGAGTGCCTGATGCGTTCGGTCACAGTGACGCTGAACGGTCGCAGCGTGGGCACCCTGTTCGCCCTCGGCCGCGACCGGCACGGGTTCGAGTACGACGACGAGTACCGCGAGGACCCCGACGCCACGCCGTTGTCGGTTTCGATGCCGCTCAGCGCACGTGTGCACTCCGACAGTCACATCACGCCGTTCCTCTGGAACCTCCTGCCGGACAACACCGCCGTGCTCACACGGTGGGCGCAGCAAGCGCAGGTGTCGCCGCGTGACGCGTTCGCGCTCCTGTCGAACACCGACGATCTCCCAGGGGGCGTTCGGTTCATCCGCGACGAGGACCAGCGAGATCAGAGCGGCCACGTCGAGTGGATCGACGAGGAGGACGTCGCGCACCGGCTCGCGATCGTCCGAGAGGACAACGCCGCATGGAGGGGTCGCCCCGAGACCGGTCGATGGTCAGTCCCCGGTACGCAAGCCAAGATCGCCCTCCTCTGCGACGACGGGGCGTGGGGGGTTCCGCACGGCATCACGCCGACCAATCGGATTCTCAAACCTGCGATTCCTGGCCTCGTCGACCACGACCTGAATGAGCACCTCTGCCTCAGGACGATGGCCGGCCTTGGGCTCCGGGTGGCGGCGACCTCAGTCAAGACCTTCGGCGAGGAACGGGCGATCGTCGTCGAGAGGTACGACCGGCGCCGCGGGGCCGACGGGGTCTGGCGCAGGGTCCATCAGGAGGACATGTGCCAGGCGTTGAGTATTCGTCCCGAGTTCAAGTACGAGTCCGACGGTGGCCCCGGAATCGCAGCGATCGTCGACCTGCTGGCGAACTCCGTGACGGCAACCGAATCCGGACGCACGGTCGCCGAGTTCATCACTGCGGTCGCGTTCAACTGGATCGTCGCGGGTACCGACGCGCACGCGAAGAACTACTCGCTGTTGCATAGCGGGCGGGAGGTCTCTCTCGCACCGTTCTACGACGTTGCCAGCGCGCTTCCGTGCGACGCCTACCTTCCCAAGGAGCGGCTGGCGATGCGCGTCGACACGGAGTACCGGCTGACTCGGGTGCGCCGCGAGCACTGGGAACGACTCGCAGCGAAGTGCAAGCTCGATCGGGATGACGTCGTCGACCTCGTGCGAATCGTCGCAGAACAGACGCCCAGCGAGATGGCCGCCGCGGCGGCCGACCCGCAGGTGGTGGCGCTTGACTCCACCATCCCCGAACGCCTGGTGTCGCTCGTAGAGGATCGGGCGACAGAGTGCGCCCGTCGAATGCGGCTCGCCTCCTGATAACCCGACAACCGTCCGAGCGGAGGCGCGGTAGCCTGTGTGCACAAACAACGGGGCTGAAGGGTTTCGACGTTCGGACCGGAAGCCTGTTCATGCGACCCGAGTTGCTCAGACTCGTTAATCGGGGCAACCAAAAGAAGCGCCAACAGCGACTTCGCTCTCGCAGCCTGATCTAGTCAGGTGAACAGAGACATCGTGACCAGCAATGGCACACGGGGCCAGACCGCTACAGCCCGGCAACAGAAGTAGCGGTGGACGGCAGGGAGAGACCGCTGACGGCGTGAAAGAACGCTGGCATCAGGGAAAGACCTGGCGGTGGACCTCGGTCCAATCGACCCGGCGATGTGGCAACCGTTGAGCCACAACCACGGGAATGGTCGTAGCAGGTCAGGTGACCGCCGAGCGGACGGGAGTTCGATTCTCCCCAGCTCCACCCCAGGGTCCGCAGTCATCCACCGATGGCTGCGGATCCCTTGTTTTTCAAGAGCGTTCCGGTCGAGAGTGGTGACCGTTTGGTACCTCAATGCGCGGAGAGCTTGCCGGTAGCGCCGGAGACCGCCCGGCGCTCTAGCTGCGACTCAGAGGCCGGCACGGATGAATCCGGAGCCGGAGCACCGAAGTTCCGGCAATCACCAACCACAGGAGGGCCACGGTGGCTGCCGCGTGTGCGAGTCCGTCGAGCAGATAGCTCCGGCCCCGGAGATCGATCGCCCAGTCTGCGACGCCACGCACCGACCAGAGCGGAAGCCACTTGGCGAGAAGTCGGTCAGGGTTGGTCATGAACTGGGTTGCCAGAAGGATGATCAGGGACAGCGCACCGTCGAGCTCGCGTCCGAGGAGGAGCCCGACGGTGATCCCGAGGGGCACCCCGACAAGGAGTGCACACAGCATCATGAGGACGACGCCGCCGAGCCGGTCGACGTCCTGGTCAACGATCACCAGCACGAGGTACCCCGCCATCAGCACCAAACCCATTGAGAAGATGGTGAGCGTCCGACCGAGAAGGATCGCAGCGGATCCGAAGCCGGCGACTCGCAGCCGGCGATCGAGCTCGAGTGCGTTGATGGTGCTGAACAACGCGAGCATCGCTGCCGCCCAGCCGAGACCGAGGGCCAGGACCACGACGGCCGAGTGGGTCACGTCGCGACGGGCCAGGTAGAAGGCGAACGGGAGCGCAGTGAGGAGGAGTAGGGCGCTACGCCGACGCAGCAGCTCCCGCAACGTGGCTCTGGCGATTGCAATCAACTGGGTCATGAGTCCACCGGAGAGTCGAGTTCGATGACCCGGTCGACCCGGTCCAGGTCGGAGAGCATGTGCGTCACGAGGAGCACACCGCTCCCGTTCTCGCGCCAGCGGTCGATCTGGGTCCACAGATCGAGATAGGAACCGTGGTCGAACCCCTGGTACGGCTCGTCCAGCAGCAGTAGGTCGGGACCGTTCAGCTCCCCGAGCACAACGTTCAGCTTCTGACGAGTGCCCCCGCTGAGCTGGCTGGCGGTCTGACGCTCCGACGGGCACCACCCCAGCGACGCCGCGAGACGTTCGCCGGTCGCCTTGCCGCGACGACGCGAGTCGGGGCGTGCCGCAGCGAAAAGCTCGAAGTGCTCGGCTGCGGTCAGGAACTCGGCGGTGCCACCCGATTGAGGCACGAAGCCGACGTGTTCGGTGCGCTCGACCGTCCCTGAGTCCGGCCTGACCGTGCCTGCACAGATCCCCAAGAGCGTCGACTTCCCTGATCCGTTCGCACCGACTACCGCGACGGACTCGCCGTGTCGCACCTCGAGGTTGATGTCGTTCAGGACGCAGCGTCGTTTGTAGAACTTCGAGACGGCGCTCAGTCGGAGGGCCAGCGAACTCTGCTCGGCGGTTGCCAGGGGCGCAGCCGGCGGAACGCGACGCGCTCGGGCGAGTTGGTCGGCATACGCAGTCGCCGGCCCGAAGGTCTGTTCCAAGGTGAGCCCACGATCGGCTGCCTCGAGGTCAGCCTCCGCCAGCAGCTCCTCGCCCACCTCGACCGGCACTGCGCGCTCGGCGAGCGCGCGGAGGAAGTTGGTTCGCCACCCGGTCACGCGTGGGTCTCCGTGCCGAGAATGGCGTCAATGCCCCGACTGAAGTCCCGCCACTCGTCGCGCCGCTGCGCCAGCACCCGCCGACCCTCCGCGGTCACCTCGAAGTACTTACGTGGCGGACCGGTCGTGGACGCCTCACGGGCGGACCGCACAAGGCCGGCGGTCTCCAGCCGCAGCAGCGCCGGGTACATGGTTCCGCCGGGGACGGCGCCAAACCCCGCGCGCTCCAGGCGATTCGCAAGAGCGAGTCCGTAGTCACGCTCCTCGTCGAGCATCCCGAGAAGACACACTTCGAGCAGACCGTGTAGCCAGAGCCGTTTCACGTCAGGGACCATGTTGTCAGACTATCTGGTAACCAGACCATCTGTCGAGCGCGGTCCGAGTCTGTGCCGAGCGACGACCCGACGACCGCCCGCAAGCTGGCATGAGCCACGCCAGCGCCCGCCGAAGGCGCGCTGCAACGATCAACGAGCGAGCGGGAGGATGTCGATGCACCGTCCGTCGGGAACGGGTCCACATGCTGGTCGACGGTCGGCACGCCGTCGGCAAGCCCGCGGTTGGCTCAGCGACTGGCAGCTCGGGCGACTGCTGCCCCACCCCCACCGGCGGCTGATGTCGCCGCCGTCAGGTCGGCACTATCGAGCGCGCCGCGGCGCGTTGGTCGCGATCGCCGGGGTCGAACAACCCGCACCGGATCGTTGGAGTGCTCAGCCGCAGCCCTGGCCGACCCCAGATTCGGTACGAACAGTCGGGCGCCAACGCAAGGATCGATCGCCGCCCGTCACACTTCGACCACCGACGTGGTCGCATCGATACGGGTCGGGAACCGATCGAACCACCCGCGCTGACCGAGCAGCACCGCGAACGGCAATCGCCAACCGCGTCTGGCCACGAGTTGCAGCTGCCAGGCGATGGCCTCCTCGCTGGGTGTTGGAGGGTGTAGCCAAAGCGTCACCTCGAACACGGGCGCTCGTGCGAACTGGCCACCGACGGTCAGGCTGACCTCATGAACCGGCTCGTCGCGATCGATGTCGATCCCCAAGTCGGCGAACAACGTCGCGTTCGCAGCCGAGATCGGCGACCCGGAATCGATGACGCCCTGCATCTGGGTGGCACTGCGCGTTCTCGCCGAGAGCGGCACCACCGGCCTGCGAATCACCGACCCATCGGGAAGACGGGGCTCGTCGAGGCTGACGTGTGGGAAGGTCCAGAATGTCACCGGGTACGTTGGGGCCGTCAACCAAGCCCGATGAAGATCGGGGCGTCAGCCTCCGGCACGCGGTGGACGATTACGTCAGGCCGGGGACCGTCGCGTTCGACAAGCCTCAACAGAACGTCCAACTCGTCGGCATCTGCGGCGACATCGCCCTCCTCGGTCACCGCGACCCATCTTCCCCGGTATCGCTCGACCAGCTCCTCTTTCATGGCCGCAACAGTACCGCCGACCAGTGACGTGAACACCGCAGATCCTCTGTACCTGCCCAGCGGCCCGGCCCGCCCTTCGCCAACCTCAGGCCCGTTACTCCCCCGGTTACTCCCCCCGAGCCGAATCGCGGCCCCCGGAACGTCCAATCCCCAGTAATTGAGCGGATCTTGTCGAACACCGTTCGATTCTCCCCAGCTCCACCCCGGGGGTCCGCAGTCATCCGCCGATGGCTGCGGACCCCCGGTTTTCCGGGGGTTTCGGGCGCCACTTTCCGTGGACGTCCGTCGAAATCCGGTACCGTTTCTGGAGCGTTACTCCCCCAAGGCGGGTTCGAGTGCGGTATCCGTCGTGAGGACCAGGTTGTTCCTGCCAACCGCCGGATGCCTCCTCAGCCGCTCGGGAGACCCTTGGCGCGCAAGCCGCGGCAGAAGCTCACCGACCACACGTCGGCTCGATGTCGGTCGCTGCAAGCGCCCGAACGGCTCGGGATCGATGTACGCCGCAGTCCATCCCGATGGCTGAGAGCGGGCCGGACGATGACGTCCCCCCTTTACCGATGGGAAGGCCTCCGAGTCACGGCCGGGACGCGAAGCGAGGTGGAGGCTCGACGTGACGAGCGGATCCGCGATCTGGAGACGCCGTCACGGCTGTCGAGCAAGTTCGACGCCGGCACCACGGTGACCGAACTGCTGGAGTGGCGGCTCGACACCCGCCACCGAGTGACGGTGTCGACACTCGACAGCTACCCCCTATCTGGCTCGACCTGGCGAGGGCACTAGACCCTGCAAACCGACGTCCTGGACCCGAACGAGATCGAGGTCGTCGATGCGCCGCTGGAGGCCGACAACGATCTTGCGGTTGAGGTTCTCGTCAGCCAGAAGCGGACCGTCGCTGCCCGAGCCGCGACACCAAACGGGCGCGCATGTCCTCGGGAGGGAACGCCGCCTCGACGCTGGCTCGCACTTCGCCACCCGCGGCATCACGTGCGGCCAGATACTCCTTGACCGACACCGGGTGGCGGAGGCAATAAGTGAGCACGGCATACACATCACCGAGCGCGACCGACGGGTACTACTCGTGAACCATGCCGGTCTCGGGGCGCTCGGGTCATGGGCCGAGCGCGGTGATCGGTACGACGTGAACACCATCGGCGCGCTTGCCGCCACCTCCCCTCGCGGTGACCACGACGAGGGCGGCGGGGCGTCCATGTCGGTCGGCATCGATCTCGGAGGCGAAGTCGAGCAGGCCCTGGGCTGCACCGTCGATGACGGCTTGGTCGCCGGTGAGCTTGACCTCGAACGCTGCCCACCCGTTTGGGGTCTCCACGATCGCGTCGACCTCCTTGCGGCCGTGTACCTCGCGCCAGGTTGAGACCACACCGTCAAGGGGCTGCGCGTAGACGCGAAGGTCGCGCACTACGAGAGCTTCGAAGTGAAACCCGGCAGCGTTCAGATCGGCGAGCAGGTCTTTGGAGCCAATACCGAGCGCGGCGGGACCGAGCGAGGGATCGACGAAGTAGCGGACTGGTGCCTCGCGGAGTCGTGTGCGTGAGCGCATGTGTGGCCGCCACGACGGGGAATTCTCGGTGAGCTTCAACCGGTCGAGGGCATCCAGGTATGCGCTGACGGTCTCCTTGGCCGGCTGCCCGTCGTTGCCGGCGATGTCCGCTCCCAACTCCCTGAGCTTGACGGGCTGGCCGACACCGCGGCCAAGAGAGGCAAGGGTTCGGCGGAGCCGATCGGGGGCGCGGCGGGTGGTGGCGAGGCTGGGGATGTCGACCTCGACGATCTGGCGGAGGTAGTCGGCGAGCCAGCGTCGGGCGAACCGCTCGTCTTCGCCCACCAGTGCTGGCCAGCCACCGATCACGATCCGCCCCATCAACTCGGGGACGGTGACCGTGGTGAGGCTGGCACGCTGGTCCTCCCCCCGCAATAGGGCAGCGAGCGAGACCTCCCCGGTTGAGTAACCGGATTCGAACAGGCTCATCGGGCGCATCCGCAACGTACCGATCCGACCGGCGCCGGAGTGCAGCTCGCGAGCGTCGGTCGGTGTCGCAGAACCGGTGAGGATGTAGAGACCACGCTGGCGCAGGTCGTCGACGTGACGGCGAACGTGATCCCAGATCTCGGGTACACGCTGCCACTCGTCGAAGAGAATCGGGGTGGGTTCGTCAAACAGCCCGTCAGGATCTAGACCAACCTGCGCCCTTGCTGATGCGTTCGTGTCGAAACGCACGGCAGTCGCGGCCCGCTGTGACGCCGTCTCGGTCTTGCCGCAACCTTTCGGTCCCTCGATGAGCACAGCCCCGCTCGATGACAATCGCTCATCGAGTTCGGCGTCCGCTACGCGCGGCAGGTACTCGAGCATGTAGACACTCTACCGTTTTGACAGGTCAAGATCGCTCTTTTTGACACATCGAAATCGCCGTTTTTGACGCCAGTTGGATCACTCACATGTCGGCTTGGGCCACCGAGCGGTGCACCCCAACCGAGCTGACGACCCTCGCCGACGACGAGGGCTCCGGTAGCGACGGGGACGATCTTGCTCCCGTTCAAACGGGAAGGACATCGACACCATACGCTCGCCCGGATGAGCGGTCTCGGTCTGGTGATCGTCAGTTGCGGCCGGGCGAGGTCCGCCTGATACACAACCACCATGTCGAAATCACCACGGAGCAAGTCGCGGCGCTGGTCGCCGAGCAACTCCCATCGCTCGCGGGCCTCGACATCCGCCGCGTCGAGTCCGCCGGGACGGTCAATGCGATCTACCGGATCGGCGCTCGAGTCGCCGCCCGGTTCCCACTCCAGTCCGCTGACCCCGCCCAACTCCGCGAACGGAAGCACCTCGAGGCTGCGGCGGCCACCGTTCCGCCGCGCCTGCCCGGTCACGGCAAAGGAACCAATCCACATCGGCGAACCCGGCCACGGCTACCCGCTCACGTGGATGGCCCAGACATGGCTGTCCGGCTCTACTCCCACCCCCACCTCCGAAAGCCTCTCGGTCGACCTCGCCGACGACCTCGCATTCCTCATCGAGCGCCTTAGAGCACCGGCGGCTTCCGCGCCACCGATCCGGCGCTCGACCTCGTCGCAGCGTGGCACCTCCTCGCCGACCGACCGCGCGAGCGACTGCGCAGCCGCCTCAGCTGCACCGACCTTCAGTGGGAACGAGGCAAGGCGTGGGCCTTCCAACAGGCCATCGGCGCGTACTGGTATTACCGGGCGACAAACCCGGAGATGGCCGCCATGGGCCGAACAACGTTGGAACGGCTCCGCGCCGACACCTGGTGAGATCGGATGCGTGTCCGCGGCCAGCGAATCGTCGTCGCGTCATCCGTCGAAGGCCCTCACGCTCACAGCTCCAGCACCAGTCGCAGTCCCGAATCGACCTCGGCCAGCTGCGCATCGGTGACGCTTCCGACGCGCTCGATCAGCTGGGAGCGATCAAGGGTGACGAACTGGCTCACGTTGACCACCGACGACTTCGGGAGTCCGGCCGCACCCTTGCGCAATCGGACGTTGCCGGGTGCTGCCGCCAGGGAGAGGTTGGACGTGATCACGAGGCAGAGCACCGTGTCGATAGCGCTGCGATTGAACCGGTCGGCCGATACCACGAGCACCGGACGCCGAAACCCCGGCGCGGAGCCGATCGGGTCACCCAGGTCCGCCCACCAGACCGAGCCGCGACGAGCGGCTGCTCCTCCCTCGTCGAACGGCACAGCGAGTTACCAATCCGACTCGGCAAGCAGGTGGCGGGCGCTCGCACTCACGGCAGGATCGACGTTCGAGATGCTCTTCGAGCCGTACACCTGGTCGAGCTGCTCGGTCACACGCTCGTCGCTCTGCACCAGCCGCCGCAAAGCGAGCGTGTAGAGCTCGCTTCGCGAGACGTTCCGTTCGAGCGCAAGCCGCTCGGCCTGCTCGAACACGTCATCCGGTATCGAGACGGCGGTCTTCATGTCGCTGAGTATAACCGCGGTATAACTCGCGGGCGTCGAGCGCCAACCGGCTAGGCACCTCGCACGACGAAGCCGAGGGACCTCGCCGCCTGAGCCTGACGCATGTCGAACGTCACGAAGGTGAGTTGATCGACCTGCTGGCGTCGCGCCAACGCGAGGTGGACAGCATCGAGAGATCGCACGCCCAGCGCCTCGCCGATATCAGCCGCGGCGGAAGCGACCGCCTCGTCGCAAACGATCATCGCGAACGAGTCGAGATCGGTCGAGAGCTGCGCCTGCGCCTCAATCAGAGCGCTCCCCTCAAGAAGGCGACCGAGGTTCCGCCTCACTTCGACCAGCGTGACCCAACTCGTCACGACCACCGGGTCGACGCCGAGCAACTCGTCGGCGAGCTTCGAGTCAGCCTCCAGTACGTAGCGTTTGAGGAGAGCGCTCGAGTCGACGCAGGTGGTCACCCGCGGTCGTCCGCCAGGACGTCGCGGATGCGGCGACTGGACGTTACGGCTCGTGCCGGCCCGAGGCCGACTCGTTGAGCCGGTCGGACTTGACAGCCAATAGGAGCGTCC
>CAYVDN010000088.1:0-9629 GCA_964450685.1 uncultured Microthrixaceae bacterium
AGTCGCTCGTCGACCGCCACGACCTGGGACCGCACCTCCGGCTCGGTGTCGAGGTGGTGGCTGCCAGCTGGGACGATGACGAGCTCCGCTGGACACTGGAGTTGGCCGACGGCGAGAAGATCGGGGCCGATGTCGTCGTGTCGGGCCTGGGCCAGCTCAACCGCCCCTACATCCCGGACATCGGGGGCCTGGAGTCCTTCGAGGGGACCGTCTTCCACTCGGCGCGCTGGGACCACGACCACGACCTGCGCGCGGAGCGGGTCGCGGTCATCGGGATCGGGGCCAGTGCCATCCAGTTCGTTCCGCGGGTCGCCAAGCTGGCTCGTAGCACCGTGTTGTTCCAGCGCAGCGTCAACTACGTCGTTCCCAAGCCGGATCGCCCGTACCGGGCATGGGAACGCTGGTTGCTCGATCGTTTCCCTGTCGTGCAGCGTGCCTATCGAGCGTCGATCTACTGGCGTTTCGAGGCGCGCTACGGGCTCATGCGCAAGGGGTCGCGCCTGGGTGCACTGGTCCAGAGGGGTTTCAGGCGCCAGATCGCCCCCATGATCTCCGAGGAACTCCCGGCGGAAGCGCTCATTCCCGACTACACGCCCGGGTGCCGGCGCCTGCTCATCGCGAACGACTGGTACCCGACTCTGCGGCGTCCGGACGTCGAGGTCGTGACCAGCCATGTGGAACGGGTCAGCGAACACGCCGTTCACACAGTCGACGGGCGCGAGTTCCCGGTCGACACGATCATCTTCGGGACCGGCTTCCGGGCCACTGAGTTCCTCTCGCCGCTTCGCATAACAGGCCGGGACGGTGTCGAACTCAACAAGGCGTGGGCCGACGGCGCCTCGGCCTACCTGGGAATCACGGTGCCGGGCTTCCCCAACCTGTTCATGCTCTACGGGCCCAACACGAACTTGGGGCACAATTCGATCCTGTTCATGATCGAACAGCAGGTCGGTTGGATCCGTTCGCTGCTGGTCGACATGCAGCGCGACGGGATCGCATCTGCCGAGGTGACACCCGCGGCGATGCGCCGTTACGACGCCGAGCTGGACGACGCGCTCGAACGCACGGTGTGGGCCGAGGACTGCCACTCCTGGTACAAGACCGACACCGGAAGGGTCACGAACAACTGGCCGAGCCACACGGTCGGGTACCGACACAGGCTGCGGCACCGCCGCGATGAGGACCTCAGCCTGGTTCGAGCTCCAGCGACGCGATGAACCTGTCGACGAAGTCGCGGTTGCGGGCTCTGCGCATCGGCGGCAACAGCTCCAGGATCCGCTCGCGGTAGCGCGCCTCGGCCAGGCGCGGGTCGCACACGGTGACGACTCCGCGGTCGGTGCGGGTGCGGATCAGACGTCCGACGCCCTGAGCGAGCTGCATGGCGGCCGCCGGAACCGACACCTCCATGAATGCCCTGTCGTCGCCGACGAGCTCGGAGCGGGCCTCGATGATCGGGTCGGATGGGACCGGAAACGGGATCTTGTCCAGCACGACCGCCGAACAGGTCGTGCCGGGGCTGGAGATGCCGGTCCAGAAGCTGGCGGTTGCGAACAGGCTGGTGTGCTCCTCGGCGAGGAACTGTCTCTGTAGCGCCGGGTTGGGGGCATCGCCCTGGCACAGGATCACGCGCTCGGGCAGCGCTGTGCGACACGCTTCCGCCGTTGCGCGCAGCATCCGGTTCGAGGTGAACAGGGCCAGGGTGCGCCCGTCGAGCTGTTCGATCAGGTGGATGATCACCTCGGCCACCTGCTCCGGCCACTCCGGCCGGTTCGGGCGGGCAAGCTTCGGCACGTACAGGACAGCCTGTTCGGCGAAATCGAAGGGGGAGTCGACGGCCAGGTACTCGGCATCGAGCCCGAGGCGGCGGGCCGTGCCGCGTTCGAGCGTCGCCGAGCAGCACACGACTGTGATGTCGGAGTCCTCCCAGGCCCGGGCGCGAAGCGTCGCGGCGACGTCGATCCGGGTGAGGCGCAGTGCGTGGCGTCCGCTGCGGCTCGCTTCCACCCAGCAGACGGTTCCGGGTCCCTGGGTGCCGAGCAGGCTCTGCGCGTCGCCGAGTACGCCTTCGGCCACTCTCACGGCACGGTCGATCCTGTGCTTGGCGCTCGATTCCCCGGCGAGCTTCGCTGCGCGGCGCAGGCTGTTGAGCGCCCGGTCGGCTGCGGAGGCGACCGTCGAGAGGACAGCGGAGAGCTCCTTGCCGATCCCGTCTCGCAGGCGCAGCTGTTGGTTGGCGCCGTCCATGTCGGCGGTCATGCCGGTCAGCAGGGCTTCGAGCATCTGGCCGGCGGAACGCAGCGAGGTCGACACCTTGGCCTCGTCAACGATGCAGCGTTCGTGTACCCGTGCCAGGTTGGACAGACGGCCCTCGGTCATCTCGATGCTGAGCGAACCGACGATCGAGTCCTCGAACTCGTGGGCTTCGTCTATCACCAGTCGGTTGTGCTCGGGCAGCAAGGTGCGCCCGGTCTGCACGTGGGCGCCGTAGAGGTGGGCGTTGACGATCACCACGTCGGCGTTCTCGGCTCGTTCCCGGGCCTGTTCGGACCAGCACTCCGCGGCGAACGAGCAGTTGGCCGCACCGACGCACTCGCCGGGCCCCACCGACACCGCCGACCAGGCGCGGTGAGTCGGTGTGTCGCCGAGCTCGGCTACGTCACCCTGCTCGGTGTGCTCCGACCAGTCGAGCAGCGACTCGACCTCGCCGCGGAGGGCTTCGTCGTTCAGGTCCACACCGTTCGGCTCGCCCTGGCCTGCCCCGGTGTCGATGTCCAGGCGAGCCTGGTGCTCGCCCCTGCGCAGCTGTACCCGTACCTCGTCGAGCGCGGCGGCGCACAGGTAGTTGCCACGGCCTTTGAGGACTGCGTAGCTGAACCGGCGGTCCACCGCCGACGCGAGGAACGGCAGGTCGACCTGGCCGAGCTGGTCCTGGAGCGCCCGCGACGACGTCACCACGACGGTGCGCTGGTCGGGCCCGGCCATGGCTATCGCCGGGAGCAGGTAGGCGAGGGACTTGCCGACCCCGGTCGGGCCCTGCACGGCCAGGTGTCGTTCGGTCCGGAACGCGTTCTGCACGGCGCGGGTCATCTCACGCTGTGAGGGACGGTCCTCGCCGTCGGGGATCGCCGCTGTGACCTGTGCGAGCAGGTCGAGCGCGTCGTCGGTGCTCAGAGCAGCGGGGGCAGTACGGCCTCGACCACGGCGGGCCCGGGCGTGGCGAGCGCGGCCTCGAGCTGCGTGGTGAACTCCTCGGCAGTCGTCGCCCTGGTGGCCGTCACTCCCATGCCCTGGGCCATCGACACGAAGTCCATGTCGGGGTTGGTCAGGTCGAGCATCTCGAGTGCCTTCGGTCCCGGCTCGGCGCCGACGCGTGACAGTTCCAGGTTGAGGATCGCGTACGACCGGTTGTTCAGGATGACGGTGGTTACGTCGAGTCCTTCGCGGGCCTGGGTCCACAGCGACTGGAGCGTGTACATGGCGCTGCCGTCGGCCTGGAGGTTGAGCACCTTGCGGTCGCGGCAGGCGACGGCCGCGCCGGTGGCGACGGGCATGCCGTAGCCGATCGCACCGCCGGTCAGGCACATCCAGTCGTGTGCCGGTGCGCCGGCGGTCATACCCGACACGAACAGACCGCTGGTGTTGCCCTCATCCGCGACGATCGCGCCTTCGGGCAGCAGCGCGCCCACCGCGGCGGCGAACGTCTCGGCTGTCAACGCGCCGGTGGGGCGGTCGGGGCGGAACGAGGTGGCCGGTGCTGCCGCGTCGGTGGCACCGAGCTCCTCGGCGAGCGTCGCCAGGGCGGCGACCGCGTCCTGGCCTGCGGCCGCGAGGGTGTGAACCACGCAGCCCTCTGGGACCAGGTCGGATGCCTTGTCGGGGTAGGCGAAGAACGACACGGGGGATGGGGTGTCGACGAGGATCAGGTGCTCCAGGCCGTCGAGCTGCATCTGGGCGAACTCGGCCAGGTAGCCGAGGCGTTCCACCGCCGGTCGCCCCGCGCCTCGTTCGAGTCGGGCGGGGAACGTCTCGGCCAGCACCTTGGCGCCCGACACCGCTCCCACGCGGGTCAGCGCATCGAGCCCGGCACCGGTCATGGTCGTGCCGCCTGCCAGGATCGCGGTGCGCGCACCTGAGCGCAGCACCGCGGCGACCTCTTCGATGGCGTTGGTGTCCACCGCCACCGGTGCGGTCACGGGCGATGGGCCTACCGGGCCGGTGCTGTCGAGCCAGCAGACGTCTGCGGGCAGGATCAGCGTTGCGACCTGTCCGGGCGGGCCGTAGGCGGCGGCGACCGCGTCGGCCGCGTCACGGGCGACCTGGGTCGGGTCGGTCGATGTGCGGATCCAGCTGGACACACCCGAGGCGATCGCGGCGATGTCGCTCTGGAGCGGCGCGTCGTACTTGGCGTGGTAGGTGGCGTGGTCGCCGATGATGTTGACGATCGGTGTGTGGCCCCGGCGGGCGTTGTGCAGGTTGGCCAGGCCGTTGCCGAGCCCGGGGCCCAGGTGCAACAGCACCGCCGCCGGGCGGCCTGCCATGCGGGCGTAGCCGTCGGCGGCGCCGGTCGCCACCCCCTCGAACAGCGCCAGCACCGAGTGCATCTCGGGCACCGCGTCCAGCGCTGACACGAAGTGCATCTCGGACGTGCCCGGGTTCATGAAGCACGTGTCGACACCCGAGTCGACCAGGGTGCGGATCAGGGCCTGTGCCCCGTTCATCGGCTGGGTCATCGTTGGTCTCCGGTCGTGGCGTCGTCGAAGAGGACACCTGGGTTGAGGATGCCGTTGGGGTCGAATGCCGACTTGATGCGGCGCATGAGTGCCACCTTGGCCGGGTCCTCCAGGGCGTTGAAGTACTTCTTCTTCGCGAAGCCGATCCCGTGCTCGCCCGAGATGGTGCCGCCGAGCGCCATCCCTTCGCTGAACAGGGCGTTGAGCAGGCGTGAGCGACGGTCGTCATCCGCGCAGAACACGCCGAGGTGCACGTTGCCGTCACCGGCGTGTCCACAGCCTGCGATCCACGCCTCGTACTCGCCCGCCAGGGCGCTGACCTTCTCCATGAACGCCGGGATCGAAGCCCGGGGCACGACGATGTCGATCACGTCGTCGGCGCCGTTGGCCTTGGCCATCCAGAAAGCCTTCTCGCGGGCGTCGATCAGCTCACCAGCGGACTTGGCCGGCAGGACGTACGCGTCGATCGCGCCGAGGCCGTGCAGCATCTCCGCCAGCCGATGGGTGTCCTCGTCGAGTCGGTCCGACGAGGAGTTCTCGAGCATCACCACCAGATAGGCGAGGGCTGTGTCCTTGATCTCCTGGGGGATGCCGAGCTCCAGTCCGCAGTACGACTGGGTGGCCGACATGGTGAGCAGGTCGATGTATTCCAGTACGAGGGGGCCCAGGCCCGAATCGATGATGCGCGGGACCGCCTCGGTAACCTGCTCGAGGGTCGTGAACGGCGCGAGCACGGTTGCCTGGTGCTCAGGACGCGGGTAGAGGCGCAGCGTCGCCTCGGTGACGAGCGCGAGGGTGCCCTCGCTGCCGACGACCAGCTGGGTGAGGTCGTAGCCGGTGGACGACTTTACGAACTTGCCGCCGCTGCGCAGAACCTCGCCTCCGGGAAGGACGGCTTCCAGGCCGAGCACCTGGTGTCGTGTGACGCCGTACTTGACGGCGCGCATGCCACCGGCGTTTGTGTTGACGTTGCCGCCCAGGCTGGCCGAGTACTCACCGGGGTATACCGGGTAGACCAGGCCGAGTGGGCGCAGCACCTCGTCCAGTTCGTTCAGGCGCACACCCGGCTGCACGACGGCCATGTGGTTCTCGGTGTCGACCTCGAGGACCCGGTTCATGCGCTCGAAGCACACGACTACCGCGGCCGGGTCGGGGATGACGGACCCCGACAGGCCTGTGCCTGCACCACGGGCGGTGACGGGGATGCCTTCGGCGTCACAGAAGCGCAGCACCTCGGCCACGTCGGCGGTGGATTCGGGGAATACGACTGCTGCCGGTCGGCACGGCGCCACGGTCAGGCACTCGTCGTGGGTGTAGTCCTCGGCGACATCGTCGCCGGCGACGACCTTGTCCGCTCCCAGCAGCTCTGTGAGCTTCTCCACGACTTGGCTCATGTATGCCCCCTGTTGGTGATCCCGTCTCGATGGCAGTTCCGCACTGCTTCGCGCGGGGACCCGTCCGGACGGCAACAGTGTGGCAGATCCGTGAGCATGCTTCGGCGAGACCGTCGCCATCCCCGCCCCCCCCCCCCGTGCGGTGCGCGCACAGCGCGGTGTACCCCGCGTTGTCGCAGCACAGAACGGGGCCGAGCTGCTCGCGAGGAGCGTTTCGGACTCAACCAGTGAGCAGCGCCGCTACCCCCGAGCGCAGGACCTGTGCGGCTGATTCGGCGGCGAGACGTTGGTACTCGCGGAGCCGGTCCCACGCCTCGAACGAGCACATCACATCGAGCGCGTGCAGTCGCTGTTCGGCCAGTTGACTGTCCAATGCGGCGAGCTCAGGCGCGAACTGCTCGGCGATCTGTGAGCGCAGCGCTCTGGACAGCTCCTCCAGCCTGGCCCGCAGAGCGGGGGAGTCGGCCGCCCGTCCGCCGATGGCGTGGCGCACCGGTGCGATCGTCTCGTAGAGCTGCTCGCGTTGGGTCACCAGCGCGTCGATGCGCTCGGACAGGGCGTCGGGGCGTTCGAGCGCCATGAGCAGCGGCGCGACACGGTCCCGCTGCTCAGCGGCGAGGTCCTCGTAGAGCGCCTCCAGGTCGCTGAAATGCTGGAACACCGAGCGCACCGACACCCCGGCGCGCTGCGCGATCTGTGACGCGGTGGGTGCCCGAACACCGTCGTTGATCAGGTCCAACAGCGCCTGGACCAACCGGCGGCGCGTGCGCTCACCTCGCAGCACCCTTCCGTCGGTTGTCGTGGCGCCCTCCGTCATCGAGTCGATGCAACCACGTCGATGACTACCTGGGCGAGCTCGGGTCCGCGGTCTTCCTGGAGGAAGTGCCCGCCGCCCTCGATCACCGTGTGGTGCCGACCAGCCGCACCGGGGACCTTGTGGAGGAACACCCGCTCGCCCCCGCGGGTGATCGGGTCGCTGTCGGAGAACGCTGCCACGAGCGGCTTCTCCCAGCGTTCGAGCACCTCCCAAGCGGCCCGGTTGGGGGCAGCGCTCGGGTCGTCCGGTGAGGTCGGAACCAGCAACGGGAACTGGCGCGGCCCAGCGCAGTACGAGTCGTCGGGATACGGAGCGTTGTAAGCCGCCACTACCTCGTCGCTGAGATCGGTGGTCGTGCCCATCGACACGATCGCTCCGCAATCGAAGGTCTCGACCTCCTGGGAGAACCTCTGCCACGCCAGGAATGCGTCGGTCGGTGGGCGGTCACCGGTCGGCAACCCGGTGTTGGCCACCACCACGGCGTCGAACCGGTCTGGCTCCGCGGCCAACAGCCGCAGCCCGATCAGCCCACCCCAGTCCTGGCACACGAGCGTGATGTGTCCCAGGTCGAGGTCTCGGAGCCAGGCGAGCATCCAGCCGACGTGGCGCTCGTAGGTGTGGTCCTCACCGCGTGCGGGCTTGTCGGAACGACCGAAGCCGACCAGGTCGGGGGCGACGACACGGACTCCCGCGTCGACGAGTGGCGGGATCATGTGGCGATACAGGTACGACCACGACGGCTCTCCGTGCATCGCCAGCACGACCGGAGCATCGGCAGTGCCGTCAGCTTTGCGCTCGTCGACGTAGGCGATCCTCAACGTCGAGTCGTCGACGCCAGTGGGCAATTCGCTGTAACGCGGCGGATATGACCACCCCGGCAGGTTCGAGAACCGTTCGTCTGGTGTGCGCAGCAACTCCATGTATGTGCAGTCTAACTGCGAGAAAGTGCGGCAGGCTTTGGAAGCTGCCCCGACTCAGATGCGCTCGAAGTTGCGGCGCAGCTCCCATTCGGTGACGACGTTGTTGAACGCAAGCCACTCCTGTCGAGCCGCGTGCAGCAGGTGGAAGTGCACGTCGTCTCCGAGCGATTCCCGGGCGAACTCCGATTCGGCGAACAGGTCGATCGCCTCGGGCAGGTTCCACGGGATCCGCTCCACGTCGGTCGCGCTGTAGGCGTTGCCTACGTATGGATCACCGCAGTCGAGCCCCCGGTCGATCCCGTCAAGGCCAGCGGCGATGACCGCCGCGAACGCAACGTACGCGTTGCAGTCCGCCCCAGGGATGCGCGACTCGACCCGCATCGCGGGCCCCGTGCCGACCAGGCGCAGCCCACAGGTGCGGTTGTCGGGTGACCACACGACAGCGGTCGGGGCCCACGAGTCCGGTTGGTAGCGCTTGTAGCTGTTGATGAAGGGAGCGAAGCAGAGCGACAGTTCACGGGAGTGGGCGAGCAGACCGCCCATCCACTGACGCATCGTCGTGCTCATCGTTGATGGGTCAGCCGCGTCGGGACACAGAGCGACGTCGTCGGCGGACCAGACCGACGAGTGGATGTGACAGCTCGATCCGGGCTGGTCGATCGTCGGCTTGGCCATGAACGTCAACGCCTTGCCCTGCAGGTGGGCGATCTCCTTGGCGCCGTTCTTGTAGATCGTGTGGTTGTCGGCCATCTCCAGCGCACCCGCGTAACGCAGGTTCAGCTCGTGCTGGCCGGGCGCCGCCTCGCCCTTGGAGAACTCGACCGGCAGCCCTGCTCCGACCATGCCGTTGCGGATCGCGCGGATCAGCGGCTCGTCCTTGGTGGTCTGGAACACGTGGTAGTCCAGGTTGTACCAGGACGACGTGTGCTCCGAGATCGTCCGGTAGTGGTCGCGGGCCAGGTCGTCGAAGTGGGCGTCGTAGGCGAAGAACTCGAGCTCAGATCCGAACTTGACCACCAGACCACGCTCCGCTGCGCGTTCCAACTGGCGCTGGAGCATCTGGCGGGGTGAGACCGCCACCGGGTCGCCGTGGTGGTCGACGATGTCGCACAGCACGATCGCCGACTTCTCGAGCCACGGTGTCACCCGCAACGTCGACAGGTCCGGCCGACCTCGGAAGTCGCCGTACCCGCCCTCCCAACTCGAGTAGCGGAAACCCTCGAGCACGTTCATGTCGACGTCAACTGTCAGCAGGTAGTCACACGCCTCGATGCCCTCGCCGTCGGTCCCGTCGGTACCAGCGACGTGGTCCAGGAAGAACCTGCCCGTTACCCGCTTGCCCATCAAGCGTCCCTGGATGTCGACGAAGGCGACGACGACGGTGTCGATCAGGTCTTGTGCAACCAACGCCTGCAGGTCGTCGAGGGTGATGCGTCCGGTAGTCGTCATCGCTTCACTCCGGGGTCGTGTAGGCGGCCGTTATGCCACCGTCGACGAGCAGCGACTGGCCGGTCATGAACGACGACTCGTCGGAGGCCAGGAACAGCGCGCCGTTGGCGATCTCGATCGCCTCGCCGAAACGACCCATGGGGATGTGCACCAGGCGGCGTTGACGCTTCTCCTCGTCGGAGAGGTACTTCGCGAGCAGCGGGGTGAGCACCGGGCCGGGGCAGAGGGCGTTGGCGCGGATGCCCTGGCGAGCGTAGATGACGGCGATCTCACGGGTCATCGACAACACGGCGCCCTTCGATGCCGTGTAGGCGATCTG
>CAYVDN010000089.1:0-9228 GCA_964450685.1 uncultured Microthrixaceae bacterium
ATCTTCCGCCTCCTGGAACACCCACCCACACCTGACTGGACATAGGAGCGTCCACGGACTTTCGGTCGGTCGAGATCAGCTCCTCGGTCGTGATCGCCAAGGGCAAGGTGATCCGCAAGGAGACCAAGACCGACCGGGTGCGTCGAGTGGCGATCGACGACGCCTCGGCCGCACTGCTCGAGCGGCACCGCACAGCCTGCCGGGAGCTGGCAGCGTCGTTCGGCGTGGACCTCATGCCGTCGAGCTACGTGCTGAGCTACGAGCCGGATGGATCTCGTCCTTGGCGACCCGACAGCGCCAGCCGGCGGTTCGCCAAGCTCCGCGATGGTCTCGGACTGGACTCCGTCCGGCTGCACGACCTCCGCCACTACGTGGCCACCCGGCTGATCTCGAACGGCGTGGATCCGAAGACGGTGGCCAACCGACTCGGCCACGCCAGCCCGACCACTACGCTGTCGATCTACAGCCACTTCGTGCCAGAGGCGGACCGGGAGGCGGCGGATCTCCTGGGGAGCCTCCTCGATGGCTGACGCACCGCACTCGAGCCGGTTCGCGAAGCAGCGCGCGCATAGGTGGGTGCCGGGCGCTGTCCGCCCGGTGCTGAGCAGACCTGTGAGGTGCACATGGAACGATCCACGATGACGGTCGAGGAGGCGGCGACGGTGTTGGGGATCTCGCGCTCGTCGGCGTACGAGTGTGTGCGGCGGGGGGAGCTTCGGGCCGTCCGGCTCGGGCGCCGGCTGGTCGTGCCCCGCCTCGTCGTGGAGCAGCTGCTCACCGGCACTGATCGACCAAGCCCTGCGTTGGGCTCGGTGGAGCCGTGACCGTGCCGGCGCCGGTGTCGCAGTCGTTCGTGAGGGTCGACCGATGCGTTCCGGACGTGGTCAGGAGAGGGCACAGACTGGCGAGTTCCGCAGGCGGAACTAGCGGAAGCATCGGGTGGAAGCGCTCGGTAGGTGGCGGCGGGGTGGTGCATCGGTGAGCGGGCTGCCTCCACAATCGGAGCCGTCAACGAGCACGTGCGGAGGGCCGACTGGCGGTGCCTCAGCCCATGGTCGTTGGGCTGAGGCGGTCGCGACCGAGGAGCAGTTGTTGGTGGGCGTCGAGGCTCGGGTGGAGGAGGAGCGCGAGAAGCTGGCTCGGTTCAGGGAGCTGTTCGAGCGGCGGCACGCGCTGTACGAGGAGCAGGCGGAGCTGCGTCGACAGCGCGTGCTGACTGAGCGGCGGATCCGGGCGCTCGAGCAGCGTGTGGAGCGGGAGCTTCGTCGCGCGGAACGGCGGGTGGTGAGCGCGGATGGTTCTCGGCGTGGACGGCCGGTGCGGATCGAGGTCGACGACGAGGCGTGGGCGGTGCTGAAGCGGGAAGCCGTTCAGCGCCGGCTGTGGCTGGTGTGGTGGCTCGGCGAGCTGGTCCGTGTCGAGGTGGAGTTGCTCGCTGCAGGGTCGGTGTCAGGTCCGCCGTCGTCGCGGCGTCGTCGATCGCCGGGCGAGGGAGATCCGATACCGCGGCGACGGTTCCTTCGTGTCGATGTGGACGATGATCGATGGGCGGTGCTGCGTGCCGCTGCGATGGAAGAGGGTCTGACGGCGGGTCGCTACGTCGGCGAACTGGCCGAAGCAGCCGCGTACGAAGGTGGGTGGCGCTCTGCAGAATCGCCAGACAGCGGATCGTGAGTAGAAGAGACAGTGCTTGTCGCCATGCTGTTGACAACGGTGGGAAGGATGGGCGCGCGGGAACTTCAACTCTCCAGGCAACTCTGGGCGATTCAGTCTGACAACTGCTCGGGGGTCACCGGTCTGGGCTCGCCGTCCCATGGGAGAGCGCGGCCACCGGACTGCGGCAGCAGGGTCAGCCCCGTCATTGCCATCCGGAGTTGCACGCGGAACTTGGGGTTAGCCGGGCAGTGCGAGCGGTGCGGGCGCCGAGTTGAGCCTTGCGGCTCAGGCGTTGACCTCCGCGGGCTCAGTAGATCAACCCCATGAGATGCTTGCAGGCACACCCGCGACGGCCGCAATGTATTCTGGGTAACGGTGATCGACTTGGGAGGCTCAGGGATGTTCGGATCTAGTCAGACTCGCGTAGTGGGTGCAGTACTTGTGGCGGGCGCGACGTTCAAACTCGGTGGCCACGCCCTCGATGCAGCCAATTCAACGGAAGGTAGCGACGTATCTGCCGGCTGGAACGCTGCCGGCGGAGGTGGCAGCGCTGGTGACAACATCAAGGTTTGTGACAAGGAATCTGATGGCCACCAGGTGCACAATGATGTGGACTTGGTGAATGGAGTGCAGTACCGCCCGTTCATGACCGACAGTGATGGAAACAACGATAGCTGTCCCAGCAACTCCTCCAACGTCGGTCGGATCTTCGCAATTCACCGTGTGGTGGAGGAGATTCCGGTACTGCCTGATCAGTTCGGAGCTTGGGCCAACGGTGGCTGATCTCGTTCCGGCGACGCCGGAAGTAGCGCCGTAGACGATGCAGAGGGAATCAAGGCCCCTGCTAGCAGTTGATGGCTGCGGACTCAAGGTCGGAAGCCAATGGGTTCTACCTCCGACTTCCATTGACATCGCAGCTGGTGAGTCTGTTGCTGTGATGGGCCCATCCGGTTCAGGCAAGACCACTTTGCTGAAGCTGATCGCTGGCCGGATCAGGCCGACTACGGGTCGGGCGACCGTCTGCGACGTTGATCTATCGAGTTTGCCCCGGCGCAAGAGGTCGCAGCAGACGCGTCGTCTCATCTCGCTCGTGGATCAGGACCCGGGCCTACTGCCCGAGCTGTCGGTGTGGGAGAACGTTGCGCTCCCTCTTCTGTTGGATCGCGTTCCAGCAGCGACTGCAGAGCAGGATGCGGCCGAGGCGCTATCCCGGGTCGGTCTCGAACGACAAGAAGGCCGGAGCTTGGCCCATCTATCAGGTGGCGAGTTCCAGCGCGCTGCGGTCGCTAGGGCGTGGGCTCACCCTGCACCTCTAGTGTTAGCCGACGAACCCACCGCCTCACTCGACCACGGCAACGCAATGACCGTAGCGAGCCTTCTTGTCGACCTGGCAAAGTTCTCCCGAGATCGCTGTCTGCTCATGGCTACCCATGATGCCGATGTCGCATCGCTGTGCGACCGCATCGTACGACTATCTCAGCAAGTCGAGTAGTTCATTGATTGTTGTAGTGCTGGCCAAACTAGGCGCGCGAATAGCGCGCTCCCGAGGACCAGGACAGCGGCGCCGAGCAGCGATCTTAGTCTCCACTTCGGTGGTGTCTCTTGCCGCCATGTTGGCAGGGCTGTCGTTAGTCTCGGTAGCGCTAACCAACGCTGAGAGGGACTTGGCGCGGTCACCGATCGTCAGCCTGTCCGACAGCCGCCGCGGGCTCCCGCTGTTGGGCAAGAGCATGCCGATATATAACGGCCGACAGTTCAAGTTGTTCTGGTTGGGCAGTCGCGTGAGCGCCAAGATCCCTGAGTTCTCCAACTCTCAGCCGCTACCGGGCGAAGCCTTCGTCTCGCCAGCATTGCTTGACGATATTGGGGGACCTTCAGCCTTCACCCAGTCTTACGGTCTACGCGTCTCTCGAGGCAATAGCGCTGTCGACTGGAGTGCACTGACCGCCTTCTCTGGGGAATATCTAGTGTTCGCCATGGCTCCGGCAGGAACGCCCAACGCTCCAAGCGGAGCAACACTCCTAGGCTTTGGGTTCGAGGACTTTCCGGATGCGCTTCGACCGGCAACGGTTGCAGGCAGCGATAGTCGGGTTCCCGAAAGACCCACCGGTCGGCCGGTATCCGAATCGTCCCGATTGGACGAGCGGGTCCCGCTTCGTGCCGAAGCTACCTCCGCGGCAGCGGTACTCCTCTGGGTTCCCGCCGCGCTTCTGCTGGCAGTCGGACAAGCAGCACGGTCGCCAGCTAGGGCTGAACGTCGGCGCTCCCTTAGGTCGTTGGGTTGCGGCAACTGGCAACTCGCAACTGTCGATGCATTCGAGTCGCTGACCCTGACCCTGCCGGTCTGCCTGCTGGTGACATTGTGCTTCTGGCTCGTGAGTGGCGAGATTGTCGCCATTCCGGGAGGCCAGCTGCGGTTTCTGCCAGGAGATGCGCGACCCAGCCCGGAATCCCTGGCCATCGCAGCCCTTGCGTTCCTATGCCTCGCCGTCGCTGTGGCGGTTGCCGTCGCACAGCTCAGTGATCGCTTGTCACGCCGGCATGCTTCAAGGTCGAAGGGAGTCCCGGGTTGGGTCTTGACACTCCCCTTGTTTGCGTCGCTCGTCGGCGAGCTGCTGCCGTCGACCTACCGCCCGCTGCACTTCATGTTGCTCTGCACCTTCATCGCCGTTCTGATTCCTTTCGTCGCTCGACCAGTGATGCGAGCCATGGCCCCATTCCTGGAGAAGTACCGCTCTGCGCCGCGGTTGATTGCTCAGCGGAGGCTCGCGGCAGGTGAGCCGCGAGTCGCCTGGCTCGTCGCCGTAGTGACCTATGGCGCATTCATCGTCACTCTGGCGACGTCGATTTCATTCGCTGCGAGCGCTCCGTCCGAATCGAATGGTCTCTCCAACCGATCAGTGGTGGCGAAATGGCAGTCGTCCGATCTTCGAGGAGTGCAGGAGTTGGCGTCGTCACTCGAGGGTCGAGTCACGGTGCTACCGGTGGTCGGTGGAACCTTGTTGGGTGATTGCGAAGGAGTCGCTGAAGTCGCCTCGATCTCGGACCCAGTCTGCGAGCAGCCGGAGAAGGTAACTGCCACCGCTCGCTCCGAATTGACGGACCTTGTCCTAGACGTGCGGCTTATGGACTGGACCCAGCAACCTGGATCCGGAGTTGGCGCGACTGCACTGGCTCGCGTGGCGAGCGAGTCGGAGTACACGGCCCTGCAGTCGGCCCTCGGGAGTCGCTTCACCAATTTCGAGATCTTCGGGTGGCGCACTCTTGGGCCGAGCCCGATTCTCGGGTGGTTCGTTCCCCTTGCATTCGCATCTGTTGGCCTTCTGCTCCTAGCGCTTGCGCTCAATCTGTTCAATGCCTTTCAAGACCCTTCCCTCAGCGACTGGGCTTTCTCTGAGCTCGGCGCGTCCGAACCGGAGATTCGAGCGCTGTTTCGATGGTGCGGGCTGTCGGCGATTCTGGGGTCCGCGTTGCTGGGCCTTGCCTACGGGTGGATTGCCTCTGCGGCCGGAGAGCCCGCAGGCTTGGTTCGGGAGGCACGCGTCGAAGCCGCTTTCGGTGTCGCACTTGTAGCCGCGGTATCGATCGGGATCCTGGAACTTGCTGTCAGATCGAGGCGCAGGGAGTGAATCGTGCGTGAACCCGAGTCGATGGACGCCCAGGCGAGCGTCCCCATTCCTGGAATTACGGGCAGGCTCTGCGTTCTGCGGCCCGTCCTGCCCACTGATCTCGATTTCGTCTACTACATATCGACCTGTGAGGCGAACAACTATCGCTGGAGACACCGCGGGACGTTTCCTGAACTCAGTCGTTACCCCGAGACTGTGAATCATGGAACGTTCCTGCAGCTCCTTGTCTTGAGCAGAGCTACTGGCGGCCGAGTTGGGCTCGTGAACGCGTACGCCGAGAATCTTCGGGATGGATGGATCTATGTTGGTGCAGTTTCGGACCCGGCGCATCGCATGAGCGGTGTGACAATTGACGGGGTGGCATGTCTGGTGGATCACCTATTCCGCTGCTGGGATTTCCGCAAGGTCTATATAGAGGCGATTGAATACAACCAGCATCAGTTCGACACCGGACTCCGCAATGTCGCCAGCGAGGAGGGGCGTTTGCGGAGTCATGTCTTCTTCGACGGAAGGCACTGGGATCTGGTCACATCCGCTATCTACCGCGCCGAGTGGGAGCGGTTCCGCCAAGCGTCCGTCAGTAGGCCTGATTCGCCCACCCCTGCAGCATTCTTGGAGGCGTTGCAGGTCGAGTTCGATCTAGCTCGTCCAGTTGAGATGAAGGATCTGCTACTCGAGGACATCGGGTTGGACTCGATTCAGTTCGCCGAGTTGATCGAGTTTGTCGCGGCGATGGCGGGGTGCCCCGACGCGAATCCCCCGGAAGACCTCCAGAGCGTCTCAGATCTTTACCGCTGGCTTCGCTCGCTCCAGGGCAGCAGCTGAGCCGCGAGCGCTGGTAGTCCGGTTGGTAATCCACTGGGCGTGACGCGATCGATCTCGTCGGACAAGCTGGGCCGAGAACCCTGACAGACCGGGCAGATTGCCACTCGACCACACTGGCCGGACAGCCTTGGTCGAACTCTCAAGGTGGCGGCACGGGTTCGAATCCCGTTGGGGGTGCTCCAAGGAATCCCCTGCAGATGCAGGGGATTCTTCGGTTTTCGTGTTCCGTTGACGCTGACGCGTCAACCCTGCGCCCCGCGAAAGACCCGCGGCGCTCGCGGGGCGGTCGGCCGGATCGGGCCGTCTGTCGTTCGTCGAGGTCCGCAGCCCGTCGACCAGCTCGTCGAGCCGCTCGGCGAGGGCTCGGTCGCGGTCGGCTGCGGCCTTCTGGTAGCGGATCGCAGCGGACGTGGTGGAGTGGCCGAGGCGGGCCATCACCTCTCGCATCGTCGCGCCCTGCTGCGTCGCGATCGTGCCGGCGGCGTGGCGCAGATCGTGGAAATGCACCTCGTTCAGGCCGAGTGCAGACCTCGCGGCACGCCACTCGCGCTGGAACCAGCCGTCGCTGATGATGCCGCCGGCTTCGCCGGGGAACAGCGGATCATCGGGGTCGCCGCTGACGAATGTGGTCAGGTGGGCGTCGATGGCGTCGAGCACGAAGCGGGGGAGCGTGACGGTGCGCTGACTCGAGTCCGTCTTGGTGGTCTTGCGACGGGAGCGCTTGTCGATCGACTCCCGCACGGTCAGGGTGCCATGCAGACGGTCGTAGCTGCGGAGCCGCAGCGCTCGCAGCTCGCCGTAGCGCAGGCCGGCGAAGCCGGCGACGAGGATCATCGGGCGGATCCGGGCGTGGGCGATGTCGGCAAGCGCCAGGACGACCTCAGCGGGCACGAAGGGCCGCTCGGTGTGCGGGTCGGATCCGGCGCCCTTGATGCGACACGGGTTGCGGGGGATCAGGTCGTCTTCGACGGCGGTGGAGAGGATGGCGTGCATGATCCGGTAGGCCCGTGAGGCGGTCGAGGGGATGCGTTCGCGGAGCGGACGGTGCCAGCGGCGGATCTCGTCGGGGGTGAGCCGGCCGATCGGGGTGGCGCCGAAGGTGGGGTAGACGTGGCGTTCGAGTGTCTCGGCGTAGTTGTCCCTGGTGGTCGCTGCCAGCGTCCGACCTTCGAGCCACTGCTCGGCGTAGCGGCGGAACGGGATTCGTCCTCCGGTCGGGTCGTACGCGATGCTGCGGCTCTGGGCGGCCTCGGTTTGCGACTTGAACGCCTTCGCCCGCTCCAGAGAGTCGAAGCGCCGGGAGCGTTCGGTCTGGCCCGGTGCGGGTCGCCACCGCACCTCGTAGCGGACACCCTGGGCGGTGTTGAGCCGACGGATCGACGCCATGGCCGGACGCTACCGGCTGACGCCGACACCGTCGCCGGCCCGTCGCCGCTCGACGAACGCATGCACCGCGTCGAGCGGCACGCGAGCAGCGCGATTGATGTGCACCACCTCCAGCTCGCCGGCAGCGATCAGCTCGTACGCGAGCGTTCGCCCGATCGCCAGCATGTGCGCCGCTTCCGGGATCGTCAGGAGGAGGGGTTCGGTGTCGAAGAGCGACGGCTGTTCCATGCCCTGCTAAGCGCGCAGAGAGGATGCGGGAGCGGGGATTTCGTTCGGGATCTTCGTGCAGGCTGGCACCGGTGACCCGTCGTGACCCATAAGCGCGCCGACCCCGTTCAGGTGTCTTTCGCAGCGATATGTCCGGCGGGTTGCTGGTGCCGGCCTGGCCCCGCTGCTGGCCTGATCAGGAGCTTGTCCGCACCAGGTGCGTGACCCTTCTCTGTCCTGCCGTCGCGGTCCGAACCCAGGCCGGCACCAACCGGACACACCCACGAAGGAGGCGTCATGAACATGCTGACAGAACTGGTCGATCACGTCATCGGGGTCGACCCCGACCGCGACCGGGTCACCGCGGCGGTGATCGACTCGCGCACCCAGGGCGAGCTCGCCCGCGCCGAGTTCGCAGCGAACCCCGCCGGCTACCGAGCGTTGGTCGAGTGGGCCGATGACCACAGCACCGGCGACGGCCGGGTGTGGTCGATCGAGGGCACGGGGTCCTACGGGGCAGGGCTCGCCGCCACGCTCAGCGACGCCGGCGAGTGGGTCGTCGAGTTCGATCGGCCCGCCACCCGAGCTGCTCGCGACGGAGCGAAGAGCGACGGGCTCGACGCCGTGCGAGCAGCACGGGAACTGCTCGGCCGAGACAAGTGGGCCCAGCCCCGTGCCCGCGGGATCCGTGAAGCGATGCGGGTTCTGCTCGTCGCTCGCAGCGGCGCGCAGCGGTCACGGGTCGCGACGATCAACCAGCTCAAGGGCCTGCTCGTCACTGCACCGACGGAGCTGCGCGAGGAACTCCGAGGGCTCACCACGGGCCATCTCATCAAGCGCTGCGCCGCGTTCCGGCCGTCCGGACGTGACGAGACCTCCATGACGAAGACGTCGCTTCGGATCCTCGCCCGTCGCATCCGCGCCCTGGATGCCGAGATCACCGATGTCGACCGCGAGCTCAAGAGCCTCGTCGTCGAGGTCGCTCCGCAGCTCCTCGACGAGTACGGCGTCGGACCCGTCTGCGCCGCCCAGGTCTACGTGTCGTGGTCCCACCCCGGACGCTGTCGCAACGAAGCATCGTTCGCACGCCTCGCCGGCGTCGCGCCGATCGAGGCGACCAGCGGACAGACCCAGAACCGTCACCGGCTCAACCGCGGCGGCGACCGCCGGCTGAACCGGGCACTGCACACCATCGTCACCGTCCGGATCCGCTACGACGACGAGACCCGCGCCTACATCGACGCAGCCATCGCTCGCGGCAAGACCAAGCGAGACGCCACCCGATGCCTCAAGCGCTACGTCGGACGACGCCTCTACCGGCTCCTCGAGAACCCGCCAGAACCCCTTGACGCTCTATAGGAGCATCGTCAACAGGTTGTTGGTCGCGACCACCGTGCCGACGAAGGAAGTCGGGGGACATCGCGCGGGGGTGCTCGTACGCTCGCCCAGATGTGGGAGGAACGGGACGCAGCATGCATCCGCGCCATCGAGCACGGCGTGCTCGACGATCGAGCTCCCAGCCGGC
>CAYVDN010000090.1:0-8385 GCA_964450685.1 uncultured Microthrixaceae bacterium
CGGGTCTGAACAGAGCCCGAGAGGAGAATCGAACTCCTGACCTGCTGTTTACAAGGCGTCCTTGGACCGTCCACACCGTGAGGCTGCGTCGACTGTAGCCCGGAAACTCAAGGGTTTCGCGTCCACGCCGTGCCGCTCGATCCACCCGATTCGCCACCGCGGATTAGCAAGGGATTAGCAGGCGGACGAGCGTCTACTCGATGTCGCCAGGCCCGATCCGGGGCCGCAGCCAGGACGCGGTCTCCGCTTCGTCCCACTCGCCCGAGGCGATCGAGAGCACGGCACGCTCGGCATCGTCCACGGCAGGTGAATCGACCCAGGTCCAGTCGTTCAGCATGAGGAAGTAGCGGAGCGCGACCCAGGCGACGCGCTTGTTGCCGTCGGGCAACGGATGGTTCTTGGCGAGCCTGACGACGAGGACCGCCGCCTTGTCGACGAAGTCCGGGTAGAAGTCGTCGTCGCCGAAGCCCGCGGCGGGCGCATGGAGGGCCGAGTCGGCCAGGTCGAGCTTGGCGATCCTCGCGATGAGGCCTTCGTCGAGGCCGGTGACCGCTGCTGCGATTCCGATGTAGTCGGCGAGGTCGAGGTACTCGACGCTCACTTCGCGAGTCGCTCGAGCAGCTCGCGGTCCTCGTCGATGATCTGCTGTACGCGCTTCTTGAACTTGGGGTCTCGGCGACGCTGGTCGATCGCGGCGGAAAGGGCGTCCTTGATGGTCTCGTTCACGCTCTTTCCCTCGACCCGAGCAAGTGCCTCGGTGTCAGCGGCCAGCTCATCCGGGAGCCGAACGGTCATGTTCCTCGTCATGGTGTCATGCTACCGCGCCACTGCGGTTCCGTATGGGGCGTTCTTCACTGGTCACACGTAGCGACGTCGCGAACGCCTGATCACCAGACGTACCTGCTGGTCCGCTCGTCAGCGCTCTTCTACAATGCCCATGGGGAGGACCCATGGAACACGGAGAACCAGGTCAGGCTGCTCGCAAGAAGGCCGAGGATGCGGTACGCGCTGCTGAGCACCTGGAGCGCAAGGCGGCGAACGCTCGAAAGGTCTCGAACGATTGGGCCGCGGGTGCTGCCGGCGAGGAAGCGGTTGCCCAGGCTCTCTCCCCGCTGAGCGCCGAGGGCTGGTTCATGTTGCACGACCGGGTGATGCCAACCGGCGGCAACATCGACCACATCGTGGTCGGCCCCGGATCGGTCATCGTGCTGGACGCCAAGGCGTGGAACGGCGAACTGTCGGTACGCAACGGCCGGCTCTACAACGGCACCTGGAACCAGGACAAAGCGCTCGCGAAGTTGGCCGCCCAGCGCGAGGCGGTGAGCTCAGCGCTGGGGATCGACGGCCCCGTCGACATGGCGCTGGTAATCACCACCCAGCCAGCGTTCGGTCCCGAAGCCGTGGGCGAGGCCGTGGTGCTGGGAGTCGGGCACCTCCTCGAGGCGGTGCAGTCCAGCCGTACGAGCTACTCCTCCGCACAGGTCGACTCGATGGTCGCGCTCCTGCTCGACGCGTTCCCGGCAGCGGGAACAGTGCCGTCGGCAGCGACCGGGCTACAGCAGGTGGACGGGGTTGAGGTAGGTGAACTGTTCGATCGAGCCAATCGCTTTCTCTTCCTCAACCAGTGGAAGCGCTACGGGAAGCACCACGTCTACGTGCGAGACGAGGACGGTGAGCAGTACGGATTCAAGAACGTGCTCGATGGAACGCTCCACCTCGATCACCGCGACGACGCAATGGTCGAGGCGGTTCTGCGCGCTGCTACCCCGACGGGGCTCCAGCTCACCCCGCGCGATGTCCCCAAGCTGACGATCCCCGTCACAGGAGGACGCCTGCTGGGACTCTTCGGCCGCCTGTACTGCTCGGCGATCGTCGGTTCCCGCTGGCAGTCCAAGGGCAAAGACCTCCTGTACGGAACCCTGGTCAACCCGACCGACGGCATCCTCGATCTCGGCTACGTCGACCTGGCCACCGGTTGGATCAAGCCGGCGTCACAAGGTCCGCTCACCCGGGACCGAGGACCTGCAGAGCGCTACCTCGCCCTCCTTCGCGACCGTAGCCCGTTCAACGCCGCACCCTGAACGGTGAGGACGGCGCACGGGACGTCTCAGAGGGACGAAGGCATCAGGTGATCGTGGGTTCGGCGGTCAGCTCCGCTCCGGCGGAGAGGTCGACACCGATGCTGCCCTTCTTCTGTGGACGAACCGGAAGAGATCGCCGAGATCACGGGCCGCCAGGCGTCTCAGGTCCTCGACCGCGTCGTCGACCCCGTAGCCGCCGCGGTAGAGGTCGATGTCGAGCGTGGCCCGGGTTGACCCCACTCGGGCGAGCATGACCGTGCCGCCCTTGAGGACCCATTCGGAGTTCGGACCGTCGGAGAACACGCGGCTGAGGAACCGGTTGAAGTACTCCAGCCGGATGCGCTCATTCGCCGTGAGTGCCGGGTCGTCTGCGTTCGCCCGCTTCGCCGCAGCCTTGATGGCGTCCTCGACCCCCTTCGCCCTCGCGTACGGCTCGGGCTCATCCATGGGTGCGCTCCACCTCGATGTTGCTGGCCGCTTCGATGGCGGTCCTCGCCTGCGGTAGGTCGGCTCCGGCAGCGGCGACCGCCTTCGTGAGCGAGTCCGCCCACTCGTTGCCGAACGATGCCAGGAGCTCCTGCGTTGGCAGGTCGAGGGCGACTTGTTCCGCGATCTTGGCGAGTGCTGCTTCCAGACCATGTAGACGCGGCATCTCGATGGATGCAGCGAATGCCTCCAGGGCGGGAGCCAGCGACTCCTGCACCGACCGGGCGACGGACTCATTGAACTCCCGCAGCGCTTCCCGGGTGGCCGCGCCGATGACTGGGTCGGAGAGGTCGACGGGTGAGAAGCGAGACAGGTTGTCGGCGGCGACCAGCGCGCTCAGTGTCTCCGATCTCGAGATCTCCTCGACGAGGGAGGCGGTGTCGAGGCCGGCGAGCGCGGTGAGGTGACGGAGCAGTGCGTCGCCGTCGTCCTTGCGCAGATGGTTGCGCGCAGCGAGCGGGGAAAGCAGTTCCGTCAGTCGCTCGGTGTCGAACTGTCGACTCTGCGCAGCGTCGCGGAGCACTTCGGCGACAAGGCTCAGGTCGGTCCGATCTTCGACCAGGTCGGCGATGGTCCGTTCGATCGTGGTCACCGGGAGACCGTGGGCGAGCGTGACGTCGCCGGGTTCGAGCTGGCGCTGCCGGTAGCTGACCTCGCGCCTCTGGGTCTGGCGGCGAACAGGCGCGCTGAACTCGTGCCGATCGGCAGGCAGGTCACCGACACCGTGCAGCGATGCCGCCGACCCACCCATCACGACCACACCGCCCGCAAAGTCCCCGAGGCGCTGCTCGGCGGTGTGCGACGGGTCAGCAGCCAGCCAGGCGGCCCGCAGACTCTCGAACTCCTCGGAGGGAGCACCGGCGTCGCGATATACCCCGTGCGCCAGCCGCTCGAGGTGACGGGACTGGCAGAGTCGGGAGAGGTCGAGCCGTGGAACACCGTGCGCCGCCGCCTGCGCCGTCGTCACCATCCCCCACTGGGATGCCGACAGCTCGTCGAGCAGCCGCATCACGTCACGCGACTTCATGCTCGAACCGTATCGATCACGAAGCTACATTCCAAGTGTCCAATGGCGCTGGATGCGCCTCGGATGTAGCGGGAGAGTTGCCTCGATCTAGCTCCGATCTCGGTCATCCTTTGGCCTGGGAACGGGATGATCCTCGCCCATGGTCTCCTCGGAGCCGGGGGTCCGAGGAGACGCCGATGAGCGGTGCAGTTCGGAGTCGTCGCCGATGTCATGGACAGCGTCGCAGGAAGCGGTCTGGCCGATTCGTATCGTTCTGCGCCGCTCATAGCTGTTGGAGCTAAGAATCCGCGGTAGTCCCAAGTCCGGTGACCACAGCAGCGATACCGACGCAGTCGGCGAGATCACCGTGCTGACGCCCATGCGCTTCGGTGAAAGGGGCAGTGTCAGATTCGTCGCGGTCAGGTTGCAGCGGATGCGCCGATGGGGCCGTCGGGCCGCCATCGGGAGGTGCAAGACGTGTTGGCTCCGGGAACCAAGCTACAAGAACTCAGCCGTTGTATTGTAGCTTGGCGTAGTGGACTCAAGTCGCTTTGTAGCTCCGGAGTTCGGATCCGTGGTGAAGACCCCTGGTCGTACCGGCTACCTGGCGTTCCGGCCTTCCCCCTTGGCCCGCAACCTCGACCTCGACACGGCGACCGTGCTGGCGCTGTCCGAAGCGGACCGGGCCCTTGGCCGCTTGGCGGGTGCCGGGCATCTCCTGCCGAACCCCCATCTGCTGATCCGGCCCTATGTGGCTCGCGAGGCGTTGGCGAGCAGCCGCATCGAAGGGACGCAGGCGTCGCTCTCCGACGTCTTCGATGCCCAGGCGCGCAAGACTGCCGAAGGTCCCGTTCGCGAGGTGACCAACTACATCGATGCGCTCGAGTACGGCCTCGACCGCCTGGCCACGCTGCCGATCTCTGCACGGATGCTCTGTGAGGTGCACGGGATCCTCCTGGCGGACGTTCGTGGTCAGGAGCGTCGACCTGGTGAGCTCCGTAAGTCCCAGAACTGGATCGGCTCACCCGACAACCGGCCCGAGACCGCCGTGTTCGTCCCACCGCCGCTCGACGACATGCGAGCGGCCCTGGATGACCTGGAGCGCTTCCTCCACGAGGACCACCCCTCGATTCCCCCCTTGGTGCGGATCGCGCTCGTCCACTACCAGTTCGAGACGATCCACCCGTTCCTCGACGGCAACGGCCGGCTCGGGCGTTTGCTGATCGCATTCCTGCTGGCAGAGATGGGCCTCCTCCCTGACCCGCTGCTCTACCTCAGCGCCTACTTCGAACAGCATCGCAGCGACTACTACGACCGGCTCCAGGCAGTTCGTGAACGAGGCGAGTTGGCCGAGTGGCTCCGCTTCTTCCTCACCGGAGTCGCCCAGCTCGCGACCGATGCGGTCAGCCGGGCCGAGCGCCTGGTCGACATCAGGGAGGACTTTCGCGGCCGGCTCGCCGATGACCGCTCTCGCGCCGCAGCGCTCGTCGACACGATCTTCCAGAACCCAGTCCTGACCACGTCGCGGGTTGCCAGCGACCTGGGCGTCACGTTGCAGGGAGCGTTGAACCTTGTCCGCCGTCTCGAATCCGCCCGCATCGTGACCGAGGTCCAGGGGATCCCCGGTCGATCGAAACGCTGGGTAGCACTCGAAGTGCTCGAGGCGTTGCAGCCCGGTGCGGAACCGACGTTCACGGCAGGACCGTGAACCTCAGAGCGATTCGAGGAGCGGAGGCGGCCACTGGTGCTGCCGTACAGTCGACCGGACTGAACCGGTGATGGAAGCGGTGGGATGACGAAGGAAGCGCAGCGCGCTGAGCTGCACAAGACGATCTGGCGGATCGCGAACGATCTGCGGGGCAGCGTCGACGGCTGGGACTTCAAGCAGTACGTGCTCGGCACGCTGTTCTACCGGTTCATCTCGGAGAACCTCGCCGCGTACCTCAATGAGCACGAGCGCAAGGCCGGCAACGCGGGCTTCGACTACGCGAGCCTCAGCGACGCCGACGCCGAGTTCGGTCGGGCCGAGACGGTTCGCGAGAAGGGCTTCTACATCCTGCCGAGCGAGCTGTTCGCCAACGTGCGTCGCCGCGCCCGGGCCGACGAGAACCTGAACGAGACGCTCGAAGCGGTGTTCCGACACATCGAGGGATCGGCGGTCGGCAGCGACAGCGAACACGACATCAAGGGTCTCTTCGACGATCTCGACGTCAACAGCTCGAAGCTCGGGTCAACGGTCGCGAAGCGCAACGAGCAGTTGGTGAAGCTGCTCGACGCGATCGGCGACCTCGCCCTCGGCGACTTCGCGGAGAACACGATCGACGCGTTCGGCGACGCGTACGAGTACCTGATGACGATGTACGCGTCGAGCGCCGGCAAGTCCGGCGGCGAGTTCTTCACCCCGCAGGAGGTCTCCGAGCTGCTCGCCCGGATGACCGTCGTGGGCAAGACCGAGGTGAACAAGGTCTACGACCCTGCGTGCGGTTCGGGGTCGCTGCTGTTGAAGTTCGCCAAGGTGCTCGGCAAGGAGAACGTGCGGCAGGGGTTCTTCGGCCAGGAGATCAACCTCACGACCTACAACCTGTGCCGGATCAACATGTTCCTGCACGACATCAACTTCGAACGCTTCGACATCGCGCACGGCGACACGCTGACCGAGCCGGCCCACTGGGACGACGAGCCGTTCGAGGCGATCGTCTCCAATCCGCCGTACTCCACCAAGTGGGAGGGCGACGCCAACCCTCTCCTCATCAACGACCCCCGGTATTCACCCGCGGGCGTGCTCGCTCCGAAGAGCAAGGCTGACCTCGCCTTCACGATGCACATGCTGAGCTGGCTGGCCGTCAACGGCACTGCGGCGATCGTCGAGTTCCCCGGCGTCCTGTATCGCAGCGGTGCTGAGCAGAAGATCCGCAAGTACCTGATCGACAACAACTACGTCGACGCTGTCATCCAGCTCCCGCCGGACCTGTTCTTCGGCACGACGATCGCGACGTGCGTGATCGTGCTGAAGAAGTCCAAGTCCGACAACTCCACGCTGTTCATCGACGCGTCGGCCCAGTTCGTGCGAACGGGCAACAAGAACAAGCTCACCGCAGAGAACCAGCAGGCGGTCCTCGATGCCTTCGTCGCGCGCAGCGACGTCGACCACTTCGCCCGGCTGGTCGACAATGCCGAGATCGTCGACAACGACTACAACCTGTCGGTCTCCTCCTACGTCGAAGAGGAGGACACCCGCGAGGCGGTCGACATCGTCGAGCTGAACGCGGAGATCGCTCGCATCGTCGCCCGCCAGGCAGAGCTCCGAACCGCGATCGACGAGATCGTCGCCGACCTGGAGAGCACCGACCAGTGAGCACGATGCCATCGTGGGAAGGCTTCATGGTCCCCGTGCTCACGGTGTTGTCCGACGGCGATCCCAAGTCGACTCGGGAGATCCGCCGGATCGCTTCGGACCTCGTCGGCCTCACCGAGGAGCAGCGCACCGGCATGCTGCCGTCGGGTCGAGTCACCAGAGCAGCCGACCGCATCAGCTGGGCCGTCCACTTCCTCAACCGGGTCGGCGCGATCGCCAGGCCGAAGCGAGCGACCTACGTGATCACCGGCGTCGGCCGTGAACTGCTCTCATCACGCCCCGATGGCCTGCGAGAGGCTGACCTCAAGCCGTTGGCGAAGGACGGGGACGAATGGTGGCTCCAGCGGTCGGGGCGATCGTCGACCGGAGCATCCGACGTTTCGGGCGAGGACGCCGAGGCCCGTTCGCTGGACGAGCTTGCAGCAGCGGTGGACCCGTACGAGCAGATCCGTGACGGTGTCGAACGGATCGAGAGCGAAGTTGCCTCGCAGCTTCTGAGCCGTCTCGTCGAACAGGAACCAGCGTTCTTCGAGGGCGCGGTGGTCGAACTGCTGTTGGCGATGGGCTACGGCGGAGCCGGTGGGCGCGGCGTTACGACCAGCTTCGTCAACGACGGCGGTATCGATGGAGTGATCGACCAGGACGTGCTCGGCCTCAGCAAGGTCTACGTCCAGGCGAAGCGCTACTCGCCGACCAACTCGGTGCAGCGACCCGAGGTCCAGGGGTTCGTCGGCGCCCTCAGCGGCAAGGCCGACGGCGGGGTGTTCATCACCACCAGCCGCTTCAGCCCCGGCGCCGTCGAGTGGGTGGAGACTGTACCGGCGCGCATCATCCTGATCGACGGCCGGCGACTCGCCGAGCTGATGATCGAATACGGCGTCGGCGTCCAGATCGATCGCACCTACAAGGTTGTCGAGATCGACGAGGACTTCTTCACATGAGCCGCATCGACGACCTCATCCGCGAGCACTGCCCTGACGGAGTCGAGTACCGGGCGCTCGGCGACATGCTCCTCTATGAGCAACCGACGAAGTACTTGGTTTCCTCGACGGCTTACAGCGACGACCACGCGACGCCGGTCCTGACCGCCGGCCAGACTTTCGTTCTTGGCTACACCAACGAGGCCGATGGAATCTACCAGGCATCTCCTGATAGCCCGGTGGTCATATTCGATGACTTCACAACCGCCTTCAAGTGGGTCGACTTCCCTTTCAAGGCGAAATCCTCCGCAATGAAGATGCTGACCCTGCGACCAGACGCTCCGACGACCATGCGATTTCTCTGGTATGCGATGCAGACGATTCGATACTCCCCGCAGGATCATGCCCGGCAGTGGATCTCTATCTACTCTGGGTTCCGAGTTCCGGTGCCGCCGATCGACGTTCAGCGTGAGATCGTCCGAGTTCTAGACTTGTTCCAGTCGCTGGAGGCGGAGCTGGAGGCGGAGCTGGAGGCGG
>CAYVDN010000091.1:0-316 GCA_964450685.1 uncultured Microthrixaceae bacterium
AGCATGCCGCCCTCGATCTGGGCGGCCAGGTCCTCGGCGCCGACGAACTCGGCTCCGGCGGCGGTGGCGGCCGCAGCGGCGTCACCCTGGGCGAACACGGCGACGCGCACGTCCTTGCCGGTACCGGCTGGCAGAGCGACGGTGCCGCGCACCATCTGGTCAGCCTTGCGGGGGTCGACGCCGAGACGGATGGCCGCCTCGATCGACTCGTCGAAGTTCTTGGTGGCGAGCGACTTGGCGAGCTCGAGAGCCTCGGCCGGGGTGTGCTGGTGCTCCCGGTCGTAGCGCTTGGTCGCGTCGGTGTACTTCTTGCCCT
>CAYVDN010000091.1:326-6020 GCA_964450685.1 uncultured Microthrixaceae bacterium
GCATGATGTTCTCCCTTTCAAGCCTTGCGGCGGGTTTCAATCAAATGCAGGGTGCCGACGATCAGGGCGACAAAGCCGCCGATGATCGCGACCAGCAGCCACAGCGACATGCCATTGACCCATGCGCCGTAGCTGAGTCCGGACACGGTCGAGAATAGCGCAACCAGCCCCACGTAAGTCCAGGCGCGCAGCTTGCCGGTGTACTTCTTGCCCTTGGCCATGGTTTCGATCTCCTTGTGGAGTGGTCTCCCTCGTGTTTCGGCGGGGCCGGGGGCGAGGTCCTCCCCCGGGGCCGTTGCGCTGTGGGTCAGCTCTCGACGTTGATGCCCATCGAGCGGGCGGTGCCGGCGATCTGGGCCTTGGCGGCCTCGAGGTCGTCGGTGTTCAGGTCGGGAAGCTTGGTCTGGGCGATCTCGGTGACCTGTGCGTCGGTGAGGGTCGCCACGGATCCACGCCCGGGGGTCTGGGAGCCCTTGGCGATCCCGGCGGCCTCACGGATGAGCACCGGCGCCGGCGGGGTCTTGGTGATGAAGCTGAACGTGCGGTCCTCGTAGATCGAGATCTCGACGGGGATGATCGTGCCGCGCTGCGCTTCGGTACGGGCGTTGTAGTCCTTGCAGAAGTCCATGATCGCCACGCCGTGGGGACCGAGCGCGGTACCGACCGGCGGCGCGGGCGACGCCTGGCCGGCGGGGATCTGGATCTTGACGAGGGCGACGACCTTCTTCTTGGCCATTGTTCAACCTTTTCTGGGTGCAGCGACTGCTGCGGTTCGGGCCCTGTTCCCCGGGGGCGGGGCCGGAACGCGTTGCAGCGTCAGGGTCCCGGAGGGCGACGGACAATTCTGGTGCATCGGTGCAGGCACCGGCAACACGACGAGCCCGGCGACACCGGGACCGGTCGGTCCTACAGCTTGGCGACCTGGGAGAACTCCAGCTCGACGGGGGTCTCGCGGCCGAAGATGTTGACCAGCACCTTCATCTTGAGATGGTCCTCGTTGATCTCGACGATCTCGCCCGAGAAGTCCGCGAACGGCCCTTCCTTGACGCGCACCGACTCGTGCAGCTGGTACTCGAGACGGGGCCGTGCGCGCTTGGGGGTGGCTTCCTCGGCGGTGCCCTCGGGCATCTGGATGAAGCTCTCTACATCCTTGCGCGACAGCGGCGAAGGCTTGTTGCCGGCGCCGACGAACCCGGTCACACCGGGCGTGTTGCGGATCACGTACCAGCTGTCGTCGTCGAGGGTGCAACGGATCAGCAGGTAGCCGGGGAACATCTTCTTCTGCGAGACGACCTTGCGGCCGCCCTTGATCTCGGTGACCTCCTCCATGGGGATCGCGATCTCGTGGATGCGACCCTCCATCCCCATGGACTTGGTGCGGGCCTCGATGTTCTGGCGGACCTTGTTCTCGTAGCCGGACTGCGTGTGCAGCACGAACCACTTGCCCGGGCGGTCGTACGGCGACACGACAGGCTCTGCGACCGGCTCGGCCAGGACGTCCTCCTCGGTGAGCACGTCCTCGGTGAGCACGTCCTCGGCTAGGACTTCAGCGGCCGGCACCTCAGCAGCCGGTGCGGGCTCCTCGGCTACCTCGACTGCCTCGGCAGCATCAGCGCCACCGATCGTGTCGGGTGTGTCGGTCGTTTCGGTCGCGTCTTCGAAGGTGGTGTCGTCGCTCATCTCAGGTGTCTCCATCGGCTCGTTCGGGTCGCTGCGTCAGCTGATCGGTCCGGGTGCGGTCAGACCCATGGCACCGGCGCTGCCACCGGTGGGATCGGTGACCGTGCGGAAGAACCACTCGAAGACGTAGTCGACTCCGAACACGAACAGCGTGAAGAGCACGAGTGCCACCAGCACGATGATCGAGTAGCGGATGACTTCTTCACGGGTCGGCCAGGAGACCTTCCGCAGTTCGGCACGGACCTCGCGCAGGAACTCCAGCGGCTTGGTGCGTTCGCTCTTGAGGCTCTTGGAAGGCGCGCGACGGTCCTTGACCGCCACCTGCGAACCGTCCGCGTTGAGCTGCCCGGCGCGTTGGGCGGCTCGCTTCTGCTCTCGGTTCATCGCCACGTTTGGGGACCCTCTCGACGTGTTGTTCATCCCGTGGCCCCGCCCCCGCTGGTCGGGAGCCGGGCCTCGGGCCGAGCAGGGCAGGCGGGACTCGAACCCACAACCGCCGGTTTTGGAGACCGGTGCTCTACCAATTGAGCCACTGCCCTGTGCACGCTGTGCCCCACCCCGACACGCGCCGGGGCGACGGGACACGACGTCCGTGCTGCAGGTTAGACCGAGCGGACCCCCGGGGCCATCCAGGCCCCGGACGCTCAGCCGGTCGGGGTGAGCCGGGTACGCCGCGAACGTGAGGCGAGCAGCACGGCGCCGGCTGCTGTGGCCGTGGCGGCGGTTGCGGCAGCGACGTAGGCGGCGCGGTGGCGACCCAGGCCGACCCTGGACGAGCCGACGACGGCAGCGGAGGCGAGCGACTCGATCACGTCGGCCACCAGGTCGGGGTCGGGTTCGATGGTCAGCGAACGCAGCGACATCAGCGAGCGACGGATGCGTCGGTGCTGGGCCAACTCGGCCTGACAGCGAAGGCAGCGTTCGACGTGCGCGCGTCGCGGCCCGGAGGGCACATCGGTGCCGTCGACGAGGTCCAACAGGACGACGGCCGCGTCCTCACACCGCACGGGAGGCCACCTGGTCGAGCTCCGGGTAGATCTCGGCACGCAGCTTGTGGCGCGCCCGGTGCAGGCGGACCTTGGCCGCGGTGGCGCTGATGCCCAACTCATCGGCGATCGCGTCATGGGGCAGGTCGTAGACGTCGCGCAGCACGACGACGGCACGGAGCTTGGGCGGCAGCGAGTCGAGAGCGACGAGCAGCCTGTCGCGCAACTCGGAGGCGTCGGCACGCATCTCGGGGTCGACCTCGGGGCGCAGGTCGATCACCTCGTCCTGGTCGGCGAGGGAGTCGTGACGGTGACGGTTCCGCCGGCCGAGGTAGGTCGCGGCGCAGTTGGCGGTGATCCGGTACATCCACGTCGAGAACTGCGCGTCGCCACGGAACTTCGAGAGCCCTCGGTAGGCACGCAGGTACGCCTCCTGGGTCACGTCGCGTGCGTCCTCCTCGTTGCCGGTCAGTCGCACCGCGAGGGTGAAGGTGTCGCGGTGGGTGGCCCGGACGAGCTGTTCGAAAGCGGACCGGTCACCGCCACGGGCGGCTGCGACCAGATCGGACAACTCGTCCTGCACCGATCCGTTGGACCCGCCGGACTCGCCGCGGGTTACCGAATCGGGCTCGGCCGTCGGGCCGGACTCGCGCTGGCCGGTCGGTCCCAAGGTCATGACACAGAATCGTAACGCGCGAGGGGCGCCCTCGCGGGCGCCCCTGGCGTGTCGGACCTGAAAGCCGGGCCAGTGCTGCTGGCCGGCCGCGCGCCCCGCTGGGTCAGCGGGTCTCCTTGTGGAGGGTGTGCTTGCGCTCGAACCGGCAGTACTTGTTGAGCTCGATGCGCTCGCGGCTGTTCACCTTGGACTTCTTGGTGATGTAGTTGCGACGCTTGCACTCGGTGCACTCGAGCGTGACGCTCACACGCTTGTCGGAAGCCATGGTGGATCCTTGCCTCGGGGTGATTCCTGGGGCCGTGACACGACAGGTGTCGCGACGGCACGGCTGACAATTCTGGAGCCTGGAGGCCCCTCCGGACAAGCCGGGTGACAGATCTGTTGGACCCGCAGCGTTGCCCGGGTCGACGGGTCGAGCGAAACGACCTGCGGGCCCGGGCCGTGCTGGCCGCTGCTCGGGAGGCCGGTGTCGAGGTGTCGATCCCGTCCGTCGTCGTCGCCGAGACGGTGCGTGGATCGGCAAATATGACCCCGGAACGCCACGAAACCCCGCCCCGGACTTATCCGGGCAGGGTTTCGTGAACACCAGCGGCCCACTTTCGTGAACCCCTCGTGGTGGTAGCGGCGGTCGGACTTGAACCGACGACCCCTCGATTATGAGCCGAGTGCTCTGACCATCTGAGCTACGCCGCCATGGCGGTGACGCCGAGCGAGACCCGGCGCACGTGGAGCCCCCTGTCAGAATTGAACTGACGACCTCTTCCTTACCATGGAAGCGCTCTGCCGACTGAGCTAAGGGGGCCGGTTTCCGACGGGTGGGCCGACGGACCGGAGGGGCAGGTTAGCGGAGCCGGTCCGAGACCCACAACCGACCCATCCGATAGGTCATCGGACCCAATCGGGGCTCAAGCTTTCGGGCCCGTCCGCCGAAGTAGCGAACGTGCATTTCGAACGACTCGTCATCGAATCCGGCGACAACAGCATCAGCTTCGATCTGCATCCGCGACTGACCGTCATCTCGGGTCTGTCGCAGATGGAGCGCGACGGTCTGGTCAACGAGTTCATCGGGGCTCTCGGGAACTCGCGCTCGGGTATCCACATGGAGCTGATGGCCGACAACGGCCACCGCTTCGCGATCTTCCGCCCGAACGGAGCGGCGCACCGGGTGATCGACGTCGACGAACGAGTCGACGTGACCTCGCAGTTCGTCGACGCGGACGGCCAGATCGATCTGCTTTCGCGTGCCGGTCTCGACCCGCGCAGCGCCCGCCGCACGATGCGCTTCACAGCCCAGGACCTGGCCGAGGCGACCGAACGCGACCGTCTGATCCAGACGCTCGCCCGGGTCGACCAGGACCAGCTGTGGGTCGCTGCCGAGGCGTTGCGTTCCGCACAGCGCCGCCTCGAGGAGGAGGCCGACGCGGTCGGCTCCAGCGTCGAGGACGCCGCGGTGATCGAACGCATCGAGCAGCGTCACGAGGAGTTCGAGCGCAGCCAGGCCAAGAGCGAGCAGGTCCGCAAGGTGACCTTCATGGTCGCCGGGTTGGCCGCCCTGCTGTCGCTGCCGATGGTCCGCTTCGTCGGCACGCTGGCGGTGATCCCGCTCGCGCTGATCGCCCTGGGCGCGGTCGGCGTGTCGATCCTCTACTGGCGCCGCATGGAGGCAGCCCGTGCGGCCGAGGACGACGCCCTGGCGGACGCAGGCGCGCAGTCGTACCTGGGTTTCCACCTCCAGCGGGTCAACAGCCTGTTGTCGTCTGACACCAGCCGTCGCCGTCTCATCACCGCAGCCGAGGAGCACCGCGACGCCGCCCAGCGCTGGTCGGTGCTGGCCGGTGACGTCGACGTCGACTGGGCAGCGCGCAACCACTCCTACATCTCCGAGGCGGCACGCCTGCGCCAGCACGTCGCACCGGCCGCGGGCATGGACGAACACCACCTGGACGACACCGCCGCCATCGCGCACGCGGTCGTCGGCCGACTGACCGAGCTTCGCAACCTGGGCGCCGCGAGCGAGAGCTTCCCGGCGTTGCTCGACGAGCCGTTCGCCAACGTCGAACAGGGTGTCCTGCCGTCGCTTCTCGAGATCATGGTCGACAGCTCCGAGCACCAGCAGATCGTTCTGCTGACCGAGTCGGCCACCGTGGCGTCTTGGGCCCGGGTCGAGGCGATGACCGGGGTCATCGGCATCATCGAGCCGAACCCGACCGAGCACAAGGCACACGCGCTCTAGCTCGCTCTCACTCCCGGAGCGATCCTGGGGTCGTCAACGACAAACGGTGTGGGTGTCGACCCCCCAGGCGTGCCCGCGGGGGGGGGTGGAGCTCCGTGCGGCCGCACCCGCCGCCCCCC
>CAYVDN010000091.1:6030-8259 GCA_964450685.1 uncultured Microthrixaceae bacterium
GCACTCCACCCCTCCCACCCCGGGCGCTATCGGGTTTTCAAAACAAAAAATTGTTGTGGTTCCCCCCCCCCATGTCGTGCCAGCGTGGTGGGGTGAAGATCCGTCCTGCCGAACTCGCCGACGCCGAGGCGATCCGCGGCATCTACAACCCGGCGGTCGAGACGTCGACCGCGACCTTCGACCTGGTCCCGCGGACTCTCGAACAGCAGCGTGCGTGGCTGTCGGACCGTGCCGGGGCGCGGATCGTGCTGGTCGCCGAGGACGACGAGTCCGGCGCGATCGCCGGCTTCGCCGCCATTTCGCCGTACCGCGACCGGGCCGCGTACGCAACGACGGTCGAGGACTCGATCTACATCGCGGATTCGCACCAGGGCCAGGGCGTGGGGCGGCTGCTGCTCCGGGCGCTCGTCGACACCGCCCGTGCCCATGGGTTCCATTCGATGATCGCCCGGATAGTCGCCGACCACGAGGCGTCGATCGCGTTGCACTCATCGTGTGGTTTCGAGGTGATCGGCCACGAGAGCGAGGTCGGCCGCAAGTTCGGCCGGTGGCTGGACGTCACCGTCATGCAGCGCCTGCTCTGACCTGCAGCAGCTGCGGGTCAGTCGCCCTTGGTGCTTGGCGAGGTGATCCACTCGCTCGCGCTGGCTTCGTCCGCCACTGCGAAGACCTTCACCTCGGCGGGCATGAGATGGCCGAACAGGTGGACGCTGTGTCGGATCCAGTCCTGATCGGTGACGACTGCGATCCGCTCGAACTTGGTGAAGTTGCCCATCCCGACCTCGCTGTCGGCCAGCGCCGCGCCGCCCGAGAACCCCTCGAAGTCGGCGCCGAGCACGTAGAGCAGGCTGATCTTGTCGTGTCGACCGAGGGCGTCCTCGATCACGGGGTCGATCGTGGAGCGGTAGTCGCTGCGGTGCAGAGTGCCCTTGGCGATGATCCCGACCACGTCGTCGGGCAGGGCGGGAATCAGGTCTACGGGCATTCGAAACTCCTCTGTGTGTCTGCTCGGCGTGTGTCTGAGTGACTGCGTCGCTCGGCAGTGTCACTCGCCTGCGGTACTCGTCTGGCCAGCTTGTCAGACTCCGGCGAAGCACCCGTCCAGGAACGTCATGAGCGACGGGGTGACGACGGTGTCGCCGGGGGCGCCGATGTCGGCCGAGACCTGGGCGTGGTCGAGCGAGCGTGCGTCGACGACCGTTACGGGGACTCCCGCCGCCTTGAGAGTCGTGATCCACTCGACGTGCAGGTCCAGTCGCACCTGCACCCCACGGGCCGCTACGAAGTAGTCGGGGATGCCGATGTCGGGCTCGATGTGGTGCATCGGCGACGCGACCGGCCACACCGCTGGATCGGTCCCGAACGCGTTGAGGTAGGTGAGGTTGATCATCGGGTCGGGATTCGTCGCGCCGGCGACCACGTCATAGCCCTCACCGTCGATCGACCCGGCACACCTGAACGCGTCGATCCCCAGGTCGTGTTCGGCGAGATAGGTGTCGTCGGTCGTGATCGCCGCGGTGATACCGCCACCGGCGCTGTGGCCGAACACTGCTACCCGGTCGGTGTCGACTCCGTATCGGCCCGCCCGATCGATCAACCAGGCAACCGCGTCGGCCGCGTCCTGGTCGTGGACGGGGTAGTGCGGTTCGGCCGGGGTGATATCGGGGTCGGTGAGGCGGTAGTTGATGCTCGCGAAGACATAGCCGGCACCGTTGAAGAGGGCGACCTTGTCGGCGATGTCGTCAGGTCTTGTCGCCCTCGGTCCAGCCGCCACCGTGGATCCACACGACCAGGGGACGGTCGCTGCACTCCCCCTGCGCGTCCGCTGGTGGCATGTAGACGTCGAGCGAGTTGAGGTTGGCGGGAACTCCCTCGTACGAGGCGTACTGCTCGGTGACAGTCCCACCACAGGGCACCGTCGACGCTGGAGGGGTCGCGTCGCTCCGCCCACCGCAGCCGGAGGCCGTGACCGCTACGGCGATGAGGGTTGCGACGGACAGGAGGAGCGGGCGACTGGCGGCGCCGCGCCGGCCTGTCCGCCCGGGCGGGGTCGTGCGCTGTCGTCGCATCATCGCTCCATAGATGGTTCTGATCGCAGCGACCCCCGGACCTGAGGCCCGGGGGTCTGTGCTGTCTCACGACGCCGCATCACGATCCGGTGTCGCGACGCCACGGTGGTGGGCCGGGGAGGATTCGAACCTCCGTAGGCAATGCCGACAGGTTTACAGC
>CAYVDN010000092.1:0-8179 GCA_964450685.1 uncultured Microthrixaceae bacterium
ATCGAGTGCTACGACATGAGCCACCTCCAGGGCACCGACTACGTCGGCTCGATGGTCGTGCTCGAGGACGGTCTGCCCCGCAAGTCCGAGTACCGGCGGTTCAAGGTGAACGTGCCAGGCAACGACGACTACGGAGCCATGGAGGAGGTGCTGACGCGTCGCCTGAGCGCCTACGTGGCCGACAAGGACAAACCGGTCGCGGAGCGCGGCAAGTTCTCGTATCCGCCGCAGTTGCTGCTGGTGGACGGTGGCAAGGGTCAGCTCGGCGTGGCAGTGAGGGTGCTCGAGGAGCTGGGTCTGCGTGACGAGATCCCGGTGGCATCGCTGGCCAAGCAGTTCGAAGAGGTCTATCTGCCGGGCCGGTCAGAACCCGTCGAGATCCCGAGGGGATCGGAGGCACTGTTCCTTCTCCAGCGGATCCGCGACGAGTCGCACCGGTTCGCCATCAGCTACCACCGCCAGCTGCGCGCCAAGCGCATGACGGCTTCGGTCCTCGACGACGTCGCCGGGCTCGGCGAGAAGCGCAAACAGCGACTGCTCGACGAGATCGGTGGAATTCGTGCGCTCAAGGCGGTCGACCTGGGGCGTCTGCAGGAGCTGAGCTGGCTGCCGGATTCGGTCGCGGCGGCGGTCTACGAGAAGCTTCACGGCGAGCCTGCCTGACGAGCGAGGAGCAGCCGCCAACGATGACCGACCCATGGGAGCACCACGCGGAGTGGTGGCAACGCGAGTTCACCGACGGGGTCGACCCCGAGTACACCGAGCAGATCCTGCCGTTGATCCACGAGCACCTGCCTCGATCGGGCCGGCTGGTCGACATCGGCTGCGGCGAGGGGCAGGTCGCCCGTATGGCCACCGAGCTCAACGCGATGGACGTAGTGGGTGTCGACCCGGCGATGTCCCAGGTCGCCGTGGCGTCGGCGCGCGCCGGCGGAGCGGTCTACGCCCAGGGGTCGGCCACTGCTCTCGCCCTGGCCGACGCGTCGATGGACGCGGCTGTCGCCTGTCTCGTTTTCGAGCACATAGACGATCTCGACGCCGCGTTGGCCGAGGTCGCCCGGGTGCTGCGCCCTGGAGGTACCTTCCTGTTCCTCCTGAACCACCCGCTGCTGCAGACACCCGGCAGCGGCTGGATCGACGACCAGATGATCGACCCGCCGGAGCAGTACTGGCGCATCGGTGCATACCTGGTCGAGGGCGACACCGAGGAGCAGGTCGAACGGGGAGTGTTCATCCGGTTCTTCCACCGCCCGTTGTCGCGCTACCTGAACACCGCGGCCGATCTGGGACTGCAGCTCGTGCGCATGGAGGAACCGGCGCCACCGCCTGGATTCCTGGCCCGAGCACCCGAGTACCTCGAGGCGGCGACCATCCCGCGGCTGCTGTTCCTGCGTTTCGAGCGCCGCTGAGGACTCCGATCGCAGCCCGATAGCCTTCATCCATGGTCGAGTTCGTGGTCGTCACAGGATTGTCGGGGGCTGGGCGCACCCAGGTCGGCAACACGCTCGAGGACCTCGGCTGGTTCGTCATCGACAACCTGCCCTCCGAGCTGATCCCCAAGGTCGCCGAGCTCGCTCGCTTCCAGTCCGATTCCCGCACCCCTGTCGGCCTGGTCGTCGGATCCAAGGGCGACATGCTCGAGGTCGCTCCGGCGCTCGAGGAGTTGCGCGCCAGCGGCGCCACCGTCACCACGGTCTTCCTCGACGCCAGCACACCGACGCTCGTACGTCGCTACGGCGACACCAGGCGTCGTCACCCGCTGCTGTTCGAGGTCGGATCCGTCGAGGGTGCGATCGACGAGGAACGCGCCCGGCTGGCGTCGGTGCGCGAGTCGGCGGACGTCGTGATCGACACCAGCGACCTGAACGTGCACGACCTGCGTCACCGCGTCGTCGAGCTGTTCGGCGACGAGGCACGGCGTTCGTCAGCTCAGGTGACCGTCATGTCCTTCGGGTACAAGCACGGTGTCCCACCGGATGCCGACCTGGTGTTCGACTGCCGCTTCCTTCCCAACCCGCACTGGGTCGACGAGCTCCGCCCGAAAACCGGGCTCGACATCGAGGTTCAGGAGTACGTCGGCTCGTTCGAGATGACCGAGCAGTTCCTGGCCCGGCTGTATCCACTCCTGGAGCTGCTCCTGCCCGCCTACATGGAAGAGGGCAAGTCGATCCTGACGATCGCGTTCGGCTGCACGGGTGGCAAGCACCGCTCCGTCTCGATGGCAGAACGAGTTGCGGCGTGGTTGCGTGGGGGAGTCGATGGTCAGGGGATCGAACCCAGGCTGCGGCACCGGGACGTGAACAAGTGAGTCCCACGGGCGACCGCCCGGCGGTGGTGGCGATCGGTGGCGGCCACGGTCTGGCAGCGAGCCTGCGCGCTGTGCGGACCTATACCGACCGTGTGACTGCGGTCGTGTCCGTGGCCGACGACGGTGGCTCGACCGGTCGGTTGCGAAAGCTCGGAGCGGCCACTGCGCCCGGGGACCTGCGCAAGTGCCTGGTCGCCCTCGCCGAGCCAGACTCGCTGCTGCGCCGGACGATGGAGCACCGCTTCGCCGGTGGCGACATCGAGGGTCATGCTCTGGGGAACCTCCTGATCCTCGCCATGAGCGACACGGCCGGCGATCTGGTCGACGCGCTCGACGAGATCGGGAGGCTCCTGGGGACTGTCGGAAGGGTGCTGCCGGCGACCCGTGAGACCATCCAGCTAACCGGATCCTCGACCGGGGGAGAGGTCGTCTGCGGTCAGGTCGCCGTCAGCGGACGCAGCGATCTGTGTCGGGTGGCCGTCGAGCCGGCCGGGGCGACTGCGAGCCCGGAGGCCGTGGCGGCGATCCTCGGAGCTGACCAGATCGTGCTCGGGCCCGGCTCGCTCTACACCAGCGTCCTTGCCGCAACGGCGGTGGAAGGGATCGCCGATGCGATACGGCGGGCGTCGGCACCGCTGGTCTTCGTCTGCAACCTGCGTCCACAGCCCGGGGAGACGGCCGGATACGGCGTCGCCGAGCACGTCGAGGCGCTGCGCCGCCACGGGCTGGAGCCAGATGTGGTCCTCCACGATCCCGGCGCGATCGGGCCCGCGCAGGGTGTTGGCGCCGCTGTCGCGGCGACGCTCACGGGGCCGGGCGGTCTGGCTCATGACCCCGAGCTTCTCGGATCGGTGCTCGCTTCGCTGATCGATCGCTGACTGCACCAGCTCGTCCCATGGTTTCCGGCTCTGCCTGGTTTGGCATCGACTGGCCGGATCTGCTCGCATAGGGCCGGGTCCTCGTCAGGACTGGGGGCCCTTCCGATCGCTACTCCTGAGGAACAACATGACCATCCGTGTGGGCATCAACGGCTTCGGCCGAATCGGGCGCAACTTCTTCCGCGCCGCCAAGGCGCAGGGCGCCGACATCGACTTCGTCGCAGTGAACGATCTGGGTTCGCTGCCGACGATGGCGCACCTGCTCAAGCGTGACTCGGTCGCAGGCACCTACCCCGGCACCATCAAGGCCGTTGACGGCGGCATCGAGGTCGACGGAGACGTGCTCAAGGTCGTCTCGCACCGCAACCCCGCCGAGATCCCCTGGGGTGAGCTGGGTGTCGATGTCGTGATCGAGTCGACCGGCATCTTCACCGACCGTGACAAGGCTGCTGCGCACCTCGAGGGTGGCGCTCCGCGCGTGATCGTGTCGGCCCCTGCCGGCGGCGCCGACGCGACCTTCGTCGTCGGTGTCAACGAGGACACCTTCGACCCGGCCAACCACATCGTCGTGTCGAACGCTTCGTGCACGACCAACTGCTTCGTGCCCCTCATCAAGGTCCTCGACGACGCGTTCGGTGTCGAGAAGGGCCTGATGAACACGATCCACGCCTACACCGGCGACCAGATGCTCGTCGACGGTCCCCACAGCGACCTGCGTCGTGCCCGTGCCGCCGCGGTCAACATCGTGCCGACCTCGACCGGCGCCGCCCGCGCCACCTCGCTCGTGCTCGAGTCGATGAAGGGCCGTCTGGACGGAACCTCGCTGCGTGTGCCGATCCCGACCGGCTCGATCACCGACTTCACCGGTGTTCTCGCCAAGGAAGTCACCGTCGAAGAGGTCAACGCTGCGTTCAAGGCCGCTGCGACCGAGGGTCGTCTCAAGGGAATCCTCGACTACTCCGAGGAGCCTCTCGTCTCCTCCGACATCGTCGGTTCGCCCTACAGCTCGATCTTCGACTCGGGCCTGACCATGGCCATGGGCAACATGGTCAAGGTCCTGTCGTGGTACGACAACGAGTCGGGCTACTCGAACCGTCTGGTGGACCTGGCCAAGGTCGTCGGCGCCGCCAACCACTGAACACCGCCGTACCCCTGACCATCAGCGTTCTGTGGTGCGACGTCGCGGTGATCACCGCGGTGGCGCACCACAGAACGGGTCGCGGACACTGACAGAGGGAGCAGCATGAAGTTCGGAGTTCCGGAGCTGGAGGACCTGGGCGATGTCTCGGGCAAGTCGGTGCTCGTCCGCGCCGACTTCAACGTGCCGCTCGCCGACGGCGTCATCACCGACGACCTGCGCATCAGGGCCGCGCTGCCGACCCTGAACTGGCTGACCGAACGCGGCGCCAAGGTCACCGCCTGCACGCACCTCGGGCGTCCCAAGGGGGCTCCGGACCCGAAGTACTCCGTCGATCCTGTCCGTGAACGTCTGTCCGAGCTCACTCCGGGCGTCACTCTGCTCGACAACCTGCGCTTCAACCCGGGCGAGACGGCCAACGATCCTGCGTTCGTCGACCAGCTGATCGCAGGTCACGATCTCTACGTGAACGACGCGTTCGGCGCGTCGCACCGCTCGCATGCGTCGATCGTCGGCCCGCCGGCACGTCTGCCCTCGGCGGCAGGGCGGCTTCTCGCCAAGGAGGTCGAGGTGTTGCTGGGGCTGCGGTCCGAGCCTTCCCGCCCCTTCGTCGCCATCACCGGCGGCTCGAAGGTGTCCGACAAGCTCGGAGTGCTGACTGCCCTGCTCGGTATCGCCGACTCGATCATCATCGGCGGCGGGATGTGCTTCACGTTCTTCGCCGCGATGGGCCACCCGATCGGCAACTCGCTCTGTGAGCCCGACCAGATCGACACGTGCAAGGCGCTCCTGGACGAGCACGGCGACCGGCTGCACCTGCCGTCGGACGTCGTCGGCCTGGGGCCGGGCGGCAAGATCGGCGACCCGGCCGCCGGGGGAGAGGTACGCAACTTCGGGCGTTCGCTGCCCGACGGCTGGATGGGACTGGACATAGGCCCCGGAGCGGCTGCGGAGTTCGGCGACGTGATCGGCGAGGCGCGAACCGTCCTGTGGAACGGCCCTATGGGCGTGTTCGAGGACCCGCGATTCGAAGCCGGCACGCGAGCGGTCGCCCAGGCGGTCGCCGACTGCCGTGGTTTCACGGTCATCGGCGGCGGGGACTCGGCGGCGGCGATCGCCCAGTTCGGGCTGGCCGATGAGGTGTCGCACATCTCGACCGGCGGAGGTGCGTCGCTCGAACTGATCGAACAGGGTGACCTGCCCGGGCTGGCTGCGCTGCGCTCAGCCAGCAACGCCTGATCCGGCCGGCGCCCGCCCTCAGACCAAGAACACGACGAACGAACGGATCGAGGAAGACATGGCAGCAGCACGCAAGCCGATCATCAGCGGCAACTGGAAGATGCACCACAACCACTTCGAGGCGATCCAGACCGTGCAGAAGCTGCACTACCGCCTCGATGACGACGACCACGAGGCGGTCGACGTGTCGGTGCACCCGCCGTTCACCGACATCCGCTCGGTCCAGACCGTGATCGAGTCCGACAAGATGAAGATCCTCATCGGCGCGCAGAACTGCCATTGGGAGGACAAGGGAGCGTTCACCGGCGAGGTCGCACCGCCGATGCTCGCCAAGCTGAACGTCAGCCATGTCATAGTCGGCCATTCCGAGCGTCGCGAGTACTTCGGTGAGACCGACGAGCAGGTCAACAAGAAGGCCAAGGCGATCCTGGTCCAGGGCATGACACCGATCGTCTGCTGCGGTGAGACGCTCGAGGAGCGTGAGGCGGGTGGCGCCGAGGCGAAGGTCGAGGGTCAGATCCGTGGCGGGCTGGCGGGTGTGACACCCGAGCACGTGGCTTCGCTCGTCATCGCCTACGAGCCGATCTGGGCCATCGGGACGGGCCGCACCGCAACATCCGAGGACGCCCAGAGCATGTGCGCGCACATCCGCTCGGTCGTTTCGGCAGAGTACGGCTCCGAGGTGGCTGCCGCAGTACGCATCCAATACGGCGGGTCGGTCAAGCCGGGCAACATCGCAGAACTCATGTCGCAGCCCGACATCGACGGTGCCTTGGTCGGCGGTGCGAGCCTCGAGGCCGACGAGTTCGCAGCGATCGTCCAGTACCGCAACCACTGATAGCCTCTGACGCCGTGAACATCGTCGAGATCATCATGTGGGTGCTGCAGTTCGGGTTGGGCTTCGCGCTCATCTTCTTGGTGCTCATCCACTCGGGGCGCGGTGGCGGCCTGTCCGACATGTTCGGCGGCGGGCTCGGCGCTTCGGCCGCGGGCTCGACGGTCATGGAGAAGAATCTCGACCGCATCACAGTCGTGATCGGCCTGCTGTTGGCTTTCAACACCCTGTTGATGGCGATGCTTCTCGACTCCTGAGCGAGCCCGTCCGACTGCCGGAGTCGACCCGAGGCCAAGAGCGTCAGAGTCTGCCCAGTCGACGTTCGTGACGCCGGCGAACCCAGCCGACCGTTTCGCCGACGGCACCGCCGATGAGCGATCCGGCGATTATGTCGCCCGGGTAGTGAACGCCCGTGTGAACCCGTGACCAGGCGACAGCAGCTGCAGCCAGCCGCAACGGCACCGCCAACTCCGGTAGCTCTCCGCTGACTCCGGTGGCGAACGCGAACGCGGACGCCGAGTGCCCCGACGGGAACGACGTCGACTTCGGTAGTGGCACATGGCGGGCAACTATCACCTGGTGGAGCTCCCGATCGGGCCGCTGTCGGGGTAGCACCGGCTTGAGGGTCGCGTTGACGACCGCTGAGCTGACCGCGATGGAGACGACTCCGTCGAACGCTGCGCGCCTGCCGCGTTTGCCTCCCAGCAGGGCGGTGACTCCGGCGACGCCGATCCACAGCATCGAGTGGTCGGCCACGAGCGAGATCTTGCGGAATGTCTCGTCCAGGGTCGGAGTCGGGGTGGCCGCGACTGCGCGGTAGATGTTCCGGTCGACGTTGCCGAACTCGGTCACGACAGTCGTCGTGGTGCGGCCGGTCCCGCCGTTGCCGAGCATTCGCCCGGTCCGTCCCGCGATCCCGCCACGCGGCGTCTCCGGCGATGCTTCGTCCGTGTGGTCGGTCATGGCCCTTCGCTGTCCGAGGTCACTGCCACAGGTCGAGTGTTCCACACCGTCGGAATCGATGCGGAACACCCGACCGCCGGGCAGCTCAGCTCCCGGACGCCTCCTTCTCGGCTTCCTCGAGCTCCTTCTCGAGCTGCTTGCGGTCGGCCTTCACCTGCTTCTTGAGCAACTTCTCGGAGCGCTTCATGGCCTCCTCGACCCTGCCCTCGATGTCGACCGCCGCGACCACGATCAATCCCGCATCACCGGCATCGAGCGCCTCGCCGAGCTCCTTGAGGTCATGGCGCGGGATCCCCGCAGCGGTATGACCCGCCAGGGCGCCCAGTGCGGCGCCACCTGCGGTGGTGCCGGCGAGAAGACCCCCGCCGATGGCGGCTGCAGGGAACAGGGCGATCGCCGCACCTGCGGCCAGTCCGAGGCCACCACCGAGCCAGGCGCCGACCCGCAGCGGCTCCTCGTGCTTCTTGACGATCTTGACCTTGCCGTCCGGCCTCTTCTCGATCACCGCGGCGTCGAAGGTGTCGACCAGGTTGAGTTCGTAGTAGAGGTCCTTGACCGTCTGGTAGTCGGCCTCTGCAGCGGAGAGGTCCGAGTACTCGGCTGCGAAGAGGATGAAGGTGTCGAATCCGGCCATGCGGCGTTCTCCTTGGATCGTGATGTAGGCAGCAGTATGCATCATGGGTCGGCTGCTTGGTCACGATCCTCGATGTGAGGTGCTGCGCCGTTCGCGCTAATGTGACCGCTCGCCTCGCAGAGATGTGGGGGCCACGTCGGAGTGGCGGAATTGGCAGACGCGCTAGCTTGAGGGGCTAGTGCCC
>CAYVDN010000093.1:0-7885 GCA_964450685.1 uncultured Microthrixaceae bacterium
GCTGGGACTACTTCTCCAAGTACGAGCACCCGTTCCACATCTCACCCACCGCGAACCAACACGACGCGATCGCTGCGATCGAACTCGCGCTCACCGCCCACGAAACCTTGTTCGGGTATCCGCTACGAGACCGCTGCGCCGTCGACGAGACCACCGGGGAGATCCTCCCGGCAGTGACGATTGTGATCGACAACGGTGGCCCGTTCCGGTCGTTCCGTTTCGAAGCGTTCATCGCCGCGCACCCCGAGCTCGTCCACGTACGCACCCGTGTGCTTACACCGGGCCAGACGGGTCACGCGAGCGTGGGTTCGTCACCTTGAAGTACGAGTGGCTCTACCTCGACGACATCGCCGACGCATACCGCCACGACTTCAACACGATTGGACGGCGGGTCCCTTCACGGATCCGGCCGGAAACACGCTCACCTTCCAGAGCGATTCGGCCATGGCTTGGGGCAACAATCCTGGTCGAGTGGTGGGCGTGAGCATGGGTGGACAACGCCCCGAGGAGTTCGTCGTTGAGCGTAGATGAGGTACGACCTGCAGGTGATGTCCTGGTACAACGCAACGACCGGTGCGCCGGGCTCGAAGCCCCACCCAACTACGTTGGGGATCGTGTAGTCGTCCGGTCCCGCCACGGCGGTGGTGAACCGACGTCGGCAGGCCCGGCCCGCCATGTTGTGGCAACCCAACAGGCGACGGACCCGCTAGTGGGTGATCACGATGCTCGCAGAACTCGATCGTGCGACGGCGTCGAGCGTATTCCCGCCAGATCACGACTGCGGCAGCGTTCATCGTCACGACGGCCATGTCCCGACCCGAGAAGTTTCGCCGGCCGCTCGCCTGCTGGTCGCTCCACGAGCCTGTCGCGTACTTCGCCCAGAACGACTTCCGGGTCGTGTCGATCAGCCGGCATCGACTCCGACAGCTCCTTATCGCGAGTCACGTCTATTTCCAGCGGACCAAGCCTCGGGAGGAGTTCTACAGACCTGACCGTGACGCGAAGCTCGTTCGCATTCAGCGGGTTTGGCTAGGGCCATCACCAGGACTGCACGTTTGCGATTGACGAGTTGGGATCATTGGCGATCCACACGTTGGGCGGGCACCGCTGGGAGCCGGCCAGCCGGCCGCGGTGTCAACCGACGAACCACCACGAGCTTCGCTCGCCCATGGGTCGATGTGTGACCGGTGCCATGAGTTGCCGCGGCAGGATGTTGACTTGGCACCGGCGCGCCCTACAGTGCGATCAAACCGGAACGAGCAGAGCGGGGTCAGGTGGACTCAAACGCAACGGGCGACGGCAGCGAGATCGATCCTGAAGGGCTGGTCATCATCAGCGTCGACGATCATCTTGTCGAGCCACCCGACATGTTTGAGGGACGCCTTCCGTCCCGCCTCGCTGATCGGGCGCCACGGGTCATCGAGAACGATGCTGGTAGGGAGATGTGGCTGTTCGAGGGCGTCGAGATCCCGAACTTCGGGCTCAATGCCGTGTCGGGTCGACCGCAGGAGGAGTACGGCATCGAGCCGACCCGATTCGACGAGATCCGGCGTGGTTGCTGGGACGTGGATGCACGTATCGGCGACATGAATGCCGGAGGCGTACTCGCCTCGATGTGCTTCCCGTCGTTCCCGCAGTTCTGCGGTCAGGTGTTTGCCAACACCGAGGACAAGGAGCTCGCGCTCGCCGTCCTGCGCGCCTACAACGACTGGCACCTGGAGGAATGGGTTGGGGCACACCCCGGAAGATTCATCCCACTCGCACTGCTGCCCTATTGGGATCCGGAGCTCATGGCCGAGGAGGTCAGGCGGCTTGCGCCGCTCGGCGTACGGGCGTTCACGTGGTCCGAGAACCCGGAGAAGCTCGGCGTGCCGAGCTTTCACAACCCGCATTGGGATCCGTTCTGGCGAGCAGTCGACGAGGTTGGCGCTGTCGTCTGTCTCCACATCGGATCCAGTTCGCAGGTGAAGTTGCCCTCGGCAGAAGCTCCGTTCATGACGATGATGAACCTCCAGCCCACGGCGGTGATGGATACCGCAGCGGACCTGCTGTGGTCGAGAGTGATCCGGGAGTATCCGAATGTCCGGTTCGCGCTCTCGGAAGGATCGATCGGGTGGATTCCGTACCTTCTCGAACGGGCCGACTTCGTCTACGAGCATCACAGCCGCTGGACCGGTTCCGACTTCGGGGGACGGCTGCCCTCCGAGGTCTTCCGAGAGCACTTCATCGCGTGCTTCATTGAGGACGCGGTCGGGTTGCGCCTCTTGGATCTCATCGGTGCGGACATCGTCTGCCTCGAAGTGGACTATCCGCATTCGGATTCGACGTGGCCGCGTTCGCCGGAGCGACTCATCGACACGCTCGGCGACCTGGATCGAACGGTGCTCGATGCCGTCACCCATCGCAATGCCATGCGGCATTTCCAATTCGATCCGTTCGCGATCCGCTCGCCCGAGCAGTGCACGGTCGGACATCTCCGCTCGCTCGCCACCGACGTAGACGTCGGCCCGACCCCGCTGAAGCGACCGTTCGTGTCGCCGGACCGACCGCTCACGCTGCTCGACATGTTGAGCCGAGCCGAACATCCATTGCTCGACGAGCAGGCTGCCGACGTGGGCGTCGACACCCGAACTGGGAGGGCATGAAATGCTCGACGACTTGACGTTCATCGACGCCGACGGCCACCTGCTCGAGCCACCCACGGAGCTCGTCGACTACGCGCCCGAGGGATACCGCGACTCGATCTGGCAGGTCCGACCTGACGCCGACGGTGTCGAGTGGTTGACGCTGGAGGACATGCGCATGGAAGCGGCCGTCATGGCACTCGCCGGTGCCGGCGGCTTCGACGAGGAGACCACGCGCCGTGCCCACTCAGGGCAACTGGGCTACGCGGATCTCCCTCCGTATTGCTGGAACCCGGACGCACGGCTGGCGGCGCTGGATGACGAGGACATCTCGCAATCGGTTCTGTATCCGACGATGCTACTCACGTTCCAGCATCTGAGGACCATCGACTTCGCCGAGGTGCAGTGTCGCGTCTACAACGACTGGTTGTCAGATCTCTGCGGCCGCTCTGGTGGTCGCCTCCACGGCGCGGCGATCATGACACATCTCGATCCCGATCGGGCTGCGGCCGAGATCCGTCGCGTCGCGGAGCTCCCGAACATCGTCGCGGTCCACATGCGTCCCAATCCAGCGGTGGACTGGAAGCCGCTCAACCATGAGGTCTACGACCCTATCTGGCGCGCAGCTTCTGACGTGGGGCTGCCGATCGGCTTCCATCCGCTTTCCTCGAACGACCTGCCCGGCGCCGTGCAGGGATTGCGGCTCGCTCGTCTTGGTTCTTCGGAGATACCCGTGCAGGACCAGGAGGACTACGGAGCGGACAACATCTACTTCGCCCAGGTCATCGGCAACCCCGCGGACATGATGAACACCATCACGTTCATGACAGCGGGCGGTGTCCTCGGTCGCTACCCGGACCTGCGAGCTGTGTTCCTCGAGGCCAACGGGGGTTGGATCGTGCCGCTGCTCGAGCGGCTCGACCACCACGTGCACGAGTTCCCGTGGGACGTGCCGTGGCTCAAAGAGCCGCCCTCGGAGATCTTCCGACGGCAATGCTGGATCAGCTTCGATGTCGACGAGAGCACGCTCGAGTTCACTGCACGCTCACCGCTGGTCGGGGCCGATCGCATCGTCTGGGCCTCGGACTTCCCGCATCCTGACGCCAAGTACCCAGGGACCACGAAGAAGCTGTCCGAGATGATCGCCGGGCTGTCGATCGAGGATCAGCGTCGCATCGCAGGAGGGAACTCGGCAGACCTGTACGGCCTGGATCTGGGTTCGTGACGTGGTGACGGCCGAGGAGATGCTCGGCCGGCTGGTCGACGCGAACAACGATCGGATACACGCGGCGGAGCAGGGCCTCCCGCCGTTGCGTCCCACTTCGGATCTCGGGTGGGATGCCGAAGTCGTCGTCAATTGGAGACGAATCCGCGATGAGTGGGATGGGTTCGTTGCCGCCGGCGGTCGGCTGCCGTTGATCGACGAGGTGATCGACGAACATCAGGGCAACGAGGGTCCATGGCGTGCCGGGTTGATGGTTGCGAAGGGCCGACCCTGCGGCGTAGCCCACCGATTCCCTGTCACCATGGAGGTGCTCGGGCACATACCGGGCTTGCGTTCGGCTCTGTGGTCGCAACTCGATCCAGGGACGGAGTTGCCGGAGCACCGTGGGCCGAACGCCGGTGTGTTGCGGTACCACCTCGGAGTCCGATGTGGTGCCGACGCAGGCCTTCGCATCGGCGACGAGGTCGTCGCCTATGCGGACGGGTGCTCGGTGCTGTTCGACGACACAGTCGCACATGCCGCGTGGAACCGCGGGTTTGAACCCCGCGTCACCCTGTTTTGCGAGATCGAACGACCGCTTCCACGGTCGCTCCGCTCACGCAACCGCGCGGTTCAGGTCGTCCTGTCGCTCGATCCGCGGTACCGGCTCGCGCCACGACGGGCAGCGACGATGGACATGCAATTGAATTCAGGTCTCGTCGGTTGATCCCCGCCGAGATCGCGGGATGCCAGCTCAGATAGGCGTCGCGACCTGTTCACCGTGCCGGGTGACGACGACATGAGGTGGATCCACACTCCGATCAAGCACGTCGATCGGCAGGTATTCGGCGACGTAAGCGAGGCGAGCTGGCCCTGCGGCGTTCGGTGAGGTGGAGTGTGGGAGAAGTGATGAGAACACGACCACATCACCCGCCTCGGCTTCGATCGACAGGACCCTCGATGGGGTGTCCATGATGGCGTGCCCGTCCACCCAGTGATGTCGGGCTGCTCGTCGGTGGTGTCCGGGGGCGACCTCGAGGCAACCTGTGGCCCTAGTCATCGGTGTCAGGGCGATCCAGATCTGGACATGGGTAGCGTCGAGTCCGGAGTAGCCGTTGTCCTGGTGCCATGGGAACCTCGGTCCCCCCGCGGACTTCCACACCGCTTGATCCCATCGGAGCCAAGCATCCGTGAGCCCGAGACTGAGGAGGATCTCGATCATGGCGCTACCCGCAGAGAAGCGCCGAACAACATGACTCGACCGGTATGCATTGCTGAGGAACTGCATTCCTGGACGGGACAACGGGTTGGGCTCTTGGCTCGCCTTGGCCGATTCGTCGATTGCACGCCGCAGGTCGGCTAGCGACTCGCTGTCGATGTACGATCGGAGCTCGACGAAGCCGTCGCGCTCGAATCGGGTGCGCATCCAGTCGTGGTTCAGCCGGGTCCGGCCTTGGTGCGTCACAGCCATCCCTCAACTCGGCGAGATGTCGACGAGCGGCGGACGAAGCCCGGCGACATCTCCCGGTTCGGGTGTCCACATCTCGGGTGAGGGATCGACACCCTCGGCGTAGAACTGCTCGCACCAGCGCCGGTACTGCATGATCGGTCCGTCTCCGGCGATCAGCTTCGGGCGCGGGACATAGGCCTTGGAGGACCACATGTCGACATCTTCGACGGTGCGCTCGTGAATCTCGTCGATGAAGGCGCGTCCCAGGCTGGTCGTCTCGGATGCATCACCGGTTTCCCGAACGACGAAGCTGAACCGGAGCTCGCACGAGCTCGGAGTCACCGGGACGGCGCATCCCAGCAGCAAGGTGTCGATGAGACCTGTGAACCACGTCGCTGCGAATCCGGGTCCGCAGACATCGGTGTCGATCCGTCCGTTGAGGACTCCCTGAGGAGTCGGGAAGTCCTGAGTGATCCGAATCTTCGCGATGGGGCCGCTGGTGTCGTACTCGTCGACCTGTGGGGGCATGATCCGGTCCGGACGCACGCCGCCGTTCAGGGCGATCTGGTAGTCGACGAGGTGGGCCTGGATGTGCGCCGCGTCGACCTGCGTCTCGGATACCTCCTGCCAGTGGCAGTTGAGTTGGTAGTGCTTGCGAAACACCTCCGAGAACCCGCTGCCGAGCTCGAACTCCCGTAGTTCAGGCAGGTCCCAGGACGGTGGCTCATCGGTCGGGTGGTACCAGGCGAACAGGCACCCGTTGCGCTCGACCACCGGGTAGGTGGCGATGTTGGCCTGCTTGTTGATCCGCTCCGAGTAGGGCACGTCGACGCAGCAGCCCTCAGCGTCGAATCGCCAACTGTGGAGCGGGCAGACGATCTCAGTCCCCTCCACCCGTGGGCGAACCCCGAGGTGGGCACCCAGGTGAGGGCAGAACGCATCCCACAGATGGGCCTGACCGGTCTCGTCGCGCCATGCGACGAGGTGCCGATCGAAGTAGAAGCGGGGGATAGCGTCGCCCGGTGATATCTCGTCGCTCCACGCGATCTGGAACCAGCCGAACGGCATCGGCATCGGGTAGTTGCGCATCGGGTGTTTCCCTTCGCCCAGAGGGCAGTAGCACCGCCCCCGGGTGAACATCGGTCGGATCCGGCCGATCCTCGCATGCTCCGTCGCTGTCAGACTATACCGGACGCTATCGCGTCGAGTCATGGACGTCTCCACTCCTTGTGACCTCGACACGTGACACAATGGTGGTGGTGTCCGGGCAACGGCAACTCGACTCTGGATGAGGACGGCTATGTCCTTCTCCGGCGTATGGTTGATCTCTCAGCCGCGTGTCGCGTGCGAGTTGGGATGCAACGGTGCTTCGGAGATGTAGACGGTGGTCGTCTCACGAACGCATGGACACGAATCGATGCGGTACGGGATCTCGCCGCTGCCCCGGACCTGGTCGATATCGCCTCGGCCGCCTTGGGTGCCTGTTGCCTCATGTCAAAACCTCCGGGAGGGGTGATTCGTTGCCTCATGTCAGGATCTCCGGGAAGCGGTCTTCGTTGCCTCACCTAAAAGCTCCGGGCGTGGGGTGTGGACGAAGTTGGTGTTGACTCGCCGGATCGGGGCAGGTCGTTTGCATAGTGCGAGTCGTTCGAGCTCGACGCAGAGTTGATCGATCTGGCGTTGGGTCTGGCCGGGGTGAAGCTGGTTGAGGGCCCGGGACGCTCCTATGGATCGTCAAGTGGGTGATGGTGGGTTCTCGAGCTGCCGGTAGAGCTGGCGGGCGATGTAGCGCTTGAGGCATCGCTTGATCTCGCGGTCGGTGCGTCCTTCGGCGCGACGTCGTTCGGCGTAGGCGCGGGTGTCGGGGTCGTAGCGGAGCCGGGAGAGCGCGATGACGTGCAGAGCGCGGTTGAGTTGCCGATCACCGCAACGGTTGAGCCGGTAGCGAGTGGTGAGCCCCGAGGACGCGGGGATCGGGGCGGCGCCGGCGAGGTTCGCGAACGCTGCTTCGTTGCGGCAGCGCCCGGGGTGGGACCAGGCGCACAGCACCGTCGCAGCAAACGATCGGTCCGACGCCGAGCTGATCGAGGAGATCGGGCCGCCAGGACCTGACGATGGTCAGGATGGTCTTCTCGTGGGCGTCGGCTTCGGTGTTCATCGCTCGGACTCGGCGTGCCAGGTCTCGGATCGCGGTGGCGTAGGTGTGGGTCTCGATGTCCCATGACGGCGCCATTCGAAGTCGAGCCGCTGTCGCTATCGAGACCTTCGTGGAGCAGCCACGAAACCGGGATCGGATCGTCTCGGGCGCGGCCACGATCAACGACAGCATCTGACGCTGTGCAACGGTGGACGCGTCGACAGCGGAACGTCGGGCCGCCAGCAGAACCGAGAGTGCCGCTCGTTCGCCGGCGGCCCGGGGTCGGGCGAGGTGTTCTCGGGCGAGGGCTTCGCGGCCGGCTCGAACGGCGTCGAGCGGATCGGACTTGGCGCCGTTGCGGCGGCCAGGCCGGTTGGGTCGGTCGAGCTCAATCACCAGCTCGTCGTCGCCGAGGTGACGGTGGCCATCGAGTCGAGCGACCTCAGCCAGAGTCGACGCATCGGCCGGGT
>CAYVDN010000094.1:0-7822 GCA_964450685.1 uncultured Microthrixaceae bacterium
TGTTTCAGATGGTGGCGGGGGCAGGATTTGAACCTGCGACCTTCGGGTTATGAGCTAAGTGGTCAGCCCCTCCCGTGGTCCCGTCCTGTCCCGTTTCGTACCGCTGAGCTGGGGTTTCGCGCATTCGACGTACCGGTCCGTACCACTGCGGACCAGCCGATACCGGCCCGCGGTGTAGAAGAAAGTGTAGAAGGTGGGGCCGAGGAGCGGAGCATCGGCGCTCCACCGGCTGAGGGGCGAGTCGGCCCCACCACGCTCGACCCGGAGAGCCAGCCAACGAAGCGCGTACATATCACAACGCTCAACGCGTCCCAAGCACGACGCCTGACCCTACCTGGCGTCGCGGTCGGTGGTCAGTGCACTGCGCGCGAGGTCGGTGGCACCACCACGACGGAGCCCGCTGCAGGACCGGCCTGTCGTATCAACCGACCTGCTAACCCGCCGCGCGCTCGATCCGATCCCACGACAATGAGCGAGCCCTCGCTACTCGCCGCTACCAGTGCCCTGAGCCCGCCACGCTCTGCTATGGCAGTGTCAACTCGCCCCGCTAGGCCGCTGGTGTCGCACTCCTCGAGCATCGCCTCAACCATCCTCTCTGCCAGGCGGGGATCTCGACCCGATACGGACCTCGACCTCGGACGCGCGTAGGCCACGGTCAAAGCTGCCCCGCGTAGCCGGGCTTCCTCGAGACCCCAACGGAGCGCCAGCGCGGAGTTGTCTGATCCGTCGACCCCGACCACGACTCGCTCCACGCCGACCGCACCGTCGGTCGGCCGGACGATCGTTACTGGCACGACCGCTCGAAGGGCGCATCGCTGGCTGACGGAAGCCCAACTTCCACGTGTGCCGCCGCCCGAACGCGCACCGAGTACAAGGAGATCGGCCGCCCGCGATGCTTCCAGCAATGCCCGGGCCGGCAGGTCGCAAGTCACGATCCGTTCGATCGCGTCACCCGCGGCTGCTTCGTCTACTACCCGATCCAATGCATCGACAGCATCCTGCTCGGTGTAGTCGGGACGGAACGAACCCTCGCCGCGGCCATCGTGCTGGTCCAGATAGGACCATGCCAGAACTGCCCGCACAGTCCACCGTCGACGACGGCTCTGATCGACCGCCCACCTCAAGGCGGCACGCGCCGAAGCGGACTCATCGACGCCAACCAGGATCACTCCCATGCGCGCATCTTCTCACGCTGGACACGCCCTCGCAGCGGTCCGCTCCAACGAGGCTCTCGACCGACAGGCATGATCGGACCGCAGGCGGACTCCCGAGGCGGTGGATGGCCCCCCGTACAATCGGGCGGTCACGCACGACGTCGCTCGCAGAACGAGGGGGCAAGCCAATGTCGAACGAACGCGCGGCTACTGGGCCGGTCATCGGCCGAACGATCGCCGACTCGGTGCCGTGGTTCCCCGATCGCCCTCACCCCGCCGGCCGGCCCAACGTTGTAGTGGTCGTGCTCGACGATGTTGGCTTCGCCCAGCTTGGACCCTTCGGTTCCGACATAGAAACGCCTACCCTCGACCGGCTGGCCGACGAGGGCCTGCGCTTCAACCGCTTTCACGTCACCGCCCTGTGCTCGCCGACGCGTGCGGCACTACTGACCGGCCGCAACCACCACGCGGTCGGCATGGGTTTCCTCTGTGACATGCCGACCGGCTTTCCGGGCTACTCGTGCCGCATCCCGCGCTCCGCTGTCTCCCTCGCTCGCGTCCTACGCGACGGGGGTTACTCGACGCTGGCCACCGGCAAGTGGCACCTGACCCCACGCAACGACAGAACCGCTTCGGGTCCGTTCGATACCTGGCCCCTCGGCATGGGGTTCGAGCGCTACTACGGCTTCCTCCACGGCGACGCCAATCACTGGACGCCCACCCTTGTCGCCGACAATCACTACGTCGAACCTCCAGCGCGTCCCGAAGACGGCTACCACCTGACCGAGGATCTTGTCGATACCTCGCTGCGAATGGTCATCGACCAGCAGCACGCCACCCCCGGCAAGCCCTTCCTCCTCTACTTCGCGCCTGGGGTCATGCACGCGCCACACCACGTCGCACCGGAGTGGATCGGCCGATACGCCGGGCGGTTCGACGACGGGTGGGAGCAATGGCGCGAGCGGACCTTCGAACGCCAGCTGGACATCGAGGTCGTACCCGAGGGGACCGTGTTGCCGCCACGTCCCCCATGGGTGCAGGCGTGGGATGACCTCGACGTCCGTGAACAACAACTCTTCGCTCGGTTCCAGGAGGTATTCGCCGGATTCCTCTCCCACTTCGATCACCACCTCGGGCGTCTCGTTGCCGGGCTGGAAGATCTCGGGGTGCTCGATGACACAGTGATCGTGGTCCTGTCGGACAACGGCGCCAGCGCTGAGGGCGGGCGAGTCGGCTCACTGAACGAGCACCGGTTCGGCTTCGGAGTGGAGGACCACTTCGATGACAACCTGGCAGCCATAGACCACCTCGGCGGCTGGCGCGCCTACAACCACTACCCGTGGGGGTGGGCGTGGGCGGGCAACACTCCCTTTCACCTCTGGAAGCGCTACACCTGGCTCGGCGGAACCCGCACGCCTCTCATCGTTCGCTACACAGCGGCGATCACCGATTCCGGAGGAGTGCGTCAGCAGTTCTGCCACGCCATCGACCTGTTCCCCACCATCCTCGACCTCTGCGGTATCGAGGCACCCCTGGAGGTTGATGGGGTCGTACAGCAACCTCTTGATGGCACAAGCCTCCGATCGGTTCTGGCAGACGCAAATTCCCCGGAAGTTCACCACACGCAGTACTTCGAGATGCTCGGCTCGCGCGCGATCTACCACGACGGCTGGAAGGCCACGACCGACTTCATTTCTGCCGGTGTGCTGGACGAGGCTCGCTACCTGGAAGGCAGCCGCGACCTCGAGGGTGCCCCCTGGCGGCTCCACCGGGTCGCCGACGACTTCTCTGAGTCGACCGATCTCGCTCCCGCGATGCCCGAAGTAGTGGCGGACCTCGAGCAACGATGGTGGGCCGAGGCTGAACGCAACCAGGTTCTCCCACTCTGCGGAGGTCTCCACGAACGCCTCGCCGCCATGGAACCTCCCGATTGGCCTCCGCCCCGCCGAGTCGTGCTGAAGCCAGGCTTCGGCCCTGTCGCGGACGAGGCGGTTCCGTCACTCGCCGGAGGGGCGGTCGTCACCGCCGAGGTCGATGTACCAGCCGAGGGCGCAGAAGGGGTCCTCTGTGCCATCGGAGACTGGAACAACGGCTGGGCACTCGTAGTGCTCGATGGCTACCTGACGTTCCTTCTCAACATCGTGAGCACACCCTTCTCGGTGCGCGCTCCGGAACCTCTACAAGCTGGCCGACACACGGTCGGGTTCCGATACTTCGGAGGGGCCGTGCACACGGGAGTGCTCTTGGTCGATGACGCGCCGGTCGAAGCTGCAGATCTGCCCCAGGGGCTCGGGGCAAGTGGCATCCAGATCGGAGGCGGGGGGCTCCGGCTTGGGGCCGACGCCGGATTCCCGGTAAGCGACGACTACTGGCCACCCTTTCCGTGGACAGGCACTCTCCACGAAGTTGTAATCGATGGTCAACCGCCAACTGTCAACGAAGCTGACTTGGAGCGCATGCTCCACCACGAGTGACGATTGGCGCAGACGACAGCCCAAGCTCAACCTGGCCCGAGCGTGAGACAGGAACCTCAGACTGCCGGGGCTGGGGCGATCGGATCGACCGCACGACCGATAGCTCGGACCATGGCTCCCACGATGAGGATAGAAGCGCCGATGGCGATGGCCTTCCCCCAGTCAGCCAGAGACTGCGGCTCGACGGAGAACACGTCGCCGCCCCAGGTGACGATGACCACCTGAGCCACAACGATGATGCCGATGATGGTGAGGAACGAGGTGCTCTTGGTCATGCCTTCGAACGGGGATCGCCGTGCACGGATCGTCCGAGCGTTCACCGCGTTGAACACCTGCATCCAAACGAAGGTGTTGAACACGAAGGTGTTGCGGTAGATGTCGCCGCCCTCGCTCAAGCCCAGCGAGTCGGAAGCGACGAGGACGAACAGGAGAACGGCAAGCATGCAGCCAGCGGTCACGAGGATGTTCAGCCACATCTGACGCGAGATGAGCGTCTCGGCGCGTCCGTGAGGCGGCTGCTCGAAGAGTCGATCCGACGGCGGCTCGAGGGCAAGAGCCAGCGCGGCAAAGGAGTCCATGATCAGGTTGACCCAGAGGAGCTGTACCGCCGTCAATGGCGTGCCGAACCCAAACACGGCGGCCACGAAGGTGAGCGTGAGGGCCACGACGTTCACGGTGAGCTGGAACTGGATGAACTTGCGAAGGTTCTCGAAGACGCTCCGACCCCAGCGGATCGCCGACACAGTCGACGTGAAGTTGTCGTCCACGATCACGACGTCCGACGCCTCGCGTGCGACGCGCGAACCCGATCCCATAGCGAAGCCGACATCTGCGGCCTTGAGAGCCGGGGCATCGTTCACTCCGTCACCGGTCATGCCGACGACTTCCCCGCGGGCCTGCAGCAAACCGACCAAACGCTCCTTGTCCTCGGGAAGTGCGCGAGCCAGAGCCTCAATCCCTCGATCATCCAACAGTCGGTTGACGTCCGCGTCGGACAACGTCACGAAGGCGTCGTGAGCCAACACCTTCGAGGTGTCGCTGACGATGCCAGCTTGCCGCCCGATCTCAGCGGCCGTCTCCGGGATGTCTCCCGTGATCATCAAGACCCCAACACCAGCGCGCCGACACCGCTCCACCGATGCGGGTACTTCCGGTCGGATGGGATCCGCGATGACGAAGATCGCCTGGAAGACCAGACCCTGATCTGAGCCATCATCGAGCATCGTCGAGCCATCGCACTCCGAGTAGGCAACGGCAAGGGTGCGGAACCCCCGCTCAGCGAACTCCGTCACCGTCCTCAACGTCGCTTCAATGGCTTCAGGCGTCAGCTCGACCTCAGCGCCACCATGATCGAGACGCCTGGCGCAGTGGCCGAGCACTACCTCGGGGGCGCCCTTCATGTACACGACGGCACCGCGCTCAGCGTCCTCGACCATGGTGGCCATGTGCTTACGCGATGACGAGAACTCCCGCCGGTCGAGGATCACGGCAGCGTCTCGCACCTCCCGATAGGCGTTGCCATGGGGATCGAGCCACAACAGGATGCCGCCCTCGGTCGCATTGCCGACCACGTGCAACTCGCCATCGTCGTGTACGACAAGGTCAACCGAGGAGTTGATGGCAAACCCCTCGAAGATCCGGGATGCTCCCGCAAGCTCAGCGGCAACGGAGGTAGAAGCGTCGAGCGCATGCCCGTCAACCACCACGTGAGCCAGCGACATGGATCCGGCCGTGAGCGTGCCGGTCTTGTCTGTGCAGATGATCGTCCCGGCACCCATGGTCTCGCAGGCAGGAAGCTCACGGACGAGGATCTTCTCGGAGGCCATGCGTCGCGTTGTGTACGAGAGCGCCAGGGTTACGGCTAGGGGCAGGCCCTCGGGGACAGCGACGACGATGATCGTGAAGGCCACTGTTGCGGCGAACAGCAGCATCTCGCCTGTCGTGCCGTTCCACCCGAAGCTGAACTCCTCCACAGTGCCTTCGTGGACGTACTCGCCTCGAATCGCAGCAACGACGATCAACGCAACGGCGGTGACAGCAGCGGCAGCCATCCCGACGCGGCCGACCTTCTTCGCGAGATCATCAAGACGTTCCTCAAGCGGCGTCGGCTCGCGCTCAGCGCTCAGCTTGGACCGGATTCCACCGAGCAGCGTGGCGTCGCCGACAACCCCGACGACGGCGCGCCCGGAACCGTCGAGCACGCGACTTCCGGCGTAGATCAGGTCACCGACCTGCTTCTCGTTGTCAGGCTCACCAGTGATGTGCTTCTCATCGACCAGCAGATCCGTGCCGCGACCGAGATGTGAGTCCGCGGGAACGACATCTCCGGTGTTGATCTCAAGAACGTCTCCCACCACGAGCTCGGCCGCGTCGACCTCCGTGATTTGACCATTGCGCAGCACTCGGGTCGCCATCATGTCGGCCTGCGCGTCCAGCGCCGAGTAGTCCCGCTGCGCCTTCAGCTGGTTCCGCACACCGACAGCGGATACAACCACAATGGCGCAAAGGATCGCGATGCCTTCCAGCCATTCCCCGGTCGAAACGCCTACAACCAACGCGAGCACGGCACAGACGCACAGGATCTGAACCATCGGGTCCTTGAACGCCTCGATCAAGAACTCGATCGGAGACTTCGTCGGCAACGGCGCAAACGAGTTTGCGCCATGCTCCGCGCGACTCAGCAACACCTCCTGGTCCGCGAGACCATGGTTCAGGTCAGCCTCTTCCAGCGACTTGATCTTGGCCTTGTCGAGTTCTGGCGCAGTCATCCGGCCAACTCCCTCGCTGGTCCGCAGGTCGCGCGCTGCAGGCGTATGTGGCGATGGTGGCGTTGGTCCACGCTCATAGCTTCGATTGACCTCGTACTCGGGCGGACTGGCTGAACAAGTCGACGCCCGAGGGCGCTGGAAGTCGCAGCCTAGTCGGTGGACTGCCGCGCTCAGTGGTTGACAGGCCCCTGGGAGATCCGTCCGCTCCGACCGCGACGGAGCGCGCTTGCGCACCGTCTGGATCGGGAGCAGTCGACACGGCCCGCCCGTCGGCTACCTCGCTTCGGCCACGAACCGATGGTGGGCCGAGCGGGCCGTGGCCGGGAGCTGCGCCAGCGCACGCTCGCTCAGCGGTGGGACGGCGACCTGGACGCCGAGCACGCGATCACCGAGCCTGGCAACGATGTGGCCGTGAGCAAGGCGGTCAATCGCGTGCACCAGATGAGATCGCCGTCCCAGCGGGTCCGCGCTGCTAGCGCGGATGCCAACCTCGAGCGCCAACTCGGTTGGACACACGGTGGTAGGGCCGCGTGCGAAGTCCAGATGGCGGCCCATCGCTCGGGCAAGGAGCACCGCCGTCGGGCCGACGAGCGGGGCGTAGACAATCTCGAAGTAGTCGTGCTCCAGTGGAAACAAGCGTTCGGATGCGCGAGGCAGCGCTCGCAGCCGTAAACCCTCGGCGGGCTCCGGCTCGGCCTCGAACGGTTCGGCTCCGTTAGGGCTGATACCCGCTGACACAGGACACCACTGCTTGACCGAAGTCCGAGCTTCGGCACCTCATGGACGAGGCTCCACCACAGTCGACCTCTCGCTCCACCGCGGGGCATCCGAGCCGAGAGGGCACCGAATACCGGGTCCGAGATCGTCTGTCATGGAATTGAGGGTACGGTTCGATTGCGCGAATTACCACCCATAGCGGTCACAGTTCCACTCCTGGCGCGTTGACACGCGATCGGCTCTGGATTGCGTCGAGGCGGGCAGTCAACTTGGCCACTGCCTCGGCATCTGCCACCGAGTGCCCTGGCGGCGGAGCGTCGGAAGCGGTCGCTGACGGCATCGAGTCTGCGCGCTGATCGCTGGCCTCCCGATCCGATGATCGCTCAGCCGATGCAGCGAGCTGTTCCTCGATCTCCTTCTGGCGGTGCCGCAGGCCGCCAAGCTCGTCGGCACGCTCCCACGGTGCGCCGATCCGTGCCTCCGCTCGCTGTGCCTCGTCTCGGGCGCCTGATGCCTCATGTCCAAGCTCGGCGATCGTGTCCGGAAGTCGGTGGAGGTGGCGTTCGAGGCGGGTGATGAGGTTGGCGGGGTCGCTTCGGATGAGGTCGTTGGAGAGGAAGCTGACTTCGACGTGCGCGTCGGGGAGGGCGACTCGGACCTCGTCCTCGATGGTGGTGATGGCTTGGGCGGTGACGGTCAGTCCGCCGAG
>CAYVDN010000095.1:0-7613 GCA_964450685.1 uncultured Microthrixaceae bacterium
CCGTGGATCAGCTTCTCGTAGGGCCAGTCGGTCGGGTGGGTCGAGTGCTCCTCGGTGATGATCAGCCCGGCCCCGCCCTCGGCCCGTGCCGCGTAGTAGGCGGCGTGCTGCTCGGTCGGAAGGCCGTCACGGGCGTAGTTGGTCAGGTGCGCGCTGAAGACGATCCGGTTGCGCACCGTTACGGGTCCCAGTTGCAGGGGCGACCAGAGCAGCTCGCTCATGCTCGCAGGCTAGGCAGCGCGGCGGCCGCGCCGCGAACCGACACGAGCCGTGCAGGGCGGCAGGGGTCGCGCTGCTCGTCCCGGGTTCCGGACCGCCGACGATCACTCCCGGTGCGATTGCTGTCGTTGGACGGCAGTAATCGCACCGAGTCGTGCGGTGATTGTCAGGCTGCGTGGCGGCGCCTGCCGATCGCCACGGCGGTAGCGACCCCGGCGATCGAGGACGCTGCAGCCGCCGCACCCCCGGCGACCGCTGCGACACGCCCCCACAGCACCTTGCCCTTGTCACCGTCGAGCAGGTCGCTCACCTTTCGGTGCGAGTCGACCAGGACGTCACCGACGGGCTCGAGTCCGAAGCTGACGAGCTTGCCCTTGTGCACGTGCCCGAACAGGCCCCCCGGCATCGCGACCGCCACGTCGTCGTGACGACGGAACGGCGAGTCAGCGGATCTTGCCAGGTCGAGAGCGTCCTGCACCGTGCGTTCGAGCACTGTGGTCGGCGTGGCGACCGGGTCGGTGAGCGTGATGCTGGTGGCGGTCATCGGCGATGCCTCCTGAACGGCAACTGTCTGAACGCAGTTGCAGGATCTCAGGGTAACGGTGTTTGCCGTGAGGTCAACAGGGCAGTTCGCCCCAGAACCAGTCGATCAGCCGAGCGCGAGCGCGGCTCGGCGGCCCTCGAGGATCGCGTCGTGGATCGTCCGCGGCGCAACACAGTCACCGACCCGATTCACGTGGAGCTCATCGTGGGTGTTCAGCTCCTCCCACAGGGCGTCGTCGGGTAGGCGGTGACCTGCATCCACGACTGACGACACGGTCAGGTCGCGACGTTCACCGGTGAAGCGGTCCTCGAGTACAGCGACACCCTTCTTCGCCGATCTCAGGATGCTGCGACGGTGCAGCTCCACACCTGCCTGCTGGAGCCGTGCGTTGGCGGGCGCCAGGTCGCCTGAACGAGAGAGCTCGTTGCCGACGACGTTGTCCTGGGTCGCCAGGTGGACCTCGCGGCCTTCGGCTACGAGGAGCTCCGCGACTGAGACTCCGACCGGACCCCCGATCGGATCCCACACCAGCGTCGGACCGACCGGCAGCGATGCGGGGGCGTCAAGGACCACCGCTGCGGGCAGCACGACGGCGGCCCTGCTCGTGTCGAAGGTCGGCTCACCGGCCCTGGCTCCGGTGGCGACTATCACGTGGGCTCCGGCGACGACTAGCTCCTCGGCCTGCACCCTGTGCTGGGTGTGGATCTCCACGCCGTTGCGCACGCACTCGCTCTCGAGCCAGTCGACCAGCATGGTCAACCTCTGCCAACCGGGACCCTTCGCTGCCACCCTGACAATCCCGCCGGGCCGGTCGGCTGCTTCGTAGAGCTGGACCCGATGACCGCGCAGGGACGCGACGCGGGCCGCCTCGAGTCCGGCTGGTCCGCCCCCGACGACGACGACGTCGAGCTGATGCAGGGCGGCTCCCTCGACGGGCGTGTCCTCGGTCTCGTGACCTGCCGACGGATCGCCCAGCGAGGTGACGATCGGGTTGCGGTTGTCGCGCACCTGGCTGCGCTGGTTGGAGAGTGTGCACGGCCGCACCCGCTCCGGGTTACCCGCGGCGACCTTGGCCACCAGCTCGGCATCGCTGATCTGTGCCCGGGTCATCTCGACCCCGTCGGCCACGCCGTCGGCGAGCGCCCACTCGGCCTGGTCGACATCGACGATCGAACCCTGAGCGACGACCTGGACGCGCCCCTCGCTGGCCGAGTGAACGGCGGCTCGCACCGAGCGGCACAGCTCGAGGTTGAATCCGGTTGGTGTGTGTCCGTCCGGGCGGGTCGCGGCGACGGAGAAGATCGAGCCGCGCACGACGGTCAACATGTCGACACGTGGGCCATCGGGGTGGGCGACGACCGATGCCGCCAGGTCAGGTGCCTGCTCCGGTGTGATGCCCGCCCACGGTGCCAGCTCGTCGCACGAGAGGCGCAGTGCCACTACCGACTCGCCGACCGCCTCACGCACTACTCGCAGGACATCACGCAACAGCCTCGTACGGTCCTCACCCCATTCGTCGCCGCGATGGTTGGTCAGCCCTGACAGGAACTGGCGCAGAAGCGAGTACTGCCCAGCGTTGATCTCGACACCGTCGCAGCCGGCCTCGACCGCAGCGCGTGCGGCCGCCGCGAAACCCTCGACCACGGCCGCGATGTCTTCCGCTTCCATCCACTTGGGCACCTCGCGGCTGTTGACCTCGGGCACGCGTGACGGTGCCCACAGCTCTCGCTGACTCCAGTGCGATGTGCCCTGGCCACCCGCGTGACCGAGCGCCGCCAGCACGACCGAGCCCTCGGCCCGACACGCCTCGGAGATCTGCGCCCAGCCGGGTGAGCAGTCCGCGGCGAGCGGCGCCCGCTCGTAGGGCCAGTCCGACGGATGAACCGAGGCCTCCTCGATGACCACGACACCAGCGCCGCCGGCAGCGCGCCGCCGGTAGTAGGCGAGGTGACGATCCGAGAGAGCCCGTGTACGACCCAGGTTCGTCTCGTGGGGACCGAACACGACGCGGTTCGGTGCTTCGACTGCGCCGATGCGCCACGGCGCCAGCAGCGGCGAGGGATTCGGTGTGACCACGAACGACATCGTGCCTCAGGCCGCGAGGTGGCGGACAACCCGTGCTGACCGCTCGACCTGACGACACCTGGTAGGGCGAGAACCGTACGGCCCCGACCCTGCTGTGGTCAGCCCCTGGATCGGCGGGTGGGGCGCAGCGTCACCGGTGACGGAACCGGTACACCGGGTCTGGAATGGTCGAGCGGCGAACGCGGCACCGATGCGCCAGCGCCGATCGCTTCGAGTAGTGGCTCGGCGTTGCCCAGGACGCATTCCGGGTCGGGATCGGTCAGCTCCAGCCCGACGAAGAACTTGGACGCCATGCAGCCGCCCTGGCACGCGTCGTAGCTGCCGCAACTGGTGCAGGCGCCTTCGCTGCCGGGTTCGCGCAGCGACCGGAACAGCTCGGAGCCTCGCCACACCTCGGTGAAGCCGCCGGCGTCGCGGACGTTGCCGGCGAGGAACTCGTCGTGGATGACGAAGGGGCATGCGTAGACGTCACCCACTGGGTCGATCAGGCACACGACCCTGCCCGCTCCGCACAGGTTCAGACCCGGGAGCGGGTCCCCCAACGCGGAGAGGTGGAAGAAGGAGTCACCGGTGAGAACGTCGGGGCGGCCGAGCAGCCAGTGGTACAGCTGGCGCTGCTGCGCCTGGGTCGGATGCAGCTCCTGCCAGCTGTCGGCCCCGCGACCCGACGGGCGCAGCCGGGTGACCCGAAGCTGGGCACCGTACTCGTCGGCGATCGCCTTGAAGCCGTCGAGCTGGTCGACGTTGTGGCGTGTGGCCACCAAGCTGATCTTGAACGCACCGAAACCTGCGTCGCGCAGGTTGTCCATCGCCTGGCGTGCCGCGGCGAACGAACCCTGGCCGCGCACGGCGTCGTTGATGTCGGCATCCGCACCGTCGATCGAGATCTGTATGTCCAGGTAGTCCATCGACGCCAGTCGCCGAGCCGCCGACTCGTCGATGAACGTCCCGTTGGTCGAGAACTTCACCCCGACGTGGTGGGCTGCTGCGTACTCGAGGATGTCGAAGAAGTCGTGGCGCAGCATCGGTTCCCCACCACCGATGTTCACGTAGAAGACCTTCAGCCGTTCGAGCTCGTCGATGACGGCGAAGCACTCCTCGGTGCTCAACTCGCGCGGGTCACGCCGGCCGGATGACGAAAGGCAGTGGACGCATGACAGGTTGCAGGCGTAGGTGAGCTCCCAGGTCAGACAGATCGGAGCGTCGAGGCCTTCCTTGAACTCCTCGACAAGGCTGCGCGTCGCCGCGATCGGTTGGGTCCGGACCGATGGCCTCGTCGCTGGAGCTGCGGTCATCGGTCGCTCGCGCACGTATCGGCCACACGTTCGATCATCTGCGAGTCGTCCAGGGTTGCTAGGGCGGTGAGGAACGACGGCCAGCGACTGGGCTCGACACCGACGATTCCGAGGACATCTCCAACGCTGCTGCGACCGTCGAACGCCTCGACCACCGCGACCAGGTCAGGGTGCTTCAGAAACGACAGCTTGCGAGTGTCGAAGCTGTAGGCGAGCGCACCGAAGCGCTCGGGCCGCAGCGAGACCCCCGATGCCAGACGGAAGACGGAGTCGGGTTCGACCACAGAGCAGGTCGTCATCGGATCAGCAGCGCTTCGGGAGTCCGGCGTGCAGGGGTAAGCGGACTCAGTAGACGCCGCACATGCCGTCGATGGACACCTCTTCGACGAGCAGCTCCTCCTCGACGAGGACCTCAGCATCGACATCGGCAGCAGCCGCTGCGGCGTCGGCCAGAGGCGCTTCGGTTTCGTTACGAGTGTCGAGCGACATGCGAACTCCTGGGTCGTGTGGGCCACGATGCTATCGAGACGGCCACGATGTCACACCGCCCGGCAGCGAAACGTCGAATCGGCTAGAACCGACTCGACGTCGGCCGGGGGGCCGGCACCGATGAGGGGGTAACAGATGCCTACGACTTCGCGAGCAGCCGTGCTTTGGGAGATCGGCGACGACTGGAAGATCGAGGAAGTGACGCTCGACGACCCCAAAGCCGGCGACGTGCTCGTGAAGATGGCCTACGCCGGTATGTGCCACTCCGATGAGCACGCAGTGACCGGCGACCTGCCGCTTGGCCTTCCGGTGATCGGTGGGCACGAGGGCTCGGGCGTCGTCGAGGCCGTCGGACCGGGCGTGACGAGCGTCGCCCCGGGTGACCACGTCTCGATGTCGTTCATCCCGAGCTGTGGCCGCTGCAAGTGGTGCTCCACCGGCCGTCAGTTCCTCTGCGACGAGGGCGCCAAGTTGTTCGACATCGGGATGATGAGCGACGGACGCGAAGCCCACCACGTCAACGGTCAGCCCATCGGCCGGTACGCGCAGATCGGCAGCTTCTCCGAGTACACCCTGATCAGCGAGAACTCCGTCGTGCGGGTTGAGCCCGACCTACCGCTCGACGTCGTGGCGCTCGTGTCTTGCGGAGTCGCGACCGGGTTCGGATCGGCCACCGAGCGTGCGGGCACCAAGCCTGGCGACAACGTCGCCGTCATCGGCATCGGCGGCATCGGCATCAACGCTGTGCAGGGCGCCCGCGCCGCCGGAGCCAAGCGGGTGATCGCGATCGACCCCGTCGAGTTCAAACGCGAACAGGCGATGGAGTTCGGTGCGACGCACACCTACTCCTCGGTCGAGGAGGCGATGGCGGCGGTTCCCGACCTGACCTGGGGTGACATGTGCGACCGGGTCGTGCTCAGCGCCGGGGTGGTCCACGGCGACATGGTCGAGCCTGCGCTCAACCTGACGGCCAAGGATGGCACGCTGGTGATCACCGGGCTCGCTCCGATGATCGAGACCGACGCCCAGATGAACCTCTTCATGCTCTCGATGATGAACAAGGAGATAAAGGGGACGGTGTTCGGGTCCACCAATCCCCGGGCGCAGATTCCCAACCTCTTGTCCATGTACCGCGAGGGAGAACTCAAGCTCGACGAGCTGATCACCCGCCGCTACCCGCTCGAGGAAATCAACCAGGGCTACGCGGACATGCGTGACGGCAAGAACATCCGTGGCGTCATCGACTTCACCTGACGCTGCCGTCTACGGGGTCGATCTGCTGGCGCGCCTGACGACCAGGGTCGTCGGGCGCCGGCGCGAGCTGGAGTCGATAATCGCGGCGCTCGCCGCTGGGCGTCACCTGCTACTCGAGGGACCTCCGGGGACCGGCAAGTCGACGGTTCTGCGCGAGGTGGCCGAGGGCAGCGGCACTGGCTTCGAGTTCGTCGAGGGAAACGCGGAGCTGACCCCGGCCAGGCTCATCGGCACGTTCGACCCTGCGGCAGTCATCGAGGGAGGGTACCGGCCAGAGGCGTTCGTCGACGGCCCGCTCCTCGCTGCTCTTCGCAACGGTTCGCTGCTCTACGTGGAGGAGCTGAACCGTGTGCCCGAGGAGACGCTCAACGTGCTGATCACTGTCATGAGCGAGGGCGAGACACACGTTCCCAGGCTCGGGCACGTGGCTGCTGCGCCCGGGTTCCGTCTGGTCGCGGCGATGAACCCGTTCGACAGCATCGGCACGGCCCGGGTCGCCGCTGCGGTCTACGACCGCTGCTGTCGACTGTCCATGGGGTACCAGGACGCCGATGAGGAACTCGCCATCGTCAGCCGGCGGGCCACAGACGCGGCATCGCGACTGGGTGCGGCGGCCACCCGGGCAGCCGTTCGGATGATCCGGGACAGTCGGACCCACCCGGATGTCCGCACTGGTTCGTCCGTGCGCGGCGCGATCGACCTGGTTCTGGTCGCCGTCCAGCTCGGCGACCTGCGTGACTGCGAACCATCGGACGCGTCGGTGACTCTCGACGCCTCGCTGCTGGCGCTGTCGGGTCGGCTCCGCCTGCGTGAGGGTTGCACCAGAACCGCCGAGGAGATCGTCGAAGAGCTATGGGAGCGGCATTTCGCCCCACTGGGCAGAACCGACGACGACCCTCATTCGACCGGTGCGGACGGCGAACCGTCGGGGTCGGACGACACACCCCCGGGAAAAGCCTGAGCCCACCACCGGGTGGGGGCCGACCCTCTGACACCGGCGCGTCCGACGTGTATGCCGAGGGCGAAGACGCTCGGGACACGGTGAGAGAAGCTGCCAGGCGGACGGTGGCCCGCCGCGAGCTAGCTCGACGGAAGCACTTCGCGCAGATCTCACCAGAGCTGGGGCTGCTCGACGAGGTCGCCTTCGACGAGCTGCTCGTGGACGACCCCGACGAGGCCCTGGCGATGCTCGCGGACATGGCAGGGGCAACCGACCGTGGGCTGCGTGAGCTTGCGCAACTGTTGGCCGGGCGCATAGTCGTGGATCTGGCCCGCGCAGGGACGACGACACGGCGAGCGACTGGTCGGCTGGTTCGTCGCTCGGCGATCCGGGGAGCGGGCGACCTGGACCTCGACGCGTCGTTGGACGAGATGCTTCGCGCTCGGCATGACGCCGTGCCGATGAACCCCGACTCGCTCGTCGTCACCGCATGGGAGCGGCCCGACACGGCGGTCTGCCTGCTCGTCGACCGATCCGGTTCGATGCACGGAGCCCGGTTGGCGACGGCTGCACTCGCAGCGGCGGCAGTCGTCCTGCGCTCCCCGTCGAGATCGTCGGTCGTGGCGTTCGCCCAGGAGGCAGTGGTTCTGGCCGGTATGGGTACGTCGGTCGATCCCGGCGGGGTGGTGGCCGACCTGCTCCGCCTCAGAGGCGCTGGCGTGACAGATGTGGGGCTCGGGCTACGGGCTGCAGCGCGCCAACTCGAGCGCAGCGACTCCCCCAGACG
>CAYVDN010000096.1:0-7453 GCA_964450685.1 uncultured Microthrixaceae bacterium
GCACCACCTGCTCCGCCCGCACCACCTGCTCCGCCCGTACCACCTGCTCCGCCCGTACCACAGGAGCCGGTGGAGACCCCGGCTAAGGGACCGCTCGTCGAGCCCCGAGCGCAAACCGGCCATGGTCCACCGGATGCGTCCAGCCCCGAGTGGGCACCCGGGGCTCACCCGACCTTCGGCCGGAGTCCGACCACTGGCAAGGCCGCGGCGGCGCGACCGGATCCAAACGCTGCAGCGGCCTCACAGGGGTGGCTGCGTCGCGGCGGACAGGCCGAGGATCGCAGGGAGATCCCCGAGCCATCGACCGTCTTCCGGCCGAGGCCTGCCGAGGGGGCCGGCGGCGGACATCGTCGAGCTGCGGTGGTGGACGAGGCGAGCCGACTCCGACTGGGGGCGAACCTGGAAAGGCTCGAACCTGCCACGGTCCGCATCGGTGGAGGTGTTCTCGTACCGCTCGCCCGTGAGCTGGAAGCCGATGAGAGCCTGGAGTTCATCGCTCAGGGGTGGTCGAAGGGGCTCATGTGTCTGGTCGCTCGGACGGATCGGAGACTCATCGTGGTCATCGACCGGTTCCCGGTGGCACTGGTCGAGTCGCTGCCGAGGGACGGAACGACGGTCAGTGTCTTCGGTCCACCTGGTGCTGATCGGGTGTCGTTGGCCGTCGTCGACGGCAATCGGCTGCTCGAGGTCACGGGCGTGCGCGATCTGACAGAAGCCGCCGGACTGGCTGGTCAGGCGTCAGCCAGGGTGCCCGAGTTCTTCTGAGCGAAACGGCTGTGATCGGCCGGTCAGTCCCGGCGTTGCACTTCGACGGAGAAGGGCAGGCCATCGGTCTCGGCGGAACCTTCACCGGCGAGGTCCTCCACGCTCGACCCGGTGGCCAGCACCTGCGCATCGATCCAGTCCCGGTGGGCCAAGAGCGATGCCGCCAGCTCCACGGGGGCGAAGAGCGTCAGTGAGATGCGGTCGCTCACGTGGAGTCCGGCGTCCTTGCGTGCCTGCTGGACGACCCGCACGACGTCGCGGGCGCGGCCCTCGTCGCGCAGATCGTCGGTCACCTCCACGTCGAGCTCGACCACCGCGTCGTTGCCACGCAGCGGCGCAGCAGCACGGCCCTCGGCAGGTTGCAGAGCCAGTTCGAACTCGCCATCGGCCAGGTTGGCCCCACCGACGGATACGGTGCCGTCGTCGAGCTGGTGCCACTCGCCGGCCTTGGCTGCCCGGATCACGTCCTGGACCTGCTTGCCCAGACGGGGGCCCAGCACCTTCGCGTTGGGACGCAGCAGGAACCGCCCGACGGAGGAGAGGTCGTCGGTCAGGATGACGTCACGGACGTTCACCTCGTCGCGGACCAGCCCCGAGAGCTCGCCCAGACCCTCCAGGTCGCGTCCAGCGATCGTCAGGGACCGCAGCGGCAGGCGTGCCCGCAGACGATGGTCCTCGCGCAGGCTGAGCGCCACCGAGCAGACCTCCCGGACGCGGTCCATCTGTGCCACCAGATCGGGGTCCTGGGGCAGGTCGGCCGTGTCGGGCCAGTCGAGCAGGTGAACGGAGGCGTCGCCGTTCCCGCCGGTGCCGTGAAGGCCCAGGTGGATCTCCTCGGCGACCATGGGAAGCAGCGGTGCGACCAGTCGGACGAGCGTGCTCAGAACCGTGAACAGCGTGTCGTAGGCGTCCCGCTTGTCAGCGATCAGCCCGGGGTCATCCGAACCGGGCGCCCAGAACCGCTCGCGTGATCGCCTGATGTACCAGTTGTTGAGCGCGTCGAGGAAGGCCTGGACCTCGGCGCAGGTGCCGGCGATGTCGTAGCGGTCCATGCGCTCGGTGGTGGACTCCACCAGCGCCGCGGTCTTGGCCAGGATGTAGCGGTCCAGCAGTCCGTCGGCGTCGGAGCGCAGATGGGCGGTGTGGCCGTCGGCGTTCGCGTACATCGTGAAGAACGAGTAGGCGTTCCAGATCGGGTTGAGGACCAGCCGGATGACCTCGTGGAAGTCCGATGCGTCCGTGGCGATGCGGAGATCACCGCCGCGCAGGATCGGCGACGCCATCAGGTGCCAGCGCAGCGCGTCGGATCCGTGGGACTCGAACACGTCCTCCGGGTCCGGGTAGTTGCGCAGCTTCTTCGACAGCTTGCGGCCCTCGTGGTCGAGGACGACCCCGTGGCAGATCACGTTCGAGAACGCGGGGCGGTCGAACAGCGCGCCGGAGAGGACGTGCAGCGTGTAGAACCAGCCACGCGTCTGCGCGATGTACTCGACGATGAAGTCGGCAGGAGCGTGCTCGTCGAACCAGTCCTTGTTCTCGAACGGGTAGTGCACCTGCGCGAACGGCATCGAGCCCGACTCGAACCAGCAGTCGAACACCTCGGGCACACGACGCATCATCGAGCGGCCGGTCGGGTCGTCGGGGTTGGGCCGGACCAAGTCGTCGACGAAGGGCCGGTGCAGCTCGTCGGGGCGGACCCCGAAGTCCCGTTCGATCTCGTCGAGACTGCCGTAGACGTCGATGCGCGGGTATGCGGGATCGTCGCTGCGCCACACCGGGATGGGAGAGCCCCAGAAGCGGTTGCGACTGATCGACCAGTCGCGTGCACCTTCGAGCCACTTGCCGAACTGGCCGTCGCGGACGTGTGACGGGATCCAGTTGATCTGCTGGTTCAACTCGACCAGCCGATCCCGGATCGCGGTGACTTCGACATACCAGGACGAGACGGCCTTGTAGATGATCGGCGTATCGGTCCGCCAGCAGTGCGGATAGTTGTGGTCGTAGGTGTCGTGGCGGACCACCGTGTCGGCTGCCTTGAGATCGGCGATGATGCGCGGGTTGGCGTCGAAGACGTTGAGCCCGACATAGTCGGTGACCTCGGCTGTGAACCGGCCGGCGTCGTCGACCGGGCAGACGAGCACGATCCCGGCTGCCTCGCAGACCCTCTGGTCGTCCTCACCGAACCCGGGTGCCATGTGGACCACGCCGGTGCCGTCGTCGTCGGTGACGTAGTCGTCCACCAGGACACGGAAGCTGTCGGCGTGCTCGGCGAAGTAGGGCAGCAGAGGCCTGTACCGCAACCCCCCGAGCTGCGAGCCCTTCATCGTGGCTACGACCTCGTGACCCTCGCCCAGGTCGGCCGCATACTTCTGGAGGGCGTTGGCGCCCAGGACGACTCGGCGGCCAGCGCGTGCACCCGCGTGGACCTGCACCACCGCGTAGTCGACGTCGGGCCCGACGGCGAGCGCGAGGTTCGAGGGCAGTGTCCAGGGGGTGGTCGTCCACGCCCATATCTCGGTGCCGTCGTCGCCGACGAGCGCGCCGGGAAGGTCGGCGGCCTCGCCCGAGGACGCTTCGATGCTGAACGCGACGGTCAGCGCCGGGTCCTGGCGTGGTCGGGTTGCGTCGTCGAGTCGGATCTCGAAGTTGGACAGCGGCGTCTCGGCGCCCCAGGAGTACGGCATCACCCGGTACGCCTCGTAGACCAGTCCCTTGTCCCACAGCTGCTTGAACGCCCAGATGACCGACTCCATGTAGGAGTTGTCCATCGTCTTGTAGTCATCGGAGAAGTCGACCCAGCGCGCTTGGCGCGTGACGTAGCGCTCCCACTCGTTGGTGAATCGCAGCACCGACGTTCGACACGCGTCATTGAAGTTGTCGATGCCGTAGTCGGTGATCGCCGCCCGGCCGGATACTCCCAACTCCTTCTCGGTCTGCATCTCGGCCGGAAGGCCGTGGCAGTCCCAGCCGAATCGGCGCTCCACCCGGTGGCCGCGCATCGTCTGGTAGCGGGGCACGACATCCTTCACGTAGCCGGTCAGCAGATGTCCGTAGTGGGGGAGACCGTTGGCGAACGGCGGACCGTCGTAGAAGACGAACTCGTCGTCGGACGGGCGTTGCTGCACCGACCGCTCGAAGGTCGACTGGTCAGCCCAACGAGCCAGGATCCGCCGTTCGATCGCAGGGAAGTCCGCCCTGGTGGGCACCTCGGGATAGGGCGTTTCGCTCGATCGGGCGTGGATCATCGGCCGATCGTACCGGCGGCCGGCCACCCGCTCCGAACGGGTTGCGAGCGTCGGTTGCCGGCTGCTCAGGCCAACTCGACGTCCCAGCGGTCCAGGCAGTCCACACATCGGTAGGCGACGATGTCACCCGTCGTGAAGCCGGTCGGCGTGTCGGGATCTGGATGCGACAGCAGATGGCAGGTGCCGCCGCAGTCGACGCAGACGATCGTGTCCGGGGGAGTCACATCGTCGCTGTCGCCTTCGCCGTGCGAGGGATCGGTTCGTCCGAAGTCAGTGCTCATGGTCCTTCTCCGTCGGTGGTGCTGGTCGTTGCTCCGGGCAGGTCCGCTGGGTCCACCGTCGTCGTCGTGGCTGCGTCCGGGTCCCGTTCGCGCACCTCCTCGAGCGACGGCTCGTCGGCGCCCTCGTCGTCGATGTCGTCGGCGGTGTCGTCCGGGTCGTCGATGCGGATTCGATGGAGGACGAAGTCGCCGGCGGCTCCTTCGAGGCGCAACTGGTCCACGGCCACCAGTACACCGTCGCGGTAGCGCAGCAGCTCGAACTCGTAGTCATTGCCCGACTCCACGAGCAGGTCGCCGACACCGGTCGCCCCGGACGACCCGACGATCGCCACGACGGTACCGTCGATCACCTCGAGACGGCTCGTGTGCAGGTGACCGGCGGCCACGGAGGGCACCTGCCCGTACACCGGGCGGGCCTGCACCGGGTTGTGGACCATCAGCAGGTCGGGCTTCTCCTCGTCGACCAGTTCGGCGGTCTCGGTGAACTGCGCGCGGTAGGTGCGGTCGAGTGTTGCTCGCGGGATCCGTCGCAGAGCTGTGTCGGTCGGGTCGCTCATACCGAGGATCGTCACGTCGCCGACCTCGACGACGTCGCCGTCGAGCAGCGTGACGTTCGGGTTGTCGGCGAGTCGCTCCCTGACAGCGGCGCTGTCGTGGTTTCCGGCGACGACGTAGTAGGGCACGTCGAAGCCGTCGAAGAGGTCGAGGAAGGCCGATTCCGGTTCGAAGCCGAACGAAGTGACGTCGCCGGTGTCGATCACGGCGTCGACGTCGAAGCTCTGGGCAAGTTGTCGTGCAATCGCGAGCCCCACCGTGTTGAGGTGCAGGTCGGACACGTGAAGCAGTACGACTTCACCATCTGCGGCGGCAATTTCGTCGGTGATCGTCGCCGAGTAGAGATCGGCGATCTTCGCCGAGAGGACACGTACGCGTGACTCGACCGACCCGAAACGGGTCTCGAGGCTGCCGACCCGTGCCAGCAGCTGGGGTGCGGAACCCAGCTCGCCGACGAGCTCGGGTGACCTGTCGAACGCCTCGGCGTCATATGTCGCTGCTGCGGGCAGGATCATCAGCGTGACCGTGGCAGGGCCGATCACCGCGCCCATCGCTATGCGTCGCGCGCTGCGTCGGCCGGGGAACGCGAGCGCTGCACCGGCGCCGACCAGGCACGACAGCACAAGCATCCGCAACACGAGCTGCGCCAGGGCAGGTCCGATGTCGTCGCGGACCTGCTCCTCGATCACCTCGAAGGGGTCATCGAGCGCCCGTGGGTCCTGATCCTGGGCGGAACCGACGACGTCGAGCACGTCGACCTGTCGCAGTTCGATGCCGAGGGTCACGGGTGCCAGGTGGGTCCTGGCCCTCACGGCACCCAACGGCGGCACCGCCAGCTCGGTCGTCCCCCGTAGCGCAGGCCGGACCCGTGCGTCGATCGTCCCCGGTCCGACCTTCACCGTCGGGCTGTAGAGCATGCTCACGAGCACGACGGTCACACCCGCGACCCAGACGACGAAGCCGGCACGGCGCAGGAGCTGGCGCCGTCGTGGATGGTCCTCGTCGGTCACACCGTGGGAGCCTCTGTCTGTCGCACGTAGCTCCAACGCTGTCCCATCACCAGCCGGTGGTGGGGCCCGTCGGTCTCAGGGTCTCCCGAGCCCGGGTCCCCGGACTCGTACCCGCGGTCGCCGTGGTACATGGCGATGATCGTCGGCCCCTCGACGACGAACCGGGTGGCGAAGTGCTCGAACGGTCGGTCCGCCGCGATGACCTCGGCGCTCCGGTTGTAGCCCGCAAGCTGGGTCAGCGTGATGAACGTCGGTGGTGTGAGGCTCACTTGCCCGGCCGCATGGAGTTCGAGCATCTCGCGAGGCCCCCGCCATGCGTGCTCACGGATCTCGCCGTCATCGATCACGACGTCGTCGTGACCGTCTGGAACCGTCGCCACGAAGAACGCCGTCGAGAACCGCTTGGGTGTCTCGGGCGGCGGCGTCCAGTGCGACCAGCGGCGGAGAGTGCGGGGGTCGAGCACGAGTCCCGCCTCCTCGTTCGCCTCGCGTACCGCCGCTGCACGGGCGGCATGCTCCAGGTCATCTCCACCCGTCGGGTGGTCCGTCGGATCGATCCGGCCGCCCGGGAAGACCCATGTGCCGCCTGCGAAGCTCAGGTCCCGGTCGCGGCGCAGCACCAACACCTCCAGTGTGTCGGTCGAGTCCGCTGACGGCCTGCCGTCGCGCACCACCACGACGGTCGCCGCGGGGATGGCCGTCGGGTCCCACAGCGGTGCACCGGGTGAGCCAGGGCGGGGAGTGGTCGTGTCGGTCACGGCCCCGACGCTAGACCCACGACCGCCCCGGCTGATCGTCGAGACCGGCCTTTTGGTGCTGACGCGCAGTGCTGTCGGGCCGTCACCGGAGCCACTCTGGCACTGCTGGCCGACGGAACTGCTGGTGTGACATGTGTAACGACCACCGCGCGTGGTGGTTGTGACATCACTGCGCGCGAAACCCGCCTTTTGTTCGGGATTCCTCCTCCCAACACCCGCAAAGCGTTGACAGCAACGTAGTTACGCGGCTGTAATTACAGCCCTGCACCCCTACATATTGGGGTTGGGGAGTGCAGCCTCCACCAGATGTGGTGTCTGGGGTTTGGCTGCCTTCGCTGTTCCGGGGACGACGGGATGCGGGCACGGGAGCGCCTCGCTGGCAGCTGGGCGCACGGGAGCAACGGCCTCCGGGTCGAGGACAACGGGAACGGGAGCCACGGTGGCGCTGTCGGAAGACGTACGTGAGATAGAGATCATCGACGACCTGGAGGATTCCGCCGTTGCGGTTGTCGACGGTGCAGCCGACGACGACCTCGGCACGCTGATGCGAGTTCGTAAGCGTGATGGCAGCCTCGAGGCGGTCGACCTGAACAAGATCGTTCGAGCGGTGGCCCGATGCGCCGCCGGTCTCGAACACGTCGACGCCATGCGGGTCGCTACCCGCACGATCTCGGGCCTGGTCGACGGGGCCACCACGACCGAGCTCGACAACCTCTCGATCCGCACCGCCGCGGCGTTCATCGCCGAGGAGCCCAACTACTCACGCCTGGCGGCCCGCCTTCTGGCGACGGTGATCGACAAGGAGGTCCAGAACCAGGACATCTACTCCTTCTCCCAGT
>CAYVDN010000097.1:0-6994 GCA_964450685.1 uncultured Microthrixaceae bacterium
CGCCGAACTCGGCGACGAACTCACGCACCACCTCGTCCGACAGATCGACCGTGCTCATGGCGTCAAGGGTACGCCTCGACGGGCCCGAGCCGACGGCGAGTTGCCGTGGTCAGGTAGCGGCACAGACTGGCAAGGTCCGCAAAGCGGACCAAGCGGAGGTCGGGGACCCGTGGTGGCCCGGCAACGGTGCCGGCGAGCATCGAGGGATCACGGGCGGCAGATGACGCCGACGCCATTGCGCCCGTAGCCTCGTGGAGCGCCGCTGCGACGGCGCACTGTGGCTGCGGGGAGAGCGGCCATCACGATGAGACGGGCATCGCATGGCTGAGCAGGAGACAGCGCCGGCCGGGTGGTACCCGGACGCCGACGGAACCCAGTTGCGGTGGTGGGACGGGTCCGCCTGGACGGACCACGTGGCAATTCTGCCGACGACCGAACCGGCTCCGACCGTCGCGCTCGTCGCCGAGCGCAAGCGCGTCTACTCCCACGACATGCTCTACGTCACCGACAGCGCTGGGAAGAAGGTCGGTCGCATCAATCTCGAGTCGTGCAAGGTCACGATGGACCTACCCGAGCTTCGATCAGACTTCGACGAGTTCGTCGCACGCTGGCGAGCGGAGAACATCGCCGCCCCTGAAGCGGACGAGACACCTGCCGACGATCCCGGGCTGTCGACCGCAACCGTCGAAAACCAACCGGCCACCACCATCGACCCGGCGCTCCTTGGGGGAGTTGCCGAAGAAGGACCTGCTTGGCAGGACCTCTCCCAGAACCGGGCAGGGCAGGCCGTCCGCGAACGTGCGGTCGAGCTGCGATCCGAGGCACCCGTCAAGACCTTCGTCGCCCGGGTGTTCGGGGTGCACACCGACGAGCGCGCCTACCGCGTCGGTGCCGACGGCGAGGAGGAAGTCGCGTGGCGCATGCGCAAGCTCGGCGACGGTTGGCACGTCCTGCACTCGGTGCTCGTCGGCGAGAAGGACAGCGACATCGACCACGTGGTCATCGGTCCGCCCGGCGTGTTCACCCTGAACACCAAGAACCACTCGCGCAGAAAGGTGTGGGTCGCGGAGAAGGCGTTCCTGGTCAGTGGCCAGAAGACCAACTACCTGCGCAACTCACGACACGAAGCCGCTCGGGCCTCCAAGCTCCTGACCACCGCATGTGGGTTCGATGTTCAGGTCGAGCCGATCATCGTGGTCATCGCTGCAGAGCTGACCATCAAGGCCCAACCAGCCGGCGTGCACGTCGTGGCCCGCAAGCGCATCGGCAAGTGGCTCGAGCGTCGGCCCGCGACCCTCTCCCCCGTGGCCGTCGAGGCGATCTTCGAGATGGCTCGCCGCGACCTCACCTGGCGACCCCGCTGATCTCGGCGCCGACGCCGACGATTGCGAGATCCTGGACCGACTCGCCGCAACGTGAGCGGTCCACTACCTCATCCGGACGACTGGACCCGCCTGCCTGCGGAGGCGCGCGACGGCGACTCGATCGTGCGGCGCCGCTCGCCGAGAGTGTCCCTGGGCGTCGCTACCGTTCCCGACCGAGCGCGATCACGGCTGGTGCCGCTCATCGCAGAACCCTCGGGTGGAGGTTGCTCGTCGTCTACCCCTCATCGCTCCCGAGCCCGCGCGCCCGCCGGAGACCTGGAGGTGGTCATGCCCGACTCGTCAACCCACGACCCTGCTTCCGAGCAACTGTTCGATCCCACCGCACTGTCCCGACGGCCCTTCGACGCCGAGTTTCAACCGTGTAGTTTGAGCTCCGTGAGCACACGTGGGGAGTTCTCGGTCGCCGGCCTGTTCGCGGGCATCGGCGGCATCGAGTCAGGGCTCTCCCAGCACGGCGGCTCGGCTGAACTCCTCTGCGAGTACTGGGAGCCGGCCCACCGGGTGCTCGCTACCCAGTTCCCCGACGTGCCGCTGGCCGAGGACGTGCGCGACCTGCGCTCCCTGCCGAAGGTCGACCTCGTGTCTGCTGGCTTCCCTTGCACCGACCTCTCCCAGGCCGGGCGCATGAGTGGGATCAATGGCGAGGCCTCGGGGCTCGTCGCCGAGGTGTTCAGGCTCCTCAAGCGGCCCCGCCCGCCGATGCTCCTGCTCGAGAACGTGCGGAACATGCTCGTGCTCGATGGTGGCGCGGCGATGCGGTACCTCACCGACGAGCTGGAGGGGCTCGGCTACAAGTGGGCGTACCGGCTAGTGGACTCGCGATTCGCTGGAGTGCCGCAGCGACGTCAACGCGTGATCTTCCTCGCTTCCAGAACGGTCGACCCACGGGCGGTGTTGTTCGCCGACGATCAGGGCGAGCCCGACGAGAGGTACTTCGCAGACCGGTGTCACGGCTTCTACTGGACCGAGGGCCTTCGCGGCGTCGGGTGGGCGCGGGACGCGGTGCCGACGCTCAAGGGTGGATCGACGATCGGGATCCCCTCACAGCCTGCGATCTGGAACCCGTCCGCAGACGTCGGCATGCGCATCGTGCTCCCCCGTGTCGAGGAGGCCGAGGTCATGCAGGGCTTCCCTGCCGGGTGGACGGATCCGGCCGACGAGCTTGCCGGTCGCAAGGGCGCTCGGTGGAAGCTCACCGGCAATGCCGTGACCGTGGGCGTTGCGGCCTGGGTCGGCGCCAGGCTCAGCTCGCCGGGAGAACCCATCCTCGACGGCCACCCGGTGAAGGCTGGCGACCGCTGGCCGACCGCAGCGTTCGGAGCGAAAGGGAAGGTCTGGGCGGTCGACGTGTCGATGTGGCCGACCCGCGAGCCCTATGCGCACCTCCACGACGTCGTCGATCTCGAGGAGGCGCAGCCGCTGTCGGTGCGAGCGGCCTCCGGGTTCCTGTCCCGGGCGAACCGAGGCAACCTCCGCTTCGCCGATGGGTTCCTCGAGGACATCGCCGAACACATCGACTTCATGTCGTCGGAGCTCTCCGTCGCCTGATCGTGGCTCAGCCCGAGCGTCCGGCAGCGTCCTCCGAGCATGTTCGACAGCGGATGCAACGCCAGACGCGCAGGGACACAGCACCCGAACTGGCGCTCCGTCGAGCGGTGTGGCGTCGCGGTCTGCGGTACCGGGTGGATGTCGCCCCGCTGAAGGGAACACGGCGGCGCGCCGACATGGTGTTCCGATCCGCTCGGGTGGCCGTGTACGTCGACGGCTGCTTCTGGCACCGGTGCCCGGAACACGCGACCTCGCCGAGAGCCAACAGCGAGTGGTGGGCCGACAAGCTCGCGGCGAACGTCCGGCGCGACCGCGACACCGACGCACGGCTCACCGAAGCCGGCTGGCTCGTCATCCGTGTCTGGGAACACGAGGACATGACCGAGGCGGCCGCACGGATCGAGGAAGCGGTTCGAGCCCGACGGAGCTGACCGAGTCTGAGCGAGTCACGGGCGAACGACCGGGCCCAACTAGCTTCGGCGCCGTGGAAGGCCCGAAGATCCTCGCTCAGACGCTCACCGTCCCCGCAGCGACTCGAACGAAGAAGTCCGTCAAGTGGCAGTACCACTCGCGCGGCGCCCGTCACTCGATTGCCTCGTGCTGGGGCATCCTGTTCGACCTCCTCGACAAGTCGGCGTTGCTGCGCCGGCACGTCCAGGACGGCAAGGTCGTCTTCGGACTCGACCACGAGATGCAGGACTTCGCCGCAAGTCGAACGAAGAACCTGGACCTGGTGATCGCGAAGCCGAACGAGTCCGGATGGACGGCCAAGAGGGCGCCCCGGAAGTTCTCTGAACTACCGGACCTGTACGACATGGTCCTCACCGATGACCAGCTCGAGCTGATGGCAACGCTGCCGGACCCGATTGAGGGCGCGGTCGGTGCCGTCCATCTGGCAGTCGAGTCCAAGGCCTGCATGACTGCGTTCTCGAAGTCGTACCCGCGCTTCTACGACGAACTCAACTCGTCACACGCCGTGATCCACGGTGCGTCGAACCGAGCCTTGGCGGTCGGACTGGCGATCATCAACACCGCTGATCAGTTCGACTCGCCCGTCGGGGGGTGGAACCACCACAACCAACCGGCCGACGCTCTCGGAGCCATCGCGAAAGTTGAGCAGTTGCCCCGTCGTTCGGGTGACGAGGGCGTCGGGTACGACGGCCTCGGCATCGTGCTCGTCGACCTGGTGAACGACGGGCGCCCCGTCGTGTTGCCGGATCACCCGAAGGTCCCGGTCAACTACGAGTACGACCGGATGATCCTGAGGATCGCAGGCGAGTACGACGTCCGATTCCGGAACTCGTAGCTGCGCCAGCGCAGGGTACCGACCTCGCTCAGGGCTGACGGGCCCGCACCGGTCCTTCGAGACCGGGACAGTCGACGCTGACTCCTGGTACCCAGTCGGGCGGGCCGCTACTGAGCGTCACAACCGCTGCGTACCGTCGACATCGCGTCGGAGTAGAGGAGCAGACGTGGTCAATCCGGAGTCGGTAGCCGAGTTCAGCCGAGTGCTGGACGAGTGGCAGGCGCTCGGCCGCAGGCTCTCCGAGCTGGCCGAGCGGCTCGCCATCGAGACGCTCGTCGACGTCCTGCCCGGCGCATCGGTTGTCGAGGTGTACGGCGAGTTCAACGAGGACTGGCTCCGGACCCTGCGGGTTCGTCGCGTGCTCTCGTCAGACGGCCCCGTGCTGTTCGACGTAGAGGAGGGTCACGACGACCCACAGGTCGAAGCGGCGATCGATGAGGTGAACTCCGAGTACCTCGACCTCCTCCTCGACCTGACCGGCGACACCTACATGGGAGTGTCAGCGATCGAGCATGGCTGAACTCAGGAACCTCACGGCCGCTCGCGGGCCCAATCGCACGAGCCGGGTTGCCTGTGTCGGGCCCGAATGGATCCGGAGGAGTCCAGGTTGCGACTAGCGAGGATACGGCGCAGCATGGCTGCGGAGCGGAGGGGAGACGATGGGCACAGAGACCGTAACTCTCACGGGACCAGCGGACGGAGCAACGACTGACCCGGACCGATTGGCGGCCGCGCTCGCGCCTCACGCTCGAGCCCTCGGCCTCACCGAGGACCAGATCCCCCGGGCAGCAGCGGCGGTCTGCAAGGGCCGCACGACGTTGGTCGCCGAGCGACTCGACGCTGAGGCGGCTGAGGCATTGATGGACGAGGCTGAAGCATGCGGATGCAGAGTCACGATCGACTTCGCTGCAGCCGAGCCCGCGCCAACCCCACAGACACCACGCCCACAGCAGCCAGGAACCGTCCGGTCGATGTCTGCGAGGGAGCGGGAACAATGGCTGGCGACCGGCGTTCTGCCGACCGCACCACCTGGTGGTTCCGCTGCACCACGCTCGACGCCGCAGTCACCGGCAGCCCCTCCGACCGGAGTCCGTTGCCAAACCTGTGGGTCAGGATCCGTCGCTCGGATCACAATTGGCCAGCGTGCCGCATCTGGCCTGATGGGCGGACTTGTGTTCGGGAAGAAGGCGCGAGCGTCGTTCCAGTGCAGGTCGTGCGGGTACGTGTGGTGAAGCAGGCCGCAGCTACGTCGCTGGACTGCGAATAGGGCTGAAGCTGTCGTGGGCGTGCGGCCCTCGACTCGAGACTGCCGCCGAGCGCAGTGTTTCGAGCGGTTCACAACGAGGCGACTCGCGTCTCACGGTTTGTCTCACGAATCTCTGGACGAGCACGGGTTTCGGGGGTTGAATCACGTGAGACGTCAGCGCAGATTCCCGGACAGGGCGGGCTGCAACGGACCTGGGTGGACACTCGACCCACGACTTGTAAACAGCAGGTCAGGAGTTCGATTCTCCTCTCGGGCTCGAGATTCCAAGGGTTTCCGGCCTCGGAACTCTCAGGATCCGGCGCTTGCTAATCCCCTGCTAATCCGCCGACCTTCCCGCCGTCGTGGCTGACGGATCCACCTCGCGCTGATACACGTCAGAGTCGGGCGGGCATTCGCTGAGCCGCTCGTATAGACCCAACCCGTGGGAACGATGGCGAAACTGACATTCGGCCGACTCAGCGAGGCGTGGACCGGCGAGGCGAAGGACTTCACGCCGCTGCTGGCGGAGCAGCTTGACGCGCTCGGCGACGCCATCGGAGTGCCGCTGGCGTCGGTCGGTGAAGCCGAGGTGCCGACCGCCGGCAACCGACGGATCGACATCGTCGCCACCGGCGACGATGGCTCCGAGTTCGTGGTCGAGAATCAGTACCGAACGGCGGACCACGACCATCTGACGCGTGGGCTGGCCTACGCCGTCGCTCGCCGTGCCCGAGGACTCGTCCTGGTAGCGGAGGAGCACCGCGACGAGTTCCGTGCTGTGGCGCAGTACCTCAACGAGTTGGCGGAGCACGACCTCGAACGGGGAGTCTCCGTCTGGTTGGTCGAGGCCAAGGCAGTCCGCATCGGCGACAGCGCTTGGGCTCCCCTGTTCACGGCCGTCGTGGAGCCGAACGAGTTCACCGCCACCGTGGAGCTGGCCAAGCAGACGTCCGGGGTGCTCAAGCGCCTCGAGGACTTCTGGGAACTGTTCGAAGCTCCGGAGCTTCTGAAGACGGCGCAGCAGCTCCACGGGCGTTGGGTCAATGCCGGGTACCGTCAGCGCCTCGGACCGAACCACATGGTGCTGGAGGCCGAGGGCCCATCGACGGGCGGATTCCGCACGGTTGTGACGATCTATCCGGACGGACGGGTCATGGTCCCGTTCAGCTCGTACGGCGGAGCGAACAGCGGCATTCCGATCGACACTCTGACCACGTCCGAGTTCAGGACAGGCGCTGACAGCCTTTTCGGGTTCGTCGGCACCGAACAGATGGCACGAACCGCCCCGGGTTGGCTCAGCGCATCAACCCTCGAAGCCATGTGGACGTTCTGCACGCAGGTCGCAGAGGCGTACGCCGCTGCTCTCGAGCTGGAGGCGACAGCAGACGACGTGCCAGTGCCGCCGGCCGGAGGGGTCTGACCCGGCCAGTCACACTAGCGACGCCCGCTCCGAACGATCAGCTGAGGTTGAAGAAGCGGTCGAAGAAGTCGCCGAGCTTGGTCAGCACG
>CAYVDN010000098.1:0-6723 GCA_964450685.1 uncultured Microthrixaceae bacterium
ACCAGCCGGTCTAGCACCCATCGCATCGCGGCGGTCATCGCGTTCCGGCGACCTGAGGGTGGATCCGGTCGACCGTGAGGACGACACTTGTCAAATGGGTACGTCTCGAGTGGGCGGGTCTCTATTGGTCGCTGCGCTGTCGTTCTCGCTCGCGCTGGTTGTGGCCGGTTGTGGTGCCGACGAGGGGGTCGGTCAGGACCCGGCCTCCCGGGCGCCTACTTCGGACGATGCGTCGACGACGTCCCCCAACTACATCCCGAGCACGTCGACGACCACCACCACGACCATCCGGCCTGGCTCGGTGGGTACATCGGTTCCATTCGACCCGGACGCAACGACCACGGATGCCCCCGTGAGGATCTCGATCACACCTGCGACCGTGCTCTCGGGGGGAACCATCGTCGTCGAGTACTCGGCTGCCGAGGGGGAGCAGTCGATCCTCGGCCGCTGGCAACGCGAGCCGGTCGCACAGTGGAACTCCTGCGACGACGATTCATGTGCCCAGACCGGCTGGCTGCGTCTGGGCGCCAAACCGGCGCTACTCCCCATGGGGCCGTACGACCGGGCATACCTGCCCTACGACGACCGGGAGAAGAAGGATCCCGACGGCCCGGACACCTTCCAGATCCCGCACGACGTCAATGGGCGCCACCAGGTGTGCGCCACCCTTCGCACCGTCGCGGACGGCACCGAGTTCGCGTCGTGCGCGACGGTCGAAGTCCACTTGGTGCCCACGGTCCGGACGGGTGAGCGATCCGGGTGGTTCGAGATCGACCCGACGCACCCGCCGGCGCCGTCCGACTCGACACTGCGCGTCCTCGTGCACACGACGAACTGTGATCGGAGCACCACCGTCGGCGAGGCGCAGGTCGTGTCAAGCGACACCGAGATAGCTGTGAGGATGCCGGTCGAGGCGGTCGACTGCTCTGCCGCGATTCCGCCGAGCGGCCCCACCCCTGCGACCGTGGAGCTTGCGGAACCGATCGGTGACCGTGTCGTCCTGGATGCCACGTGCTTCTGGCAGTTCGACTCCGTGTTCCACTGCAGCGACGACAGGGGTCAGCGCTGGCCCGTGCCATAGCCGACCGATTCCCCAACTGGCACCCAGGGGGATCCGGATGCACAGAACCGATTCGGGGTGACGGCGCGACAGTGAGTACATGAGCGGTGCTCACACGGACCCGAGGCACGAACAGAACGGTGACCCGGCGTCCGACGCCGTGCTGCTCAGCCGTGTCGCGGACCAGGACCTGGCTGCACTACGGGAGCTGCACCGCCGCCATGCCCCTTGGTTGATCGCGCGTCTGCGTCGGCGCTGCGGTGACCCCGAGGTCGTCGCCGAAGTCGTCCAGGACACGTTCTGGGCCGTGTGGCGAGGAGCCGGCCGTTACGACGGGCGCGGCGAGGTCGCCGCTTGGATCTGGGGTATCGGGATACGCCAGCTGATAGGTCGGCTACGCCGCAGGTCGGCACCGACTCCGGTCACCGACGGCGCGCTCGTCGCGCTCTCCCGCACGGACCGATCCGGCCGGGGCGACCCCCAGCTCTCAGCCGAGGACGCCGTGCTTGTCGGGTTGGAGCACGGCGACCTGCACGGTGCGCTGGCCAGCCTGTCGCCCGAGTTGCGCGCCGTCGTCCAGGCCACAGTTCTGGACGGACTCACCACCCGCGAGGCGGCACGTCTGCTCGGGATCCCGAGCGGGACTGTCAAGACACGGATGCGCCGTGCGCGAATCGAACTCAGAGGAGCACTGACATGACCTGGCACATCGTCGGCAATCAACTCGACGAGTACCTGTCGGGAACGCTCGACGGGCCGACCGCCGCGTCGGTCGAAGCACATCTGCTCGCCTGCACCAACTGCCGGGAACGCCTTTCTCGGCGGACCCCGTCAGCCGAGATCTCGACGTCGTGGCAGGCCATCGAGCGGCGCGTCGACTCACCGCCGGTGACGCCGCTGGGTCGGGTGTTGGATCGCGTGGGGCTGAAAGAGCACCAACGACGGCTGTTGGCTCCGACAGCCCCGCTTCGGTCGGCGTGGTTGGGAGCGATCACAGCAGCGGTGACCTCGGGGGCGCTCCTCGCGCGCGGCCGGCCGAGTGGGTCGTCGCTGTCCACCCTCGTGTTTCTCATGATCGCGACGACGGTGCCACTGGCCGCTGTCGCCGGGGCGCTGAGCTCGGCGTCGGAACCGGCCCCCGAGGTCGCCGCCGCGTCACCATTGAGCGCTGCCAGGCTCAGCCTGTTGAGGGTGACCGTCGTGCTCGTCGTGACGGTCACGATCACCTTCATCGCCGGGCTGCTCGTGCCGGGACCGTGGACCGGTGCCGCACTCTGGCTCCTGCCGTCGCTCGCCATGTGCTCGTTGACAACGGCGATGTCGGGGCGACTCGGCCCCGTTCCCGCCGCGGCTGCGGTCGGTGCCTCCTGGGTGTTCGGCGTGTCCGTCTGGGTCGCGGCAACCCACGACCGAATGGCGCCGTTCCACATCGGCCCACAGATCGCGTACCTCGCTGTCACATCCTTGGTCGGAGCGGCCCTGCTCTGGCATCCCGAGTTGATCGAGCAACAACGATCCACCGTCGCACCGAGCGTCCGAAGGAGCACGCAATGACCACCACGGATCCGAACACCTCCGGGCGTCCGACCACAGTGCAGCTGAGCGGGATCGGACGGTCGTACCGATCGCAACCGGTCCTGCGGGCCCTCAACCTGTCGATCTCCCCCGGGGTCACCGGTCTCCTCGGACCCAACGGAGCGGGCAAGACAACGCTGCTTCGCCTGCTCTCGACCGTGTTGTCGCCCGACGAGGGGGACCTGCGACTGCTGGGCCGGGACGTCAGCCGGGGCGAGGAGCGCGTCGAGGTGCGCCGACGGCTCGGCTACGTGCCCCAGGAGCCCGGCTTCCACCAGAACTTCACCGCATTCGAGTTCGTCGACTACGTGGCGATCCTCAAGGAGATGACCGACACCGCCGGCCGGCACGCCGAGGTGCGGCGCGTCCTGGACGTGGTCGGCCTCGGTGATGTGCGCCACCGCAAGATCCGCAAGCTGTCGGGCGGGATGCGGCGACGGGTCGCCATCGCCCAGGCGTTGCTGGGACGCCCGGAGCTGCTGGTGCTCGACGAGCCGACGGTAGGGCTCGACCCGGAACAGAGACTCCGCTTTCGTGAGATGCTCACCGACACCGCCGCTGGCACGACGGTGGTGCTCTCCACTCACCAGACCGCTGACGTCGCAGCGCTGTGCGGCCGGGTCGTGGTCCTGGCCGACGGAGCCATCCGATTCGACGGAACGCCGGCGGACTTGGCCCGAACTGCTACGGGGTACGTCTGGCTGTCTGACCAACGGGACCCGGGTGCCCGCCTCGCCTGGAACACAGCGGAGGGTCGGGTCCGCAACGTGGGCGACGCTCCGCCGGGTGCGCAGCTGATCGAACCGACCATCGAGGACGGCTACCTGCTCCTCGTCGGCGCGGACACGCACGACTCGACGACGGAGGCGGTCGCATGACAATCACCGTGTCGTTCCTGGTGACCGTCGGGCTCATCCTGGTGGCCGGGCTCGTGTTCCGACGCTGGGACGAGTCCCACCACCTGCGCTTCGTCGATCAGGTCGGCACGGCCCGTGCTGTCCCCGCGCTCACCCGGGTCGAGGCCCGGCGACTGGCACTTCACCCGGCGTTCCTGATCACACTCGGGTTCGTCGCCACGATCACAATCGGTCTGCTGATCACCAGTTCCAGCCTGACGGTCGAGGCGGACCGCATGGACTTCTTCACGTTCCTCGCGGTGCCACTCGGTGCTCTCGCGCTCGTGGCCGCCGCGCACCGCAACGTGTGCCGATCACGTCGGGAGCACACCGACGAGCTGTTCGCATCGATGCCGACCTCGCCCCGCGCTCACACGACCGCGTTCCTGCTGGCGTGCCTGGGACCTGTGCCGATCGCGTTTGCCTACCTGTTCTTCACCTTGCTTGCCGCCGACCCGCTGTGGGACGCGCCGGTACCGATGCTGTGGCCGCTGGTGGCATCAGTTGCGACGACGATCCTGTTGGCGGTCGTCGGCGGAGGTGTGGTCGGGGTGTTCCTGGCGCGGTGGTTGCCGACCACCGCCGCCGCGCTGATCGGCATTGCGGCGATCATCTGGTTGAACAACGGCCCTGACAACCACCATCCGAACTTCCGCTGGCTGCGCGTCGCTGTCGAGGTTGATCTGGGCGGGCGGTACGACATCGTGCCCCCGGCGGTGTGGCGAGTCGCGTTCATCGCGGCGCTCGTCGGGCTGGGTGCGTGTCTGGCTATGTGGTCCCATCCGACCAGGCGCTCACTCATCATCGCGACAGCGGCCTGCGTCATCTTCGTCGCAGTCTCGGGCTGGGTGATCTCCCGCCCACCCACCGCAGCAGAGGTCGACCGCGTGGTCGCTGACCTGGGGTCGCCGACCGACGCCCAGCACTGCGAGACACGCTCCGGTGTGCGGTACTGCGTGTACCCGGGGACAGAGGCGTGGATCGACAACTGGTCGCCCGCGGTGGATGCCGTCCTGGCCCGGGTCCCCGAGCGGGTCCGGCCCGACGCGGTCCAGGTCCTCCAACGCGAGTCGATCCCGATCCTGGAAGCACCGGTGGAGTACAACGGCGCAGCATCGTTCCCGTACCCGTCCGCGGTCGTCGAGCGGCTGGACCCGACACGAGCCTGGGCTGCGGATGGTGCCGTGCACCCGCCGCTGCAGTTCGACACAGCCCAGCCCGACTGGGAGGTCGCGTTCGGGGTGGCGTCGCTGGCCGTCGGACTCCCCCCGTCGGCTTCGTGGTCCGAACCCGGCGGCTGCATGGCCGCGGGACAGGCTCGTCTGGTGCTGGCCATGTGGCTCGCGGGAAGCGCCACGGATTCGACGGCTACCGCCCTGGCCGACCACGCGTCCTGGGTCGAACAAGACGACCTGGCCGACAAACGTGTCGCACCGAACACCCACGACGACTACGAGAACCGGTCCGCGAGCAGGGACGGCTACCAGGCCGTCGTCGGAGCCGCGGGAACGGGCGCCGATGTGATCGCCGCTCACCGCCTCGTGCGCGGCGGAGCCGAACTGGATCAAGTGCTCGATGACCACTGGGAGGAGCTGACCGATCCGGCCACCGGGTCCGCCCGCCTGTTCGAACTGGCAGGCGTGGAGGCACCAACGGCCAACCGCAACGTTGCGGAGGGCGGGACGTGCTCCTGACCCGGACTTCGACACGACGCTCCGCCGCCCTGACGCTGCCGGAGCTCTGGCGCTACTCCGCCCGGTTGGTGCCGTGGACATTCGTCATCACGACGCTCGGACTGGCCGTGGCCTGGGGAATGCGATCCCGCCTCGACACGGCCACGGAACGGTCGGTCCTTGCGATCCTGTCGACCCTGGCGCTGTGCGCCGTTCTCGACGACCCAGCCGAGGAGTTCATCCAGGCGACGCCAACTGCGCTGTGGGCCAGGCGCGTCACCCGGGCCATGCCGCCAATGATGACAGCGCTGTTCGTCTGGATTTCGGTGCTCCTGATTGCACCGCTGGGCTACGAGGGGCCGGTCGAGTCGACGCCATGGTGGGCGCTCGCTCTCGAGTGGGCGACGCTGGCCACCAGCCAGCTCGTGGTGGCAGCTCTCCTGGCACTGCGAGCCGGGGCCGGCTCCACCGTCGCGCCTGGGATGTTCGTCGCACTGCTCTGGTTGACCGCCGAGCGGCTGCCGGCGCTGCACCGGAACCTGTACCCCGTGTCGATCCACGTGTGGATGTGGTGCGCGCTGGCCGCCGTCGGGGTCGCAGCACTGGTCACGTTGTCGCGCGACCCGTGGTCCAGACGCTGAGATCGATTGCTCAAGCCGATGCGACCAAGCGCCCAGCCGCCCAGCCCGGCGCTCGTCCTCCTGTCGGCGGGACCAGTTGGGCGGTGTCGACGCCGCTTCGTGTGAGAACCCAGGACATGACCGAGTTCGAGTTCCACATGTCGCCGACGCCGGCTTCGTCGCGACCCCACACGTAGATCGGAACCCTCGGCAACGTCTCAACGATTCGTGCCGCGATTGCGGGGTCTGTCGAGACCCGGACCGGACTGTCCACAGCGAAGGAGATGTCGGGAATGACACCGTCGGGCCAGCAGCGCACCTCGTGTCGGAACACGCGGAGACTGCCGGCAACACGCAGACCGACTGGACCCTCGGCTACGACGCCCCGCGCCCAACCGTTGCGATCCGGCACAGGCGCCTGCTCGATCGCGTAGCGGCCCTGCGGCGCTCGGACCTGAAGGGCTGCGTGGTAGAGGTCGCGGGGCTGGCGGTGCTGGCGCCAGGCAGAGAGCCGTTCGAACGCCCGTCCGCAGGTCTGAACCACTGGGGTCCCCGCCCCGAGCGGGATCCAGTACAGCTCCACAGTGGTGGATTCGACGGCATCATCGTCAACGGACCCCGGGACGGTGATCGACTGGTCGTCATGCACGAGACGCCGCCCGGACTGCACGGCTGATGCCGCTGGCGTATGAGAGCTCCCTCACGCTTCGAGCCTCTCCGTTCCCATCGACTGCGTCCAGAGGCCATCGACCCGACCGTCGAACCATCAACGAGGTCGAACCATCAACGACGCAAAGCGTGTGAAGTCAGACGCTCAGGCGCCCCGGCGAGCGCCACGATTCGAGTCATGCTGGAAGTCGCTTACAATCGCTGAACTTCTGCGGATGATTCCGCGGAAT
>CAYVDN010000099.1:0-6678 GCA_964450685.1 uncultured Microthrixaceae bacterium
GGCCGAAGCCGATCCTCCAACTGAGATCAACGCGACGAGGCACGCGACGACAACCGGTATTCGAGCAGGCATTCCTATCCCCTCTCACAGGCCAACGAGGTCGGTCTTTCACGCCCCCGCGTGCCGGTGCGTCGAGGCGTAGACCATCACCCGCCAGGCGTCCCCGCGCCGCACGATGTGTCCTGATCCCATGGATCGACGGTAACCCTCGGGATTACCAATGGGTTACCGATTTCTCAGATCCACGAGCCGGGCTGCACCCGAGAAAGCAGAAAGCCCTGCAACTGCAGGGCTTTCTGCTCAGCACCCCCAACTGGATTCGAACCCGTGCCGCCACCTTGAGAGCGACCCCTGGGCCGACTTCTACGGATGGTGACGGACGCAGACGGCTGCAATTCCAGGGTTTCCGCGTTCGACCGGGCCGTGCCCCGTGGAGTGGTGGAAGTAGGTGGGTGATCCTTGGCTTCGCCAGCTGAGGTTAGGCGGCTGGCAGCGCAGCGGTCGTGGTGGTGGTCACCTCCTCGGAGTCGGTGTCGATCTGGGCCATGGATTCCTCTGAGAGGTAGCGGCGCTCGGCGATGGCCCAGTCGTCGTGCTGGTCCAACAACACGGCGCCGACGAGACGGATGACGGAGGCGTCGTCGGGGAAGATGCCGACGACGTTCGAGCGGCGCTTGATCTCCTTGTTGATCCGCTCGAGCGGGTTCGTCGACGCGATCTTGCGCCAATGCGCCCGTGGGAACGCGGTGTGGGCCAACACGTCGACCTCGGCGGCTTCGAGGATGGCGGCGGCTTTGGGGAACTGGCGCTCGAGGATCGCTACGACCTCGTGCAGCTGGGCCCGGCACGTCTCGGCGGTGGGCTGGGCGAAGATCGTGCGGACGGTGGCGGCGACCATGTCCTTCGACGCCGAGGTGACGGTGCCCAAGATGTTGCGCATCAGATGGACCTTGCAGCGCTGCCATCCCGCGCCGGCGAGCACGCGTGGGATCGAGGCTTTCAGCCCGGCGTGAGCGTCGGAGATCACCAGGCGCACCCCGCCGAGGCCCCGGTCCTTCAGGCCCCGGAGGAACGCGGTCCAGAACACCTCGTCCTCGCTGTCACCCACGTCGACGCCGAGCACCTCACGGTCACCGTTGAGGGTGACGCCGGTGGCCACGACGACGGCCCGGGACACGATCCGGTGGTTGATCCGGGCCTTGATGTAGGTCGCGTCGAGGTACACGTAGGGGAACTCGACGTGATCGAGCCGGCGGGTGCGGAACACCGTCACCTCTTCGTCGATGCCGGCGCAGATCCGTGACACGGTCGACTTCGACACCCCGGACTCGCAGCCGAGCGCTCGGACCAGGTCATCGACCTTCCGGGTGCTCGTGCCGGTCGTGTAGGCGGTCATGATCACGCCCCACAGCGCCTTGTCGACCCGTCGGCGCGGTTCCAGCAGCGACGGGAAGAACGACCCGACTCGCACCTTCGGGATCCGCAGCTCCACATCCCCAGCCGGCGTGGACAACAGCCGGGACCGGGAGCCGTTGCGCTGGTTCGAACGGGTGTCGGTCCGTTCGTGTGGAGCGGCGCCGATCGCCGCGGTGAGCTCGGCGTCGATCAGCTCCTGCATGCCCGTCTCCAACAGGCGACGGAACAGTTCCTTGCTGTCACCGTCACCGAGGCGCGCCAACAGGTCAGCAACTCGGGCATCATCGTCATGGGTCATCGCGTGGTCTCCTTCATGAGTCACTTGGTCGTTTCTCACCAAGGGTCACGCGATGGCCCACCCACCGGGTGGACCCCGCCCTACCTACACCACGTCACGGGACGCCAACTTCGACCGAACAGCGGCGAAGCCCCGCGAGTCGGGGCGGCCGCGGGTTTTTCGCGGGGCCTCGGCCTTCAAGAGATCCTTGCCTGGAGTGATTCAGGTCTTCACCTTCAGCGCTACGAGTCCTAGGAACGAACGGAAGTCCTCGTTGGCCACGTTCATTCGGAGCATGTCGACCGCGCGATCAGCCTGCTCGATTCTGGCGATGGTGCCTGGCCGGGTGAAGTCAGCCTCGTGGTCGTAGTCGGCGCTCTCGCGTTCCTCTTGCAGTTCCTTGAATGCTTGAGCCACGTCAGTCAGGTCGCTATTCGCTCGGAGCCGATCCACGACGTCTCCGAGGTGCTTCGGCGGAGTATCGCCGGCGATCCAGTCGGCTGCACCCCTGATCGATGTGTGCGACACCTTCCGTGTGGCTCGGCGCTGCTCAGCATCGCTGCTTCCCGGCAGGAGGTGCGCCGCCACTGCCAATGAGAGCTCGTGGAAGAGCGCGTAGTAGGCCGCCGAAGTCGCTCGACGGAGGTTCGTGTGCCGAGGCTGCCCGACTCCTGTCCCTGCAAGTTCGCGCGCTTGGCGAAGGAGCCACTTCGGTCGGATCGGTCGCTTCACTCGGCTATTGGCTCGGCGTCATCCTCGAGCTCAGATTCTTCCTCGTCCGGCCGAGGGATGACGTACCAGGGATAACTCAACCCAACTTCGAGCGCCTTGTCCCGAATCGCCCGCTGGAGTGCAGCGAACTCGCCCGGATCCCAGGTCTCGCCCGAGGGGGTCGGCAGCACCAGGTAGAAGAACCAGGACTCGCGGTCTTCGGCGTCCTCGGCGTGAACCGCCTCGACTCGCAAGGGGCGCAGCGGACCCTTCCAGTCGTCGGTCAGCCAGTGGCGAATGACCTCAACGGGGCTGTCGGCAGCAACTTGCGACATACGCACAGGGTAGCGGGGAGCCCTGAGGTGAGAGCCGTCAGCCAAGAACTCACGTGCGGTCAGTGAAGGAGCGATGGCACAGGGTCGACGGAGACGACTCGCATGGTATCGACCCAGAAGACCTCCGACGTCGAGTTGGCGGGGCGCGCGGGTGATCTTGGTGACCTCTGTTCGATGGGGCCGATCGTCGGGCAGGGCGATGGCTGCCCACTGGCCATCGCTGACCACTCGCATCGACCGAAGCACAGCCTGGCCGATGTGTGACCTGACCTGCGCGCCACTGAACGGCTGGCCGTATCGGGCGGAGGTCACCACGGCGCTCGCCTGCCCCTTCGCCTCGACGATCAGCCGGTGGTTGCCTCGCACCGCGACGATGTCGTCTCCCTGATCAGTCGATCGGAGCTGCTGGGTGACCGTCCACCCACGACGGGTCAGCTCCCGCGACAGCATCGACCACGTCATCCTCGTAGAGCATCGCAGCTCCTTACGATCGGGCTTCTGGGGACGCAGCTGCACTGGGCCACCTGTTGACCTAGCCAGCGAGGACCCACTCGACGGCCATCTCGAGTTCCGGCCTTGTCCGCCTGATGTGATGCAGCCCTGCGCGAGCCTGACGGTCTACCCCACCCTTGGCGAAGGTGGACAGCAGTGCCCGCGCCGCGTCCAACTCGGCCATCTCGACCGCAAGCTCAAGGGCCCGGCGGCGATGCTTGGGATCGTGAGTGCGCGCCCTTGCCGAGGCGGCGAACAGATGATCCGCGAGGGGCGCATGCCTCGACCGCTGGATGGCATGAGCCCTGTCGAAGAGCGACGCTCTGATGCTCGGCGAAATCGCGGAATGAGGAAGAACTCGTGCGAGGTGAAGCTGCGCTCCCGCGTTTCGGTCGTCCGTCGTCCGATCGATGAGGTCGAGCACCCAGTCCCACGAATCGTCACGAGCCATGACGGCGCGGAGGTAGGCCGCCACCTGCTTGGGGAACCGGTCGACCATCCACTCGTTGGCCTTGAGGAGAGCGACTCCCGCCGGGTCTGATCTCGATCGCAGTAGCCCGAGCGCCATCGTGACCCCCCGGGGCTCCTCCAGCCATGCGGCCATCTCGAGCGCTTGAAGTGGGTCGTCCGAGAGCATGCCGCCGTCTCCGTCGGCAGATCCGACATCGTCAAGGTCGGCGCCATAGGCGACGAACTCACACTTGTCGATGTTCAGGCTCTGCCCGAGCAAGTGCAGTTGGCCGTGTGCGACCTCCATCACGTCGTCGAACATGTCGGCGCTCTCGAGAGGCACGACGACGTCGTCCATCCACCTGAGGGCGTGGAGCCCACGACCGCGAAGTCGACGATCCAAGGGAATCAGGGCGGCGGTTCCAAGCGGTGCCGAGCCTTCGGGGCCGACGGGAAGGCCCTGAGGAACGTCGGGTACCGCGTGAAGGTCGTCGAGCGACTCGATCAACGAGTCGGTCGCACCCGACCCGGCTCCGACTGAGTTCAGGCACTGACGGAGTGACCTGCATCCGATCGTGGCGTAGTGAGATCGCACGTCGAAGCGGGCCTCACCGTCGTAGCCGGCCCGCGATGCCTTATCGCGGGCCTCCCGGAACTCGCGATGCGCTCGACGCCAGTCCTTGGTTCTCCAGGACGAGCGGTGCGCCTCGGATCGAGCGTTGAACACCGATGCAGGGAGCGCACGCTCGACGGGCCCGACGACGCGCCCCACTCGCTCCCGGTAGAACAGGTCGGCCAGTGGGTCCAGTCGGACGAGGGCACGCTGGCCGCCCGACGGCTTCAGATACGGAAACCCTCGTGGCGTACCCCAGATCCAGCCGCCCGCCGCTCGACTCCTCATGGCCGATGCGGCAAGGTCTGGGCGGGCCCTGAGGTCAGCGCAGTTCAGCGGATCGGGCACATCGGCCTGAGCCCACCACCTGCCGGCGGCCGCGATGTTGTCTCCAACAGCCACATCGCTCAGTGTCCGGGAGTCCAGCAGGCCCACCACTTCAGGTTACATCCGTGTGATTCGAGGCTTCCTACGAGTTCCGACTTCCCGCGACTCTCGTCCGCAGTCAGCTCCCAACGATCTGAGAACAATCTCGGGTTGATCTGCGATTCATCCCAGATCACACTTGGGCCATGGCAACGACGACGATCACCATCACCATCGAGCACCCTGACAACACCACCGTCTCAGTCTCAGGTCCGCCCGAGGCTCCCGGCCCGGCTGAAACGGCGGCCAGCGGATCGGACCCGGCGCGAGACCTCATCACCGCCCACGCAGCGCCCCGGGACGAATCGCTTCAGCAAGCGCTCCTTGAGCGGCTCGAGGTCGAGTTCGAGCTGGTGCCCCGTCCACCTCGGACTGGCGACCGGCCTTACCTCAATCTCTACCCACCGGTGAAGTACGGCTCCTCGCGGGTCGGCAACATTGCAGTCCGCAGCAGTCGCTTCTATGCCGTGTGTGACGTGAAGAAGCTCGACGAGCATCTACGAGCGGTTCCCGAGGCCGAGATCGCCGAGAACAAGTACCTCACCGTCTACCTCCGAAGCAACGCGGATCTCGATGTTGCGATGCGTCTCATGCGATGCGCGATGGAGGACCGCGGGTGGACTGACCAGGCAACGTGAACGTCGTGCTACGAGACAGTCGGTGGGCAGATCAAGCGCCTCGGTAGGACTCCGGCCTGGTGTCGAACTGCTCATGGAGAGTGTCCAGGAATCTGTTGCAGTTCTCGTAACCAGGCCACCTCGCTTCCAGCTCTCGGAAGTAGCTGTCGTGGCCGTTGCCGGGCAGCAGATGATGGAGCAACTCGTGGTACACGAGGAACTCGAGGATCTCTTCTCCTACCTGGCGCTTCGGCGCCTGCAGGAGGCGATTGACCCTGATCGTTTCCCGACCCGCGCCCTTCCCCGTCTGCTTTCGACTCCAATGAGCGAACGACCCGGGCGGGCGGCTCTGGAAGCCAGATCTCGACTCCACACGGGCGATCGCCGAGTTCGTCACCGACTTCGCCCGGCCCGGCGGCCCAATCGCCCTGCTGAGTCAAGGCGTGCTTCGATTCGCCGTCGACTCCACCAGCGACCTCGCCGACCTGCTCTGCGCCGCGATCCTCTCCGACGGCATCCAAGCCGGGCTCTGGTGCATCGACGACACCACCCGCACCGCCCGCAGAGCGGGCTTGCGATGCGCCGCGCAGACCGTGCTGCAACTCGTCGGTGACACCCCGAGCTGGCAAGAACGCATCGACGTGCTGCGCGACGCGATCACCGCACGAGCCGACCTCGTCGACCACGCCTTCATCCGCACCGCCTACCAGGGCGCACGCAGCTTCGACAACGTCGCCGTTGCCGTCCCAGTCCCGCACACCGACGAAGCCACCTTCCGACACAACCAGCACCTCACCAGCAGCCACGTCATCGACGTCAACGGCATCCAGATCCTCACCGACACCCACCTCGCACGCCTCAGCCACCCCGAGCACTGGCACATCGACGAACTCGGCCACGGCAAGCACCTCGTCACCGCCCCCGACCTCGCTGCCTGGTACGCCACGACCACACCCGACCCGGCGACGGTGGATCAAGCCCGCCGCGACTTCGCCGACCTGCTGCTCACCGACGAGGCCATCGCCGCCAACCCACCCCCCTGGCCCACCCCCACCTAGGACGACAGCTTCTCGCGAGGATCGTCACCCTCCGAGATCGCCCCGCTGTCATTGCTGAACACCGACGGCGACACCGGCGGCATCGAGGCGATTGCCTGGCGCTGGCGTCCGGCTGCGTGGTGAGGCTGCGCAACGCCACCCAGCCTCGTAAGCGGCTGCCTCTGCCAGTTCACCCACGTATCGGCCCACCGTTAGGCCCGCTTCCATCGCAGCGGCACGCAGCCCCGCCCACCGATCGTCGTCCACATCGACGCGCAGGAACCGTCGCCGCGGCATCGGATCG
>CAYVDN010000100.1:0-1794 GCA_964450685.1 uncultured Microthrixaceae bacterium
TCGCCGTCTCGATTGCAGCGTCGGCGGCGCGGGCTTCTCTCGCCGAGCGTTCCTGGGCTGCGGTAACCCGCATCGTCACCATCATCAGCCCGAACAGCGCTCCGATGAGCATCGCCGTCACTGCGATGACAGCGAGGACCATCATCAACGCGAACCCGTCCTGGGACCGGGCAGCGGCCAGGCGGGCGGTGACACGGCGGCTCATGGCCTGGCGGCTCATGGCCTGGCGGCTCGTGAGATGGCGGCTCGTGACATGGACACGGCGGCTCATGGCATGGCTCCGGTCACGTCGATGTAGTCGCTCCACGAGACGGCCCCTCCGGCCGATGCCTCGACCCCTACCCTTGCCAGCGTCCGGGTACCCGCGCCCACGCACAGCGGGGCGGGCAGGTTGTAGTTCGGGTTCTCGCTCGCCGCGACCGCCTGGTTGAGCAGCGATCGGGCGCAGCCGTTGCTGGTCGATTCCAGGTCGACCAGGTAGCGGCGGGCGCCTGGGCGGGCGTCCCAGCGCAGGGTCGACCCCTCGGTTCTGACGTTGGTGGGCGCTGCTACTGCGCCCGGCAGCACCACCGGTCCTGACCACGTACCGGTGCGGCCCTGGGTGTCGGTCACGACGAGCCGGACGTTGTAGGTGCCCGGGCCGGGGAAGGTCGCTGTAGCCGTCCGGCCGGTTGCGGTCCCTGCGAGCAACCCGAGTGTCCACTGGTAGCTGACGATGTCGCCGGTCGATGCGGACGCGTCGAGCGACGCGGTCGTGGAGCTCTGAGCGGTGATCGTCGCCCGGGCGACGGGTGATCCCGGGACTGTGGTGGTGGTGCTGGGATCGGTGGGAATGGTCGGATCGGTGGGGTCGGTGGGTGGTGTGCCGTCAGCGGCGAGCACCTCGATGAAAGTCGTGGCACTCGATGCCGCACCGTCGTCGTCGACAACGGTCAGCTCGACCACGAGCCCTCCGACGGCCCACGCCTCGGGCACGAACGTCGCCGTCGGCGTGGCGAACGTCAGCTGCCGGGACTGGTCCTGTGCACTCGACACGACCCAGCTCCAACCGGCGATCGACCCGTCGGGATCCTGGGTGCCGGACGCGTCCAGGGTGACGGTGTCGACCGTCGCCCTGGCGGTCAGCGGGCTGGCAGACACCGACACCAGCGGGTGGCGGTTCTGCACGCTCACCAGCCGATATGTGCTCGATGAGCCGCCGCGCGAGTCAGTCACGGTGAGGCGGATCCAGTAGTCCCCGGCGCTGGGCAGGGTGATGGTGGGAGTGGCACCGGTCTGGGAGGTGTCGACCGGTGCTCCGGAGCCGTCGGGTCCGGTCGGCAGCTCCCAGCTGAACGTCAGGTCGGAGCCGTCGGCCGCCCCGTCGGGGTCACGCGAACCGGCCGCGCTCAGCTCGACCCGGGTCGCCTGCGAACCACCGCCGACACGGCTCTGGGAGACAACGTCGATGCGGGCGACCGGCAGGAAGTTGCCTGTCGCGTCGACCGTCAGCGACCGGGTGTCGGTCCGCCTGGTTGCGCTCAGCTCCACCGTGCGGTCGAGTTCGGTCGCGGCGACGAGACGGACCTGTCGGCACGGCGCGTCGGGGTCGCCGTTGGCGAGGGTCGGTGAGGAGCAGGTGACCCGGGTGCGCTCCGGGTCGTCGATGACGCCCGTGAGGATCTGGCGTTCGCTGACCAGCACGCCGGTGCTTGCCTGGCACTCGGTGCGCCAGATGCTCGACCCGTCACCGTCGCTGGCGGGTGCAACGGTGTAGATCACCTTGACCGGCTCGACGGCCTGGCTGAGCAGCAC
>CAYVDN010000100.1:1894-4833 GCA_964450685.1 uncultured Microthrixaceae bacterium
GTACCTGCCTGCGAGCGCGTCGATCGAACGGATGGTCGCCCTGGATCGATTCGTGGACTCCCCCGTCGCACCTGAGCCGTCGCCTCTCCCACCGATGCGAACACCCCGATGTCCGCCGCCCGGAACCCTCCTGTCCACAGGCTCAACCAGTCTGGTACCCCGTTCCGGGGGCGGTCAATGGGGCCAATGCCCCAGCTACACCGTTCTGTGCTGCGAGAGCGCGGTGATCACCGCGATCTCGCACCACAGAACGGATGTGAGCGACGGTGGTCAGGGGCCGTCGGTCGTGGGCGGTGCAGTGCTGGTCGGCACCGTGACCTGGGCGCCCAACACCACTGCGGCGCCCGGGTCAGCGCACCCACCGCTTCCGCAGAATCGCCAGTCCAGGATGCTCACCGCGCGACGGATCGTCGGCACGTCCGGTGGGCGCCCCCCGCTACCGGGTGGACCCACGTACACGAACGCCTCGGCTTCGAGCACGCTGTCGACGGCCGCCTGGAGGCGCAGGGTGGTCACGGCCGGCGGGGTGCAGCAGACGACGCCCATGGTGGCGCCGTCGTGCTGCTGGGATCCGAGTGCGTGCAGGGCGGTCGTGCCGCCGAAGATCGGCAGATCGGTGACCGCTCCTCGCCAGTGCAGATCGATGTCCAAGAGAGGCAGGAGCGTGTCCCCGAAGACGTTGAACGAGCTTCCCTGCGCGCCCGCGGACGCGTCGACCGTGATCTCGGCGGCGGGAGCCGGCGGAACCGAGTCCGAGGTGACCTGGAGCGCGACCTGGTCCCACTCGGGCAGGCGGACCTGGTTGCAACGACCGGTGAACGGGTTGACCGGTGCACGGAGGGAGTTGAACCACATGCAGTCAGACCGGAACGTGACAGTGATCGACGATCCAACGAGATCGCCGAACGTCGTGACAGCTGCACGACAGGTCCCGCCTTCCTCGAAGAGGTCGACCATCGTCGTGCGCATCGAACGATGATGGCCGTCGTGGGTAACGGAGCACGTTCCGCCGCTGGCCAGGGATAGATCGACACGTACCGATGTCTCGTCGATGGGCAGCGACGCCCAGCTGTTGCCCGAGGTGAGGCTGTCGAACTGCACGGCCAGGTTCTCGACGTGGTCCGTGGCCGGTCGACCGGAGGCTGACGCCGGATCGAAACCGCTGATCGTGAACGCACGGTCGGTTTCGGGCAGGTCGTCGCGGCACCGCTCATCGGGGACGATGCAGGCGTGGGGCTGGTTGACGTCGCTGACCGCAGAGTCACGGTTCAACATGTTCGTCGGGTTCTGCCACGCGGCCGATGTCGCACTCGTTCCGCGAACGGTCGTTGTGTTGAGCCGCAGTGCGACGTCGCCGATCGTCCACGAGATGGAACAACCAGCCACACCGCACCTTCCTATGAGGCTGCCGTTGTCCGGATCCACGACCGTGTGACCGACCGTGATCGTCGCACCTTCGAAGACCGCCGCCGTGCGGCCGGCCAGGGCCGTCGCGCACGAGCCGTGGGCGAGCAGGTCGATGACGGTGTACTGGCCGTTGGTGCGGCCGCTGGGCAGCGAGCCCGTGCTGCAATCGATCCCGCCGCTCTGGACCCGCACCGAGATGTTGCGGCGTGCCTGGTGAACCGGCGGCGACTCCGACGATTCGATGAGCAGAAGCGCGTTGTCGAGCGGCGCCGTTCCGGTGGCGGCCCACTCAGTGCTGAACGAACGGGTGCGCTGCGACGAACTGCAGTAGAAGATGACCGAGCAGAGCGTTTTCGCCGGCCCGAGCACCCGACTCGCGGGCAGCGTGTCTGACACGAGTGCGGGCTGCGACGGAGCCGTGTTCGACTGCACGATCGCCGGCAACGGCTCGTCGGTCGCGTTCCACGCTGGACAGATCGATACCCGGCCCGCACGGTGGCGGATCGTCGTGCGCGCCGACAGCTGCAAGCTCGCTCCGGACCGACCGGCGTCGCACGCCCGCGGGAACAGCTCCCCGGGCGCGCCGCTGGCGGCATCCCATCCATTGGCCTCACCGAAGACGACCTTGGCTGTCGGGTCGTCGATCACCAGGGCGTGGCGGTCCGCAGCCGCTGCGTCGGCGTCGGAGACGTCGAAGGAGTACTTACCCGGATGGAACCAGAAGGTGCGGTCGGGGCACGAACCGTCGAGCAGGTCGTTGATCCTGGCTGTGTCGACTGCGTCGTAGCGGCCCTGTTCGAACTCGATGGCGGCCGTACCTGACGGACATGTGGGGACGCTGCGCTCACCGATCGTGTCGCCTGGCGAGAAGATCGACCCGTTACGCTCCGGCAACGCCCGCGCGGTCGCGCTGTCGCATTCGGGGGTCTGGTCCCGGTCGGACACGCTGCGGGCGACCTGTCCTCCGTCGGGTGATGTGGTGCCGCACGGGTTGTCCACAGTCGCGCCGGGACCGGCGAGGCCCTGCACGTACTGGCCGGTCGCCCGCACAGCCGGCACGTCGCCCGACGCTGCGGTCGATTCGACCGATGCTCCTCGCCGCACGGTCACGTCGGACTCGAAACGCAGCGGGTCTGCACCCGTGCTGACCAGCGTCGGGGAGTCGACCCCGCCTCCGGGCACGGCGATGGCACCCCCGTAGTCGTCACCTGTTATCTCGACCGCCGCGCCGCCCAGGGGATCCGGTGAAGGCGGCGCGGACGGGTCGGGAGGAAGCGGCAACGGGTCACAGCTCAGCTCGACCTGGACTGCCGGGGTGCCGGCGCCGGTCTCGGCCGGGAAGTCGAGCGCGCTGTCAGGCACGTCGTTGCACGGGTTGGTGGCGACACTGCGCGTCAGACGACCCAGACCCGCCTCGAGCGCGCCGTCAGCGGCACGCTGTTCGGCGGCGGCCCGGGCCCTCGCCTGTGTCAGCCGCATCGAGGTCATCGAGTAGCCGAGCAGCGCGCTGACGACCATCGTCGTGACGAACA
>CAYVDN010000100.1:4933-6466 GCA_964450685.1 uncultured Microthrixaceae bacterium
GAACGTTCATGGCCGCACCCCCGGCGCCGAGGTCTGACTCCAGGTCGATCCCACCCTGAACCGCACCGTCGCGGCCACCGGGGTCGGCCCGCATGTTCCCGCCGGAACAGCGAACGTCGGCGCACCGGATGCTGCGACGCTCACATCGGTCACAGCCGAGGCCGCTCCGTTGCAGGTGACGCTCACCCGGTACTCAGCCGCACCGGGTATCGGGGCGATCACCACTGTCTGCCCCGACCATGTGGGGGCGGCCGGCACCCTCAGCGTGCCGGCGACTGTGACCACCCGCTCTGCTGTGGCTGTGGCCCCGGAGTCGTCGGTCACGGTCAGTCGCACCGTGTAGGCGCCGGGGTCGGTGAATACGTGCGTCGGTGACGCACCGGTGCCGGTCCAACCCGGCAGGCCGTGGTGGCCGAAGTCCCACTGCCAGGCGACGATCGAGCCGTCGGGGTCGCTCGACCCGCTGCTGTTGAACGAAACCGCTGCGGGCGCGTCGCCGACACCGCCCGAGATGCCGATCGCAGCTACCGGCGCGGCGTTCACCCTGAACGACCGGGGAGTGCCGATCGGCTGGTTCAGGTCGTCGAGGCGGAGGATCGTGTACTCGCCCTGCTGGCCGGCCTCGAACGAGTACCGCAGCGAGGTGCCGCCGTCGGTGGCGACGACAGTGCCGTCGGCCCTGCGCAGATGCCATGTCGTACCGCTGGTAGACGTGCCGTCGGGCACCGAGAAGCGCACGTCCAGGTCCGCCATCCCCGCTCCGACCGAACCGACGACCGGTGCGCCCGTACCCGTGATCACGGGTTCGGGGGTGATCGTGATGTCGACCGGTATCTGCGACTCGTCGATCAGGGCGATCTGGCGGACCCGGGTGTCGCTGCCGCCCAGGGCGTCGGTGACTGTCAGGGTGATCTGTCGCAACCCACGGGGTGATTCGGCCGGGAACACGATTGTGACGACCTGCCCGGAGCGAAGTATCGGGTCGCCGGCGGCGTCGGGCCCCAGGTTCCACTCGTAGGTGAGCGTGGCCGACGGATCGTCGGGGTCGACGCTGCCGGTCGCGTCGAAGGTGAACTCCTGCACGCCACGCACACCCGACTCGGGGGTGATGACGACCTGCGCGACGGGGAACCGGTTGACGATGCGCACTGTCACCGCGGCGACGTTCGTCGCTCCCCCTTCGTCGCTGACGCGCAGCACGACTGTCTTCTCACCGATCGTGTCGAAGGTGAAGCTGACCGTCTCTCCCGTCCGGGTCTCGGTGGTCTCGCCGACGGGGAACTGCCACTGGCGTTCGACGATCGTGCCGTCGGGGTCGAGCGATGCGGAGGAGTCGAACGTGATCGCTTGGCCGACGTAGCCGACGTACTGGTCGACGCTGATCTGGGCGATCGGCGGACGGTTGTCGCCGCCCGGCAGGCCGATGGCTGTCGAGTTGGCCCGACGGGTGGCGGCCAGCACGATCGGTGACGGGCCGTTGTCGCCGTGGCGTGGTGCGACCGGAACGAGGCGCAGCTGCACCCGTCGGTTGTC
>CAYVDN010000101.1:0-6405 GCA_964450685.1 uncultured Microthrixaceae bacterium
ATAGAGCATCGGCCTCCGGAGCCGTGTGCGCAGGTTCGAATCCTGCCGAGGGCACAGCCGAAACCCCCGCAGACCGGGCGACTCGCCTGAATTGGCGGGGGTTTTGCTGTATCGCCGTGTTCCGCTGGAATGCCGCTCATACACCACTGATCGCGGGACCACCGCGGGACAGCACCGCCGGAACGGTCACGGCCAGGATTGGATGGCGTCGGTGTCAACGAGGCGATCCTGCTCTATCCAGTGCCGTCAGACGGAAAGCAAGTGGCCGTGGAGGGATCGGTGGTGTATCCAGTCGGCCAGATTCACGAGGCCGGCCTCGACCTGGTCGTTGGTGCCGGTCATGGGAAGTCGGTACACATGCAACGACGTCGACGTGTTGCGGATCCGAACGGTGTGCACGGGCTCGTCGCCGAGTGGGTCGTCGATGATCGCGTCATTCTCACCTGCCGATGACTCATCGGGGAGCTGGGCGTAGATCAGCACTCCGTCGTCGAGGCCCAGCGCGGTCGTGTAGGCGAGCAGCTGGTAGTAGTCCGACATTCGCGCCGGTCCCGACGACAGCTTGTATTTGACGTCGCCCACGTACGCCGACGCGGTTCGGCGGCCAGCCCGTGGCTTGCGAAACACCAGGTCGGGTCTCATCGCCAGGCGACGAGGCGAACCGAGATGCACGGTGGGTTCCTCGTCGACGTCGAGGCGACCATGCAACGCAGCACGGAGCCGGTCGGCGACGAAGTCCTGGAACAGGTCGTTCATGTTGATCATGAACGACGGCGCGCTGATCTCACCGGCGACGTTGCGCAAGCTGACGCTGCGCAGGATGACCGCGGCGAGCCGAAGTGCGGGCTCGTAGTGGCGGTTGAGCCGGTTCGACTGCCACCGGTCCAGCACGGCGGGATCGATCACCGCAACGGGGACGTCGACGAACCGAGGGACGATGCGAACAAGCCGGGCGCGCAGCTCGCTACTGATACCAGGGACTCGACGCAGCCGATCGAGCGCCGCGACGAGAGCCCGGTTCTCGACGATGTCGACGGTGAACTCGTCGAACCGGCATGGGATCGGGGACGGCAACCCCGGTCGTCGGATCTGGGCGGCGATATCGATACGCCCACGGGGCGACAGCAGGCGCTCCTCGGTGTGTCGGTATCCGCGGAGCACGCCTCGTGACGTGGCGGAGTCGACGACCTGGGTGAAGACGCGGACCATGGCGTCCAGCAGGTCTTGGTCCTGGCCGAAGGTCGCACGGAGGGAGGTGAACTCCGGCTGTCGAACGCCGAGCATGAGGAACAAGTTGTGGATCGGCACCTTGGGCCGCACGGCGATCTGGACATCGCCCGCGACGAGCACTCCGACATGGGATCCGGAGATCAGCTCGTGTCCTCCACCGACGAGGCGTCGCACCCCGATCCGGCCGGCCGCGGCGGAGATAATGGCGTCGAGCTGGTCATCGTCGAGGTCGACCGGGGCCTTGCCATACTCGTTGAGCTCGATCCGTGTCACGGCGTGCCGTCGCCCGCCCCCTCGGGCTCCTCCCCACCGTCATCGACCAGCCGTGGTTCACCGGGATCATCCAGACCCTGACGCTTCTTGTGGCGGGCCAGGACACGGGGCCACCGGTAGCTGTCGATCGTCGACGGGTCGCCGAAGAACTGGTCCTCGAGGAACGGCTCGATGTCGTAACGCCAGATCCGGGCCATCGCGTCGATGTCGAGGCCGCGCTTCATGAAGTGGCTCGGTCCGATCAGGAGATCGCCGTTACCCATCTGTGCTCGCAATTCCTCGTTGACCATGTCGACCAGGTCGGCCCATTGCGCGTCACCGTCGTTCTTGCCGAGGTAGCGGTGCAGCAGACCGTCGACCGGGTCCTCATCGGGGAATATCCCGACGAAGTGGAAGCGTCTCCGCAACGCGGCGTCGATCGTGGCGATGGAGCGGTCGGCGGTGTTCATCGTGGCGATGACCCAGAGGTTCTCCGGCAGTTGGAACCCGTCGGGGCGGTACAGCGGCACGACGCTGTCGCCTCGGTACTCGAGCAGGAACAGCAGCTCGCCGAACACCTTGGGGATGTTGGCGCGGTTGAGCTCGTCGATGAGCAGCACGTGGATGCTCGGGTCCTCGGCGGCGTGGTCGGCGAGCTGCGCGAACGGCCCCTGCTGGAGGGTGTAGCTGAGGTTGCCCGACGAATCGGTCGCCGGCCGGTAGCCCTCGAAGAAGTCCTCGTAGGACGTCGACGGATGGAACTGGACCAACCGGCGCGTCTCGGGGTCGGGTGCGATCGCCTCGGCCAGCTTCTTGGCCATGTAGGTCTTGCCGGTGCCCGGCGGACCGTAGAACACCACCTGCCGCTTCTCTCGCAGCAGGCCCATCACCTCGTCGACGAACGCACGCCCCGGCAGGAGGCAGTCCTGCACCACCTCGTCGAGTCGCGCCTCGATACCCACGCCGGGGTCGTCCTTCTCTGAGTACCAGGTCGCGAACGCGGCCTGCCCCCACGGGTCACCCGGAAACAGCGGCTCCAGGCGTTCGCGCAGCGCGTCGTTGGTGAGGATATGCCGAGTACCGCGTGACAGCTGCGGTGCCGGCTCCTCAAGTCCCAGCGCTGTGAGCAGCTTGACCTTGCCCCGCTGACCACGGAGTCGGAACAGGGGCAGGAACCGTTCTGGATGAGCGATCGCCAGCAGCTTCAACAGCGGAGGCTCACCGATGCCCGCCACGCCCAGTTCCTCGTTGTCCAGACAGCGGTCGAGACGCTGCTCTACTGGACCATCGGCCCAGAGCAAATGCTCGACCAGGGTCCTGATCCGGTCGGCCTCAGCAGGCCCAGCGCTGCTCAGCGCTGTCCGCATCGGGTTGGTGAAACCGGTAGACCCGTAACGGGGCGAGTTGCAGATCCGACCCAGTTCGTTGAGGTCGAGTTCCTCGAGCACACCGGGCTGCAGCGGCGCAGCCATCGTCACGCGGGACTGCTGATGGTACTCATCCCGCTCCGACCGGTACCCGGTCTCCTTTCGGAACCGGTCGACCTCCGCGACCAGTGGGTCGTCAACAGCGATCGGCGGAGGGGTGGCCGCGCCCGACGCGATCTGCATCGTCAGGTCGAACACCGGCTGACATGCCGCCGCGATCCGCTCCACCTCATCAGACAGGTCGGGAGTACCGAACATCTCATCAGCCGGGTACCACTGCCCGATGATGGACTCACCGGCGCCAGCGGCGTCGGGGTCACCTCCTGCCCACACATCCCGGATACCTATCAACTCCAACGATTCCGGAACGTGGGACTCCAAACGCTCCCGGATCGTCGACGTCCACCCCACTTCTCGTCGCCCGGGATGAAAGCCGATGAGGACGCCACCCTGAACGACGACCATCCACAGGGAAGGGACCATGTTCCAACCTACGGAGTCGTCGTTCGCGGGCTTCCATTTCACCCACACGTTGGAGCGCACCTGGCCTGGAGCCCAGTACTCGTTCACGACCTGCCGCTTCAGCGAACGCCCCAACACGGCTGAAACGCGATCGAGCATGACATCGCCGAACCAGCGCACCTCAGCCAGCGCGGCAGCGATGTCGGTGCGGATCACCTCGAGCATGCCGTCGGGGTAGACGCCCTCCTGCCGAGCATCGTTGATCTGCGCCGCCCACTCGAGGCGTGCCGGCAGGCTGCGGTCCAACCCTGACCACTCCCCCTCTGACTGCCACGTGAGCGTGTCCTCGACAGCTTCACCGTCGCCCAGAATGCGACAGGTCTGCTGGTAGATCCTCAGCAAACGTTCTGGCGGCTCATCACCGCGCAGCCAGCCGAGTCGGCGCATCGTGTCCTCGGCTGCGGGCCAGACGAAGAACCAGTCATCGGGTGCTTGGATCCACCACCAGAACGTCAGAAACGACACAGCGTGACGGGTCGACGGGGTCGAGCCCTGCTGCACCAGTTCCACGTGTCGGACCAGCGCATCGAGCTCCACCGCGCCGTCCCCCTGCGGAGCCGAAACCAGCGTCGCGAGAAGCCGGGCCAACTCCCCCGCGTCGGCAGTGTGGTCGACGAGGTCACAGAGGAACTGAACGACACCGAGCTGCACCCCTGGCCATGTCCGGCCCGAACCCGACGAGCCGAGCACCCTGCTCGTTGCATCACGCAGCGCCTCGACGTCCAGCTCGGACAGGAACGATGAGAGGGTGCTGCGCAGCTCGCCCATGCTCGCCGCCCGTCGGGAGTGGATGCCGGAGCGAAGGTTCAGATAGGCGGCGTCGGCGCGACACAGCACCCGGATCTGGTTGTAGCGCTGCTGGCGCAGCTCCAACTCATGTTCGTGCAACATGATCCCGCCCCTCTGGCTTTGTGACAGTCCGCCGAGTGTACGGAACACGACTGCCTCTCATGCTCAGTCAGGTATCCACCACTTCGAGCCGCGCACCCTGTTGCGGGTCCAGCCCTGTTGCTGCAATTCGACGATGACTGCCTTGCGAAGCCCATCGATACGGTTGGGATCCTGCAATGGATACAGCCGCTCGAGGGCATGCCACAGACCAGGCCCTGAGAACTCCACACCACCGTCCCGGCGGGTTCCGTAGTGCTCGACCCACTCACGCATCACCGGTACGAACACGTCGATGTGTCCCACCGCGATCATGTTGCCCGGACCCCGGAAGCCCAGCCGACCACCGGACGCCTCAACCAGCTCACGCAACACAGGCTGAGCGGCACGGCAGACTTCAGTGAGCTCGCCGGATCCGGGCACCGGAGGCAACTCGGCCAGGGTGCGAGCCTTCTTCTTGTCCGTCAGGCTCCCCGCGTCCGGGTACCGCAGTGGATCGGAGCCAAGCATTTCGACTGCCGACCCGCCCGGTCCTGAACAGGTCGTTCCGGGTAGGCGCAGCGCTGCGGCGACCGCTGCGTGGTGTTGCACAGGCACCGCTCCGACCGTGGCCGCACCGGCCTCGATCATGGAGATGAGAATCGGCTCCAGCAGCTCATCGTCCTGAATCATCTCAACCGAGGCAACGCCACGGTTCTGATAGACGCGCTTGGGCAGCTCGGACCCATGGCACTCAACCTCGACACGTAGCAATCGTTCGTCGCCCTCATCGGACTGCACAACCAGCTCGAACTCAACGGTTGAATCAGTCATCGTCGACCGAGGACCCCACCGCTTCGGCGACCATGACAAGGAAGGCTTCGAGGTCAACCATCGGCTTCGACTCAAGCTCCTCACAGCATCGCTGGACTCGGTCCCACAACACCGGTCCCAATCGGGACGCGTCTGTGTGAAGTGCTGGGTCAGTGATGTTGACATCCTCGTCAACCCAACGCAGTGGCAGCACATCCGATGAGCATGGAATATCTATTGCCACTGCCGACTCTTCGCCTGTGTCGTCGCGCACGACAAAATCGAAGCTCACGAGGCGTCGCACAGGCTTGCCATCCTGCAGGTCGAAGTCACGGGCGAACCCGAGGTAGGTATCGAACAACTCGGCCGTGTCTTCGGTGATCTGGCGGACGTTACGGAAGGTCTGCGGCTCAATCTCGCCGCGCTCGTTCCGCTTCGGATGCGAACGGGCACCGCTCCTGTCGAGAAACCCGATCGAGTCGAGATCTTCGTCATCATCGATGATCGCATCGAACACCCGCAACGTGGCGTGGCCGGGCTGAGCGAGCACATGCTCGTTCGCATCGAAGATGTCTCCGAGTTCTGCTTGGGCTTCAGCCCGTTTGAGCACGCGACCAACGGTCATCCGCCCGAGGACCCAGAGCTCGCCCTCGTGCCAGTTCAACACGTAAAGGACGTCACCTTGGGACACCTGTCGGCTAGCGAACCCTGAGCCCCCGGTGTAGCCGAGGGGGGAGGTCGAGCCGGTCTGCTCGAACTCCTCCAGGTTTGCGAGAAGCTGCTCGCGGTTCCAGTAGTAGGTGAAGAAGGCCATCAGATGCTCGCTCTCTCGCCCAGGTCGGGCGGGTGGACTCAGGGTGGCAGAATTACAGATCAGTCTGGGGAGGATCGAACACCGACTGGCACTCCCCCTCCGTAGCCTCGGCCGCAACCATCGCATTGGAGCGCTCCGGGATGAGCTGCTTGGCGCGGTTCTCGCCGTGAGCGACTTCGTCCTTGCACTGCTCGATCGGAACGTATCAGTGAAGCGCCCGACGTCATTCCGCTCGATGTCGAAGTGGAGTGTCAGGGATTCGCACCCTGACCGTCAGATCCGCGCTGCTCGTAGCCGCGCAATTGCTCTTGCTTCGTCTGCCCACCTTGATCGATGCCAAGAATGCGCGGAACCACGGTAATCGACAGCGCTTCAGAAACTGAACCACCGACTATCCGCCCACCCGCGAGTGCGCCGGCACCTCGGTCGAGGTACCGGCGCCCGCACCCCCCGATCAGGGTTCGGCTCTCGCTTGCGCCG
>CAYVDN010000102.1:0-6124 GCA_964450685.1 uncultured Microthrixaceae bacterium
CTCGACCCCTACGTCGACCTGGCAGCGGCGCGTGCCGGCGGTCCGTCGCCGTGGGTGCAGTCGCTTGATGGCGAGTGGGACTTCCGCCTCGTCGACTCCCCGGAGTGGGCCGATGCCGCCGTCCGCAGCCTGTTCGCCGGCGGGGTCGATGCCGACGTTGCCGGTCGGTGGGACACCATTCGAGTGCCGGGTTCGTGGGTGCTGCAGGGAGGGGAGTCATTCCGGTTCGGGCGGCCGGCCTACACCAACGTCGTGATGCCGTTCGATGCCGACCCGCCGAACGTCCCACTTCGCAACCCGAGCGGCATCCATCGACGGACGTTCCGAGTGCCACGCGACTGGCGTGGCCGTCGTATCCTCCTCGAAATCGGGAGCGCGGACAGCTTCCTTGCTGCCTGGGTCAACGGAGTGCCCGTGGGGATGGCTACCGACAGCCGTCTGGCATCCACGTTCGACATCACCGACCGCATCGTCGCCGGCGTCAACGAGGTGATCCTCGTGGTCAACCAGTGGTCGGCTTCGACCTGGTTGGAGGATCAGGATCAGTGGTGGTTACCGGGCCTGCACCGGTCGATCCGCCTCGTCTCGGTTCCGTCGGTCTCGCTGGGCGACGTTGCTCTGGTGCCGGGTCTGCTGGCGGACGGGACCACGGGAAGAATCGACGCGAGCGTCGAGGTCGACTTCGGCGGCAACCGGCAAGCACCCGGATGGACCGTCGATATCCGGGTCGAGACGATGCGCTCGCGTCGACTCGCCGGGGTCGACGCCGCTGCGGTGCCGATCTTCGAACACGGCGAGCCGTTGACCGAGCTGATCGGGGGCATGTTCTGGGAGGGGGCGAAGGTCAGCTCCCGCATCGAGGTCCCGGGTATCGACCCGTGGAACCACGAGCAGCCCCGCCTGTACCGCGCCGTGGTGTCGTTGCGCTCGCCGCTCGGCCACGTCGTCGACGTTCGTTGCCAGCGTGTCGGGTTCCGTTCGGTCGAGGTGCGTGATCGGCAGCTGTTGATCAACGGACAACCGGTGATCATGGTGGGGGTCAACCGCCACGAGTTCGATCCCGATCACGGTCGCACCGTCGACGACGCGGCGATGCGCCGGGACCTGGAGTTGATGAAACAGCACCACGTCAACGCGGTGCGCTGCGCCCACTACCCGAACGACCCGCGGTTCTACGACCTTTGCGACGAGCTCGGGCTGTACGTCATCGACGAGGCCAACGTCGAGACCCACTCCCGTCAGGCGTCGCTCTGCCACGATCCGCGGTACCAGTCTGCGATCGTCGAGCGGGTGCAGCGGATGGTTCTGCGAGATCGGAACCACGCGTGCATCATCGCCTGGTCGCTCGGCAACGAAGCGGGGTACGGGGCTGCTCACGATGCCGCGGCGGCGTGGGTTCGGCGCGTCGATCCGTCGAGGCCGCTGCACTACGAGGGCCCCCTCATGCACGACCTCGACGCCGCGGCGCCGGTGACCGACATCATTTGCCCGATGTACGCGCCCGTCGAACGCATCCGTCAATGGGCTGCCGACGGGCTCGATGGGCGTCGTCCGCTGATCCTGTGCGAGTTCAACCACGCCATGGGCAACGCTGGAGGACTGGGCGACTACGTCGCCGCGTTCGAGGAGGTCGACGGCCTCCAGGGCGGATTCATCTGGGAGTGGTGCGACCACGCGCTTCGCAAGCCGAACGGAACCCTCGCCTACGGCGGGGACTTCGGTGAGTCCGTTCACGACGCAAACTTCTGTTGCGACGGACTGGTGTCGGCTGATCGTCAGCCACACCCGTTGCTGATCGAGTACGCAGCGCTGAATGAGCCGATTGTCGCCACGCTCGACGGGGACCGGCTGCTCCTGACGAACCGTCGTTGGTTCTCCGACCTGTCCGACCTCCGGTTCTGGTGGGAACTGCGCCGCGACGGCGAGGTTGTCGACGGCGGTGAACTGGACATAGAACCGTGTGGTCCGCGTTCATCGGTGTCAGTTGTCATGCCGACGGCGGCCCGCGATGTCGCGGGCGACGACAGCGAGTCGGTAGCGGAGTGGCACCTCGACGTCGTTGCACTACCGCGTCGACGACCGGCGTGGGCGCCCAAGGGATGGGTGGCAGCCCGATCACAGGTGGAGGTGGCCCCGGGCGGTCGCGGCGAACGCGAGGCCGGCCGCTCGGGAGCGACCGCGCCGTCGGTGTTGGTCGCCGATGACGCCAACGTGACGATCGACCTGGGGGTGGTTGCCGGTCACGCGGCCGGACTGTCGATCACAGCACCTGAGCTGTGCGTCTGGCGAGCGCCGACCGACAACGACGGCATCAAGAGCGGGTGGATGGCCGGTGTCGGCGCCCGTGGCCAGTGGGTGCGCGACGGCTTCGACCGGCTCCGGCTCACCGACGTCGATGTGGGTCGCCGCCGCGGCGAGGTGATCAGAACGAGCACCTGGTCGATGCCTGATGAGCGGACGATCATCCATCGGCAGGCGATCTCGGTGGTCGACGGCTCGGTCCGCTTCGCCGAGAGGGTCGATGCGCCGAAGGACCTCGGGGATCTGCCCCGGGTCGGTGTCCGGTTCGTCCTGCCGGCGGCCTTCGAGCATCTGGAGTGGTTCGGCCCCGGGCCTGGCGACAGCTATCCCGATCGCAGAGCGGGCACCATCGGTCGGTGGTCGACAACGGTTGGCGACACCTACGTCGACTACGTCGTTCCCCAGGAGCACGGCCACCGAACCGACGTGCGGTGGATGTTGTTGTCGGACGGAGCGCGGGGGAGACGTCGTCGCGGCGTCACCACGTTGCGCGTCGCCGGCGAGCGCACGTTCGGGTTCAACACATCGCATTTCTCTGTGGAGGACCTGACCGCTGCCACCCACGCCCACGAACTCGTGCCCCGCGATGCGGTCCACGTCCACATCGACGCCGCGCACCGCGGACTGGGCACCGCCGCCTGCGGCCCCGACACCCACCCGCGATTCCTCGTGCGTGGCGGACGCCATCAGTGGGTTTGGCACTTGGCCGTCGCGCCGGAGTGAACGCCGGCGGGGAGGATGGTGCCCTAGCGGGTCGTCAAGGGCGCGCTCGAGCACCATCCTCAGCCTGCGTTTCCTGACATCAGCCGCCGACGCGCCTCGACACGTGCGCGGACACGACGCTGGACCGTGCGCGGCGACTGCACCGCGGCGTAGCCGAGGTACATAACGTCCCACTCCAGCTCGCCGGCGTCCTGATCGCGGTGCTCGTCGCTGGCTTCAGCTTCCTTGCCGAAGTGGTGCTCACGGCTGTGCGCCTCGATTCCCAGTTTCACCTCCGGGATTGCCAGGTCGAACCGTGCGACGTGCCGACCGTCGGCGTCCCGGAGTTCGTACTGGGCAACGACCTTCCCGAGGGCCGGGTCATCGAGGCAGAGCTCGACGAGCTTCTCGAACCACGAGTCGCGAACTCGACCGCGTCGTTCGAGTTCGTCGAGCGCCCGAATGAGGTCGCCGGTTCCTGGGCGTCCTGGACCATGCAGGCGCTCGGCGGTGGCCCGGATCCAGCGAAGACTCGACCCTCTTCGTGCGGCATGGTCCAACGCTCGCTCGACCATCAGCGGCTCGACCGTCGCCCCGAGATCGCACAGTGTCCGGGCGCGATTGGTGGCGGCGATGGGACCGATGTCGACGATGTCGCATCGATCGAGCTGTGTGACTCGATGAACGGTGACGCCGGGGATCCGCAGCGTCCGCGGGCGGAGCAAGCTCAACTCGATGTCGTCGAAGGTGTCGAATCCGTCGGTTCGGTCGAGTCGCGCCGAAGTCGTGTGCGACGCGACGGTGCCTGGATGGTCGAGGACCGCGCCGGTCACGCGCTGGAGCCACGACGGCCGTCCGAAAGCGAACAGCACGAGGCCTCCGCTCGCAAGCGGCTCCACGGCTCCCGCTGCGACGAGACGCGAGATGTGCTTGCGGTCGATGTGGTGGGCAGCAGCCTGGCGACGGGTGAAGACGTTGTGCTGAGAGGCTGCGAGCTCGGACACGACGCTCAAGGCGTTGATCCGCATCCCGACAGGATGTCGAGAACCACTGACAGCCACGATGACGGCCGGCCGGGGCAGGAGGATGGTGCTCCAGCGGGTCGTCAAGGGCGCGCTCGAGCACCATGTTTGGTGCGCGGGTTACGCGCTGCCGCTGATGCTCGGTCCGCGAGACTTTCAGCCATGCTTGCGATCGAACTGACCGACGACGCTCAGAGCGCGCTCGAAACCGCGATTCGCATCGCGGTGATCGTGCTGATCGCGATGGTGCTCCGGATGATCATCCACCACGCCATCGAGCGGGCAACCTCGCAGATGAAACGTCGCCTCACCGACGGTGCGCTCGTTTCCACGATCGGCGGGGCGCTCTCGACCGGTGACGGAACCGGGCGAGTCGAGGCCCGCGCCAACACCATCGAGGCGATGTCCAAGTCGTTGGCGACGTGGATCATCTTCGTCACCGCTGCGCTCACGGTGCTCGGTGAGCTCGACATCAATCTGGCACCGCTGCTCGCCGGCGCCAGCATCGCCGGCATCGCGGTCGGGTTCGGCGCCCAGAACGTGGTGCGGGACGTGTTGGCCGGCTTCTTCGTGCTGGTCGAGGATCAGTACGGGGTGGGCGACATCATCGACGCCGGGCCCGCCACCGGAACGGTCGAGCGGATCTCGTTGCGCTCGACCCAGCTGCGCGACCTCGCCGGAACGGTCTGGCACATCCCGAACGGCACGATCCTCCGTGTCGGCAACAAGAGCCAGAACTGGGCCAGAGCGGTGGTCGAGGTGACGATTGCCCACACGGCCGACATCCGACGAGCCCGGGCGCTCATGGCAGAGGCGGCTGCGGTGATGGCTGAGGAGCCCGATTGGCAGGCGGCGATGCGCGTCGGCGGAGTAGCCGACGACCAGGGCATATCCGCCATGACCCAGGCAGGGGTGACGCTGCGACTCGTCGTCGATACGGAGCCGAAGTCGCAGTGGAAGGTCGAGCGCGAGCTGCGCCTCCGGATCAAGGAGGCGTTCGACGCCGACGGAATCCCCTTCGAGGTCCACCAACCGCCGCCTGCTGCGCCGTAGCCTCGCGCAGAGTCCGGGCGCGCCCGGCGACGTCGAGGAGGTGGCCACCGTGCAGAAGAAGATCGGGATGGTCAGCACCGCGGCGCTGTTCATGGTCCTCTACCTGATCTGGAAGGACCCGACGGGCATGGCCGACACCATCTCGGGGTTCGGCGAGGCCATCGGTGGTTTCGTCGCAGACCTGTGGGACAAGCTCGGCGAGTTCTTCTCCAGCCTGTTCGGGTGAACGGGTCGTGTTGAGCTGGCTGCGACGCCTGTACGGCCGGCTGTTCGTACCGCCGGACCAGCTGGCGCTCACCTACGTCACCGACGACGAGACGATCTACTTCGACGAGGCCCCGGACCTGAGGGCGTGGGTGTGGACGCAGTGGCTCGACATCACCGTCGCCATCGTGGTCGTGGTCATCATGTTCGCTGCTCGCGACGCTCGGGTGACCCTGTTCGGCTTCCTCGGTGAGCTCGTCCTGTTCCTGCAGTTGGCGTGGCGTCTCGCCGATCAGGCGTACACCCGGTACGTCCTGACCGACCAGAGAGCGCTGCGCGTCTCGGGTGTGCTTCACCGCGACTACGAGTGGATCTCGTGGAAGAAGGTCACCGACATCTCGGTGCATCGCAGCCTGTGGGACCGGTGGTTCGGCACGGCGACGATCCACATCCAGAGCGCGAATGAGATGTCGCAGTTCAAGGAGATGGCCGACGTTCCCGATCCGATCTTCTTCGCGGAGACCATCGCCGACCTCGTGAAGACCGCTCGCTGACCTCTATCGCGCCCCGAACCGGTTCTGTTGTACAAAGCGCGCGCCCACGCGCGCGCTTTGTACAACAGAACCGGTTCGGGGCGCGATACTCGCAGCATGTCCCACCCCCGACGTTTTCGATTCGGTGCCGAGCTCAGCGGTCCGCTGGCCGGCATGTCCTGGGCGGAGACGGTGAGGCGCGTTGCCGACCTCGGCTACTCCACCGTGTTCCTGCCGGATCACTTCCAGGATCAGTACGGCCCGATCGCGGCGATGGCGTCCGCCGCTGCCTACGACGATCGCGTGAAC
>CAYVDN010000103.1:0-6048 GCA_964450685.1 uncultured Microthrixaceae bacterium
TGGCTCGGGGGGGAGGACTCGAACCCCCAATGACTGGACCAGAACCAGTTGTGTTGCCAATTACACCACCCCCGAAGGTGATGACGCCCGAGGGCGCCGGAGGACTCTAGCCGACGCGCCCCGAAGCGCGACAAACCGAATGATCACCGCGTCTGGTTGAACAACCGGCGGTAACCGATCAGCTCACCAACCGCCACCCGACCCGTCTCCCCGGCCAGTTGGGAGAGTGTGGAATCGACCGAGGTCGGTGAGACCAAGGGCTCCATTCCCAACTCCCTCGAGATCCCGATGACCCTGCGGTTGTGGTACGGATCGGTCACCAACAGGACCTTCTCGACACCGTCTCCGCGCAGAACTCGCCGCGTGGCCGCCAGCGACTCGTAGGTGCTCGACCCCTGATCGATGATGGTCAACGCGGACTCGGGCACACCCTTGTCGATCAGGTACCTGTAGCCAGCGTATGCCTCAGTGAAGCGGTCCCCGGACTGCTTCGCGCCGGTAAGGACGATCCGTGGCGCCAACCCTTCCTCGTACAGCTCGAGTGCCCGATCGAGCCTGCGGGCAAGCGCAGGTGACGGTGTTCCGTCGTACTGAGCAGCACCCAGCACGACGATCGCGTCGGCCTCCTCGCGCTGATCCAGGCGCGACGCGCTCACCACCTGCACTCCGATGACCACGACGTACACGCAGAGCGCCAGGAAAGCCGCGCCAACGACGCGCACGCCCCAACGACGACGTCGCGAGCGCTCAGCCACCCGAGCCGAGACGCTCCCTGGCAGCGGACAACCGGGCTATCACCTCGTCGCGCCCCAACACGACCATCGACTCGAACAGCGGCGGGCCGACGGACCTACCGGTGAGCGCCACACGGACAGGAGCCTGGAACTTGCGGCGGTTCGCACCCAGCGACTCGGCGAGCGCCATGAACCGTTCGTGCATCACCGCGGCATCCCACGGCCACTGCCCCACCGCCTCGATCACCGCATCGAGCCAGGCACCAGCCTCGGGAACCATCGCCTTGTCCCACGACTTCTGATCCATCTCCGGCTCGACGAACAGGAAGTCGACGGTGCCGGGCACATCAGCCAGCGTCTCGAGGCGCACCTGCACGTCGGGGAGGAGCGCTCGGAACTTCGCGTGGTTCTCAGGTGTGGCCTGGTAGGCAGCCCCGATCGGCGAATCGGACATAAACGGCTGTGATCGCTCGTCCAGTTCGTCGAGCGACAGGGCACGTATGTGCTCGCCGTTGATCGCCAGCAGCTTCTTGACGTCGAAGAACGCAGGCGACGGACTCACGTCGGATATGTCGAACAGCGGCGGGAAGCCCTCGGTCATGCTGAGCGGATCCAGGCGGATCTCCTGGCCGTCGGGCGGGCCCCAACCCAGCAACGCCAGGTGGTTGACCATCGCTGACGCCAGGAACCCACGATCGCGGTAGTCCATCAGCGAGACATCGTCGCGTCGTTTGGACAACTTCTTGCGCTGTTCGTTGACGATCAAGGGCATGTGGGCGAACTGCACGTCGTCGGTTTCGAGTCCCATCGCAGCGCGCAGCAGCAGGTACTTGGGGGTCACGTTGATCAGGTCCTCACCCCTGATCACGTGGGTGATTCCCATGTGCGCGTCGTCGCTGGCGTTGGCCAGGAAGAACGTCGGTGAACCGTCGGAGCGACGAATCACAAAGTCTTCGATGCTCTCGTGCTCGACGGAGATCTCACCCCGGATCAGGTCCACCCACCCGGTAGCGCCACCGTCCCGGGGGACGTGGAAGCGCACTGCACCATCAGACTCGTAGGCGGTGCCGTCGCGCAGCAGCTGCTCGATCGCCTCCTGGTGGGCGTCGTCCCGGCTGGACTGGTGCAGCGGCTCCTCGTCCCAGTCCAACCCGAGCCACTCGAGGCCTTCGTAGATGACATCGATCAGTTCGGGACGTGATCGGTCCTTGTCGGTGTCCTCGATCCGCAGCAGGAACTTGCCGCCCATGTGCCGTGCGGCAAGCCAGTTGAACAACGCTGCTCGAGCGCTGCCCAGATGCAGGTAACCCGTGGGCGATGGCGCGAAGCGGACACGTGCAGAGGAGCTCACCATGCCGAGAGTAGCGGTCGTGGGTGAAGGTGCCCGCTGACCCGGCGGAACCCCCGTATAGGCATACGATTGCCACCCGCCGGAGGCTGCAAGCCGACAAGGAGACCGATGGCCCACCACGATCCGGGCGAGTTCGATCCGCCGATCGAGCAGCCGCCGGCACCTCGTCGACGCCGTCGCAATCTGATGATTGCTGCGGTCATCTTCCTCGTCGTCGCAATCGTCGCTGCTGCCGCTTGGTGGCCGTCGACACAAGAGCCGGTGGCATCGCCCGACACCAGCCGCCCGTCCTCGACCACCACGACCAGGGTCAAGTTGCTCCCGAGCGGGACGGTCGAGATCGCAACCGTCCGGCCCGAGCTGACCGAGGTGGAGGTGCAGGCCACAGAGCCACCCGAATGGGCCACCGCCAAGATCGCGCAGATCCCGTCCGACGTACCGATCCCGCCCGCCTCCCAGCCCGATGCACCGGACCGTGACCCACTGCCGGACATCGGCGCGCCGATCGCGGGGCGCACCGCTACCGAGTCGGGCTGGAAGTTCGCCAACCCCGGCCCTTACGAGCCCGCGCAGCCGTTCACGATGCTGGTCCAGGAGCGACGCGGGGACTGGTTGCGAGTGTTCATACCCGTCCGGCCGAACGGCACCACCGGTTACGTGCGCGCCGTCGATGTCGAGCTGTCACAGACCCAGTACAGGATCGAGCTCCACCTCGGTGAGCGAACGCTGCGTGTCTTCAACGGATCCGAGCAGCTGGTCGAGACCCGGGTCGTCGTCGGCTCGCCCTTCACCCCCACACCGACGGGCACCTTCTACATAACCGACATCGTCCCCCAGACGAGCCCGTCCTACGCCCCGTTCGCCCTGGCGACGAACGGCTACAGCGAGGTCATGGACGAGTTCGACACCGGGGTTCCCGTCGTTGCGCTGCACGGAACCAACCATCCCGAGTACGTGGGTGAGGCACGCTCGAACGGTTGCGTCCGCATCCCCAACGAGATCGTGCAGCAGCTCGCCGATACCCTTCCCCAGGGAACGCCGGTCTACACCTTCCCCTGAATCAGGCCGCGTCCAGGTCCAGGATGGATCGCCAGTCGGCACGGTGCCGGTCGGCGATCGTGGTGTGCGACATCCGCAGCACTTCGTCGGTCGCGGCGTCCACGATGCGCTGCCGGGCCGTGTAGTGGATCGACAGGTGCACCTCCTCGAACCACTCACGCCTGACCGCCACGAGCTCCGTATCGGGCTCGGCGTCCAGGAACCCCCAGATGGTCAATCCGACAGTCACGTCGTGGATGACCGGTGCTCGTCCGAACAGCGCGGCCCGCTTCATGGCAACGGCCGCGGCACCTGACAGCGCGTCAGCCTCGTGCTCGCCGTCCCGGAGCTGAAGGCCGCCGCGGAACCGCTGAGCCAGCGTGAGCGCGTACCCGGAGTCCGGACCGGGGCTGCCGAGCTGCTCGCCGATCGGCTGACGCCCCCGGATCTCTCCCGGGCGGTCAGCGAACCACGGCTCGCCGCGCCAGGGCGGCGACGCGTAGGTCCGGACCAGCTGTCTCGTCGGCGTCGGTACGAACTCGGGGGCGGACATGATCATCACCGTACCCGTGGACGGACTCGCCCGGCGAAGCACTGAGCTGGTTCAGTCCTGCTGGCGCAGGAGCCCGAAGACCAGCGCGTCGATGAGCGCCATCCACGACGCCTCGATCACGTTGGAGGACACCCCGATGGTGGTCCATGTGTCGTCGCCGTCGGTGGAGTCGATGAGCACCCTCGTGACCGCGTCGGTATCAGCGGTGGAGTCGAGCACGCGGACCTTGAAGTCGGTCAGGTGGATGCGCCCCAGGCCGGGATAGCGAGGTAGCAGAGCAGCGCGCAGCGCGGCGTCCAGCGCGTTGACCGGGCCGTTGCCCTCGCCCACCGATGCGATCCGCTCGTCGCCGACCCAGAGCTTGACGGTCGCCTCGGTCGCCAAGTCGATCTCATTGCCGTTCGCGCTCGCCGAACCCTCACGGTGATACGCCGATACACGGTAGGCCTCGACGGCGAAGAGTCCGTTGCGCCAGCCGGTCGCCTCGCGCATCAGCAGCTCGAGCGATGCGTCGGCAGCCTCGAACACGAAGCCCTCGGCCTCGAGCTGCTTCAGCCGTTCCGACAGTTCCCCTGCCGAGCGATCGTCGAGGTCGATCCCGAACTCGGCCGCCTTCATCGACATGCCGGCGCGGCCACCCAGGTCGGATACGAGAACCCGCGTGCGGTTACCCACGGTGGCCGGGTCGACGTGCTCGTAGGTCGCACCACCCGCGCGTCCGAGAGCCGAGGTGTGCAGACCGCCCTTGTGGGCGAACGCCGAGGAGCCGACGTACGGGTCCGCGGGATGCGGCGGCAGGTTGACCAGCTCCGCCACGTGGCGTGACACAGCGGTGAGTCGCTCCATCCGCCCTTCCGGAAGGGTCCCGACACCGAGCTTCAGGGTCAGGTCGGGTATGACGGTCATGAGGTTGGCGTTACCGGTGCGTTCGCCGTAGCCGTTGACAGTCCCCTGCACCTGCGTCGCTCCCCCGACCACCGCTGCGACGGAGTTGGCCACCGCACAACCGGAGTCGTTCTGGGTGTGGATGCCGATGGGCACTCCGCCGAAGTAGTCGACCACCTCGCCGGTCACCCTCTGGACCTGATGGGGCAACGAACCACCGTTCGTGTCGCACAGGACCAGACAGTCGGCCCCGTTGGATGCCGCCGCCTCGAGCACCCTCAGGGCGTACTCGGGGTTGGCCGCAAAGCCGTCGAAGAAGTGCTCAGCGTCCATGAACACACGCAGGCCCTCGGCCTTGAGGAACGCGACCGATTCCCCGACCATCGCCACACCCTCGTCCAGTGTCGTGCGTAGCGCCTCGGTGACGTGGAAGTCCCACGACTTGCCCACGATGCACACCGTCGACGTTCCTGCGGCGACGAGTGCACGCAGGGTCGGATCGTCGTCCGAACGACCCAGCGGTCGGCGCGTCGAACCGAACGCCACCAGGGTCGAGGTGGCGAGCTCCAACTCGCCGGCCGCTGCACGACGGAAGAACTCCTCGTCCTTCGGGTTGGCCTGCGGGTACCCACCCTCGATCCAGTGGACACCCAGCCAGTCGAGCTGCTCGGCGACACGCAGCTTGTCGTCGACCGACAGCGAGATCCCCTCGAACTGGGCGCCGTCGCGCAGCGTCGTGTCGAAGATCTCGACCCGATCGGGCAGCGGCCGGTCCCCATCGCCGCTCATGAGACCAGTTCCACCCAGTCCTTGTAGCGGTCGACCTGGCCACGCACGGTCTTGGCGTACTCCGCCGCGATGGCGGTCGTCATCGGCCCGGGGCACGGGATCGACCGGTCGTCGACCGAGTTGACCGCCGAGATCTCTGCAGCGGTGCCGCAGACGAACATCTCGTCGCAGACGTAGAGATCCGACCGGGTCAGATCGGTGACGTGGCAGTCGATGCCCATGTCCTCAGCCATGGCCATCACAGTGTCCTGGGTCAAACCCTCGAGCGCGCCCGCAGATCCCGGCGGTGTCAACAGCATCCCGCCGCGGGAGACGAAGATGTTCTCGCCTGTGCACTCCGACACCAGGCCCTGAGGGTTGAGCATGATCGCCTCGTCGTAGCCGGCCTTGAGCGCCTCGACCTTCGCGAGCGAAGAGTTGACGTAGTTGCCGGTCGTCTTCGAGGCGGGCGGCATGGCGTTGTGATCGTGGCGCAGCCAGGTGCTGATCTTCATGCGGACGCCCTTGGTGACCGCGTCGTCGCCCAGATAGGCACCCCACGGCCAGCAGGCGATCGCCACGTCGACCTTGCACGGCAGCGTGTTGAGGCCCATCTCGCCGTAGCCGTAGTACGCGATGGGCCGGATGTAGCACGCCTTCAGGCCCGTGCTGCGCACGGTGTCCTTCACGGCCTGCACGAGTTCCTCCACCGAGTAGGG
>CAYVDN010000104.1:0-6025 GCA_964450685.1 uncultured Microthrixaceae bacterium
ACCAGCCGGTCTAGCACCCATCGCATCGCGGCGGTCATCGCGTTCCGGCGACCTGCGGGTGGATCCGGTTTCCACAGAACCGATTCGAGACCGTGTGGCGGGACCTCGACACTGAGCCTGGTGGCTCAAGTCGACGCGACCGAACGCCCCGCCGCCCAGCCCGGTGCTCGCCCTCCTGTCGGCGGGTCCAGTTGGGCGGTGTCGACGCCGCTTCGTGTGAGAACCCAGGACATGACCGAGTTCGAGTTCCACATGTCGCCGACGCCGGCTTCGTCGCGACCCCACACGTAGATCGGAACCCTCGGCAACGTCTCAACGATTCGTGCCGCGATTGCGGGGTCTGTCGAGACCCGGACCGGACTGTCCACAGCGAAGGAGATGTCGGGAATGACACCGTCGGGCCAGCAGCGCACCTCGTGTCGGAACACGCGGAGACTGCCGGCAACACGCAGACCGACTGGACCCTCGGCTACGACGCCCCGCGCCCAACCGTTGCGATCCGGCACAGGCGCCTGCTCGATCGCGTAGCGGCCCTGCGGCGCTCGGACCTGAAGGGCTGCGTGGTAGAGGTCGCGGGGCTGGCGGTGCTGGCGCCAGGCAGAGAGCCGTTCGAACGCCCGTCCGCAGGTCTGAACCACTGGGGTCCCCGCCCCGAGCGGGATCCAGTACAGCTCCACAGTGGTGGATTCGACGGCATCATCGTCGACGGATCCCGGGACGGTGATCGACTGGTCGTCATGCACGCGACGCCACCCGGACTGCACGGCTGATGCCGCTGGCGTATGAGATCTCCCTCATGCTTCGAGCCTCTCCGTTCCCATCGGCTGCGTCCAGAGGCCATCGACCCGACCGTCGAACCATCAACGAGGCGCAGCGTGTGAATCCAGACGCTCAGGCGTCTCGGCGAGCGCCACGATTCGAGTCATGCCGGAAGTCGCTTACAATCGCTGAACTTCTGCGGATGATTCCGCGGAATCATCGCCCGAGTAGCTCAGTTGGCAGAGCAGCTGTCTTGTAAACAGCAGGTCAGGAGTTCGATTCTCCTCTCGGGCTCTGAAATTCCAAGGGTTTTCGGCCCTCGGGACTCTCAGGATCCGGCGCTTGCTAATCCCTTGCTAATCCGCCGATCGTCACCGCCGTGTGGCTCCGAGCTCGATGCGCGCTTAGGTCGCACGGGCGTGACGAACGGAGACACCGTGCGCGGATCGGTGATGAAGCGAGGCTCGACGTGGACCTACGTCCTCTACCTGGGACGGGACGCGTCGGGGAGGAAACAGCAGAAGTGGGTCGGCGGGCATCGGACGAAGCGCGAGGCCGAGGACGCGCTCGTCGAGGCGCTCGAGCGGATGCGCACCGGCATGTGGGTCGACCCTGGCGTCACGACGCTCGGCGAGTTCCTGACCGAGTGGCTCGCCGCGATGGAGTCGGACGTGCTCGACACGACGTTCCGCGCGTATGAGCAGTCGATGCGCAACTGGGTGGTGCCGAGGCTCGGTTCGGTGCGCCTGGCCGAGGTCACGCCGATGCACCTTCGGTCGTTGCAGACCGAGCTGCTGCGCGACGGCCGGGTCGACGGCAAGGGCGGCCTGGCGCCCAGGTCGGTGGCGGCGTGTCGCCGGGTGCTGAGCCAGGCGTTGAAGGACGCCGTGCGGTGGGGGCTGTTGATCCGCAACCCGATGGACGCGGTCGACCCCCCGAGGGTGGTGGACGCAGAGATGGTCACCTGGTCCGACACCCAGGCCCGGGTGTTCCTCGACGCCGTGGCTGGCGACCGGTTGTACGCGATGTGGGTGTTGTTCCTGACCACCGGTGTGCGCCGGGGTGAGCTGGCCGGACTTCGTTGGGATGACGTCGAACTCGGTCGGGCGACCATGGCGATCGTGCGCAACCGGGTCTCGGCCGGGCGCGGCAAGGCGGTGAGCACCCACCAGCCCAAGACGCGACGCGGGCGCCGCAACGTCGCGCTCGATGTCACGTCGATCGAGGTGCTGCGGGCACACAGGACCGCGCAGCTCCAGGAACGGATGCGGCTCGGCCCCGCGTGGGTCGATTCCGGCTACGTGTTCTGCAGCATCGACGGCGCCGCGCTGCATCCCGACACGATCACCGCCACCTTCAAGTCGATCATCCGCGATCTCAACGTGCCGCAGATCCGTCTGCACGACCTGCGTCACACCTCAGCGACGTTGGCGCTCAAGGCCGGCATCCACCCGAAGGTGGTCTCCGAGCGGCTCGGTCACGCGACGGTCAACATCACCCTCGACCTCTACAGCCACGTCCTCGACGGCATGCAGGCCGAAGCTGCCGAGCAGATCGGTGCGGTCGTGTTCGGCGCATGAGACAACAACGCCGCCAGATCTTCGACACATCCAGCTACATTGTTAGCGACGGAATACCAGACAGATCAGTGACGCCACCGAGAAGTCGGCAACTGCCATTCGGTGGCAGCCAAGGAGACCAGGTGGGCGCAACGGCTATTGCTTCGAAGGTGACCCAACTCAGCGAACGGGCACACCTCACCCAGGAGGACGTCGGGCGGATCGTCGGTACGAGCGGTCGCACCGTCGGTCGATGGGTGCGCGGTGACGTGAATCCCCAGCCAACCGCGCGGGAACGACTGTTGGAGCTTGCCTACGTCGCCGAGCAGCTCGTAGAGGTGCTCGGGCTGAGCCCCGACGACGCCAACATCTGGATCTTCAGTCCCAATCGGCTGCTCGACGGCGACAAGCCCTCGGATCGGATCCACGCCGGCGACTACCGATCGGTTCTGGCATTGATCGACGCCATCGCAGACGGGATCGTCGCATAGCCCCCGAACCCGCCCTCATCGACGCCGTCCTCCGCCAGGGCACCACGACTTGGTCGGGCACGACGTGGCGTCATACCGCACCCGGCCGCCAGGCGTTGTCAGGTCAGGGGTCATACCGGTACGGAGGCAGATGGAACCCCGCCGACACCGTCGCCACCTTGTACCTGGCGCAGCCGAAGGACGCGTGCCTGGCGGAGCTCCAGCGGTTGGTCGACACGCAGCCCGTGGTGCAGTTCCCGCGAGACATCCATGAGGTCGAGGTCAGTGCCCTGGAGGTCCTCGATCTCACCTCGGCAACGGCGCTCGCGAACGTCGGTCTGATCGCCGACGACATCTCGAGCGACGATCGGTCCGCGTGCGCTGCGGTCGGCCACGCCGCACACTTCGCCGGTTTCCACGGTGTGGTGGCACCGTCCGCCACCCGCACCGGCATCGTGATCGCCGTGTTCGAGCCGCTCCCGCCGGGCCACCTGACGCTCGCCGACACCACGCCCCTGCCCCGTACAGCGATCTGATCATCGGACCTCACCAGCCGATGTCGAAGTCGTCGTCCGCGCCGAGGTCGTCGTCCGCTCCGATGTCAGGACCGGCGCGGTCGATGGCAAGTTCCTTGGCGGCGCTCTTGTGGAGCGAGTCGACGACGAGGCCGTACGGGTCGGCAGGCTCCTCGTGCCGTCCGTGGCGTTCGAGCTCGTCGGCCGGCTCGGTCGACACGACGTAAATGCGGTTGGATTCGCGGCCCCGGCTGAGCCCGACGTAGCCCATCTCGCGGTGCAGGTCGTCGCTGGCGAGCAGCAGCCCGTGGTCACAGGTCCGGCCCTGGGCCTTGTGGACCGTCACGGCATAGCCATGCCGAATCCACCCTCCGCCCAGGTAGTCGCGACCGAGGATGCGGTCACCCTCCTCGGTGGCGATGGTGACAGTCGTTCTTCGTTGGTCGATGCCGGTGATCTCGCCGACGGTGCCGTTGCGGACACCGTTCGGGGGGTCGTTGCGCGTGCAGACCACGTGGTCGCCGACCTGGAACGGCCGGCCGGCAACGATGATCGGCTCGCCGGTTAGCTCGCCGGCCGTGGCGACGAGGCGGCGGGCCCGGCGGTTCAGGTCGTCCACGTCGGCGTTGCGTCTGGCCATCATCAACGCGGACTCACCCTGGCTGCGGTGCCGGTACCAGTCGCCGACCATTCCGTCGCGCACCGCTTCGGCGTTCGGCGCGGTCACCACGTCGCCGTGCTCGCGCAGCGATCGCATCGCACACTCGACGTCTCCGGAGCGGAGCTGGTCGAGGGCCTCGCGCTCGACGGTGTCTTGCTGCCGATGGTTCTCAGTGAGCGCCAGGATCGGATGGCGGCGCTCCAGCGATGCGAGCACGCCACCGGTCTTGATCTCGGGGAGCTGCTTCGGGTCACCGACGAGCACCACCTTCGCTCCGCTCAATATGGCGGTCTCCAGCAACGGGGCGAGGGTTCGAGTGCCGACCATGCCGGCCTCGTCGATCACCACGACGGTGCGCGGGTCGAGCCACTGGCGGTCGCGATCCAGGTCCAGGGTGAGCTTGGCGATCGTGGACGACGCGATGCCAGAGCCGGCTTCGAGCTCATGCGCGGCGGATGCGGCCAGGGCGCAGCCGATAACCCGGTAGCCGCTGCGCTGCCACGCCTCTCGTGTCGCGTCGAGGCTGAACGTCTTGCCGGTCCCTGCGGCAGCGACTAGCACGTCGACCGAACGGCCGGAGCTGCACATCTCGGTGACCACGTGTGCCTGCTCGGGGCTGACCGACGGCCGGGCGTCGAACGCCGAGGCGAGCGCATCCGACGACGCGACCGCGCGGCCGGCACCCAGCCCGTCGCCGATGAGCCAGACGAGGTCCTGTTCCAGGTCCATCAGCTCGATGGTGGAGAAGCTGGTCCCGGTTCGTTCCTCCCAGCCGACCGCCACGACTTCAGGTCGTTGCAGGTACTGCGACGCCATCGACTCGATCACATCGACCGGAACCGCCGCGGGCAGCTCGTCGATCAGACGGCGCAGCACGTCGCGGCGATCGAACGTCGAGTACGTCTCGGTCAGCCCGCTGGATGAGGAGAGCCGGTCGAACAGCGCGATTGTCTCGTCAGCGTCGATCGACGGGACCTGATGGTCAGCCATGACCAACGCCAGATCGGCGGAATCGACGCCGATGGTCAGGGCCTCGGAGCGCCACCGGGCCTGCTGGTCAGCTGTCCGTTCAGGGCTGACCACCTTCCCAGCGCGGGTCTCCAGGGTCGCGACCTGCGCCGCCTTCGCCGAGGTCAGGCCCCACTCGGCCATGGTCAGCTCGATCTGCTCGCGTCGCCTGGAGAACAGGTCGATCAGCTCCTCGTCGATGCCGGCGATGTCGGCGAGCCCGTCGTGGACCGGCGTCCACCCAACGTCGAGCCGCTCGGTCAGCTCGTTGCGGAGCTGTGCCTGGTACAGGTAGCCGGCCGTGCGGGCGTGGTCGTAGAGCGCCGTGGCGTCGATCGTCCGCCACCGGCCGTCCTCCGTCCGCACGGAGTTCGCCACCAGCACGTGGGTGTGCAGTAGCGGGTCACGGTCCCGCGAGGTGCGGTGCCGGAACCCCGCAGCGATGAACCCGTCCGCCTTCACCCGGTGGATCCCGTTGCGACCCGTCCGTGTGAACGCTGCGACCTCCTCCATGTAGGCGACCGCCCGAGCCACCGCTGCGTCGTGCGCGGCGGCGACCTGGCGGGTGACCTCAGGCTCGCCGAGCCCCCAGAGGATCGACACCGACTTCGGCGCACGGAACGTCAGGTCCCAACCCGGCACCTTGCGGTTCCTCGCCCGGTGTAGCCGCTCGCCGGTCTCGGGATGGTGCCCGCTGAGCACGGCTCGCAGGTCGTTGCCGTCGACTACACCATCGAGACCGAGCAGGTCCGACGAGGCGAGCCAGTAGCCGGGCGACTCGCCCGCTTCGGCGTAGTAGTCCTCGACACCCGAGACGACCTGGTCGAGGTAGTACGACTCCGCACCCGGCGCGAGCCGGTGGAGGTTCAACACCCTGACCACGACCTCGACCGGAGGCGACCGGCATCAGTGATGCAAGTCTGTGACCCTCCTCGACGCTCGCGCCGGGGCTCGACGGGGGGGCGCATCCGCGCGCCGCCGCATAGGCGGGCGCGCCCCCACCGAGCCGCGCCACGAGCGCCGGGCGCGGCCCCCCCACGCCGCGCCCGCGGG
>CAYVDN010000105.1:0-5968 GCA_964450685.1 uncultured Microthrixaceae bacterium
CGTCGCTGGGCGGGGCCACTGTCGTCGTCGTGGTCGACGCGGTGGTCGATGTCGGAGCCTCGGTCGTCGTGGTGGTCGACGCCGTGGTCGTGGTGGTCGACGCGGTCGTCGTGGTCGACGCGGTCGTCGTAGTGGTCGACGCGGTGGTCGTGGACGAGCTGGAACCGGTGCCGCCGACGGTGAAGTTGGTGGTGGCCGATGCCGAGTCCCCCTCGGCGTCGGTGACGGTCAGCGTGACCGACTGTGCGCCGGCGTCGAAGGTCTTCTCGACGTATTCACCGGACGCCGTGGTGCCGTCGCTGAAGGACCAGCTGTAGGTGGCCGGGCCGGCGACGACGGTCGAGTTGGCTGCGCCGAAGGTCACGTCGAAGGGAGCCTGGGCGCCGGTCAGGCCGGGGCTCGAGGTGATCACGGGGTTGATCGCCCGGCCGAGCACCGGGGTGGTGCGTCCACCGACGACGGCGACGTTGCGTCCGGCGGCCGAGGGGATTCCGACCTGGTCGTTGATGGTCGAGTTGAGGTTGAAGATCCCCGCGGTGCAGCCAGAGGCGCCGGGGACCGAGAAGGCGTTGTCGACCAGCATCGCGGTGCCCGAGACCGGGTTGTAGGGCATGCCGGTGATGGCGCTACCCGTGGGGCTGACCTTGCGTCCCGTGATCAGGTTCATGTGGATCGGGCTGGAAGTCGTTCCGATCGAGCAGGACGAGGAGAGCTGGTTGCCGACGTTGCCGCTCAGCTTGATGCGTGCCCGCACGTCGAGCACCACGGCTCCGGTCAGCGGGTCGAGCGTGCCGGTGGCTGCCTGGGTGGCGATCACCTCGGCCTTGACGATCCAGAGGCCGTTGACGTTGATGCCGATGTAGGCGGGCGGGAACACGACACCTGCCGGCGGGATGTTGACGACGCCGGCCTTGTCGACCGTACCGGTGATCGAGACGTCGATCTTGGGCTGGTAGTTGGGAGCGAGCTCGGAATCGTCCGACGAGGCGGGCTCACCGTTGGGGCCGGCAGCACAACCGCTGTCGGCCAGGTCGACACCACCGGTGCCGTCGTTGTCGATCCCATCGGAGCACTGCGGCAACGGCTGAGGCGTCAGGTCGATGCCGAGCCCGCCGACCGAGAGCGAACCACCGGTCGACGACAACGCGAACGTGCCGGGGTTCGAGACCTTCTGCGCGTTCACCGACATGGGAACGACAAGTGCAGCGACAGCGGTCACCGCTAGCGCGACCGAAGCCACCCGCCAATTACGAGACATACGTACTCCCCTAGCTGACGCCGGGACAGCCCCCCGGCACGGCGTCCGAACAGTCTCCCCTGTCCGCTGAACCATCGTCAAGGAATTGGTGTGACGGATGGATTTCTCCAGTTCGCCTGGACATCGGCCGATCAGTTCTTGGAACAGATCGAAGCGGCTCTGCGAGGAGCTGCACGACCCGGCGGGAACCGGGCGCCCCGGACTCCGGCTACAGCCGGGTCCGGGGTGTCATTTTCTCGGTCAGGTCCGGGTCACTGACCACTACAGGGTCGAGGATCGCCTCGACCCGCGCGACGAGGTCGTCGTCGAGGGTCACGTCGACGGCCTTGACCGTGTCGGTCAGCTGTTCGGGGCGTGAAGCACCGACGATCGCCGAGGCGACGTTCTGGTTGCGCAGCACCCACGCGACCGCCAGCTGGGCCATCGACAGTCCGGCTTCGTGGGCCAACGGCACGACCTGCTGGACGGCCTCGAGCACCTCGTCTCGCAGGAACCGCTTCACGAAGTCGGCGCCGCCCTTGTCGTCGGTGGCACGCGAGCCCTCGGGCACCGGCTGGCCCGGCAGGTACTTGCCGGTGAGGATCCCCTGAGCCATCGGCGACCACACGATCTGCGACACACCCGCGTCGAGCGAGGCGGGCACGACCCGCTCCTCGATCACCCGCCACAGCAGCGAGTACTGCGGCTGGTTCGACACGAACGGCACCTTCAGCTCACGAGCCAGGTCGGCTGCGGCCAGGATCTGCTCCGCGCTCCACTCCGACACCCCGATGTAGAGGACCTTGCCCCTCCTGACCAGATCGGCGAAAGCCGTCATGGTCTCCTCGAGCGGGGTGTCGTGGTCGTAGCGGTGCGCCTGGTAGAGGTCGACGTAATCGGTGCCCAAGCGGCGCAGAGAACCGTCGATCGACTCCATGATGTGCTTGCGGCTCAGACCCCGGTCGTTCTCGCCGGGACCGGTCGGCCAGTACACCTTGGTGAAGATCTCCAGCCCCTCGCGTCGCTGACCGGCGAGCGCCCGGCCGAGCACCGACTCAGCCACCGTGCCGGCGTAGACGTCGGCCGTGTCGAAGGTCGTGATGCCGGCGTCGAGCGCCGCGTTCACGCACGCGACAGCGGCGTCGTCGCCGACCTGTGAACCGTGGGTGATCCAGTTGCCGTACGAGATGGCACTGACCCTGAGACCTGACCGACCGAGTGTGCGGAACTCCATGAGCGCACCGTAGGTGACCGTCGGACGCGCGGGTGCTGCGAAACCCTTGGCGTGGCAGCTTGGGGAGGTGCAGAGCGTTCCGACCATCGACATCTCACCGCTACTCGGCCCCGGTGGAGCTGGCGCCGATTCCGCTGACGGGGCCGTTGCTGTCGCCGCCGAGATCGGCGAGGCGTGCGAGCAGGTCGGGTTCTTCCAGATCGTCGGCCACGGAGTCGACCCTGTGCTGCGTCAGCGCTTGTTGGAGCTGTCTGCTGAGTTCTTCGCCCTGCCCGAGTCGACCAAGGAACGCATCGCGATGCCGCTCGGCGGACGGGCGTGGCGTGGCTGGTTCCCTGTCGGCGGCGAGCTCACCTCGGGTGTACCCGACGACAAGGAGGGGCTCTACTTCGGTACGGAACTGCCCGCCGACGACCCCCGGGTGCTCGCCGGGGTGCCGCTGCACGGACCGAACCTGTTCCCAGCCGAGCCCGCCGAACTGCGCGCGGTGGTGCTCGAGTGGATGGACCAGCTCACCGCGGTCGGGCGGGCAGTCCTGTCTGGCATCGCTTTGTCGTTCGGGCTCGAGCGCAACTGGTTCGACCGCTGGTGCGCGGACCCGACCGTCCTGTTCCGCATCTTCCACTACCCGCCACCCGCACCGGACTTCGTCGGCAGCTGGGGTGTGGCCGAGCACACCGACTACGGGTTGTTGACCCTGCTCGTCCAGGACGACATCGGTGGGCTCGAGGTACGCGTCGGCGACGAATGGGTCCAGATCGACGCGTCCGCGGACGCGTCGATCTGGACATCGAGGGACACGATCGTGTGCAACCTGGGCGACATGCTCGAACGGGTCACCGGCGGTCGGTTCCGTTCGACACCGCACCGGGTCCGCATGCCGGAGCGGGACCGCTACTCGTTCCCGCTGTTCCTCGACCCGGCATGGGACGCGGTCGTCGCTCCCCTGCCCGGCGCCGAACCGAGCGCCGGCGTGCTCGATCGAGCAGCCGAGGGCCGTTGGGACAGCACGAGCGTCTTCGATGCGCACGGCACCTACGGCGACTACCTGAGCGCCAAGGTCGCCAAGGTGTTCCCACAGCTGTTCGAGTCAACGGTCGGCCAGTTCGGCGACCCAACCGTCGGACCAACTCTCGGACCAACTGTCGGACAGCCGTGATAGACGACAGTCCATGGGCGCACTCGAGGATCACAACACCGCACTGATCGAAGCTTTCTGGGCCGACCTGTTCGAACGCGACTTCGACGCGGTCGGTGCACGGTTCACCCCCGACGGCAACTACCGCGACGTCCCCGCACCCGAGGAGGGTGCCTTCGGGCCGGCCGAGGTCGCAGCCAGGCTGCGCCTGGGCCTGGAGCCGCTGGCCCGCTACGAGCACGTTCCCGGGTGGCGGATCATCGCCCAGGGCAACACCGTCGTGACCGAGCACGTCGAGCGATGGACGTGGGACTCGGGCGAGACCGTCGACCTGCCGTTCGTCTCGGTACACGACATCGACGGCGACAGGATCACCCGCTGGTGGGACTACTGGGACCTGGGGACCCTGATGAACGCGGCGCCGGCGTCCTGGGTCGAACACATCATGGTCGGCTACAAGTAGTCCCACGCGTCCGCGGACGCGCGTTCGGCGACGCCGGGCGTCAGCTCACCCTGGCTGGGTCGTCCCGCTCGTAGTGGTGTCATCGCCGTCGTCGTCGCTGCAGGACAGCCCGCGACAGAAATGGGCGAGGCGTTCACGGGTCTCCGCAGGAGGGTCCTCACGACATCGGGACAGGGCGACGATGATGCGCTGGTAGACGACGAACTCCGACTCGCACGGCGGACAGTCGCCCATGTGGTCCATGACCTTGGCCGTGACCTCGCTGTCGGCGTGGTTGTCGAGGTAGTCCTGGATCATCTCGTTGGCCTCGTCGCACGACAACTGTCCAGGGCCGCCGCACAGCCCGGACGCCTCGGATAGCGGGGTCAGCGGGGTCAGCTGTCCTGCCGGTTGGGGCGATGTGGCACTGTCCTGATCGGCGCTCATCGATCCACTCCAGTGGTCTGCTGGGACGGTTCTTCCGCGGAATCATTCTCGGCGGGGGCAGCTGGTTCGGGTACCACACCCGGGCCGTAACCGGCCGGTACGAGCAGGTCCCTGATCCGGCGTCTCGCCCGGTGCAGTCGACTCATGACGGTGCCGAGCGGCACACCGAGCAGGTCCGCGGTCTCCTGGTAGGTCAGCCCGTCGACGTCGACGAGCTCGACTACACGCCGGAAGTTCTCGGGCAGCTCGGCCAGGGCCGACGTGACCGCCTGGTCGAAGTCGAGGTCCTCGACACGGCGCTCGACCGCGTCCGCCTCGGTCGCCGGGCCGCGCTCCTCGACCGTGTCGGGGTCGTTGAGAAGCTCGGGACGGCGCCGACGATGGCGGTTGCGCTCGGTGTTGCGCAGGATCGTCAGCAGCCATGCACGCGGGTAGCGGCCGTCGAAGCTGTCGATCGCCTTGTAGGCCCGCAGCAGGGTCTCCTGCACCAGGTCCTCGGCATCGGCCCGGTTACGGGTGAGCGACATGGCGACTCGCCACATGACGTCGACCTCGGGCAGGACGAGCCGGTTGAAGATCTGGTCACCCGTCTCGCCGTCGAGCAGCTCGGACGGCTCCGGCATGGCTGCGGGCCGAAGGCCCGATGCGGGGTCCGGAGAGGCTGCGGCTGCTGGAGAGGCTGCGGCTGCTGGAGAGGCTGCGGGGTCAGCGGGATCCGCAGGGTGCGGGAGTGTGGGCGCGGGCGCGACTGCGGTGGTCACGACCTGCTCAACCCCGTCGGTGTGCTCCGGATTCCCAGCCATCGCGGCCACGCTACCGGTCGCCGGGGACACGCACCCCGGGCCCGGCCGCGGACCACCTGACGGGTCGTCAGGTACCATCTGGGCCGCAGGACTGCTGCAGGACTGCTGCAGGACTGCAGTACAACCGCTGCCCGACAGGGCCGCCACTCCAGGGGGACACGACGATGACCGACCACAAGCAGCTCTACATCGGCGGCGAATGGGTGGACCCGGCCGGACAGGACCGTTTCGAGGTGGTCAACCCGGCGACACTCCAGGTCATCGGCTCGGTCCCCGAGGCCACGACCGCTGACATGGACCGGGCCGTCGCAGCCGCACGCGCCGCGCTCGAGTCAGGCCCCTGGGCCAACAGCACAGCCGCTGACCGCCACCAGATCATGGCGAACCTCGCCGCCAAGATGACCGAGGCCGCCGACGAGCTCGCCAACCTGGTCGTCGCCGAGGTCGGCACGACGATCCTCTTCTCGCACTTCGGCCAGGTCGGCGCCACCAACTTGGTGCTCGACTACTTCACCAACATGGTCAAGGACTATCCGTTCGAGGAGCTCCGCCCCGACATGCTCGGCCCCGCGCTCGTGCGCAAGGAACCGGTCGGTGTGGTCGCCGGGATCATCCCGTGGAACGTGCCGCTGTTCATCACCATGTTGAAGTTCGCCCCCACGCTCGC
>CAYVDN010000106.1:0-5851 GCA_964450685.1 uncultured Microthrixaceae bacterium
CGGGGACCAGGTCGAGTTGGTCGGGGTGCTTGACCAGGTAGCTGCGCACGTAGGGACAGGTCGGCCGCAGCGTGCGACCCCGGCCGCGCAGGTCGTCGAGGACTCCACCGATCAGGGTCGAGGCCATACCACGCCCTTCGAAACCCTTGACGGTCTCGGTGTGCACGAGCTCGGTCAGCTCCCCGCGGGTGCGGTACTCGACGAAGGCGGCCAGGTCGCCATTCGCGTGGAGCTCGTAGCGAGACATGTCCGGGTTGTCTCTCACGGTGGTTGTCATCTCATCGCTCCTTTTCGTCCTGTAGTTGTGCCAGTGGGCGACACCGGTCAGCCGATGAGTCGGGAGAGCACATCGAGATGGCGCCGCATCGTCACACGGGCCAGTTCGGCATCGCGATCCACCACCGCGTCGACGATCGCCTGATGCACAGCGGCGATCTCGCTTGCTGCTTCGCGGTCGACCTTCCGTCTGGGCTTGGGGCCCTGTTGGATTCGGGTCAGGCGCAACAGGACCAAGGTGAGTAACTCGAGTACCCGGTTGCCCGATGCGCCGGCCAACACGGCGTGAACACCGTGAGCGAGGTCCCGGAGCTCGGTTGAACTGGCGTCCCGCTCAGCGTCCATAGCCTGGTTGAGTTCGGTCACGTCCTCGGTGCGCAGTTGCTCGACGCAGCGGTCGAGCGCAGCCAGCTCGAGCACCGCTCGAACCTCGAAGAGCTGCGCGGGGACGATGCCGATCCTGTGCAGATAGAGAGCGACGGCCTCGATGGTGGCTTCGACTCCGGGTTCAGCCACGAACAATCCGCCGCCTGGGCCACGACGCATCCGCGCGATCTGGTGGTATTCGAGCATCCGCACCGCCTCGCGAAGCACGGCACGACTCACCTCGTAACGCTCCAGCAACTCCTTCTCGGAGCCGAGCAGCCGACCGACGGGCCAATCCGCATCGGCGATCTCCTCGAAGATCGCGAACGCGACCTTCTGCCCGCTCTTCTCGTCGTCGGACGGGCCGGGGATAACGATCCGGTTCCGGGCTCTCTTGCGAACGTATTCCGCTTCGGCCTGCAGATGCCTTCGCATGCGGTTGCGGGCGCGGCCGCCATCACCGGCGAGAACCGACTCCGCGATCGCCGCATGGGCGTGCGATGCCGCAGAGAGCGTGGCGCCCTTCAGCACGGACCGGTCGTCCAGGAACAGGGAGCTGACCCGGTTGAGGAGGTCGACGAAGAACTCCAGTGCCGGGTTCTTCGTGAAGGACGCCAGCATGGCGTGGAGCTCGCGCAGGTCGTGGACCTCGCGGCGCTGCTCGCGCGCGACGAGCTCCCGCAGCTCAACGACATCGGCCTCGCTCAGCCTGGACGGTGCCACCTCGGCTACCGCCTCCTCCAGTGCCAGCCGGGCGTCGAACACCTCGTCTACACCGGCTCCGACGTAGAAGAGGTAGACCGCGACCGCGACCAGGACCGATTCGAAGGTGGGAGCGGTGACAACCAGCCCACCCCCCGGCCCTCTCCTCATGCGGGCCACACCTTTGTGCTCCACCAGACGCACGGCCTCGCGGAACACCGCCCTGCTCACCTCATATCTCTCGAGCAGTTCGAGCTCCGAGCCGAGCACCTCACCCACGGGCCAACCGCGAGCCATCGCGTCTTCGACGATGGCATCGGCAACTGTTGCGGCCAGGGGGCTCCCGCTTGCCCGACCCGATACCACGGGTACGAACGACGACCCGGCCCGGGGTCTTCCGTTGTCACCTGTGGAGTGTTGGCGCGGGTTCAGCGTGGTCCACCTTGGTCGAGCGTTCGCCGAGTCTACGGTCAGCCACGCCCCAACCCTGAGTTCGAGGGACCGTCGCACCGCTCGCTCGGTGTCTCGTCATCGCATCGTGACAGGAGCTTCAGTCCGAGATGACTGCCCGTTCAGGACACGCACCTATCGCTGCCCGCGCCCGATCGACCAAGCGGTCCGGAACCTCCTCGAGAAGCACTCGACCGTAACCCTCATCGTCGCAGTCGAAGAGCTCCGGTGCGAGCGAGTAGCAGCGACCGTGACCCATGCATCGCTCGTGGTCGATCTCGATCCTCACAGATAAAAGAGTATAACGTATTTTCAGAATGGACGAAACCCGTCAGCACGACCGAGCGGTAGGTCCCACAGAGGCACGTAGGGATCAGCGAGCCGCTTGGCGGCGTGCCGGTTGGTACCCACCCCTGACCCTGGGTTCGGCGTTCGAGGCTGCGGCCACCCGCTTCCCCGACGCGGAGCTGATCTTCGCGAGCCGCAGCACGGCGGAGGCCGTGACACGCGGAGCCCTGCACGATCGGGCACGGCGCGTGGCCAATGGGTTGCTCGACATCGGTGTCGCGACCGGCGAGCGTGTGCTGTTCCAGGCTCCCGCCTCCGCTCAGAGCACCGTGGCGCTAGAGGCACTCTGGCTGATCGGAGCGATCGTCGTGCCGGTAGTGGCATCCGCTGGCGACGCCGAGTTCGCGGAGATCGCCAAGCGTAGTGGCGCTGTCACCATCGTCACCGCTGGGCGATGGAAAGACCTCGACCTCGTAGCTCGCGCCGACCGGCACGGTTTCGAGCGTGTCGTGGTCGTCGATTCCCCGGCGTTCGGTCGGGGGCTCCCGATCGAACAACTCGAGGCAGGCGAACCACTGACGTCGCTCCCCCCGATCAAGCCTTCCTCAATCGCGTGTGTCATCCACACGTCAGGATCGACCTCGGCGCCCAAAGGCGTTCTCCACTCCCACGAAACCTTGCTCTGCGGCTACTCCAAGGCCGCCGGAGCAGTCCCCGGCGTGAGCTTGATGGCCTTCCCGACCGGACACATCGCATCCGCGCTCGGCCTGATCCGACCCCTCACCACAGGCGGCACGACGGTTGTGATGGACAGGTGGAGCCCCTCGAGAGCAGCGGAGTTGATCGAGACGCACAGGGTGACGTCGAGCGCGGGTACGCCGTTCTACCTCCGGGCTCATCTCGTGAGGTCTCCGCTGCCAAGAGGTCGACGACGGTGCAGTCCCAATCATCTGTGCCCAACACGATGTTCGACGGGAGCCTGGCGAGGAGAGGTCGATCCGCTCCGGGATGGCGTGCTCGCCTTCGTAGGAGGAAACGTGACCGAACCATTCGTCGACGCCGAAGATGTCGCCGACGTAGCCGTGGCCGCGTTGACCGACGACCGACTGCTCGGCAGGGTGCACGAGGTGACAGGGCCACGGTTGATGTCTTTCGCCGATGCGATCGCGGAGATCGGCGCAGCCACCGGGCGGGACATCGCCTTCGCACCGATCAGTGGTGAGGAGCTCGCCCAGGGCCTCGCCGCGGACGGGCTCACGGACTCGGAGGTACGCGCCTATGTGGAGCTGTTCACCACCGTGCTGGACGGCCGCAACAGCCACGTCACCGAAGGGGTCAGACTCGCGGTCGGGCGCGAACCTCGCGAGTTCTCCGACTTCGTCCATGCAACTGCAGCCAGCGGAGTCTGGGATTCCCCGATGCCGAGCGTCGTGGGTGGGTCCCGATGATCGGCACCGGGCGCCCACCGCTGGGTTCATGTCCGCCATGTTCGGGACCGGCGTGCTGCGCCTCGCTTTGGGTGTCCACGCGGTGAGGACCTTGGAGCGGCCCGGCTCGCCGGCGCCCCGCCACACTCAGTCCCGCTACGGTCGCCCGCATGCCAGACGCCCCACGCCTCCATCAGCTGAACCCACCCGAGCAGGCGCCCGTTCAGGTCGACACCGGGCAGCCGATCCAGCTGAACGACTCGCCGAGGGTGGTGATTCGATGATCTGGTCGGAGTCGACCGCGCTGACACGGCTCGATACCAACCGCTTCAGCGCACACATCGACGAGCATTGGACGTCGTTGCAGGGAGTGCACGGCGGTGTGGTCGCCGCGATCGCCGTCTACGCGTCCGAGGCAGTCGTCGCGGACGCAGGCGTGGACCCCGCCACACAGCTACGAGCTGCAACCTTCGGCTACGTCAGCGGGAACACCGTGGGTGACATCACCGTCGACATCGAGGTCGTGCGGCACGGCCGGGCCATGATCACCACCCACGCGACGGTTTCCCAGGGCGACAGGACGACCACTGTCGGCCGTCTGCACCACTCGACACCATGGGACGGCCTGGACTACAGCGACGCTCCCCCGCCCGAGGTGATGCCCGACTCTGCCGAACAGATCGTGCTTCCGGGGCCGATCCATCTGAACAACGTCGAGACGTACCTCCACCCCGACACCCGGCTGCTCGGGGGAGCGGAACGATCCGAGTGGATCGCGTGGAGCCGACCGGTCGATCAGGACTCTTTCGATTCAGGCTGGCTCGCCATGTACGGCGACTACTTCCCACCGTCGGTCTTCGCCCGCGCGACCGCACCCGTGAGGGCAGTGACCATCGAGTACTCGATCCAGATCCACAGCACCGCCGGACACTGGACCCTTGGCGACGACGAGTTGCTGGCAGACCGCGTCCATGCGTTCCACTCTCACGACGGTTTCGCCGTCGAGGACGGTTGGATCCATCTGCCCGACGGAACCCTCCTGGCGACTGTTCGCCAGACCCGACTCGCGGGCTGACCGAAAGCTGCATCTGAACGCTTCGCTGCGGGCGCTGCGCCGCCTGGGCTAGTTGGATTCGAGGAACCCGACCACCGCCTCCTTGAAACCCGGGTGGACGAGGACACCGAGGTGATCGGAGTCGGGAATTTCGACCAACTCTGCGCCGGGTACCGCCGCGACGAACGCCTGGTCGGTGGCCGCGTACGGATCGTCGGCGCCGTTCACGATGAGAACCGGGACGCCGACATCAGCCAGAGCGGGGCCTCCGAGTTCGAGCGGGTATCCCTGCGGCCACATCTCGAGTGCTGCCAGCGCCAACGCTTCGCGATCGTTGCGGGGGTCGAGATCGACCAGCGTTCGGTAGCCGAGCGCCTCCGGGTCCGAGATGTCCTCGGGTGTTGGGGCGCGCAGCGCGTCGGCGATCCGCGGCGCGAGCGCCAGCGACGCCGCGTCCTCGTCACCGATGCCGATCAGCACGAACGAGGTGAACCGCTCAGGGTGATGACCCATCAGCGACGCGCCCACGAACGCTCCAAGCGAATAGCCGACGTAGTCGGCCCGCTCAACGCCGAGGTGATCCATCACGGCTATCACGTCCTCGGACACGGCGGCGTAGCCGTAAGCCGCCATGTCGTGGGGTTTGTCGCTGTCGCCATGGCCGCGGATGTCGATAGCGATGACCTGTCTGACCGCACCGAGTTCGTCGAGCCACCCGGTCATCTCCCAGTTGGTCCGGATGCTGGCGGCCCACCCGTGCACGAGCACCAGCGGTCGACCCTGCCCGTGCACCTCGTAGTGGATGCGCAGGTCACCCGATTGAGCGATCCCTGATGCGCCGTCGACCAGGACCGGCTCCGTGTCGGGCCCTTCGCTGCTCGTCCCGCCGGTCGGCTGAGTGGTCACGCCGGCTGGCTCCCGCGCAGGTCCGTCCTGTGGCGCGCCGTCCGAACCACACGCTGCGAGGAGCATCAGCGCAAGGCCCGCGATCGTCACGCCCAGCCGATGTGACCCCATACCGGCGACACGCTACGACGCATGTCCCGAGCCGTGTCGTTCGGAGAGCATCAGTGGCGGTCGGAACGGCCACCGCTCCTCCTCGAAGGAGGCGGCTCGCTGGAGGTTCGCGATGGGCACGTACACTCCCCGGGAGTCGTCAGGTGGCTTGGTTGACGAGCTCGATGATCTCGTTCGTCACCCGACGTGTCCTGTCGAGGTCGATGTAGTGACCGACTCCATCGACCTGTTCGAAGTGCGCGTCGTCGGTGAGTGTGATGTAGGTCCGTTG
>CAYVDN010000107.1:0-5800 GCA_964450685.1 uncultured Microthrixaceae bacterium
AGGTCTCGCCGTGCCAGTGGAGCACGACCAGCTCCTCGGGCAGGCCCTCGAACAAAGGGTCGTCCGCCGCCGAGGCTGACAGCATCACCGGACCCCAGCCGATCTCCGGTCCGTCCCCGGCGATGACGCTGCCGCCGGCGGCCGTGGCCAGGAGCTGCGCACCCAGACAGATTCCGAGCACCGGGACACCCTCCGCGACCGCCCGGCCCAGGAGCGCCAACTCGGCTGCGCGGGTCGGGAACCCCCGGTCGCTACGCGCCGACATCGGTCCCCCCATGACGACGAGCCCCGCGATCCCGTCCAGGTCGACGGGCAACGACTGACCCATGTCGACGCGCACCACGTCGACGCCGACTCCTGCGTCGGCCAACGCCTCAGCAACCCGAGCCGGCCCCTCCGGTTCGAGGTGCTGGACCACCAACACACGCCTCATACCTCGACTCCGGCGGGATCGACGGAAGCACGTGGGCCCACGCCGGGTGAAGCTACTGCACCAGCACGGGGCGACCACCCAGGTCCATGACGGTGGCACCGGGGGCTATCGCGAGCTGCACCGACGAGCCGACGTCGACCCCCAGCGTGCGGAACTGTGCGCGGGTGGTGGTGGCGAGGACGTTCTGTCGGTCGACGTCGATCTCCATTCGCACTTCGAACCCGACCCGCGACACTCGGGTCACCACGGGGGCCGACGCGAACGAAACCGCCGACTCGGACGACGCCGCCGATTCGGCAGCGTGGCCCAACGCTCTGACTTCGATGTCGTGGGGCCTGACCAGTTGGCCGTCGAGCTCTGTGGCAGTGCCGAGGAACCGCATGACGAACTCGTTGGCCGGCCGGTCGTAGAGATCATCCGGTGCACCGGTCTGCTCGACCCGCCCTTCGTTGATCACGACGATCTCGTCCGCGACCTCGAGCGCCTCCTCCTGGTCATGTGTGACGAAGACGGTGGTTACGTGCACCTCGTCGTGAAGCCGGCGCAACCAGTCACGCAGCTCCTTGCGGACCTTGGCATCGAGAGCTCCGAACGGCTCGTCCAGGAGCAGGACCTTCGGCTCGACTGCAAGGGCGCGGGCGAGCGCCATCCGTTGACGCTGACCTCCCGAGAGTTGTGCGGGCTTGCGATCAGCGAACTGCGACAGGTGCACCAGCTCCAGCAGCTCTCCCACCCTTCGACGGATCTCGTCCTTCGGTCGTTTGCGGATCTCGAGCCCGAACGCGACGTTTCGGAAGACCGAGAGGTGCTTGAACGCGGCGTAGTGCTGGAAGACGAAGCCGACATCGCGGTGCTGGGCTGGCAGACCGGTGGCATCGATGCCGTCGATGATGACGGTGCCTTCGTCGGGAAACTCGAGTCCCGCGATTATCCGCAGGAGGGTCGACTTGCCACCACCGCTGGGTCCCAGAAGGGCGGTGAGTCCGCCGGCTGGAATCGTGACGTCGACGTCCGACAGAGCGGCGAAGTCACCGAACCGCTTGTTGATACCGGTCACCTCGATACTCATGTGAGCTCTCCGGCTGTTTGCGCGGTTGTTCCCGGGGTGATCATCCTTGCTCCTCTGGTCGGATGAGGCTGACGGTGACGATGCATGCGACCGACAGCATCGCCAGCAGGAAGGCGGCGGCGTAGGCACCGCTCTGGTCGAAGTTGAGGTACTTCTCCTCGACGACGAGGGTCGCCGTGCGGGTGACCCCCAGGACGTTGCCCGACACGATCTTCACCGCGCCGAACTCACCCAGGGATCTGGCGAAGGTCAGGACCATCCCGTAGATGACCGCCCACCGGATAGCCGGGAGGGTTATGCGGACGAAGCGCTGGACTGAGTTGGCTCCCAGGCTCCTCGCCGCTTGCTCCTGGTCCGTTCCGACCTCCTGGAGAACAGGCACCACCTCGCGGATGACGAGGGGAAGGGACACGAACACCGTTGCCATCACGATTGCGGGCGCAGCGAAGATCACCTGGATTCCGGCGCTCTCGAGCGTGGGCCCCAACCAGCCGCTTCGACCGTTGTAGACGAGCACCAACGACAGACCGACGACTATCGGGGAGACGGCAAGCGGCAGGTCCAGGAATGCGTTGAGGAGCCGCTTTCCCTTGAACTCGTAACGCACGAGCAGGATCGACATCACGATGCCGAACACAGTGTTGAACGCCACCGAGGTGATGGCCACAGCGACGGTCAACCGCAGCGCGTGTACCACCTGGGGATCCTCGAGGAGCTGCACGAGATCCGCTGTTCCGTCGCCGAATGCCCGCTCGACCACGAGCACCAGTGGCCACCCGACCAACAGGATCAGATAGCCCGCCACGAAGGCCCGCAGGGACCAACGGAGCGCGACCGACCGGCGACGCAGTTTCCTCCCCGACCGGATCCGGCAGCCGTATCGGGACTGTTGGCCGGTTACTCCACCAGTTGGCGCTCCATCAGCCGGCGCTCCATCAGTCGGCACTCCATCAGTCACGGTTGGCCACCTTTCGTTGGAGCACATCGATGAGGACGATGACGGTGAGCGAGATCGCCAGCAGTATGGAAGCGACTGCCGCTGCGCCAACCAGGTTGTCGTTCTCGATCGACGACAGGATGCGAACCGAAGTCACCTCAGTGCGGTACGGGATGTTCCCCGACAGCAGTACGAGTGATCCGTACTCGCTGACCCCGCGGGCGAACGACAGCGATGCACCGGCGGTCATCGCCGGTGCAAGCGCGGGGAGGACGACCCGCCGGAAGGTGGTGAACCGCGACGCACCCAGGGAACGACATGCTTCCTCGACCTCTTGATCCAGTTCGGCGAGCACCGGCTGGACGGTCCTGACCACGAACGGAAGCGTGACGAACAGGAAGGCGACGAACACCGCTGACGGCCTGTTCGCGATGTCGACCCCGACTGGGCTGTCGGGCCCGTAGAGCGACAGGAGGACGAGCCCGGCGACGACTGTCGGAAGGGCGAATGGGACGTCGACAAGGACCTCGAGTGCACGCTTTCCCCAGAAGTGATCACGGACCAGGACCCAGGCGATGGTGGTTCCGACGACGACGTTCACCACGGTGACCGCCGCAGCAGTACCTACTGTCAACCGGATCGCCGCAAGGGTTTGCGGAGAGGAGACCGCTTTCAGGAAGCCGGCCCAGCCATCCTCGGACGCCGTGACGACAACGGCCGTCAGCGGTATCAGCACCAGGATGCTGAACCAGAGGATCGACACGCCGAGCCCGATTCCCGACACGGCACCAAGGCGACCCTCGTGGTGTCGCCGGCGAACGCCCGCCGACGACACCACCACAGGCTCGGGTGTTGCGAGGCTCACTCTGCCTTGCCGCTCTCGGCGATGATTACGGTGACGAGGCCCGTGCCATCGGCGAAGAACTTGTCGCTGAGCGTATCCCACGACTCGAAGTCGTCTGCCACCGTGAGCAGGTTGGGAACTGCGGGATAGGGATTCGCAGGGTCGTTCGCTCCTTCGACCTCGCCGAAGTCGACTCCGTCGACCACCGGCCTGAACCCCTTGAGAGCGAACTGGCGTTGCCCCTCCGCACCGAGAACGAAGTCGAGCCACTGGGTCGCCTTGGGGGTTGCATCCGACAGGACTGCGCCGGGATTCTCGATGAGGATCGTCGTTTCAGGGATGATGTAGTCGAACTCCTCCCCTGCCTGATGGGCGAGGATCGCCTCGTTCTCGTAAGCCATGAGAACGTCTCCGGTTCCACCCAGGAACGCGGTCGTGGCATCCCGACCGCTACTTGGGAGCGACACGACGTTGCCGAAGAAGGCCGCCAGGTACTGCTCGGCGTCGCTCTCGCTACCACCGGACTCGATCACCTGACCGTAAGCGGCGAGGGCGTTCCAGCGTGCTGCACCCGACGACGCAGGATTCGGCGTGACGATCTGGACACCGGGTTGGATCAGGTCGTCCCAGGTCCTGATGTTCTTGGGGTTTCCCTCGCGCACTGCAAATACGACGACGGAGGACGAGACGATGCCCCTGGTGGGGCCTGCGTTCCAGTCCTCGCCCACCAGTCCCTCGTCGACCAGACGGGTGACGTCGCTCTCGACCGAGAAGTGCACGTAGTCGGCGGCAAGGCCCGCTGCGACCGCCCGACTCTGATCACCTGACGCGCCGTAGGACGTGACGAATTCGACGCCAGAACCCTCGGGGGTCTGGGCCCAGGCGTCCGCGATCGCCTTGTTCGCTGCCTCGGGTACGGCAAAGCCGACGATGTTGACCGTCTCGCTACTCCCTGAGTCGTCGGACTCACCGGAGGCCGACTCGCTCGCTCCCGACGTGCAACCGGCCCCGACGACCATTGCTGCGGTGATGACTCCGACTGCGAGGTTGCGGATCGATCTCATGGCTGAACTGCTCCTTCTGGTTGGGCGAGGGCTGGTCCCTCGGGACATGGAGAGCCAACCTAACCTTTCCTAGTGTTTTTGTCGAGAAAGTTGGAAAGGATTGTCGAATCTTGTCCCGGTAGGCACACCATCAGGCCGTGTGCACTGCCATGAGGGCACCCACGCCCGGCGTATGCCGCTCATACTGGTTGTCCAAGACAGATCTACGGCCGTAGGACTAGGGTTGACTGATGGCTTCTTACCGAACATCACAGGTGGCTGAGCTGCTCGGTGTGAGTGCCGACACCATCCGTAGATGGGGCGAGGAGGGCCGCCTCGAGGTCACCCGCGGCGAAGGCGGCAACCTGGCGGTCGACGGGCGCGAGCTCGCCCGGTACCTGACGGAACAGACCGCCGCCTACGAACCCGAGTCGGTGATGCCGCAGTCGGCGCGGAACCGCTTCACAGGGATCATCACCCGTGTAGACCGCGACAAGTTGGTGGCAGTCGTCGAGATTCATGCGCCGCCGCATCGACTCGTGTCGCTCATGACCCGCGAGGCGGCGGACGAACTCGACCTGCAACCGGGAGACATCGCCACAGCCGCGGTCAAGTCCACCAACGTCGTCGTCGAGATCCCGACGACCTGAAACCAGGACACCAACCCCCAAGGAGGCACCCCCGTGCGCAAGATCCTCACCCTGTCCCTCGCCGTGCTGTTCTCGCTCGGCCTGGTCGTCAGCGGCTGCAGCTCGGACGACAGCTCCGATGAGACCGGTTCCACCACGACGACGGAATCGCCCCAGACCGCTCCAGCCGTGACAGGGACGATCACCGTGTCCGCGGCGGCTTCGCTCACCGAGGCGTTCACGACGATCAAGGACGATTTCATCGAGGCGAACCCCGAGGCGACTGTGACGATCAACTTCGGTTCGTCCGGTCAGCTCGCCACCCAGATCCAGGAGGGCGCACCGGTCGACGTGGCAGCGTTCGCCGACGAGGCGCCGATGGCCACCCTGGACGAGGCCGACCTGCTCGCCGCACCCGCGCAGATCTTCGCCAGGAACCAGCTGGTGATCGTCACCAAGCCCGGCAACCCGAAGGCGATCGATAGCCTCGAGGATCTCGCCACCGTCGGTGTCGTGTCGCTGTGCGCCGAGACGGCACCGTGCGGCAAGTTCGCCAACCAGATCCTCGAGAGCGCCGGCGTGACCATCCCGGCGTCAAGCATCACCCGCGGCCAGGACGTCAAGGCCACGCTGACCGCCGTCACCGAGGGTGACGCGGAGGCCGCGATCGTGTACGTGACCGATGCCGCCGCCGTCGGCTCGGCCGTCGCGACTGTCGACATCCCCGAGCCCTACAACGTCGTCGCCAACTACCCCATCGCTGTCATGGGATCCTCGGCGAACGCCGACACGGCGCAGGCGTTCATCGACTACGTACTCGGTGAGAAGGGCCAAGCCGTCCTGGC
>CAYVDN010000108.1:0-5526 GCA_964450685.1 uncultured Microthrixaceae bacterium
ACGCCAACCGGCCCGGGGTACTGAAGTCGGTTTGGAGGTTCGCCGAATAGCAACTGAACCGACGGCCGCGGTAGTTCTGCTCACACCCAACGAGGTCGACGACGACCGGTTCACTCCAGGGGCCCTGCGGCGCTAACGCAGCGCGCACCTCGACAAAGGGAACGTATCCCGGCCACGGCGAGTAGAGCATCAGGTAGCCATCTCCCTGTGGCGACGGACTGACCGAGACGGCACCCGGCGGCACGTACTCGCTCGTCGGGCCGGGAGGCATCTCGAGCGCGACGGGCTCAGCGCCGGCGGTCCATCCGGTGCCATCCCACATCCTGTACGACGACGCTTCCGCGACCTGGTCCGGGGCCACCCGCGCCGCCAGGCACTCGCCGCTCCCGGCGGGCTGGCGGTCGTCGGCCGAGCCTGACCCTTCGCTGCTAGTCGCCGCGTCGTCGGGCATCCTGCACTCATAGACGACCACGTCTTCACCGTCGACGAAGGCGGCCTCGCCGAACGCGTGATCGGCGAAGAGGTTCTGTTCGAGGATCCGAACGGTTATCGGTCGATCAACTGGTGGGTCTGCCGGGTCGTAGCGCCACTCACCGACGGACACGCCACGGCCGACAGCCGTTCCGCCCGAGCCCAGGCAGATGTTGCCCATCCAGATGATCACCCGATCGGGGTCCCCTGGGTCCGTCACCGCCGCCAGTGGCCACATACCTCCGTCGGGCGCCTCGGGCGGGCACGAGATGAAGTCTTCTGTCGGTGTGGCGAACGGAACCACCTCGCCCGACGCCGTACCCCCGACCACGGTGGTCGGGTCCTCGGCCGACGACCAGGACGCGCTGCCGATCACAAAGTAGCGGATCGTCTCATCGGGCAGTCGATCGCCGGTATCACCCCAGAACCAGACCCGAGAGCCGTCAGACAGCCGAGCCGTTATTCCGGCATCGCGGTCCACCCGTTCGTTGGGATCCCCGGTCGGCGGCGCCACCCGGACCGGAGGGTCAACCTCAGAGGTCAGTCTGATGCTGACTCCGGCACCTGCGGACTCGGCAGCCGGCGCCGGGCCGACCTCGACCGATCCGGCCAAGCCGGCAGTATCGGCTCCCGCTACCTCTCCGCCGTCACCGCCGCATCCGGTCATCAGCAGTGCTGGCGGTACGAGTACCGCCAGCACTGCCAGGACGGTCGATCGGAGCTCAGCCAGCGTCACCGAGGGTCCAGGCCAACCGGTAGGGCCGCATCCGGGACCCGTACCAGGAGGTCCTACCGGAGACGGTACCGTCGGCCGCCTCGGCCATTCGCACGAACACCACGGGTGTCTCCTGGGCGATACCGGCGGTGCGGTCAGACACCCGGATCGATCCGACATAGGAGCCGAACAGGGCAAGTCGTGAGAGATCGACCTTGACGGTCGCGGTCCCGCCATCCCGGCCCGGCATCTCGACGGTTCCGGTTATCCGGCGGATGTTGCCGTCGCGACCGCGCTTGAAGCGCAGATCGCCACCTGTGGGCTCACCCGACCAGTTGCCAGTGATCGAGCCGGAGAACGTCAGTTCCACCCGGTCCGTCGCTGCGGACTCCTCCACCACCGTGTAGTTGACGCTGGTGGTGCGCGAGTGACCTGCGTTGTCGGTCGCTACGACCTGGAACGAGGCCGACCCGAGCACAGAGGTATCCAGCTCGACACCCGAGGTGACGGTGCCTTCACACGAATCGACGCCTGATCCTGCATCGCTGCATTCATAGGCCGCTGTCAACGACGATCCTCGTGTGACGGCCTGCCCGGCCACGGGTGAGCTGATCATGATGTCGGGTTCGGTCGTGTCGACCTTGACAGCGATGGGTGGGGACGTGGCGACGTTGCCTGCTGCGTCAACCGCTCGCGCACTGACCTGGTACTCGCCGTCGTCGAGCACCTCTGACGTCGAGTCTGTGTCGACGCCGTTCACGATCAGTGTCAGCGTCGCAACTCCCGACCCGGTGTCGGCAGCGGTGACGGATGCCGGCACCAGGCGGTCGGTCCAGCCAGCGCCGTTGGGCTCGTCGTCGATCTGGAGGTCGATCGTCGGAGCTTCGGTGTCGGTGGTTGTGCTGGAGCAGTCGAGCACCAGTTCGAGCCCGACCTGTTCCGGGGGAACCGGCAACGGCGGCGTCTCGACGTACGAGGTTCCGATGTCGCCTGGCGAACGGCACCCGGTCTTCTCAGCCCTCACCTTGTAGAAGCCGGGAACGGTCAACCAGCCGAAGTGACCCGTGGCGTCGGTCATATCGGGGTTGGTGCGGTTCTCGGGCGACATGACAGTTGAGCCATCGGGTACCTGTGCGAATGGTCCCGCCTCGGTGTCCGCTCGGGAGAGAGTGACGGTTGCACCTTCGATCGGGTTGCCGTCGGTGTCCACGACGTTGCCGGAGGGATCGATGTAGACGTCGACCAGTACCGGATCAGGATCGGTGACACCCGCCGGGCAGTCGACGGTGATAGCGAGCTCACCCCGACCCGAGCGGCCCGACAACGGTGGGATCGAGGTGGAGTAGGTCCCGGCCGGGGACTCGGTCAATGTGCCCGATGCCCAGAGGCTCCCGTCGGCACCTCGTAGCTCGTACTCCACGTCTGCGCCGGCGCACCGGCCGTCGAGTTGGATCGGTGTGGAGGAGGCGGGGAAGACAGGTGCTGTCCGCCCGGGCGACTGATCTCCATCGACGTACCCAACCGTCGTCTGCGGTGGCACAGGGTTTATGCGGCGCAGCTCCAAGTCGACACCGTTCGTCAAGGCTCCGCCTGCGACCGTTGCTGACACGGTCTGGCTCACCCGCTCCGGTGCCGAAGCAGTGACGGTGTAGGTGCCGTTCGGTGCGCCGCTGATCATGTACTGGCCCGAAGGCCCGGACTGGGCCGAGGCGCACCCGCTCCCGAGGGCGAGCGAGGTGCAGGCGTACACCGATGCGTTGGCAATCCCATCACCGGACTCGTCGGTCACGACGCCCTGTATGGCACCCGAATCGACGGTGAGCGTCAGGTCGACCCCCGTGAGGTTCTCGTCCTCGGCGACCACGACGGAGGTGGTCGTGTGGCTGAGGTAGTTGAACGGCGAGTAGGCGGCCACTCGCCAGTTCCCCGCTGACAGGCCGGCGATCGAGTAGCTCCCGTCTGCGGCTGTGACGGCCGAACGGCAGTTGTACCACCAGAACTGCGTACCCATGTCTCTACAGGCAGACACGTAGGCTCCCGCGACCGGCTCACCCGAAGCGTTCATGATCGTGCCGCTGATGCTCGAATTGGTGCGCGGGAAGCGGAGCTGGACGCCACCGACGTTCTGCGACGCGACCTGCACGATCGTGTGAGCCACACCGGTCGTGTTCGTGTAGTCGTACGCCACCAGCTCGTATGAGTCAGGTGGAAGGCCGTGGAAGCTGAAGGACCCTCCTTCTCCGGAGCGTCCGTACAGGTACACCGAGCCGCCGCTGGCCTCCCTGAGTGCCAGCGATGCGCCCTCCAGCGGGGAACCATCAGACCTCAGGACGGTTCCCGAGACACCACCCGGGAGGATGTCGAAGTCGAGGTCGACGACCTCGGACTCCTGACCGGCGATGACGCCCTCCTGAACGAGGGTACGAGTCGTGGGGAACGAGAACTCGCTGCCGCCAGGGTCGGTCGGGCGTTCGAAGAAGTAGTTCGACGGCAGGATGCCGGTGACTGTGAACGCACCGTCGGGTTGGCCACCAACTGCGTATCCACCGGCGGAGTCGGTGGTCCGGTACCAGCGGCCGACGGGGCCTGCGAGGTTCACCGACGCGCCCTGGATCGCGTCGCCGTCGGCCCGCACCGTTCCACTGACGACTGCCGATCCGGCCGGCGAGCGGAAGGTGATCTGCTGCCATGCATACGACGGTGTTCCGGTCGAATCCAGAACCGTGACGTAGCAGGGCTGAGCGGCAACGACGAACGAGAACGACGAGCTCGACGAATCATCGAACGCGTTGGGGCAGTCCCTCATGAACCTCTCAGGCGAGTACGGAAGCGCGAACTCCGCCTGTCCAGAGGCATCAGCGGTGGCAGTCAGGTCGTCGACCAGGCTGGTGCAGGTCGACGTGACCCGGGGAACCTCCATCCAGGTGACTGCACTCAGGGTGGGGCGCATGGAACAGAGTCCAAGTTCGATCTGGTCTCCGGGAGCGAATCCGCTGGCGGTCGCCTCGATCGTCGAGTCGAAGTTGATCGGCGATGCGGGTGTGACGACCAGTTCGACACCTGGTGACGCGTGGGAAGTCGCATCAGCGGCGGGAATCACCAGGTCGACCGTGGTCTCCCCTGCGACGACCACTCTGCGGACATCGGATCCGCCGACGGACAGGTAGGCCGAGGCGATGATCGTGTACTCACCGTTCGCGAGCCCGTCGATACGAAAGCTGGACCCGGTCCGCTCGAAGAGCGGGGCGCCGGCCATCGGCTTGCACGCGCTCCAGTTGCTGCCCGGGCAGAGCTGGAAGTCGGTGTATGCCTCGTCGCCGATTCCGGCGCCGCTCGTGTCGGTCAGGGTCCCGGTGATCGAGCCGGGGCCGGAACTGATCGCGATCCTCGTGGACGCGAGCGGTTCGATCCCGTCGGCCGGGTTGGTGTCGGTGACTGCAGCGATGGTGCAGGTGCTGTAGCCCTGCGTGGCGAACGATATCGAGCTGGGACCAGCGTCGTAGCTGCACATGCCGGCCAGGTCCTGCCCGGTGGAGGGCAGCTGTACCGGACCTTGGGCGGCTCCTGAGGCGTCGGTCGTGAGGGTGGCGAGCTCTTGACAAGCCTCGTCAGCGAAGACCGCCGGGAACATGAGTGGCTCACCGAGTGGTGTCTCGTTGACATACCCGGCGCACAACTGGACCGAGACCGGTGTCGACGGTGTCAGGTTCGCGAGACCGACCTGCACGGTTGACCCTGCCATCGGGCGTGCCTGGTCGACGGTCACCACGCCGTCGATGTCAGATCCCGTGGCGGCATCGAGAACCCTGCCCACCAGCACCATCGAAACCAACAGCAGTGCTGTCAGCACAGCCCCGATCGACCTGAGTCGACGATCCCCCATGAGTTCCCCTCCGTGGTTGTCGCCTGATCCTTCCCGGCGGTCGATGTGCTGTCAAGCGTTTCAGTTCCCGGACCCGAATTCGGCTGCGAACACCCGTCGCAACCTCGCAACTCAGTTCAGCGAAGGCCCCATTCGAGGACCTCGAACCCGCCCAGCCCGGCAGGGTCCGCGAGCGCTGCGGCTTCGTTGATCCGGCTGCGTGCCCGCATGGCGGTGATCCCCGGGCGGGCGGCCTGCTCGTTCCAGATGCGCCGTCCCTCCTCGACCTTCGCGTCCAGGCCGTGACGGCGCAGCCAGTCGGCCTGGCTGCTGCGACGGCTCGGCGCGGCGATCAGAGCGAGCTGGTCGACGGCGACCTCGGCGGTGATGTCCTGTGCCCCCGGAGCCACGAGCGGCCCGAGACCGCGCTCGTGGTGACGGTAGGTGCGCAGCCAGTCCCAGATCGGCCGGCGGGCCA
>CAYVDN010000109.1:0-2400 GCA_964450685.1 uncultured Microthrixaceae bacterium
ACGTCGTGTTGAACGTGGTCTGGGACCCACCATGGACACCCGAGCGACTCTCACCTCTGGCGTTGGACCAACTCGGCTTCACCAGGCGCCGCTGAGCGCTGCCCCCTGACTGCCGACATGTCGCCCGCCGCCCGAGGTGACTACCCTCGATCGTTCTTCGATGCGGGGAGATGCCTGTGACGACCGATGAGAAGCTCGAGCGTGTCTGGAACGACGTGACACTGCGGAACCCGGGCGAACCCGAGTTCCATCAGGCGGTCCGCGAGGTGTTGAGCTCCATCGGCCCGGTGCTCGAGAAGCATCCCGAGCTCGCTCGCCACAAGTCGATCGAACGCATCTGCGAGCCGGAACGTCAGATCATCTTCCGGGTGCCCTGGATGGACGACAACGGCGAGATCCAGATCAACCGGGGCTTCCGGGTCGAGTCCAACAGTGCCCTCGGGCCCTACAAGGGCGGACTGCGATTCCATCCCTCGGTGAACCTGAGCATCGTCAAGTTCCTCGGGTTCGAGCAGACGTTCAAGAACGCCCTGACGATGATGCCGATCGGTGGCGGCAAGGGTGGGGCCGACTTCGACCCCAAGGGCCGCAGCGACGACGAGATCATGCGGTTCTGCCAGAGCTTCATGACCGAGCTGTACCGCCACCTCGGTGAGTACACCGACGTGCCCGCCGGCGACATCGGTGTCGGTACGCGCGAGATCGGCTTCCTGTTCGGCCAGTACAAGCGGATCACGAACCGCTACGAGTCGGGTGTTCTGACGGGCAAGGGCCTCACCTGGGGCGGTGCTCTGGTGCGGCCCGAGGCGACCGGCTACGGCGCTTCGTTCTTCGCCGAGGAGATGCTGCGCGTCCGGGGTTCGAGCCTGGACGGCAAGACCTGCGTCGTGTCCGGATCGGGCAACGTCGCCATCCACGCGATCGAGAAGCTGACCCAGCTCGGAGCCACCGTCGTCGCATGCTCGGACTCCGAGGGATACGTGGTCGACAAGGGCGGCCTGGACCTGGATCTGCTCAAGGAGATCAAGCTCACCGCACGGGGCCGGGTGAGCGAGTACGTGCGCAACCACCCGGACTCGCAGTTCGTCAGCGGCGGCAGCATCTGGGACGTGCCGTGTGACGTTGCGCTTCCGTGCGCCACCCAGAACGAGCTGTCGGGCGACGATGCTGCGAGCCTCATCCGCAACGGCGTGGTAGCTGTCGTCGAGGGCGCCAACATGCCTGCCACTCCGCAGGCCGTCGCGGCATTCCTCGAGGCCGGGGTCGCCTTCGGACCGGGCAAGGCGGCCAACGCCGGCGGCGTCGCCACCTCGGCGCTGGAGATGCAGCAGAACGCGAGCCGTGACTCCTGGACCTTCGAGCACACCGAGCAGCGGCTCGCGCAGATCATGGCCGGTATCCACGACGCCTGCTATGAGACCGCCGACGAGTACGGCGCTCCCGGCAACTACGTGGTCGGAGCGAACATCGTCGGATTCCTCCGGGTCAGCCAGGCGATGCTCGCCCTCGGGCTGATCTGAGACGCGGCAGGGCGCGCACGGGCTCCTGCGCGCCCCCGCACCTCGGTCGCGCGTCAGCCCGGTCGCACCGACAGGTCCACATAGGAATCCGTCGCTGCGGAGTGGAGCAGTTCCTGGTGTCCGCCCTGCAGCGCCGCCGCGTCTGCCAGCGCCACCACGTGCGGGAAGTCAGCGGTGCTGATGCGCAACCGGAGGCGGTGCCCGATCGGTACCGTCGCGAAGGGCGGTCGGATCTCGATCTGATAGCGGACCGGTTCTCCGATCGGTACCGGGGACGAGGATTCCTCGGTCAACAGGTGGTGGGGACGCAGCAGCTCACCCGATGGGTCGAACCAACTCCGCCCCTCGTCGATAGCCCGCAACGAGGCCAGCTGCGCACCGCCGGTGAGTCCGATGGAGCGACCGTCGGGTCCGACGTCCTCGATGGTGACGTGGAACACCGCGTCAGGACGACTCGACGAAGCGACCAGCGACGCGAGTATCGGGCCTGCGAGCCGTAGCGGTGCGTCCAGCACCTCCGTGCTGTAGGTCATCTCGTTCAGCGACCGCTCTGCCCGTCGTTGCGGTCGTAGGCAGTCCTCGGCTCCGATGCCGGCAGCGAACTGCACCGTGGACGTCGTGCACGCGGGCCCCAGCGGCAGGTAGTAGACGCTGTCTGACGGTTCGGCACCGTCGGGTGTATCGACTGTGAGGCGGCCCTCCGAACGCATGTGCAGACGCAGCCTCTGTGCGTCGGCCAGCGGGTAGGCGGCTGTCCGATACGAGTGGCCTCCGGGCTCGATGACTCGCAACGGCGCCTCACCCGAGAAGCTCTCGACTTCGTGCGGGGAGTCCTTCAGCCACCGGTCGAACCACTCCAGCTGCACCTCGCTCAGGTCCG
>CAYVDN010000109.1:2500-5240 GCA_964450685.1 uncultured Microthrixaceae bacterium
CCCGTCGAGCGCGGCAGCTGCGCCGCCCACTCGACGACCTGCGCTCCCGCGACGGCCTCGGCGGGGTCGAACAGGTCGAAGCGTCCGTCGGAGATCCCCGTTCCCGGTATGTCCACCGCCAGGGCCAGGTATCCGTGGCGTACGAGCTCCAGGTTCACTCCGTTGGCACCGGGTGTGGACGCAGTGGCGGCCCCGCTCTTCCCGTAGGGAGTCATGCCCACGATCACGGGGAACGGGCCCTCCGCCACAGCGCCGGTGTCCGGGTCCGTCGGCTGATAGAGGTCGGCTCGCAACACCCTTCCGTCATCCAGCGGTATCTCGAGATTCCGGACGACCTCCACCCCGTACTGGCCTTCAGTGCCCTCCAGGTTGGGTGGTGCCGGCGGAACGCACGCTGCGATCGTCGGCGACGTGACCGCCACGACCATCGCGACCGTCATCCACCTTGCACCTGTTCCGACCGATGCACGCAGACCCCTCATCGGACGAACCCCCTGATCAACTGACGAACCACATCAAAGAACAGAAATGTTCGCCGATGCTACGCTCTGAGGCATGGCCGAGCAACGAGCCCAACCAGCCAGCCCACTGAGCGGCCGCCGCGTCTTCATCACCGGCGCCGCCCGAGGCATCGGCGCGGCACTCGCACGCCGGCTGAGCGAACGCGGCGCCCGCGTTGCGCTTGCCGGACTCGAACCGGACCACCTCCGCAGTATCGGCGAGGAACTCGATGCTCCTTGGTGGGAATGCGACGTGAGCGACCACCAGCGGGTGACCCAGGTGGTGGACGAGGCAGCACGCGCCCTCGGCGGCCTCGACGTGGCGGTGGCGAACGCCGGGATCGCAGCGCAGCTGCCACTGATCGACGGCGACCCGACCATCTTCGAGCGCACCCTTGCCGTGAACACCCTCGGCACCTACTACACCCTGCGGGAGGCGGGCCGTCACGTGGCCCACCCCTACGGCTACGCGGTCGCCGTGTCATCGCTCGCAGCAGCGGTGCACGTACCGCTGATGGGCGCCTACAGCGCTTCAAAGGCAGCAGTCGAGGCCCTCGGCAACACCCTGCGCCAGGAACTGCGGCCGTCGGGCGCACGTGTCGGGGTGGCGTACTTCGCCGAGCTCGACACCGACATGACCTCACGCGGGTTCGGCACCGAAGCGGCCGCCGCATTCCTGGACGGCAGGAGCCTGACCAGGGTCACGCCGCTGTCGAAGGGGATCGATGCGCTAGAGCGCGGAATCACCCGTCGGTCGCGAATCATCTACGCCCCCTGGTACGTGGCACCGATCCTGCCCACACGACGAGTGGCCCAGTCGGTGGTCGAGCTGGCCACCCGGCGCCGGCTCGCCCCGGTTCTCGACATCGCTCGGCGCGAGCGCGTCGAGCTGACCACCCCACAGCCCGGTCCCCTGGATCCGTCGTGAGCAGCCCCACGACCGACGTGAACCAACCGCGGGTCGCACCCGGTGATCGGCGCCAGGTCGGCGTGGTCAACTTTGCGATCGCATCGCTGCTGGGACTCGCCGCGCGGACAGCGCCACCACACCTGTTCCTGACCCTGGGCCGGCACCGTCGACTCTTCCGCGGATGGCTGCACTTCGCAGGGACCCTGATGCCCGGCGGACGGCTGTCCAGACGCGAGTCGGAGATGGTCATCCTCAGGGTCGCTCACCTACGTGCCTGCGATTACGAGCGCGAACACCACCGTCGACTGGGCGCCCGTGCAGGGCTCACCACCCTGGACATCGACACCCTCGCCTCCGACGGCGCCGCGACCGACCCCCGCTGGAGCGCACGCGAGTCTGCGCTCTTGATGGCAGCAGAGCAGCTGATAGCGGACCGTGACGTTGACGACCGACAGTGGGAGTCACTGCGAGCCCTTCTCGATGAACGTGAACTGATCGAGCTCGTCATGCTGGTGGGCCACTACGACATGCTCGCCACGGCGATCACTACGTTGAGAATCCAGCCCGACCAGCCTCGACGTTCCTGACGGCGACCCTGATGGCCAAGGCATCCACGCCTGACCGAACTGCGCGTCGGCTCCCCAGGGGGCGCCATGACCTGACCAGGGAGCAGATCGAGCAGGACCAGCGCATGCGGATCCTGCTCGGGTTCGCCGAAGCGATGGCCGACGATGGCTACGCACGCACCCCGGTCGCTGCAGTCATAGGTAACGCCGGTGTATCCAGGGAGACCTACTACCGGCTGTTTTCCGACAAGCTCGACGGATTCCTGGCTGCACTCGATCTGATCAGCGAAATACTCCTGGCCGAGCTGGACAGGGCCGTTGCTGTCCCCGGTGATCAGGTCGAACGGGTCGAGGCGGCATTGCAGCAGTACCTCGAGATGCTGGCAGGTCACCGCGGATACGCGCGCCTGTTCCTGGTCGAGGCCTTCGCTGCCGGCCCGGCCGCGATCGAGCGCCGGGCTGCTGTCCAGCGACGGATCGCCGACCGTCTCGCCGACGTGCTCGATGTCGGCTCAGACGAAGGGCGTGTGACGTGCCGGATGGTCGTGGCTGCAGTGAGCGCCATGATCGTGACGCCGCTGGTCGCCGATGACCGCGACGGGATCATGGCTCTCGGACCACTCGTCGGGGCCGAGATCCGTCGCTATCGGGATGCAGGTCTGTTCGACTGATAGGAACGGCTGCCACTCAGGCAGCTACCTGCGCTCGGCACGCTCACGATCACGACGAGCCTGCTCCTCGCGCTGACGAGCCAACCTCTCATC
>CAYVDN010000110.1:0-5207 GCA_964450685.1 uncultured Microthrixaceae bacterium
ACGAGGTTCCCTCGTCGTCCACCAAGAAGCTCAAGATCCCCGACGCCTGCATCGGAGTCGGGGTGAAGTGCGCGACACCGTTCCAGATGCTCCGCGCGGAACGGGCGCGTTTCGAGCTAGGGCGCTTCTAGAACGGACTGAGACGGTCCAGACCTATTCTGCAAACGACGCCGGCTTCGGGTGAGGGAGCAACGAATGACAGCTGGCACAGCGGGACCCTCCGGAGTCGAGTTTGGCCCGACTGGTTCCGGGAAGCGCTACCTATCTCGCAACGACCACAGGAACTTCTCGAAAGACCCTCGCCGCAACAAATGGGCGAAGGCCTGCAAGCCCACCGAGGAGTACTCGATCTTCGTCCAAGCGGACGCCTCTGGGTGGCGGGACTCTCGACCACACCTCTGGGGCGTGCAGAGCGGCCTCGCCGTGCTGGGCGAAGACGGGGAGGCGATCGCGCTATTTCGCGACTCGAACCACCCTGACCTGCCATGGCATGGCTACCCGGTCTCGGCAACAGACCCGAAGCGAGAGCTTGAGCACCGCCCAGAACCAGCGCTGGTCGAGATCTGGCTGAGCAGTGGTGTCATCAGCGCGCCTCAGGCGGCGAGAATCAACCGAGGGAAGGTCTGATGGCGGTCGGAGTGGTGCGGCTGCGGGGCCCCTTCGTAGATGCCTACGTGTACCGAACTCAGCTCTTCGTTCTCACCTACAACGGTGAGCTCCGGGTGTTCCCTATCGGTCAGATCGAGGCGATAGTCGACTCAATAGGGTCGGTCGGTCAGCGGTTGAGCTACTCGCTCTTCCATAGTCGCGGCCGCGGGTCATCAGAGGAACAGCGATTCGCCCGCGACACAGCCGACTCCTCCGACAAGGACTTGGCTATTGAGGTTACGGACCTCGAATACAGTTCTGAGGACTTGAAGGTGGAGGGTGTGCGCGTCACCGACTTCAAGATCTATCTCGATACCCTCTTCATTGCCAGCGATTCGGGTCTGTGGACCTCGCCGCTTTCGAACGGTTTGCCGATGGCGGCTGAACGTCCACTCCGATCGGCCTGCTACTCCGTTTCAGCTGGCTGGGGCGCTGTGGCGGCAGCCAGGGGCACCAAAGGACTGTCAGTTCTTTACGACTACCTCGCAGGGGGCGCCAGCCGGAGGGAATATCGCCGTGAAGACATCGGAGTTCGGTCAGTTCGAACAGCGTTCGCCGGTCATGCCCTCGTTACCTACGACTCTCGGAACAGCTTCGAGTTCCTCGAAGGTGAGGTCGCGGAGCTGCACGATCGTCCGGGAGCGACACAGCAGCGGTTGACCAAGGTAGAGCGCGAGACCACGACGGGTAGCACCCGGTCGGACCGCAGCGGGCTCCGGAAGCTCGACTCTGCGTTGGATCTTGTCGCCAACGTCGGATCACAGTTCATCGGGCTAAGCGCCGGCACCATCTACACGTCTCGCACGCAGGGCGGAACGTCCAGACGAATGTCCAAGCTTGTCCGTGTGGGCGACTACTCGGGGAAGGCGCTAGGAGTGAACCTCCTCGCCGGCGCCCCACTTGTTGAGACCCAGTCCTCCGTCACACTCGGCGGCGGGAAGGCTCGGCAGGCCGTTCTGTACGAAGGGCCAGCCGTGTCCGTGCGGACGTATCCGAATTCGATCCGCTACCAGAATCTCGCCACGATCGTCACCGATGATGGGCTGCTGCTTGCGGGCAACTTCTGAGCGTCGGGCGACCGCCGCCGGTCCGGGGCCACCTCACCATCGTGTCTCACGGTTTGTCTCACGAATCTCTGGACGAGCACGGAGATCGGGGGTTGAATCACGTGAGACGTCAGCGCAGATTTCTGGACAGGGCGGGCCGCGACGGACCTGGGTGGACACTCGACCCACGACTTGTAAACAGCAGGTCAGGAGTTCGATTCTCCTCTCGGGCTCTAGATCCCAAGGGTTTCGGCCCTCGGAACTCTCAGGATCCGGCGCTTGCCAATCCCTTGCCAATCCGCCGACCGTCACCGCCGTGTGGCTCCGAGCTCGATACGCGCTTTGGTCGCACGGGCGTTACGAACGGAGACGCCGTGCGGATCGGTGCTGAAGCGGGGCTCGGCGCCACGCGTACGAACAGTCAATGCGCAACTGGGTGATGCCGAGGCTTGGGAGCGTGCGCTTGGCCGAGGTCTCACCGATGCACCTGCGGCTTCTACAGACCGAACTACTGCGCGACGGACGCGTCGACGGCAAGGGCGATCTGGCGCCCAGGTCGGTGGCGTCCTGTCGGCGCGTCTTGGGCCAGGCGCTGAAGGACGCGGTGCGGTGTGGGCATTTGATCCGCAACCCGATGGACGCAGTCGATCCGCCGAGGGTGGTGGACGCCGAGATGGTCACCTGGTCCGACACGCAGGCCCCGGCGTTCCTCGACGCCGTGGCCGGCGACCGGCTGTATGCGATGTGGGTGCTCTTCATGACCGCCGGCCGCCATGGTAGCGCGGTAGCATGACATCATGACGAAGAACATGACCGTTCGACTCCCCGACGAGTTGGCTGCAGACACAGAGGCGCTCGCCCGAGTCGAGGGCAAGAGCGTGAACGAGACCATCAAGGACGCTCTGTCCGCAGCAATCGACCAGCGCCGCCGGGATCCCAAGTTCAAGCAGCGAGTGCGACAGATCATCGACGAGGACCGCGAGCTGCTCGAACGACTCGCGAAGTGAGGGTCGAGTACCTCGACCTCGCCGACTACGTCGGCATCGCCGCCGCGGTCACCGGCCTTGACGAAGGCCTCATCACCAAGGTCGCCAAGCTCGACCTGGCCGACTCGGCGCTCCACGCACCGGCGGCGGGGTTCGGCGACGACGACTTCTACCCGGACCTCGTGGACAAGGTAGCGGTGCTCATGGTCCGGCTCGCCAAGAACCACCCGCTACCCGACGGCAACAAGCGCGTCGCGTGGGTGGCGCTCCGATACTTCCTCGTCCTGAACAAACTGTACTTGGGTCGAGCCGCCAACGGTCGACGAGGCTGAACACGCCGTGTTCGCGATCGCCTCGGGCGAGTGGGACCAAGCACAGACCGCCGCCTGGCTACGACCCTTGATCGCGCCCGGCCGAACGCAGCACCGCCGCCAACACCCCTCGAGCGAGGCTGGGTAAGCCCTCTTTCCCCCGCTCGCGAATAGCTAAAGCCAAGGCGACATCTCTTTAGTTAGAGTGGCTGGTCAGAAGAAGGCCTTCAACAAGGAGCACCCATGCGACCGGACGCGTTCACCTCGACCGAGCGAGGACGAGTCCGGAAGACGCCGGAGGGCTACTGGGCGTTCGTCCCCGCCGCTGCCCCTCGACGGCTCTCGCTGTCCGACGAGGTGGTCAAGCTGCTGGACGAGGCAACCGGGGCGGTACATCGCCTCGGCGGCGTCGGCCGCCTGATCCCCAATCCGCACCTGCTCATCGGGCCGCACCTCCGCTTGGAGGCGGTGCTGAGCTCGCGGATCGAGCGAACGAAGACCGACGTCGGCCAGCTGCTCCGTTTCGAGGCCGGGCAGGTTCCCTCACCTGATGCCGCCGACGACGCGACCGAGGTGACCAACTACATCGTCGCGATGGAGCACGGCTTGACGCGTGTGCGAGATGGCTTCCCCATCTCGGTCCGACTCTTCCGCGAGATGCATGAGTTGCTCCTCCAAGGAGCACGCGGCCAGCACCGGCGACCGGGCGAGCTACGCAAGAGCCCGGTGTGGCTCGGGGGCGCCACGCTCGACGATGCCGTCTTCGTGCCTCCGCCACCCGACGAGATGCGCGACGCGCTCGGCGACCTGGAGAAGTTCCTCCACGAGACCGACCTCCCGCTGCTCGTACAACTGGCGATCGCGCACTACCAGTTCGAGGTGATCCACCCGTTCCTCGACGGCAACGGTCGCATCGGGCGACTGATGATCCCGCTGATGCTCGTGCTGCGCAACGCGCTGCCCCAGCCGCTGCTGTACCTCTCCGCGTTCTTCGAGCAGCACCGCAGCGAGTATCACGACCACCTGTTGATCACCAGCCAACGCGGCGACCTCATGCCATGGATCGCCTTCTTCCTTCGTGGTGTCCGTCAACAGGCACGCGACTCCGAGGAACGAACGGTCCGCCTGGTCGAGCTACAGCACCAGCTCCGCAACCAGCTGCTCGACGAGGGCCGGCCGAACTCCGTCATCCGCCTAGCGGAGCAGCTCTTCGCAACACCTGTCGTCACCGCAGCGCGCGTCGAAGCGATGATCGACGTCACGCGACCGACCGCGCAGGCAGCGATCGACGCGCTCGTGGAGCGTGGTGACCTGACCGAGATCACCGGCCGAACCCGTGGGCGCGTCTACGAAGCGGGAACGATCTTCGAAGCCGTCTACGGGCCGGTTCCGATCGAAGAATCAACCGTCCATCCGGAGCTTCCCTTCAGCTGAGCCATTCGCTGCCCTCCACCCACCGAAACGGCCGGGCAGCCCTCATCTCGCTTCGTCGAACGCCTCGCGCACCGACGCCGGGATTCGGCCCTTCGCGGAGATCTCGTGACCGTTGGCCAACGCCCAGGCGCGGATCTCCGCAGCAGACGGAGCTGCCGGTGCCAATGGCCCAGCGACCGGCAGGTCAGCGGCACGTTCCGCCGCAGGCGCGTCCTCCGCGTGATGGGCGATCGCAGCACCGAGGAACCGGTAGGTCCACTCCTGGGCCAACGGGCGGGTCTCGCAGAACACGATCGGCACCGCTGGGAAACGGACCTGGGCCTCGGCCAGGCCCTCGGCCAACACACCCGGCGCGACGAAAGTCGACTTGAACACCGCCGAGTAGCGGTCCTCGACAACGAGCGCTGCACGAGGCAGCTCGTCGAGCGCTGCCAGCAGATAGCGGAGCTTGCCAGTCGTCAGCGTTGACGACAGGTCGGCCAGGCTCTTGCGTTCGACCGCTGCGACGATCCGGCCGCCGTGCTCGACCGCGTAGTCACCTGCGGGCAACGCCTGTCGTCGGGTCGTCGCCTGCTGGGCGCTGAACTTCCACGGGTAGCGCTCGTGGCTGTCGACGAGGATCTCGAGCACCAGCCCCGACGCCCGTCGGGTCGGTGTGCTCACGGCGGGCCGAGCCTGCCTCGCCGTACGAGCGCTCTGCCAGAAGATCACCTCACGGCCACGAGCCCGGGTGAATACGAACTGCGACCGGTTCTCCCGGCCGCGGTCCAGGACCAGGTCGA
>CAYVDN010000111.1:0-1252 GCA_964450685.1 uncultured Microthrixaceae bacterium
TTGTTCGAGGGCCTGCCCGAGGAGCTGGTCGTGCTCCACTGGCACGGCGAGACCTACGAGCTGCCGCCCGACGCGGTTCACCTGGCAGGATCCACGGTCTACGAACAGCAGGCCTTTCGGGTGGGTGACAGAGCGTGGGGGCTGCAGTTCCACCTCGAGGTGGAGACGGAGAACGTGGTCGGATTCGTCGAAGCGTTCGCGGATGATGCCGCGCCCGGAGGCGGTGGGGAGTCGATCCTGGCCGCGACCGATGATGCGATCCGGGTGCTGGCCCCGCACCGTGACCTGTTTCTGGGAAGGTTCGCCGGAGTCGTGGCCGGAGCCATCGCCGAAGGCCGCTGAGACCCCCGGTCCGTCTCGCGGTTCGTCAGGCGAACGAGATCCCGGGCATCGCGGCGACGCAGAACGTGTCGACGGGCTGGTCGGGGGCGCGGAGGAACGCGTCGGCGATCACAACCGGGCACTGATCCTGAACGAAGAGGGCCCCGTGGCCGAGCGCCGGGAACTCGACGAAGGTCGCCTTCGATCCCATCTCCTCGGCGACCCGCTTCGTGCCGTACGCAGGGGTAACCGGATCGAACTCGCCGGCCAGTAGCAGCGTGGGGACCCCGACCTCGCTGATCGTGTTGACGTCCTCGGGAACCGATTCGACGTCCCAGTCCTCGCACCCTCTCTCGTCGGCGTTGAACGCTGCCAGCGGGTGCTCCTCGCGGAGTTCGGTGGTGTCGCCGTCGGTCTCCAGTCGCTGGTGATCGGCGCACACGACCGAGAGCCACACTCCGTTGGCTCCGTCTGTGATGTTCGCGAGCAGAGGTCCGCCGATTGCGCCCAGCACGCCGTACTGACCCGTTGCGAGCTGGTCCGCGAGGCTCGGTATCAGGCCGAGGAGCGACGAGTCGTACATCGCCTGGAATGCACCGGAGAGGACAGTGTCGCCGGTCAGGCGAGCGACCCGTTCCACGCCGTCGGAGTCGGTGAAGCGCACCTCGAAGGGCGACTCGTTCAGTCGGTCACGAACGGTCAGCAGCTTCTCCTCGAGGTCGGGGTGAGCAGCGGCGCACGCCGTGTCGGCAACGCACGCATCGATCACACGCCGTAGCGCCTCCTCCGCTCGTCGAGTGTTGCCGACCGGACCATCGTCGACGTCCGGTGGGACGACCGAGTCGAGCACCGCCGCCTGAAGCCCTTCGGGGTGACTCCTCAGGATCTCCTGGCCGATGGCGGTGCCGTAGGAGACCCCGAAGATCGACCA
>CAYVDN010000111.1:1352-3771 GCA_964450685.1 uncultured Microthrixaceae bacterium
CCGTCGGCCGCCGGGAGTTTCAGGACCGCGAGTGTCACCTGCCGGCCCGTCGGGTCGGCGCGGTTCTCGGGCACGGTCAGAGTTCCGCACTCGGCTCCCGGCACAACCTCGAGGTCAGCGAACCTGCCGTCCTCGCAGTCGACGACGCTGTAGACCGGCTCGTAGGCGGGCGCTGTCGATCCAGCCGTGGGTATGGTCGTGGCTGAAAGCGACGAGCCGGAGCGGGAGTCGTCACCCGCGCTGTTGGCCGAATCCTCGCTGCAGGCTGTCGCCGCAACGGCGAATGTCGCGGCCAAGGCGACGGTTCCGACCAGCGGCACCCTTCGACCCTTCATTCATTGACCGTACAATCAAATGGTCGGGTCGTCCATCGGCGGGATGGTCGATGGGGCGATCCGAGATGTGGACACGCCGAGATATGGAAGAGTCGAAGGGCTGCGCGACGATTGAGGCGTGCTGGCCGATCCGGGCAACCAGGCCGGCTGTCACCGTTGGGTTGTCGAGGTGAACGAACCAACCCTGAGGAGGAGCCGTGGATCCACTGGTCGACCGGCTGGGAACGCTCGACGCCGAGTTCCTCCACATCGAGGACGGCGTCGGCCACATGCACATCGCTGGTGCGTGCACGTTCGACGGAGTGCCGCCCTCGTTGGACGAGCTGGTGCAGCTGGTCGAATCCAAGATCCACCTCATTCCCCGCTACAGGCAGCGGGTCCGTTCCGTCCCTCTGGAGCTCGGCCGGCCGATCTGGGCTGACGACCCGCACTTCGACCTCCGCTACCACCTTCGTCACACGGCGCTACCGGCACCGGGCGACGATGCGGCGCTCTGTCGACTGATGGGGCGCGTCATGTCCCAGCCACTCGACCGCGACCGGCCGCTGTGGGAGATCTGGCTGGTCGAAGGCCTCGAGGACGGCCGTTGGGCGCTGTTGTTCAAGGTCCACCACTGCATGGTCGACGGCATCGCCGGTGTGGGCCTGTTGACCGTCCTTCTCGACATCGGCCCCGATCCCGAACCGGTGGAACCCCGTGAGTGGTCGCCCGCACCCGAACCCGGTGTCGCCAGGAAGGTGATCGGCGCATGGGGTGGACTAGCGGCGGACCTCTCGGCGCAGGCGCGACGTGCTGCCTCGGCTCTGACCCGACCAGCTGAAGCAGGACGCAACGTCGTCGACGTCGTCGCCGGCACCGTGCGGTTGGGTCAGGCGCTGACCGCCACGCCGCCGCTGCCGATCGACGGCTCGATCGGCCCGCACCGTACGTGGGCCTTCTCCTCGGCATCCTTCGACGACGTGCGCGCGGTCCGCAAGGCATACGGGGGCACCGTCAACGATGTCGTCCTGACCGCCGTGACGGCTGGATACGCGGAGCTGCTCCGTCATCGCAGCGAGGATCTGGACGGGGCGACAGTTCGTACGTTGGTTCCTGTGTCGACACGTCATGAGAGTGGCGACGGTGTGCCTGACAACAGGGTCTCGCTGATGCTGCTAGAGCTCCCGGTCGAGGTCGAGGACCACGTCGAACGGCTACGCGTGGTCCAGGCCCGGATGGCCGAGCTGAAGGCGTCGCACATGGTCCAGGTCGGCGAGCTCGCCACGACAGTCGGAGATCTCGTTCCACCGATGGTCGTCGCTCCGATGAGCCGCTGGCTGGTCGGTCTCATGCGCAGGGTTCCGCAACGATCCGTCAACACCGTGACGACCAACGTCCCGGGCCCGCAGTTCCCGCTCTACTGCCTCGGCCGCGAGATGCTCTCGTACCTGCCGTTCGTGCCGATCACCCACGGTTTGCGGGTCGGTACCGCGATCCTGTCCTACAACGGGAGTCTCTTCTTCGGCGTGACCGGCGATGCATCCACCACACCCGACGTCGACGTGCTCGCCGGGGCCACTGCTTCGGCCATCGCCGAGCTGCGCGAGAGGGCAGACTGAAACCGAGCGACAGAGCTCGTTCGGATCGGGGGCACAAGACATGTCATACGCGGTGGACTTCAACGACGTCTCGACCGTCGGGCTCGAGTCGTCACCGGTGGTGACCCAGCTGGCGGGACTGCGCGCGCACGAGGCGCGCTACTTCAAGAACAAGTACGACCACACCTTCACGGTGGAACCGGCAAGCGATGCCAGCGAGACGGTCGCCTACGTCCATCGGATACTCGAGGCCGAGCGCGACATCGTCATCGAGAGCACCCCGTTGGAGACCTCGTCGTTCGAGGTGGACGGAATCCGCTGGGCATATGTGTTCTACGAGAGTGGGCTGTCGATAAACGTGATGTACCCGACCGACGACCCGAAGAAGCGGGCAGTCGGTTTCAAGCTTTCCGAGGACATGGACGTTCCCGTCGAGCTCGAGTCCAAGTTCAAGTTCGCAAGGCAGAAGTCGAAGCTCGCCGGCACGATCCGCGGCTCGTACTTCGT
>CAYVDN010000111.1:3871-5177 GCA_964450685.1 uncultured Microthrixaceae bacterium
GCTCGCTGTTCAGCCGGGTGATGTTCTGGGTAGCGTCTGCGGCCATGTCGGAGCGAGCAGAATCTGTCGATTTCGTCAGACAGAAGATCCGTGACGACCAGGCGGCGGGCCGCTACGGCGGCCGTGTGCAGACCCGGTTCCCGCCCGAGCCCAACGGGTTCCTCCACGTCGGGCATGCCAAGTCGATATACCTGAACTTCGGCGTCGCCGAGGAGTTCGGCGGTTCCTGCCATCTGCGCTTCGATGACACGAACCCGCTAGCCGAGGACGTGTCCTACGTGGACGCGATCATCGAGGATCTCGACTGGCTCGGTGTTACTCCCGCCGGACCGCCCAACTTCACCTCCGACTGGTTCGGGCAGCTCTACGAGTGGGCAGAGGACCTGATACGTGCTGGCCTTGCCTATGTCGACGACCAGGACCAGGAGACGATTTCGTCACAACGCGGCGGATTCGGTCAGCCCGGGATAGAGAGCCCGCACAGGACCCGCAGCGTCGAGGAGAACCTGGAGCGATTCCGCGGAATGCGCGACGGACGATTCGCTGACGGTGAGTGTGTGTTGCGGGCCAAGATCGACATGCAGGCGGACAACATGTGGATGCGCGACCCGGTCCTCTACCGGATCCGCCGAGCGCATCACCACCGCACCGGAGACGAGTGGATCATCTACCCGACCTACGACTGGGCTCACGGGCAGTCCGACGCCATCGAGGGAACGACGCACTCGATCTGCACCCTCGAGTTCGCCGAGCACCGTCCGCTCTACGACTGGTGCCTGGACAACATCGAACTTCCGTCGGACCGACCCGAACAGACCGAGTTCGCCCGCCTCAACCTCACTCACACGGTGCTCTCCAAGCGGGTCTTGCGCACCCTGGTCGAGAGCGGAATGGTCGACGGGTGGGACGACGCTCGGATGCCAACTGTCAGGGGGCTGCGGCGGCGTGGCTACCCGGCGGAAGCGCTGCGGGCGTTCTGTGAGCACATCTCGGTCGCCAAGACGAACTCGGTGGTCGAGATCGAGCTGCTCGAGAGCTTCGTGAGGACCCACCACAACCTTCACGCGCAGCGACGGATGGCAGTGCTCGACCCGTTGAAGCTGACCATCACCAACTGGCCCGACGGTCAAGTCGAGTGGATGGATGTCGTCAACAACCCCGAGGATGCAGCCGACGGATCGCGCTCGGTCCCGTTCACCGGCGAGTTGTGGATCGAACGTGAGGACTTCATGCTCGAAGCGCCGCCCAAGTACTACCGGCTGACCCCGGGGCGCGAGGTCCGTCTGCGCAACGCCTACTTCGTGAC
>CAYVDN010000112.1:0-5135 GCA_964450685.1 uncultured Microthrixaceae bacterium
GTCGACAACCGTCGACTGAAGGAGTTCGGCTTCCGCTACGACTACACGTCGACCCAGGCGATCCAGGCCTTCATCGAGGCGCATCGTCTGCGCCGGACGGTCGGGGACAGCGAACCCACCTACCGCTACGAACGAGACGTCGAGCAGTTCTTCCGTCACTCCCCGGCGGTCCTGCGCGACCGCTCCTGAGCAGCGGCGACCGTCGACTCCGCCAACTCGGCGACCGACGCCTCGATCCCATCCCAGTCGTAGCGCTGGGAGAACAGCACAGCTCCCGCATCCGCCAGGCTCTGGCGGCGGTCACTATCCGACAGCAGCGTCACGCAGCCGGCCGCGAACGTTTCCGCGTCGTCACGGATCAGGGCGTGGACACCGTCGACGAGGTCGATCCCCTCGCAACCGACTGCGGTGGTGACCATCGGCAGCCGGTTCGCCAACGCCTCGACGACCTTGAGGCGAGTGCCCGCTCCGACCCGGATCGGCACGACGGACACGTCGGCCCGGTCGATCTCGTCGGCCAGGTCGGCAACGGGGCCGACCAGGTCGACTCCTGCTCGGCCGCTCACCCATCCGACCCTGTCCGCTCCCCTGCCGACGATCCGGAACCTGGCGTCGGGCACGACAGCGCGGACCTTGTCCAGCACCTCGCGGACGAACCACTCGACTGCCTCGGTGTTGGGCTCGTAGTCGAGCGCACCGACGAAGAACATCGTCGGTGCGTCGCCGCGCAGCTCGCGGCGATCCTCGTGGAGCCGGGCGGGAGCGCTGGAACCGTTGCCGATCACGACCACGTTGTGACATCCCGAGCGCTCGACATCGAGCGCGCTGCAGACGACCACGTGGTCGACCTCTGCTGCGCACGCGCGTTGGGTCCGGTCCCATCGCCGCTCGTCGACGAGGTCGAACCCCCGTGACACCGCCCAGCGAGCCACGGTGCGAGCCTTCTCCCCCGGCCCGGCAGCCGGCTCGAATCGTGGTGGGGTGCTTCGCCGCAGGCGCAGCGCCAGGTTCTCCAGGTTGTCGAAGTCGACGATGGCGGCCGGTTCGGCGGCCCCGTCGGTCCGCTGCGCGGTCGCGCGCTCGGCGATGCCCCGCAGAGGGAACCACGTGTCGACGTGTGAATACCAGATCAGGTCAACTGGATCACCCGAGCTGAGCTGCCTGTGCAACTCGGCCGCCACACCGGACCAGTCGGGCATGAGCACGCGTCGCGGCATGCCACCACGCAGCCAGTTCGGCAGCCACTCGCGGACCCCCGCCTGTGCGCCGGCCCGTACCGCCACAGCGTCGACTACCGACGACGGCGGATCGAGCAGCACGTCGTCCTGACCGGCGGGTCTGCGGTCGATCGTCATCAGCTCGACCTGGCCGACCCGAGCGAGTCCCGCGATCATGTGCTCCAGTCGTTGGCGGTATCCGTCCACCGCCGGCCACGGGTACTGTTCGGCGAGCACGACGATCCTCACGGCGAGGCACCGTACCCGCTCCCCCACCGAGCCGTGAGCACAGCCGACAGGAGACCCGACGTGTCCTTGGTCCGCACCGAACGAGACGGCTCCGTCGCGATCATCACGCTCGACGACCACGCCCGGCGCAACGCCCTGAGCCTGGAGCTGTGCGCCGGGTTGAGCACCGCCATGGACGACGTCGAGAACGACCCCACGGTCGGAGCGATCGTGATCACCGGCGCCGCACCAACGTTCTGCGCCGGGGCGGACCTGACCCAGTTGGGAGGATCGCGCCGCGACGGGCTCCTGGCCATCTACCAGGGGTTCCTGCGTGTGGCAGCGTCGACGCTGCCGACGATCGCCGCGGTGAACGGCGCGGCGGTAGGAGCGGGCATGAATCTGGCGTTGGCGGCAGACGTTCGCCTCGCCGGCCGTTCGGCGCGTTTCGACACACGCTTCCTGGATCTCGGCATACATCCCGGCGGAGGTCACACGTGGATGCTCAGACGTCTGGTGGGGGCGCAGGCCACCAAGGCGATGGTCCTCTTCGGCGAGCGCCTCGACGGTGTCGAGGCCGAACGGATCGGCCTCGTGTGGCGCTGCGTGGCCGACGACGACCTGATCGGCGAGGCCATCCGGATGGCGTCACGGGCGGCCGGCGCCCCCCGCGAGCTGGCCCTGTGCACCCGGGCAACCATCGCCGACATGGCTTCGATCACCGAGCATGCCGAAGCCGTCGACAGAGAGCTGGTCGATCAGCTCTGGTCGATGGACGAACCGGAGTTCTCCCAGCGCCTGGCAGAGCTCCAGTCCCGCATCGGAGGCACCGGCTGATCGTGTCGCAGCATCCGGGCTGTCGGATCCGTTCCGCTACCAGATCCACTCGGTGAGCAGCTCGTCACGTCGGACGTGCCATTCCTCGATGGTCATCGCGTAGCGGATGTGGTCCTCCCACACGCCGTTGATCTCCAGGTACCGCTGGGCGATCCCCTCGTCACGGACCCCGAGCTTCTCCACAACCCTGCGGCTGGCCTCGTTGCGGGGAATCACCGAGATCTGCACCCGGTGCAACAGCAGCTGCTCGAAGCAGAACTGCAGCACTGCGAGGACCGACTCGGGCATGTAACCCTGACCGGCGAGGCGTTGGTCGATCCAGTACCCGACGTACGCGCTCTGGTGCGCCCCACGATGGATCGAGTTGACGTTGATCTCACCGGCGAACGAACCGTCGACGAATATGCCGAACCCGTAGCCCGTGCCCAGCTGGATCTCACGCATCCGCACCGAGCAGCGTGACGAGAAGGCCTGACGGTCCTCGACGGTGTCGGGCTGACCGGGGATGCGCCGCGGCTCCCATTTGGTGAGCCAGTCCTGGCAGCGACGGCGCACCTCGCGCCACTCGTCGAAGTCGTGCAGCGTGAGCGGACGCAGCAGCACCCTGCGCCCGTGGAGCAGAGCGACCGAACTCATCGGGTCATAGGTCGGCTTGCGGCGCAGCACCGTCGGGAGCCTACCGACTCAGCTGCGAGAGGATCAGTCCGTCGAGGATGTCCGCCTCGCTGACGATGCACTCGCTGAACCCGAAGTAGCGGAAGATCCCGACCAGGATGCAGCACCCGCCGACGATCACGTCGACACGACCTGGGTCCAGGCCGGGGTTGTGACGTCGATCCTCGATCGCCTCGGTCGCCAGGGTCCGGAACACGTCCTCGGCGGCCTCGCGGGTGAGCACGAAGTGGTGGATCGCGTCGCGGTCGTACTCGGCCAGGCCGATCTCGACCGCGGCGACCGTCGTGACGGTACCGGCGAGCCCGACGAACCGGACCGCGCTGCCGGCGCCCGGCACCTCGCGCGCCACGTCGTCGAGGTGCTGTTCGATCTCGGCCAGGCAGTTCGACAACTCCTCGGGCCGTGGCGGGTCGCCATGGAGGTACTTCTCGGTCATTCGGACACAACCCATGTCGGTCGACAACGAGGCCTCGATGTCGTCGATGCCGACCACGAACTCGGTCGAGCCACCGCCGATGTCGACCACCAACGTCCGACCGCCCTCGGGCAGGTCTGCGGTGGCCCCCTCGAAGCTGAGCCGCGCCTCCTCATCACCGCTGATCAGCTCTGGTTCGGCACCCAGGATTGCCGTCGCCGGCTCGAAGAAGTCCGCCCGGTTCGAGGCGTCTCGCGAAGCCGAAGTTGCGGCGATGCGGACGCCCGCGACCTCGTAACGGTCCATGACCGCGCGGTAGTCGCGCATGACGGCCAAGGTCCGCTCGATCGCCTCCGGGTCCAGGCGGCCGGTCCTGTCGACCCCAGCACCGAGGCGGGTCACCCGCATGTGCCGTTCGATCTGGGTCGTCCCGTCGGAGATGAGCAGGCGGGTCGAGTTGGTGCCGCAGTCCACCGCGGCGTACATGGGCTTGCTCATAGGGGGTCTCCTTGTTCGGCCAGACGATCGCGGACCCAAGCGCCTACAGGGTCGGAGCCGCCCGCCAGGTACCACGCGTAGTGGGTGTGCAGGCACTTGACCCCGCGACGCGTTCCTCCCACCCCGCCGAACGGTCGGGGTCCTTCCCAGTCGGCCGGGATCGCCGCGTCGCGTTCAGCGCGGTAGCTGTCGTGCGCGGTGGCCAGCTCGTCGGGGTCGACGTCGACCTCCGCGGCCCTGACCCCTCCCTCGGCCTCGAGTCGGCCGATCCGACGATTGAGCTCACGGTCGACCAGCCAGTAGCGGGTGGGCATCGGTGTGCCGTCGTCGAGCAGTGGCGCGTTGCGGATCACCACCGGTGCCCCGGAGTCGTCCCGGACGACGACTTCGAACTCACCGCGGGGAGACCGGCCGAGCAGCTCGGTGACGGCCGCCAGGTCGCCAGGGTCAGGAGCCACCGGTCGCGGCCCGTGCGAACGGACCACTGATCCGGTCGAAGGGCCAACCGCCCGGAAGCGCCACCCCGGCGGTCGCAGGGGGGAGGATCGCGTACGACTCCTCACCCTCGGCGACAAGGCCGTAGTCGCGCCGGGCGATCCGCTCGATCTCGTCGGGGTCGTCGAGATGCTCGAGGCGGCGCTCGAGCTCGGCGTTGGAACGCTCGATCTCGGCCAGCGAAGCCTCGCGGTCACCCAGGTCCGCTCGCTGCGCCAGGTAGCCGCGCGCCGGCACGGCCAGCACGGCGACCGGAACCAGCAGCAGTGCGAGCACCACCAGGACCAGTCGGCGACGCGGGGACGGAGCCACGATCAGCGAGCACCCCCCACCGGGGCAAGCGCGGCTCGACCGCGGTACACAGCCGAAGCGCCCAACTGCTCCTCGATGCGCAGCAGCTGGTTGTACTTGGCGACCCGATCCGAACGAGCAGGCGCTCCGGTCTTGATCTGCCCGCAGTTCGTGGCGACAGCCAGATCGGCGATCGTCACGTCCTCGGTCTCACCCGAACGGTGCGACATCACCGACGTGTAGCTGTGACGGGTGGCCAGCTCGACAGCTTCGAGGGTCTCGGTGAGCGAACCGATCTGGTTCACCTTGACCAGGATGGAGTTGGCGACACCGCGTTCGATGCCCGTCGCCAGGCGCTGGGAGTTCGTGACGAACAGGTCGTCGCCGACGAGCTGCACGCGGCCGCCCAACTTCTGTGTGAGCACGGCCCAGCCGTCCCAGTCCTCCTCGGCCATGCCGTCCTCGATCGACACGATCGG
>CAYVDN010000113.1:0-5108 GCA_964450685.1 uncultured Microthrixaceae bacterium
TCGCGGGCCCAGGTGATCATCTCTGGGTTCACCTCGACTCGCACTGGCATACCGCTATTCTGGTCTCAGGCCTTGGTGCAGCGCCGCATGCAAGCAGCACCGTCGCCGTGCGCCTCACCGGGGAGGCCTCCGGAATCGGGCGACCAATTCCGTTGGATCGAGCGGTGCCGACAACGAGCGGGCTTATCACAGCTCGATCGCCGCCGAGCCCATGTAGGTGTCGCCGGTTAGGTCGAGGAGGAGGTCGAGGTACTCGCAGTTCACCTCGTCGATCGCGTGCTCGACCCGAGGGTCGTCGTGGCCCTGCTCGACGTCGAAGAGGACGCCGCCGTCTGCAGCCAGCACGCGGCGAACGCGCAGGGTGCGGAGCCAGTCCTCGTTGAACTCGCCGTGGACCTCGACCGCCGAGGCACCGGGCAGCACGTCGACGATCGTCTCGATGGCGAGCCGCTCGGCCAGCTCCGCGAGCGTGCTGCCGAGCCTCTGCCACTCGTTCAAGACCCGATTGAACTCGGCTTCCAGTTCCGGATCGACCACGTCCGCGCCTCCACTCCGATGGGATGCCGACGGTACGCACCGGGTGTGACGCTCAACCCCGACATCGCGTCGGGTGGCGCCAGGTGCCCGTAGCGTGTGGCCCGTGGAGGAGCTGAGGGAGGGGTTGTTCGAGGTGCTCGTCACCGAGGGCCTGAAGGCGCGCCTGGCCGCTCTCGCAGGATCGGTTCCGGACGAACGAGCACTCCACGCAGCCGAGGCACCGGACCGGATCGCCTGGCATCTGAGCCGCCAGATCGAGCGGGCCCTCAGCGATGTCGGCGAAGCGGATCGAGCGGCCGTCGGTATCGAGGTCGCTCGGGCGTTGCTCGACCCGCTCGGTGAGATGGTCGAGGTGGACCCGTCCGATGCCCCAACTGACCCGGCGACCGTGCTGCACGCGATCCTCGGTCGCCTCCCGGACGGCAGCACCGAGTCGATCGCTCAGCCCCTGATCCCGCTACTCGACACCACGCTGCTGACCAACGCGCCGGGTGAGCCGAACCTGTGGAGTCAGCTGCGCTCCGAGATCGAGTCCGCCGACCGGATCGACGTCGTGATGGCCTTCATCCGTCGCAGCGGTATCGCGCCGCTCGTCGACGCGCTCCGCCACCACTGCGAACACGGCCGCTCGCTCCGGGTGCTGACCACGACATACACCGGGTCGACCGAGCAGGCAGCCCTCGACCGGCTCGTCGACCTCGGCGCGGAGGTCCGCGTGTCGTACGACCTCAGCACGACCCGGCTGCACGCCAAGGCCTGGGTGTTCCAACGACGCTCCGGCTTCTCGACCGCCTACGTCGGCTCGTCCAACCTGACGCACTCGGCGCAGGTCACCGGCGTGGAGTGGAACGTCCGAGCATCCGCCGCCCGGAATCCCGACGTGCTCGGCAAGTTCGCCGCAGTGTTCGACAGCTACTGGTCCAACGGCGACTTCGTCACGTACGACCCGGACCAGTTCGTGGCCGAGCAGGAGCGAGCCGGACGGACCGACTCGGGCCCGCACGTGATCCTGAGCCCGATCGAGGTCCGCCCGCTGCCGTTCCAGTCCCGGCTGCTCGAACTCATCGAGTTGTCACGGCAACGAGGGCACCACCGCAACCTGCTCGTTTCCGCGACCGGCACCGGCAAGACCGTGATGGCCGCGCTCGACTACGCACGACTTCGGCCACAGCTGGACCGGTCGAGGTTGCTGTTCGTCGCGCATCGCGAGGAGATTCTCGACCAGAGCATGGCAACGTTCCGTCACACGCTGCGCGACGCGTCGTTCGGTGAGAAGTGGGTCGGTGGCGCTCGCCCGACACGGTTCGACCACGTCTTCGCCTCGGTCCAGAGCCTGCACGCCAATGGCCTGGCCGACCTGCGGCCCGATCACTTCGACGTCGTCATCGTCGACGAGTTCCACCATACCGCGGCGACCTCGTACCAGCGGCTGCTCGACCATGTTTGCCCGGTCGAGTTGCTCGGACTCACCGCGACACCCGAGCGCAGCGATGGCATGGAGATCCTGCACTGGTTCGACGACCGCATCGCCGCGGAGCTGCGGCTGTGGGACGCGATCGACCAGCAGTACCTCGCACCGTTCCTGTACTTCGGGATCCACGACGGCATCGACCTCACCGACATCCCGTGGCGACGCGGACGGGGCTACGAGACCGAGGCGCTCACGAACCGCTACACCAGCTCCGACGCGTGGGCCCGACTCGTCGTGAAGCAGGTCGACGAGCATGTCGACGTCACCTCCATGCGGTGCCTCGGGTTCTGCGTGAGCGTCGAGCACGCCGAGTTCATGGCCCGCCACTTCAGCCGCCACGGCATCCCCGCCGCCGCGATCTCGGGCGATAGCCCTCGCGACGAACGAGCAAAGGCATTGCGTGACCTGGCAGCGGGTGAGGTGAAGGTCGTGTTCTCGGTCGACCTGTTCAACGAAGGTGTCGACCTCCCCAACGTCGACACCGTGTTGATGCTCCGCCCCACCGAGAGCCCGGTGCTGTTCCTCCAACAACTCGGCCGAGGGCTGCGCCGAGCGGAGAACAAGCCGCACTGCACGGTGCTCGACTTCGTGGGCACCCACCGCAAGGAGTTCCGTTTCGACCGTCGCTACCGGGCCCTGCTCGGCGGCACCCGCCGCGACGTCGAACGAGCGGTGCAGGCGCAGTTCCCGTTCCTGCCGTCGGGCTGCAACATGCAGCTCGATCAGAAGGCCTCCGAGATCGTGATCAGGAGCCTGCGCGAGGCCATCCCATCACGGTGGCCGGCGAAGGTCGACGAGCTGCGATCACTGCGCCGAGAGCGACCCGGCATCGGTCTCGCCGAGTACCTCGACGAGACCGGTCTCGACCTCCCCGACGTGTACACCAACTCGAAGAGCTGGTCTGACCTCCTCGACGCCGCAGGAGCCGAGACCCTGCCAGTGGGGCCGAACGAAGGGCCGCTGCGACGAGCGATTGGTCGTCTCCTGCACCTCGACGACGCCGAACGCCTAGCGACCTACCGACGCCTGGTGGCCGGTCCAGCTCCCGACCTCGCAGCAGTGTCCGAGCGAGAGCGGCGACTCGTGCAGATGCTCGTCGCTGCGCTCGCCGACCAGGCGGTCACCAAGGACTCGTCGTTGCGCGACGGGGTTGACCTGGTCTGGTCGCACCCGCAGGTCCTCGCCGAGCTGGCCGAGACGCTCGGTGTGCTCGAGGACCGGATCGACCACGTCCACCAACCGCTGCGCACCCATCCGGATGCACCACTGCAGATCCACGCTCGCTTCAGCCGCCTCGAGATCCTCGCCGCCATGGGCCTCGCCGGCGATCGAGCCAAGGTCGCCGCCTGGCAGAGCGGCGTCTACGAGGCCAAGCCCGCGAACGCCGAGATCTTCGCCTTCACTCTCGACAAGAGCAGCGGCGGCTTCTCACCGACCACCCGCTACCGCGACTACGCCATCAGTCGATCGCTCATCCACTGGGAGTCCCAATCGACGACCCGCGAGGACAGTGCGACCGGTCTCCGGTACCGGAACCACGAGCGCGACGGACGGACGATCCTGCTCTTCGCCCGAGAGCGAGCCGACGATCGAGCCTTCTGGTTCCTCGGCCCCGCCACGTACCGAGGTCACGTCGGCGAGAAGCCCATGGCGATCACCTGGGAGCTCGATGTCCCACTGCCCGGGGATCTGTACGCGGCCTTTGCCGCGGCGGTCGCGTAGTTGCCCCGAGATGGTCAGCCGGTCCGCCAGGTGGTGTCGCGACGAGCCATCTCGTAGATCGCCTCGACGGCCGCAGGAGACAGGGTCTCGGGTCGGCGCTCCAGCCACTTCCCGATGCGCTTGCGGGCCACGACGTGCACGTCGGCTGGTTGCGCCTTGATGGTCAGCTCTGCAGCGATGACCACGATGATCGGCTCGACCTGAACATCGAACCCACATGCGGTGGTCAGGAGCTTGGAGGCCCGAGCGGCTTCGTGTCGTGAGTTGCGCAGGTAGTTGGTCTTCTGGCCGCTGACCATGAACGCCTTCTCGGCGACCCAGACCTTCTTGCGCGAGTGGTTCTTCGTGTTCAGGGTGAACACTCCGGGCGGACCGATGACCACGTGGTCGATGTCGCTGTCCTTCTCGCCGACGGGCACCGAGTGCAGGACGTGCCAACCGTCGCCGAGCTTGCGCATCCGCCACGCGACCTCCTCCTCGCCATCGGCACCGACGCGGTAGGCGCGCTCGTCGGTGTGCACCCCGAGCACTCGGGCCACGAAGGTCTTGACCGGTGCCTCAGCGCGCAGCTCGACCGCACGCTCCCGGACGGCCTGCCCTGCTCGGTTCTGGGAGAGGTCTTGCCAAGCCGGTCCGTCGTCCACCACCTCTCGGGGGAGCGCCGTGTCAATGACGATGACTGGTTGGTCCTCCACGGTCGCTGTCGACAACCCGGGATCGTCGGCAGAGGTCTCGTGCGTTTCCGAAGTCGCGAGATTCTCCGCCAGGCAGCGTGAGACGAACTCGTCGAAATCTGATCGAAGCTCGGGCAGGTCCATCGTGACCTTGCCCGACTCGAGATTGATGCGTCCGACCTTCGTCCCAGCGGCGTCGGTGACGTAGAGCATGTCGTTGGAGTAGATGCGCTTTCGCTCGGCAACGAACTCCACCGCCGGGACCGGATCCGCCGGCGGCACGGGTGCCACGTGGTCCGTCCAGACGGAGCCGTCCCACCAGCGCAGCTGGGCTCCGCCGTCCGAGTACCACCCGGCCGGCGCCGTCCCGTGCTCTGCCATCGTCGATGCCCTTCTCATCATGATGGCCGCTCTCCCTGCGGCCACACCGCGCCGCCTGCGCGCCCCCCGACGAGGCTACGGGCGCAGTTGCGTCGGCGTCATCTGCCGCCCGTGGTCCCTCGACGCTCGCTGGAACCGTCACCAAGCCACGACAGGGTCCCCGGCCTCCGCTTTGGTCCGCTTTGCGGACCTTGCCAGTCTGTGCCGCTACCTGACCTCGGCAACTCGCCGTCGGCTCGGGTCCGTCGAGGCGACCCTTGACGCCATCAGCACGGTCGATCTGTCGGACGAGGTGGTGCGTGAGTTCGTCGCCGAGTTCGGCG
>CAYVDN010000114.1:0-5085 GCA_964450685.1 uncultured Microthrixaceae bacterium
CCGGCGTTCGGGGATGATTCCGCGGAATCATCTCGTCCCGCTTTCGGCGTGAGTTTCCGTCGCTGAGCGACGGAAACTCACGCAATTTCGCAGTGGTGAGGGGTATGGCTGATGTGCCGGTAGGGGGCAGTCGCCAGGCCCCCGCTTCAGCTCGTTGAGCGACCGACCACAGCAGCCCGATCGGTCGAGCCTCGCTGCCGAACTCACCCTCGGCTGTCCTAGCGAGCGCTCGTGAGCCGCTCGAGGTGGCGACTAACGCCGGCCTGAGTTGCCACCCTCGCATGTGGCGACGCTCCTATGTGTCAAGGGGGTGCTCGAGGAGCCTCTAGACGCGTCGGGCGATGTAGCGCTTGAGAGCTCGCTTCGCGTCTCGTTCGGACTTGCCCGCTGCGATGGACCGGGCGATGTAGTCCCGGGTCGCAGGGTCCGTTCGGGAGCGGCTGAGCATGATGACGTGCATGGCCCGGTTGAGTTGTCGATCGCCTCCGCGGCTCAACCGGAACTTGTTGTTCGTCTGGCCGCTGGTCGCCTCGATCGGTGCGACGCCGGCGAGTCGAGCGAAGGCGCCGTCGTTGCGACAGCGTCCTTCGTGGGACCACGACACGTAGATCTGCGCGGCGCGGAACGGCCCGATGCCGGACTGCTCGAGCAGCTGCGGTGCGGCCTGGTCGACGAGTGCTGTGAGCTGACGATCGATGTCGCGGATCTGCAGGTCGAAGTCCTTGATGCGTCTGGCGACGATCCGCATCACCGTCTTGGTCGCGGTGGTCTCGACGTCGCCCGATGGCCGCCACGCCGCACACCGGGCGACGAGCGCTGCGGTGCTGAGATCTCGAAGCTCCTCTCGGAGCTCGACCGGGCAGGTGACCACGAATGCCTTGAGCTCGTTGATCGCCGCGACTCGGGCGCGTTGGCCGCTCTTGCGGGTGACCAGCAGCACTCGCATCGCTTCTCGGACGCCTCGGGCTCGGGGCTGGCAGAACCTCTTGCGGCCGATCAGCTCGGTTGCAGCCCGGTAGGCGTCGAGGCCGTCGGACTTGGCGCCGTCCTTGGCTGACCGTGACGCTGGCCAGTCGAACTCGATGACCCACTCGCTGTGCTGGCCCAGGGTGGTGCACAGCCCTGAGCCGTAGGAACCGGTGCCCTCGATCGACCACACGCGATCGTCGGCCTCGGAGAGCTCGTCGGCCCAGTCGATCAACGCCCGGTAGCCGCGCGGGGTTGCAGGGAACTCTCGCCGGGCGAGTTCTCCTCGGGTGACGACCGCCACGAGCGAAGCGGTGATCCGATCGCGATCGGGGTCGATGCCGATCACGTGACGTGCGAGTTCTGCCAGCATGGCGGGGATGCCTTTCAGTTGAGGTGTCGGTGGTTGGTGCTGGCCTGGACTGTGGAAACCGCGACGGCAGTACGGGGTTGAGTCACGCACCCACGGGCGCGGACATGCTCCTAATCAAGCCAGGCCGGCACCGGCGACCCACCGGACAGATCGCTACGAAGACACCCGACGGTCCGGGGTCGGCGCGCTTATGAGTCACGGCAGGTCACCGGGACAGCCTGACGCTGTTCCACCGAGATCCTGATCCCCGCGCGCTTAGGTGGGCGTGGACGATGTCGCTGATCTGACCGAACCGACGACCGATCCGTTGGCGAGCGACCTGGTGGTTGCGTGTGAGTCTGCGTGGCGGAGCATCCAAGCGCACCATCCAGAGCTGCCACCGGTGGTCATGTTGCTGGGCACCGGCGTCGAGCGCGGGCGGTTGGTGAAGTTGGGCCATTGGTGGGAGGGACGCTGGCTCGCAGACGGCAACCTCCGCGGAGAGGTGCTGCTCGCCGGTGAAGCGCTGCACCTGAAGCCCGAGGACGTCTTCGAGGTCCTGCTCCACGAGGCGGCGCACGGTATCAACGCTGCCCGGCAGATCAAGGACACGTCGCGGGGTGGCCGATACCACAACGCCCGGTTCAAGGCGACGGCGATCGAGGTCGGTCTCACGGTCGAGCAGATGAACCCCTATGGGTTCGCAAAGACGTCGGTGCCGCCCGAGACCGCTGAGCGGTACTCCGCCGACATCGATCGGCTCGAGGCGGCGATGAGGATCGCTCGACGGGTCCCTCGGTCGGCGCTTTCGACTGGGAACGTCGAGCAACAACTCGGCGCTGAGGGCACGACCCGCTCGGGCGGCGACTCCGACCGGACGAAGGTGAAGCCGGCGGAGTGCGGGTGCGGGCGGAGGATGCGCATGGCGCCGTCGGTGCTGGCCAAGGGGCCGGTGACTTGCGGGGTGTGTGGAGCGGACTTCGCCGTCGACCGCGAGGCATCCCGGAGCAGCCCGCTCCGCCCCGACTCGACGGTGGCCGCTGCCGCTGGGCGACCGCCCGCGGCCACCGATGACGCGACCGTTCGAGCGGAGCGGCTTCTCGCTGAGGCGGGACGAGGGGTCGATGGGCTGGATGTGGTCATGCGGCTTGGCGCGTGGCGCGGCAGGCTCGACACCGAAGCTGAGCGCCCGATCCCGGTTGCATCCGAACAGGATGCCGTTCGGTGGGAGCGACTGGCCCGGGCGGTGCTGACAGTTGACGACTGGCTGACCGGCCCAGCGATGGAACTGCGCGACGGGCTGGAGGTTCGCGCTGGTGACCGGTTGATCGTTCGACCGTCGGTCGACGTCTCGTCGACCGACGATCTCCCCGATCCTGGTGCGACCGGCATCGTCACCTCGGTCCGCCGCGCTGATGGGGTCGCGATGGTCGACTTCGCGACTGCTGGCGTCTACGAGGTCGGTGTCGGAAGCCGTGAGGCGTCCGCTCTGGCCTACGACTACTGCGAGGTCGAACCCGTCGCCGTAGAAGCAGCACCCGCATTGGTCGATGCCAGCTCGACTGAGCCTGATGTGGGAGCCGACTGGTGAGCAGCGGCGCCCTCGGAGCGGCTGCGTTAGAGTACGCACGCCAGGGACGACCTGTATTCCCGTGTCACACCCCAGCCCAACGTGGCTGCTCGTGTCACCGCGGCGCTTGCTCCTCGCCCGGCAAACATCCGCGCACACCCAACGGGCTTCGCGACGCGAGCACCGACCCACAGGCGGTGGCGGCATGGTGGCGCCGATGGCCCGACGCCAACGTCGGTGTGGTGACCGGACGGCCATCAGGTCTGGTGGTCGTGGATGTCGACCCGGACCACGGCGGCATCGACTCGATGCGCCAACTCGTCGCCGAACACGGGCCGCTCCCACCGGGGCCGCGGGTTCGCACGGGTTCGGGCGGCTGGCACGTCATGTTCGCCTGGCCCGGGCATCAGGTTCCCAACTCGGCAGGTCGCGTGGGGCCCGGTGTCGACATCCGCGGCGATGGCGGATACGTGGTGGCTCCGCCGAGTCTGCATGTCGCTGGTGGTCGCTACCAGTGGAGCAGAGGCGGCCAGCCGCCGCAGCTGCCGGACTGGCTCGAACGCCTCGTCGATACACCTCGAATCGAGCGCCGTGTCACCCACGAGCCGATCCCGATCACCGACGCGCTCGATCGGTGGGCCGCCGCAGCGCTGCGCGGCGAGATCGACCGGGTCCGGTTCGCGCCCGAAGGAACCCGCAACCACACACTGAACCGGGCGGCGTTCGCGCTAGGGCAGATCGCCGGCGCCGGAGCGCTCGACATCGACGCCATCGAGTCCCACCTGCGTCATGCCGCCGAATCAGCGGGGCTGAGCGAACAAGAAGCCGCGCTGACGATCCGTTCCGGGCTCACCGCTGGCATGGCCCGGCCACGCGGACCCGTCGAATGGACCGCACCATCCCCGGCGCCCTCGCCGACACCAACAGCCGACGCTGAGATCGACATCGAGGTCTCGTAGCAGCGCCTCAGCATCGTCGACCCGACCAGAAGATCAGGATATTCCTGACCTGTTTCGGTAGGGTTCGTCGCTGTGAGTGCACGAGCGGGTCGTCCCCCGAAAGCAGCGGAGAGTTCGATCGACCCGGCGGTGATGGCGGCCGCGCGTGCGCTACTAGATGAGATGACACCGACTCGGCGTGCCGCCCGTGCAGCACCACCGGGACCGCTGCGCAGGGCTGTCCTCGCGGCCCGTCTGGCGGAAGCGTTCGACGTGTTGTCGGCCGACGCTGTCGCCGTGGCCCGGACCGGCGACGAGCCCGTGACCTGGGCTGCGGTCGGCGAGGCGTTCGGGATCAGGACTCAGTCCGCCCAGGGACGATTCAGCCGCGCCCGCTCACAACTCGACACCTGATTCCGCATCGGGCTCCACCTCGGCGTGAAGCTGGCTGAACTTGTCGGCTGCGTAGTCCCAGCTGAACGCCGCGTCGAGGTCGGTCGGCCGTTCCCCGAGTACTTCAGCGGCGCCGTCGAGGCCGTCACCGGCATCGGGTTCGACGTCGTGTCGGGCACGGTGGATCGCGACCGCGGATGCAGCAGCGTTCCAGGCGTTGCGGTGGCGCTGCAGCTGCGGCTCGGGTCCGAGTGCGTCGATGGCGTGGGGTGGCAAGTGAGCGAGGGGCTGTTGGCGGATGCGAGCTTCGACGGCACGTTCGGCGTGGTCGACGAGGTCGCGTTCGTGGAGCAGGTCGGCGTGCTCGACGGTCCATATGTCTCGCTCGGCTTGCTGCCGGGCGGCAGCGTCGATCCGGTGGTCGAGAGTGGCGATGCGCCGCTGGAGTCCGTCGGGGATCGGTTGGCCGGCATCGGTGATGGTGCGTTGGCGCACGATGAGCGCGTCGCGTGACTGACTCGCTTCGGTGATGAGCTGCGTGGTGTCGGCGGGCGCCGTGGCGACCTGCCGGTCGAGCGTTCGTCGACGCGAGTGGAGCTCGGCGAGGGTGGCCTTCTCAACCATGGCGGCGACGTCGTCGAGTGAGTGGCTGAGGTCCGCAGCCATCTGGTTCGCACGGCGCCGCCCGAACGCGTCGGTGATGTCATCCAGGGAGTGCCGTTCGGTCTGGCGGCTGTGGTGGTCGTCCTGGTCGACGGCGACGGTCCCGTCGACCACGTAGAGGCGGGCGCCGTTGCGGCCGCGGGTGACCGCGACGTAGCCCTCTTCGAACCCGGAGGCGTCGGTCGGGTGGTAGCGGGCGACGT
>CAYVDN010000115.1:0-5013 GCA_964450685.1 uncultured Microthrixaceae bacterium
CCCGTGATGTGGACAAGCCGTTCCTGATGCCGATCGAGGACGTGTTCTCGATCACCGGCCGCGGCACCGTGGTCACCGGCAAGATCGAGCAGGGTGTCGTGCACACCGGCGACGAGCTCGAGATCGTCGGCCTCAAGGCCACACAGAAGACCACCTGCACCGGTGTCGAGATGTTCCGCAAGCTCCTCGACGAGGGCCAGGCCGGAGACAACATCGGCGCCCTGCTGCGTGGCATCGACAAGGAAGAGGTCCAGCGTGGCCAGGTGCTCGCCAAGCCGGGCTCCATCACCCCGCACACCGACTTCGAGGCTCAGGTCTACGTCCTGACCAAGGAGGAGGGCGGCCGTCACAAGCCGTTCCAGACCAACTACCGGCCGCAGTTCTACTTCCGCACGACAGATGTCACCGGCACGATCACCCTCCCCGAGGACACCCAGATCTGCATGCCCGGCGACAACACTTCTGTGACGGTCGAGCTGATCGCCCCCATCGCCATGGACGAGGGACTGAAGTTCGCCATCCGCGAGGGTGGCCGTACCGTGGGCGCCGGTCGCGTCACCAAGATCATCAAGTGATCCATCGGCTCCCAGACCTCCGTTCCTGATCCCGGCTCGAACCCGGGGCAGGGCGGCGGCTCGAGCAGTCTGACGAATGGGCGTCCCTTGCGGGGCGCCCATTCGTCGTTCAGGTGCTCCGACGACCCGACGATGTCGGATTGGCGAGCCCCGGTGCCTGCCGCTACCATCGTCGACCGGCCCGGAAACGGGCCTGCAACTTGACAGTCGATGACCCACCCGGCCGCGGGTGCGAGAACGTTGGAGATTGAGCTCACATGGCAGCTGACCAGAAGATCCGCATCCGCCTCAAGGCCTACGACCACGAAGTCATCGACCAGTCGACCAAGAAGATCGTCGAGACCGTCACCCGAACCCAGGCCAAGGTGCGCGGTCCGGTGCCGTTGCCCACCGAGAAGCACCGTTTCACCGTCATCCGCTCGCCCCACAAGGACAAGGACTCCCGCGAGCACTTCGAGATGCGGATCCACAAGCGCCTCATCGACATCATCGAACCGACTCCGAAGACCGTCGACTCGCTGCAGCGGTTGGACCTTCCTGCCGGTGTCGACATCGAGATCAAGATCCAGAACGCCTGAACGCTGGGCCTCGTACTGGGATTTGGTGACAGGCCGGGTCCCTGCTAAGTTCTACAGGTCGTCACGGGCACAGCACTGCCCGTGGGATTCACTCCCCGCAGCTGCATCGGACAGATCGCTCACTCCGGTCGATCACCGATGCTCCGTGCAGGGCTTCGTATCAATCGACGTCCGGGTAGGCCGGACCGACCCAGTTCGGTCCGGAACCGCACGGCACAACCGAGACGCCGCTCCGCCAGGTCTGCCTGTGCGGAGCGCTTGCGTGAGCGGGATCGGCGGATCCCGTCGGACCACGCCAAAGGACAGAGCCACCATGGCGAAGAAGGCAATCGTAGGAGAGAAGCTGGGCATGACCCAGGTCTGGGACGACGCAAACAACGTCGTCCCGGTCACCGTGCTGCGCGTGACGCCGGCACGGGTCGTCCAGCTTCGTACCCCAGAACGCGACGGCTACAGCGCCCTCCAGGTCACCTACGGGAACCGGGACGCTCGCAAGCTGAACAAGCCCACCGCTGGTCAGTACGCCGCCGCAGGCGTCGACCCCGGCGTGAAGCTGCTCGAGCTCCGTCTCGAGGACGTCGGCGACTACCAGGTCGGCCAGGAGCTGGCCGCAGACTTGTTCGAGGCCGGCGAGCTCGTCGACGTCACGGCCATCAGCAAGGGCAAGGGATTCGCAGGCGCCATGAAGCGCCACGGCTTCGGCGGCGCGCCGGCATCGCACGGCGCCCACCGAGTTCATCGCAAGCCCGGAGCGGTGGGCCAGTGCGCCACCCCGGCTCGCGTGTTCAAGGGCACCCGCATGGCCGGACGCATGGGCGCCGACCAGGTCACCACATTGAACCTCGTGGTCGTGGGAGCGGACCCCGAGCGCGGTGTCGTGCTCATCAAGGGTTCGGTTCCCGGGCCCCGTGGCGGGACCGTCATCATCCGCAACGCGGTCAAGGGCCGTGCTGCTGCCAATGGAGGTGCGGCCTGATGCCGTCAGTGAAGCTCCGCTCCCGAACCGGCGCCGACCAGGGCCAGGTGGACCTCGCCGACGATGTGTTCGGTGTCGAGCCGAACGTGGCCGTCATGCACCAGGTCGTCGTCGCCCAGTTGGCCGCCAAGCGCGCCGGCACCCAGTCCACCAAGACCCGTTCTGAGGTCCGCGGTGGAGGCGCCAAGCCCTGGAAGCAGAAGGGCACCGGCCGCGCCCGTGCAGGCACGATCCGCGCACCTCAGTGGCGTGGCGGTGGTGTCGCTCTGGGACCCAAGCCGCGTAAGTACGACCAGAAGACCCCGAAGAAGATGAAGCGACTCGCGCTGGCGTCGGCCCTTTCGGATCGCGCTGCCGAGGACAAGGTCGTGGTGGTAGCGGCGTGGGAGTTCGATACGCCCAGCACCAAGGATGCCCGGGCCGCACTGGTGGCTCTCGGCGTGTCCGGGCGCGCGCTGGTCGTCATCGACCCATCTGACGTGAACGCTGCCAAGAGCTTCCGCAACCTCCCCGAGGTCCACGTCATCACCTCGGGAGAGCTCAACACCTACGACGTGCTCGTGAGCGACTACGTCGTGTTCACCGAGGCGACGTTGCCCGGTGCCGCCAAGAAGACGGAGGCCGCCTCGTGAAGGATCCCCGCGATGTCATCCTGCGCCCGGTGGTGAGCGAGAAGTCCTACGGTCTTCTCGATCAGGGCGTCTACACCTTCGAGGTCGCGCCCAGCGCATCGAAGCCCGAGATCCGCGACGCCGTCCAGGCGATCTGGCCGGGTGTGAAGGTGTCGAGTGTCAACACGCTCAACCGCAAGGGCAAGCGCAAGCGCAACCGTCGCAAGCCGACCTTCGGGTCCCGTCCCGACACGAAGCGCGCCATCGTCACGCTCTCCGAGGGTGGCGACCAGATCGACCTGTTCGAGGTGAAGTGACATGGCCGTTCGCAAGCGCAAGCCCACCAGCCCGGGGCGCCGTTTCCAGACGGTGTCGGACTTCGGTGACATCACGACCGACACCCCGGAGAAGTCGCTGTTGGCACCCAAGCCCAAGTCGGGTGGCCGCAACAACCACGGACGCAAGACCTCCCGCCACCGCGGTGGCGGTCACAAGCAGCAGTACCGCATCATCGACTTCAAGCGACGCAAGGACGGCGTCCCTGCCAAGGTCGCGTCGATCGAGTACGACCCGAACCGGACCTGCCGCATCGCCCTGTTGCACTACGTGGACGGCGAGAAGCGATACATCCTGGCCCCCAAGGGACTGAGCGTCGGCGACATGGTGCAGTCCGGCCAGGGTGCTGACATCCGCGTCGGTAACGCCCTGCCGCTGCGCTTCATCCCTGTCGGTACCGTCGTGCACAACGTGGAGCTGAAGGCCGGCGCCGGCGGCAAGATCGCCCGGTCCGCTGGTTCGAGCGTGCAGCTCGTCGCCAAGGAGGGCGACTTCGCCACCTTGCGGCTTCCGTCCACAGAGATGCGCCGCGTGCCTATCGACGCACGGGCGACCGTCGGCGAGGTCGGCAACTCCGAGCATGACCTGATCAAGGTCGGCAAGGCGGGCCGTAATCGATGGAAGGGTGTGCGTCCGCAGACCCGCGGCGTCGCCATGAACCCCGTCGATCACCCCCATGGCGGCGGTGAGGGCAAGACCTCCGGTGGCCGTCACCCCGTTTCGCCATGGGGCAAGCCTGAAGGCCGTACCCGCGACACCAACAAACCGTCCCAGAAGCTGATCGTCCGTCGTCGCCGCACCCGCGGCTCACGTCGGTGATCTGAGCGAGGAGCTCCGATGCCACGCAGCCTCAAGAAGGGCCCCTTCGTGGACGACCACCTGCTCAAGAAGGTGGACGCCCTCAACGAGCAGGGCCAGAAGACAGTGATCAAGACCTGGTCACGTCGTTCCACGATCATCCCAGACATGATCGGCCACACGATCGCCGTACACGACGGCCGCAAGCACGTCCCGGTCTACGTGACCGAGTCGATGGTCGGCCACAAGCTCGGCGAGTTCGCTCCGACCCGGACGTTCAAGTTCCACGCCGGGCAGGAGAAGGGCGCGAAGGGACGTCGGTGATGGCAGCTATCACTTTCGACGAGCGCAAGACCAACGAGCGCCCGGGCGTCCGCGCGGTGCACCGCCACGCCCGCTTCTCGGCGTACAAGGCACGCGAGGTCCTGGATCTCATCCGTGGCAAGTCCGTCTTCGAGGCGCGCAACATCCTCGAGTTCAGCGACCGCGGCGCCGCCGCTGTGATCCTCAAGGTCTTGGACTCAGCGGTTGCCAACGCTGGTAACAACAACGATGTCCCGCCCGAGGAGCTGTTCGTCAGCGCGTGCTTCGCCGACGAGGGTCCCACCATGAAGCGGTGGCGGCCCCGTGCCCGTGGCCGTGCCACGCGGATTCGCAAGCGCACGTGCCACATCACCGTGATCGTCGGTCGTTACGACGCTGACGAGCTTGCGGCGATCCGGGACAGGATGGCCAGCAAGGGTCGCACGTCCACCGACGCTGCTTCGGCACGCGCCCGTCGAGTTGCCCGCAGTCGATCCGGTGAGGCCAAGGCCGAGTCGACCGATGAGACCGAGGCCGAAGAGGTCGAGATCGACGACGTCGAGGTCGAGGAGTCTGCCGAGGCCGTTGAAGTCGATGCCCCCGAGGGCGACAGCACCGCCGAGGAGTCGGACGAGTCCGATACCACCGAGGTAGAAGCGGCCGACGAGACCGAAGCCGACGAGACCGACAAGAAGGACGACTGATGGGTCAGAAGGTCAATCCCTACGGCTTCCGCCTCGGTGTCACGACCGATTGGAAGTCCCGCTGGTTCGCCGCCCGCGAGGAGTACGTCGACTACCTCATCGAGGACTGGAAGATCCGCGACTACCTGATGA
>CAYVDN010000116.1:0-4963 GCA_964450685.1 uncultured Microthrixaceae bacterium
TGGTATCGAGCCGTGTCAGCGCGGTCGACTCCGACCAGATCATCGAATCACCACCATCGGCGAGTCGTTCAGCTGGATCAGCTGCCCGGTGCTGAGCTGAACGGATGCCTGCTCGGGTGGGTTCTGCTGATGGAGGCGCGGGGCGGCTGGCATGCGGGCGACCGTAGCGGGACTGGGTGTGGCGGGCTTGGTTCGAGCAGATGGAGCACCCTCAGGACCGACACCGGCTCGATTCGCCTCAATCGGCTACCAGGGCGACCGCTAGAGCGACGGTTGCCGCCAGACAAGTAGCGGTGCGGACGTGGTTCCACACGGTCCATCCATCGGCGTAGGAGGACCACGCCGCGTCGACCCCACTGCTGTGGGGGTCGACCAGCGCCAGTTCGTCGTTGCGGGGCACATGGTATGCAGCGGTAACGGCGATACTTGCGAGGTACAGAACCGCTCCGGCGAGCAGCGCCGGCGAGCCGGGCCGCTCCAAGGTCCTGGCCGCGTGGACACCCAAACCGAGGCACAGCACGCCGGTCCCGAACATGGCGGACATGAACCCAGCGGTGGGTGCGGCGCGGTTGATCGACTGCATGGCGGTGACGGCACGTGCTGCTTCCAAGCGACCAACGGCCCGCATGACGAAGGTGGAGAAGGCGAAGTAGACGCCTCCGACCGTGCCCGCACCGACCACGGCCGCGATCGTGGCCACCCGCGGCCCGGTGCCGATCATCGGGACCCACCCACGACGCTCGGCATCGGAGCATCCCAGACACCGCTGGCGGCAGCTGCATGGACGAAGTCGGCGAAGTCGCGTGGTTCGCGCCCGAGGGCGCGTCTGACCCCGTCGGTGACGTGGCTGTTGCGGCCATCCAGGACGGTGGTGAACAGCTCGACGTAAGCGCGCACGTCATGGGCGGGTAGCCCCTCGGTGACCAGGCCTTGGGCGAGCTCCTCGCCGCTGATCGGCATGAACCCGATGTTGCACCCCGTCGCCTCGGCGATCTCACCGACCGCATCCGCGAACGTCATCAACCGCGGTCCGGTGACCTCGTGCACCCGGCCGAGCAGGTGGGCGTCGGTGAGCGCGGCCACGGCGACGTCGGCCACGTCGTCGGCATCGACGAACGGTTCGGTCACGTCTCCGCCCACGAAGGCGAGCATGCCTTCCCGAAGCGGATCGACGAAGAACGCCTCGGAGAAGTTCTGGAAGAAGAACGCAGATCGGACGATCGCCCAGTCGGTCCCACCGTGCTGGATCGCCTGCTCGGCTGCCTCGGCGCCGGGCTCACCGCGACCGGACAACCCGACGATCCGACCGACTCCAGCGGACTTCGCCGCGGTGACGAAGGCGGCGACCTGCTCGGCCGCACCTGGGAAGGCCAGGTCGGGCTGGTAGCTGAGGTACACCGCATCGACTCCGTCCAGTGCCGGAGCCCAACTGGCTGGATCGGACCAGTCGAAGCGGGGTTCAGAGGTGCGCGATCCGCGACGGACGGGCTGGCCCAGCGCAGCGAGGCGCTTCGCCACCCGACTTCCCGTCTTGCCGTTGGCGCCGAGCACCAGGGTCGTTTCGTGTGTGGTTGTAGTGGTCATGGAGAGATCGAACGACAATCGCTGCAGATGATCCATAGTCAAAGCTCGACTTTTCATGTGAGATCGTCCACGATCCTCGAGTGGATCAGCTGAGCGGACTGCTCGAGGGGCCCAGGGCTCGGCAGGCGTTCCTGCTGCGGACGGTGTTCTCCCCGCCGTGGTCCATCCGCGTGGAGGACCGTGCTCCGCTATCGGTCGTCGTGGTCGTGGCGGGTCACGCCGAGCTCTCGATGGATGGAGAACCTGCCCGACACCTCGCAGCGGGCAGTGTTGCCATCCTGCGCGGACCTACCCCCTACCAGCTGGCCGACGACGCAACCCGTGACCCGCGCATCGTGATCGAACCCGGCCAACGTTGCAGGACCGTGCAGGGTCGGCCCCTCACCCAGGAGATGAGCCTCGGAGTCCGCACCTGGGGCAACGACCCCGACGGTGGGACCGTCATGATCGTCGGCACCTACGAGCAGCTGAGCACAGTCGGCGATCCGCTCCTCGCTCAGCTCCCGTCGAACATCGTCTTGTCCGCCGATGACTGGGACAGCACCATCGTCGACGTGTTGGCCGCGGAAACCGCACGGGACGAGCCCGGCCAGTCCGCCGTGCTCGACCGCCTGCTCGACCTCGTCCTGGTCACTGCGCTCCGAGCGTGGCTCGCCGCCGGCGACGATCCGGCCGCCGCCTGGTACCAGGCCCACGCCGACCCCGTTGTCGGTAGGGCGCTGCGGCTCATCCACGATCGGCCCGCCGAGCCCTGGACGGTGGCCGGACTCGCCCGCGGTGCCGGGGTGTCCCGCGCTCTGCTGGCCCGGCGCTTCAACGATCTCACCGGCAGCCCGCCCATGACCTACCTGACGAACGTTCGCCTGGCTCTCGCTGCCGACCGGCTCCTCGAACCGGGGACGACCATCGCCGCTGTCGCCGACGAGGTGGGATACAGCAGCGCGTTCGCCCTCAGCACGGCGTTCAAGCGGGTCAGGGGCGTCAGCCCACGTGAGCACCGCCGAGCCCTGCTGCCGAACTGAGCGAGGCCGGCCGCGGGTATTGCTCGCGATCGGTGCCCCGGGACAGCAGCGGGTCAGGCAACCATGAACTCGGCGCGACGGCGGCGAACCCGTCCGATGCCGGCGGAGCCGTCAGCACCTCCTGGTGGACTTCGTTCGGCGACGACGGTGTCATCCGGGGTCCGCAGGGGACGGCAGCTCGACGCGTGGGTCAGCACCTACACCGGCAAAGCCCACGGCGACTTCGCCTCCATCAGATCCGACGTCGAGACCCTCACCGGTCACTGACCCGCCACGCTCTCGGATGTCCTGAGTCGCACCGTGCGGCACTGATGGAGGCGGTACGTCTCCGCCGTGACGCCGACCAGCGGACTAGTGGTATGGCGCTGCGAAATTGCTGTCAATGCTGCTAAAATGCATGCATGGCTTCGATCACTGTACGGGACGTGCCGGATAGCGCGCGTGATGAGTTGGCTGCTCGTGCGGCGCGATCAGGTCGGTCGTTGCAGGAGTACCTCCGGATCCAGTTGATAAGCCTGGCGAGTCGGCCCGATCCCGAGGCACTGGTGGAGCGAGTCAGAGAACGCAAGCAGCACACCGCAACACGCCTTCCGGCGGTGAAGATCATCAGGCACCGAGACGCTGGGCGTCGATGACACTCGTTGTCGACGCATCCGTGGTCGTGGCAGCACTGGTTGATTCCGGCCCCGACGGTCGCTGGGCCGAAGCGCTCCTGGACCGGGATCTTGCGGCGCCGCACCTTCTCCACGTCGAGGTGGCCAACGTTCTGAGGCGAGCAGTGCAGGCGGGGGATCTGTCCGACGACATCGCGTCGCTGGCTCACGCGGACCTGCTCGACCTGGGAGTCCAGTTGGTTCCGTACGCTCTGATCGCCGATCGCTCGTGGGGCCTTCGATCCAACGTCACCTCCTACGATGCGTGGTACGTCGCGGTCGCCGAGCTGCTCGATGCTCCATTGGCGACCCTCGACCGTCGTCTCGTCAGTTCGTCGGGGCCTACCTGCAGGTTCTTGACACCCGGCTGACGCGGCATCCGGTCGATCACAGGCGCCGCGTCTCCCGCAGAGTCGTCCTTCAAGGTCCACACAGACCCTCCGATCGCACCCATTGGGTTGCATCGGGGCGATGTTGGTGCTCGAATACTGAACTAGATGGTTCAGTATTCGATGGAGTCACTCGATGCCGCGTTTGCAGCCTTGGCGGACCGGACACGGCGAGGCGTGCTCGAGCACGTCGGGCGTTCCCAGTCCTCGATCACCGAGCTCGCTGACGAGTTCGGTATGACGCTCACAGGAATGCGGAAGCACGTTGGTGTGCTGGAGCATGCGGGGCTGGTCGTCACCCACAAGGTCGGACGGGTTCGCTACTGCCGGATCTCCACCAAGCGGCTCGACGAGGTCTCGGAGTGGATCGATTCCTACCACCAACTCTGGGACTCGCGGTTCCGCGAGCTGGACTTGGTCCTGGATGAACTGAAACAGAAGGAGCACGTTGATGAACGCAAGCGAGCGAAATGAGTCAGCAGTGGCAAGCGCTACCACCGTGGAACGGAGATCGGGCCGCGAACTTGTGGTCACGCGCTTCTTCGATGCGCCGCCGCGGCTGGTGTTCGAGGCCTGGTCGAACCCGGAGCTGTTCCAGCGGTGGTGGGTGCCCAGGTCGCTTGGCATGGTGATGCACGAATGCGAGATGGATGTGCGAACCGGGGGCAGCTACCGGCTCAACTTCGGTGAGGGCATGGACTTCTTCGGCCGCTACATCGAGGTCACGCCGCCATCACGGATCGTGTGGACGAACGACGAGGGCGGAGAGAACGGCTCAGTGAGCACCGTGACCTTCGACGAGCACAACGGCGGGACGCTCGTCGTCATGAGCGAGCTGTATCCGTCCGACGAGGCGCTGGACGAGGCGGGTACCGGCGCGGCAGACGCAACCCACGAGACGTTCGCGCAGCTCGACGAGCTGCTGCTCACACTGAGCTGAGCGGGCCGGTGGTCGTTCACTCCGCCTGATGCTCCGACTCAGTGCAAGGCTGGGCCGGGCTGGAGCACCCTGTGCTGCGACCGAACGATGGAGCGATGAGACTAACTACCGTGAGAGACAACCCGGACAGGTCACGCTACGAGCTCCACGCGGACGGCGACCTGGCAGCCTTCGTCGAGTACCGCAACAGCGGGGAGCTGACCGAGCTCGTGCACACCGAGACCGTCACCGGCTTCGAAGGGCGTGGTATGGCCTCGACCCTGATCGGTGGAGTCCTCGACGAGCTGCGCCGCCGGGGTCGCACGCTGCGGCCGACCTGCCCCTACGTGCGCAGCTACCTGGTCAAGCACCCCGACCAACTCGACCTGGTCCCCG
>CAYVDN010000117.1:0-4812 GCA_964450685.1 uncultured Microthrixaceae bacterium
ACAAGAACTACGACCCGAGGGCACGCATCATCAAGCGCACCGCCGACGAGGTGTTCGAGGTGACCGGAAAGAACCCATTGCTCGACATCGCACTGAAGCTCGAGGAAGTGGCTCTGAGCGACGACTACTTCGTCAGCCGCAAGCTGTACCCGAACGTCGACTTCTACTCCGGGCTCATCTACCAGGCGATGGGCTTCCCCATGGAGATGTTCACCGTCCTCTTCGCGATCCCACGCACCGCGGGTTGGCTCGCTCACTACATGGAACTGCTCGACCAGGACTCGCGCATCTATCGCCCCCGCCAGCTGTACATGGGCCACCCGGTACGGGACTACTCCCCCATCGAGACCCGCTGAGCCTGCTCAGAACGCCAGCAGAACCTTGCCGACGTTCGCGTTGGCCCCTACGTGCTCGTGGGCGTTGGCGACCTCGTCCATCGGGTAGACGCGGTCGATGACCGGCCGGAGCGCGCCGCTCTCGTAGAGAGGGACCAGGTCGTGCTCGCATCGTCGGGTCACGGCGATCTTCTCCTCCAGCGGGCGACTGCGCAGGACCGTGCCAACCCATCTGATCCGCTTCGTGAGGAGGTTTCCGACTGGCACCTCTGCCGTACCACCGCGGATTATGCCCACCTGCACGATCGTCCCCCCGACCCGACATGCCTGCAGGTTGCGCGCCACGTAGTCGCCGGCGACCACGTCGAGCACCACGTCGACACCTCCGCCGCCGGTGGCATCGCGCACTGCTTCCACGAAGTCCCCGGTCGTGTGGTCGACCACCACATCGGCGCCGAGCTCCCTGCACGCCTCCACCTTGCCCGCCGAGCACGTCGCGACCACCCGTGCACCCACAGCACGGGCGATCTGGATCCCGACGCTGCCGACCCCCGATGCACCGGCGTGCACGAGTGCCCAGCCGCCGGCACCCAGTCCACCCTGCAGGACGAGCGCGTCGTACGCGGTGATCGCCACCTCGGGGATTGCGGCTGCGTCGAGAAGGCCGACCCCGTTGGGCACCCGCATCGTCTGGCGCTCGTGCACGGCCAGTCGTTCGGCGTATGCACCCCCGCCGACTATCCCCATCACCTGATCGCCGATCGAGCGGTCGCGCACCCTCTCGCCGACGGACACGACGGTGCCGGCGAACTCGAGCCCCGGTATCTCGTGCTCCATCGGTGGCCCGGGGTACAGACCCATTCGCTGGAGGATGTCAGCGCGGTTGACCGCGGTCGCACGCAGCTCCACCAGCACCTCCTCGGGGCCCGGCACTGGTTCGGGTACGTCGGCGAAGCCCAGCACCTCGGGACCGCCGTAGCTCTGGAGCACGATCGCACGCATCCCGAGGACCGTAGCCCCACGCCGCCCCCCGCTCCGGACGGGACGAGGCCGGCGCGCACCTGACAGCATGCAGTCATGTCAGAGCCGACCGACCTGCCGATCCAGCCCACTGGGAATGCCGACGTTGTCGACATCACCGTCGACCGGCCCTCGATGGAGCTGCGACTCACCTTCGACGACGGTGTCTCGGGGTCGATAGGCCTGGTGGATCTCCGCCTGCACTGTCCGTGCGCCACGTGTCGGGTTGCACGTCAGGCCGGGCGACCCGCGTGGCCTGTCCGCAGCGGTGAACAGGTTCTGGAGCTGCGCGACGCGCAACTGGTCGGCGCGTGGGGTCTCGGCGTCGTGTGGAACGATGGCCATGCGACGGGCATCTACCCGTTCAGCGCGCTGCACGAGTGGATCCGACAGGGCTACCCACCCCTCTCCCCGGATTCCGGCCTCGGAGCCTGACCGTGCTCGACCACCGACTCGACGACGACCTGATCGAGCTGTCCGAGCAGGCCAGGCTCGTCGGTCGGGCGGCCGCCGAGACCCTGTCGGTCAAGGAGGACTCCTGGCTGATCGGCGCATCGCGCGAGTTCTCACGACAGCTCGGTGAGCTGGGTTGGCTCGGCATGACATGGCCGACGGAGTTCGGCGGTGGTGGTCGCCGCCCCATCGAACGGTTCGTCGTGGTCGAAGCCCTCATCTCCGAAGGCGCCCCGGTCGCCAGCACGTGGTTCGCGGACCGCCAGATCGGACCCACGCTTCTCCAGTTCGGTACACCGACCCAACGCGAACGCTGGCTACCAGGGATCATCGCCGGTACCTCGGCCTGGTGTATCGGGATGAGCGAGCCGGATGCCGGCTCGGATGTCGCGTCGCTGCGGACCCGGGCGGAACTTCGCGGAGACGTGTGGGTGGTGAACGGTCAGAAGGTCTGCACCTCTGGTGCCGCCGGGGCCGACTGGTGCTATCTGATCGCTCGCACCGACCCGGATGCCGCGCCGCATGCCGGCCTCTCGGAGTTCGTCGTCGACATGTCGACCCCGGGTATCGAGGTCAGACCGATAGTCGACGCGACCGGCAACGCCCACTTCTGCGAGGTCCACTTCGCCGATGTCGAGGTCCCGGCCTCGCACCTCGTCGGCACCCGCAACGACAGCTTCCGCCAGGTGATGCGCCAGATGGAACACGAACGCGGTGGGATCGATCGCCTCGTGTCGAACCGTCGCCTCTACCTCGACGCACTCGAGACGGCCGACCTCGGCGATCCGCTGGTCCGCCAGGAGCTGGCTGCCATCGAGTCCGGCTATCGAATCGGTCGACTGATGGTCCTGCGGGAGGTGATCGGTCAGGCACCTCCCGGGTTCTCGGCGGCGACCAAGACGTTCTGCACCGAACTCGAGCAGCGAATAGCAGGGTTCTGTGCCCGGGTGTCCGGCCCTGAAGCGCTCCGCTGGGGCCGTGTGGCACGCAACATCTGCTACGCACCGGCCTACACGATCATGGGTGGAACGACCGAGATCCTGCGCAACATCCTGGCCGAGCGAGTTCTGGGCCTGCCTCGCGAGCCACGCGCCTGACCGTCCAGGGGTGAAGCGTCACTCGAGGCGCCTGACGGCGAGCTCGTCGACCGTGTCGCCGATGCGTACGTCGACATCAGCGACGAGCGCGCCCCTGAGCGAGGTGACGACGGGATCTACATGGACGCGGTGGATCTCGTCGTTCTGGTCGACGAGCGCGGCCAACCGGTGCACCAGATCGACGACCGGGACACGGTCGAGGGGATCGGTCAGGACCCGCCCTACCGGCGACGCGGCGACGAGGGTCGACGCGTCGCCTAGGCCGAGCGGCAGGACACCGAGCTCCTGCTCTCCCGTGATCGCCGCGGGGCCTCCCAGGCCGACCCTGACGGTGCCGGTCCCGTCCGCTTCACGCGCCACCTCGACCGCCACATCCACACCCGACTCGGAGAACCGCTGGACAACCACCGGCAGCATCCGTTCCCCCAACGCTCCGGACATGCGTTCCCAACTGGCGCGCAGCTGACTCTCGTCGCCGATGTCGAGAACGACGCCGCTGGCCGCCGACCGGGTCAGGCGGTCACGAACAGCTGCCTTCAGGACGACGGGCCACCCGATCTGATCCGCTGCCTGCACCGCCTCCTCGACGTCATCCGCACTTCGGCGTGCGATCACCTCGATCCCGTAGGCGCCCAACAGCTCGGCCTGCTCCGAGTGACTCAGGGCCAACTCCCCACCCTGCTGCGCCTGACGGGAGGACCTTGCAGCGGCGATCACCGCGCGGGCGGCGTCGGTGTCGGCGGCGAGGTCGTGGTCCGAGGTGTTGCTGCCCACGCTGCGCCGCCACGCGTGGTATCCGGCGAGCCGTCCGAGCGCGTGCGCGGCGTCCTCCGGGAACCGGAAGATCGGCACCGAGGTCGTCACCCCTTCCCGGGCACGTGTCAGGCGGGCTCGCCCGGCAGCTCCGAGCATCGTCGCCGCGAACGTGACATCGGGTGCGGCGGCGGAAGCATCGAGGATCACATCCACGACGTCCTCGTCCCATGCCAGCCGAGGGGGTGTGTAGACGACGATCACCGAGTGCACCCTCGGGTCGACCGTCACTTGGTTCAGCGCCGCTCGGAAGGCCTCGGCATCGGCGGTGTAGCCCAGATTCACGGGGTTGCGCAGGGTGCCGCCGGAGACCGACTCCACCTCGACGGGTACGACGTCGAGTCCCGCTCCGCGGCACGCGTCCGCGGCGAGTCTGACTGCACCGTCCGAGTTGCCCAGCACCACGACCCCGCCACCGCCCGGCACGGGTTGGTCGACGACGACCCGGCCGACGTCGAAGAGCTGTTCCAGGGTCGCCACCCGGATGACGCCCGTCTGACGGAAGAGCGCCTGCGCCCGTCTGGCAGCGTCCGACCCGCGTGGGTCGCCGGCACCGACTGCCGCCGACGGGTGCAGCGCCACCACCGGCATCTGCCGCGAAGCCGCCCGTGCGGCGCGCACGAACCGGGGCCGGAGGTTCCTGCTGGCCAGGTACATCAGCACCGCAGTCGTGTTCTCGTCGTCGGTCCAGTAGCTGAGCAGGTCTGTGGCCGACACGTCAGCGCGGTTGCCCGCCGCGACCATCGTCGACACACCGAGCTCCATCCTTCCCGCGTGGTCCACGATCGCCGCTGACAGAGTGCCCGCCTCTGCCAGCAGGGCGACCGTGCCGTGCGGCGGCATCACCGGCGCAAGGGTCGCGTCCAACCGCACCGACGGGTGGGTGTTGATCACCCCCATGCAGTTGGGTCCGAGCAGCCTCAATCCGTGTCGGCGAGCCGACTCGAGGGCTGCGCGCTCCAAGGAGTCGCCTTCGGGCCCGGACTCGGAGAACCCGGCCGAGAGGACCACCACGCTGCGGACGCCGCGCTCGCCGCACTGATCGATGATCGCCGGGACCTCCTCCGCCGGCGTGGCGATGACAACCAGGTCGA
>CAYVDN010000118.1:0-4795 GCA_964450685.1 uncultured Microthrixaceae bacterium
TCGAACTGGCTCGGCCGGCTCGCGGTCGGTGCCTGGCTGATTCACGCTTTCGGCGGTTGGGGAGCTCTCGCGAAGCTCGGCGGGAGAGCTGGCGGCAGAATCGCCGGCGGGCTCGGCATGGCTTTCCTTCGCGTCGTAGCACCCTATTTCGCGGCCGATGTTGCGTCGCAGGGACTCGGGTCGGTGCTCTCCGCGAAGACCGGCGGTGTCGTCGCAGCGAGCCGCAGGATGGGCCGGAAGATGGGTGTCGGCACCGGTCGCGGTCTGCTCGCGGGAGCAGCTGCCACCGTCTCGGTGATCGGTCTTCTCGCTTACATGTTTACCGACGACGGCAAGCAGGCCTACAAGTTCGGATACAACATCGGCGAGAACGTCAGGAAGGGCATCGTCGACGCGGTCAAGGACGTCGGTCCGGACTGGCTTGGCGATGCGCTCGACAAGATCACGAAGCCGAGCATCGGCGTCGAATGGGTTACAGGCGGCGGCTGGACTGGCGGACTCGTCACCGGCGAAGGCGTCCGAGGATATGCGGCCGGCGGTCCTGTCCGAGATCCGCGAGACACCGTGCCGGCGATGCTCGCACCGGGCGAATTCGTGATCCGGAAGTCAGCGGTCGACAAGGTCGGCATCCCGTTCCTTCAGCAGCTCAACAAGGGCGGCGATATCCAGAAGGAAGGAACCGGGGCGAGAGAAGACTTCGCGAAAATTTGGGATGGCATCGGTGACGACGCGGACGAGAAGACGAAGGATGCCGAGAAGAAGGTCACCGAGAATTTCGAGTCGCTCAGGAAGAAGACCGGCAAGTCTGGCGATCGCCTGAGAGACAAGCTCGCGGATACCTGGCGGGCAATCAACCGGAACGTGCAGCGCTCTTCGACGACGCTCGCGCAGAATGTGGAGCAGGGCTCCAGGCGGTCTTCACGGGCGGTCGATGATCTCGCGAGGCGGGCTCAGTCGAGCTCTTCGAGGATCACGAAGGCGATCACCGGAATCAATCCTCCGGTCCAGAGCGCCTATGGAGTCCTCGCGTCTGATGCGAATCAGGCAGCGGAAGCCTTCGGCTCCAACCAGAGAGTCGAGCTTGCCTTCGCTCAGGGCGGCTTCCTGACTGGTGCCGGCCTTCACGACACCGTTCCGGTAATGGCGGCACCCGGCGAGGCTTTCCTGAATCGCCATCAGCAGCCGGCAGTCGACGAAGCGCTCGCGCTCAGTAAGGCGATGGGGCTCGGCCCGTACGGTTCGCTCGACGAGCTCTTCTCCGGTGTGACGACACCGCATTACTTCGCGGAGGGCGGCAAGGTCTCGAAGCCGAAGCTGACCGGCGGACCCGACGTCACCCGGGCGACCGGCCAGGGCGGTATCGACATGATCCGCGAAGCCGCTACGAAATGGATCGGGAATCTCTATCCGGCCAGAGTCCGGAAGATGCTCCAGGAGGCGGTCACCGAGGCCGGCCACGGTTACGAATACGTCTATGGCGGCGGGCATGGAACGCTCGGCGATGGTCCTTTCGACTGCTCCGGATATGTGTCGGCGATCCTCGGTGCCGGCAACTTCGTCAGCGCTCCCATGACTGTCGCTCAGGGAACGGGCCTGTACACGCTCGGCGCTCCTGGCGATGGCAAATACTTCACCTGGGGAGTCCGGGGCAGCTCGGGCATGAGCGCTCACACGATGATCTCGATCAAAGATCCGCAGGGCCGCTGGCGGTTCTTCGAGTCCGGATCAGGTCACGGAGCATCCGAGGTCGGAGGATGGGCCGGCGACTTCGAACACCGGCACATGCCCGGCTTCGCTCGCGGCGGTCGCGTCCCTACCCGGGCTCAGCGAATCATCGAGCAGTACGGCCTCGACGCTTTCGATCCGACCTCAAAGCATTTCGTCGGATGGGGATTCGCGAGCGGCGGATTCGTGCCCGGAAAGACCGGCGTCCTTCAGGGCTCCGCGACATGGTTCAACGGCGGCGCGACCGCCGGCGGATCAGACACCTCCAGGCCCGGGCTCGCGCTGAATATCAATCCCGGCGCAGAGTCCGGATGGAACAACTCGAAGACTCAGGGATGGATGACCGCTTCTCGCGCCGGCCGGCCGTTCTACGCAGACGTCGGAATCGGCGGGAAGTCCGCGATCCTGCCGATAACGGATCTCGGGCCGGCAGGCTGGACCGGACACGCGATCGACGTCACCGAAGGCGGCGTCTCGAAGCTCGGTTTCTCGACCGGCAGCTTCCCGTCAGGCACGACAGGAGTCGCCTGGCTGCTCGGACAGGAGCCTCGACCGCGGAAGGGCTCACCGTCCTACAAGGGACCGACCGATGCCGGACGAGGTGCGAAGGCATTCCTCGGTCCAACGATGGTCTGGCTGCCGGCACCCGCGACTCAGAACGGCGGCGTCCGGCCCGGTGCCGGCCGATGGGTCACGACTGAGCAGGCGGCGAAGATCAAGGAAGCCAGGCGACGCGAGCGGGCCGCTTACCGGAAGAGATGGCGCGGCAGGAAGCGGGCGCTCCGCGAGGGTCGCCGGCAGACCCGGGAGGAATTCAGGCTGCCTCGTTTCCGGCACGGACTCAGGGACATGCCTCGATTCACCGATGCGGAGCTCGCTGAGACGCTCGGCTTTCATGATCCGATGGCCGGTGATCTCGGAGCCTACGAGCAGTCCTACGACGTTCTCGATCAGATTGATCCTCGTCTGAATGCTCTCCAGTCGCAGCTCACCGGGAGCTTCAGCATGGACTTCCTGCTCGGAGGGAAGAGCCTCCGGCAGCGGTACGAGATGATCGACCGGATCAACAGTCAGGGCACCGATCGTCTCTCGACGATGCGGGCAGCGCTTCGGAAACAGCGTCAGCGGTCGATAAAGACCGGGACGCTGCCTTCGACCGGCAACAAGTACGGCGGTGTCATACCGCCTCGGAAGGCATCGAAGAAGGAGATCGAGGCTTACTTCAAGGCTGAGATCGAGAAGCGTACGAAGGCGATCAAGGCGGCAACGGCAGCCAGGCGGAAGAAGGTCATGAACCCGGTGAAGGCATATCGGGCGAGCCGACGCAGCGAATTCAACAGTCTCGCGGAGAAGGGCGAATTCTTCCGGGACATTATCGCCGATACGCGAGGGCAGATCGCCGCGACTCGGACCGCTCAGAGCTCGCAGGGCAGGGCTTTCTTCGCTCAGGGCGGCAGGGTCGGAGTTCCTGCCAGGCTCGCAACGGGCGGCGGCGATGTGATCGTGACCGTCGTCCTCGACGACCCGGTTCTCTCCGCTCTCAATCCTCAGATTCGGACGCAGGTCGATCAACTCGGCCGGCGCACTCAGAGCCGCGGTCGAACGGCCGGCGGCAGAAAGGCCACTATCTAGATGCCCTCGGAGCTTCTCGAAAGATTCATTCTCGATGCGCGAGCTGATGGCGGAACCGCACCGCTGGAAGTGACTGGCGGCATGACTGCTGACCCGGATAGTCATGGCTTCGGTCTGATGGAGATCCAGTTTCCTCGACCGGAGGTGCAGCGAAACTGGGCTGGCTCCAGATTCACCGAGGGCGAACGGCCGGCTGATGATCCACGATTCATGAATCGGAAGATTCCGGTGAAGGTCTGGGGCTTCGAGGGTCAGGGGATTGGTGCGGCGTCGAACCTGTTTCCGAATCCGTCGTTTGAGGTGAACGGGACGGACGGGGTTTCCATGGCCGGGTCGGTCGCGACTAACCTGATCCCGAACCCGATTCTGGATAGCGCCACGACTGGCTGGCATCAGTACGGGAGCTCGACCATTTCGCGGGACACCGGTGAGTACCCGACCGGGTATGCCGCAGCCAGCCTCAAAGTCGTTACATCGGCGACAACGTTCCACGGCGGTCAGTCGCATCCCGCCGTTGCCGTTGGTGCTGCTCAGTTCACTGGCTCCTGCTATTTCAAGGGGACGGCAGGGCAAACCTTCCGGTTCCGGCTTCAGGAATTTGCCGCTGACGGAACCACCTACATAGGCGAGACAGGCAGCGCGGATTTCACCGCGACGGGAAGCTGGCAGCGAATTTCGTCTACGCGCACCTTTGCCGCGGGATCTACCGCGAAAATTTGCGTCAGTCACATTGAAGCGTCGGTCACAACGTTCTACATGACCGCAGGTCTGCTGGAGCAGACCAGCACACTAAAACCGTTCTTCCCGACCCCGACCCAGATCAGTTGGGGTCAGATCACATGGACCGGCACTGCCCACAACTCGACGTCAGAGCTGCGCCCGGTATGGGACACCACCGGCGACGCAAACTATGCTGCCGCTGCGGTTGCCGGTGAGAAAGCGTTGAGGGTGCTGGCCCCGCCCCGGTCAGATCAGGGCGTGAACTTTGTGGTCGGCTCCGGCATGCCCGGAGGGGTCACCTACACCGCGTCCGCAACCGTCACCGCGCTCAACGGGTTCGCCGGACAGCAGTTGAACGTCAGCTTTTACAGTCGCAACGCGGGCGGCACCCTTACCGGCACATCACAGACAATCACGGTGACCGATGATCCCCAGCGAATTTCGTTGACATGGCCGTTCGAGTCGAACGCGGACCGATGCTGGTTCATCATTTCGGCCCCGTCCACGAACGTAGCCGTGAACTTTTTCGTCGATGCCGTCTGCATCTCACAACGAACCGAATACTTCGACGGCGACACCCCCGGCTGCTCCTGGACCGGAACCCCCCACAACTCAACCTCCGCACGAAGAGGAACCGGATCCGACACCAAACGATTCCTCGACTGCATTTTCGATCTTGAATCGAAGCTGGAAAAGCTGGCGCGGGAAGGTGGCACAG
>CAYVDN010000119.1:0-4686 GCA_964450685.1 uncultured Microthrixaceae bacterium
CCTTGTTGAGCCGTTTCGACAGGTGCAGCCCCTCGAGCACCAGCTCGACCGCCGACGCCACAGCCGCGGGAGAGGCCCCCTCCCCCACCAGCTCCGCGACCGGCACCTGCAGCGCGGGCACCGTCTCGAGCAGCGCCGCGTAATCAGCAGACGCCACGTCCTCTCCCGTGTCGACCGAGCCGTGGGACTCGAGCGCGGAGACGACCGCGACGAGGTTCTCGGGACTGACCCGCTCACGGAAGACGGTCAGGATCGCGTTGCGGATCAGATGGTCGAGGACCTGACCCTCGCGGCCCTCCTCGAGGGTCTCTATCTCGACCTTGCCGGCTGTCGACGAAGGCAACGCCTCCAGGTCGCACACACGGGGCACGACGATGTCCTCACCGCTCGACAGCGTGCGGCGAGCGGCATTGGCGACCATCACCTCGTGGTTCGACACCGACAGCCGCACCGACACGCCGGAGCGCTGCGAGATGTGGGGGCTCTGGCGGGCCAGCTGCGACAGCGTCGCGATGATGTCGTCCATGTGCTCGGGCACCTGCACGGTGACGCCATCCGCGGCGAACGGCTGTGCCTCCTGGCGGACGATCTCGACCTCGGTCTCGACGTCGAGCGGATAGTGGGTTCGCACCTGGGACCCGAACCGGTCCTTCAGCGGGGTGATGAGCCGTCCGCGGTTCGTGTAGTCCTCGGGGTTGGCCGAGGCGACGAGCAGGAGGTCGAGGGGAAGGTGGAACTTGTAGCCGCGGATCTGCACGTCGCGCTCCTCGAGCACGTTCAACAGGCCGACCTGGATCCGCTCGGCCAGGTCGGGCAGCTCGTTGATCGCGAAGATGCCCCGATTCGTCCGCGGCACGAGCCCGAAGTGCAGCGTCTCCAGGTCCGACAGATGGCGTCCCTCCGCGACCTTGATCGGGTCGACCTCGCCGATCAGATCTGCGATGGCGGTGTCGGGCGTGGCCAGCTTCTCGGCGAAGCGGGTCGATCGGTGCACCCACTCGATCGGCGTGTCGTCGCCCATCTCGGCGATCAACCCCACGCCGTGCGGGGAGATCGGGGCGTACGGATCGTCGTTGATCTCCGAGCCCGCCACGATCGGCATCCACTCGTCGAGCAGATCGACCAGCGAGCGGATCATGCGGGTCTTCGCCTGGCCGCGCTCACCGAGGAAGATGACGTCGTGGCCCGCCAGCAGCGCGTTCTCGAGCTGCGGGAAGACGGTGTCGCGGTAGCCGAGCACCTCGGGGAACAGCGGCTCACCGGCACGGATCCGTGCGGTCGCGTTACGGCGGATCTCGGCCTTGACCGACTCGCTGACCCAACCGGAGCCACGCAGCGCGCCCAGAGTCGAGGGAAGGGTCGGCGATGGCGTGGGGACGGACGTCTGCGACATGGCCGCAGGCTAGCTGCGCGATGTTGCGGGCCGCGTGGGACGTCCACGGTTGCGTCGCCGCCTGCCTTCGGTGCGCCTTTCGATGCTCTTTCGGTGCGATTGCTGTTGCCCAACAACTGCAATCGCACCGAGTCCGAGCTGGTACGGGCGACAAGTTCGCTCCGTGCTCACACCGAAGCCTTGAACACGAGCGACACCCAGTCGCCGTCATCCCCCTGGTCGGGTCGAGCCGGGTCCACCGGCTGCAACGAGTCCACAGACCGCAGCGAGCCGACCAGATCCAAGGGGCGGAGCGCCGCGACGACACGATCCACCTGCTCCGCCAGCAGACCTCCGACGACGATGGCACCGCCCGGCGCCACCCTGGCCGCGAGATCCGCTCCGAGGTCCTCCAGGATCGGGGCCAGCAGGTTGGCGAGCACCAGGTCGAACGTGCCCGGTACCTCCGCGAGCGGTGCGCTGTCGACGACGAGCCGGTCCGCGACCCCGTTGCTCCGGGCTGCCACGGCGGTCGCCTCCACAGCGACCGGATCGACGTCGATGGCCATCACCGACCCCGCTCCGAGCAGCAGCGCGGCGATGCCGAGCACGCCGGTGCCGCAGCCGACGTCGAGCACGGTCGAGGCATTCGGCGCCAGGTCCTCGAGCAACTCCATGCACAGGCGGGTGCTGGCGTGGCTGCCGGTCCCGAAGGCACGACCGGCAGTCACCCGAACGACGACGTCGCCGCCGAGGACACTGCCTGCACCGTCTTGCTCGGATCCGGCCGCTGCGGCCCGGATGACGATCCGGCGACCGCAACGAACAGTCGTCGGCGGAGCGACCCAGGACTGATCTGCGTCGGCCGGGCCCAGCACGCGGGTACCCGCTGGCAGCCCGTCGACTGCATAGGCTGGAACGTCAGCGACCAGCTCCGTTCCGCCACCGGGCCCCTCGCGCTCGAGAACCGCCGAAGCTCCCAGCATGAACAGCAGGTCGGCGATCAGCTCCGGATCACGCAGCGCCGGGGCGGCCGATGCCGGGCCGTCCAGGGGCACCGCGACGACTACTCCAGCGGTTGGATCCACGAGCGGACCCTATGTGAGCGAAGGAAGTGTCCGGGTTCGGCACAGCGGGCGACGAGCGACGGGCGACACCCTTGGTTGGTCGGCCGTTTTCGGGCGCACTAGCTTCGACGTCGGAGCGCTCGACGAACTGCCCGATGTGGGCAGAGCGCTCCAACGGAGGAGATGCATGACCGCAGCGATCGAGCGCCGTTCCGGGGCTGACGCCCCGCAGGTGAACCCCCGGCGCAAGAAGACCTCGTTCTGGCCGCTCGAGTTCTACTCGTCCGCCGTGGGCAAGAAGTGGATCATGGCGCTCACCGGCGTGGGCCTGATGGGCTTCGTGTTCGTCCACATGATCGGGAACCTGAAGATGTTCCTCGGGCGCACCGAGTTCGACCACTACGCCGAGGGGCTCCGGGCGCTGCTCTACCCGATAATGCCGCACCACGTCGTGCTGTGGGGTTTCCGGATCGGGCTGATCGTCATGTTCGTGCTGCACATCGCGTCGGCCTACTCGCTGACCCGCATGAACCACCGATCCCGGCCGATCAAGTACCAGTCGAGCCGTGACTACATCGCTGTCAGCTTCGCTTCGCGCACGATGCGCTGGACCGGCATCATCGTCGGGCTCTACCTGCTGTTCCACCTGGCCGATCTGACCTGGGGATACGCCAACCCGGACTTCGTTCGTGGCGCCGCCTACGACAACCTGGTCGCCAGCTTCGAACGGGTCCCCGTGGCGATTATCTACATCCTCTCCAACATCGCTCTCGGCATCCACCTGTTCCACGGCGGTTGGTCGATGTTCCAGTCGATGGGGCTGAACAGCCCCCGCTACAACGGTGCCCGCCGCATCTTCGCCGCCGGGTTCGCCATCACGGTCGCCGGCATCAACTGCCTGTTCCCGATCGCCGTGCTGACCGGCGTCGTGCACTGAGCCGGCCAGACCGCTCGCCTCGACCGATCTCGCATCGACTGACCTCGACCATCCGACGAAACCACCAGGAACGCTGAAGTGGCACTGACGCTCGATTCCAAGATCCCCTCCGGCCCGCTCGCCGAGAAGTGGACCAAGCACAAGTTCGACCTGAAGCTGGTCAACCCCTCGAACCGTCGCAAGTTCGACGTGATCGTCGTCGGGTCCGGCCTGGCCGGCGCCGGCGCCGCGGCTTCGCTCGGCGAAGCCGGCTACAACGTGAAGGTCTTCACGTACCACGACTCCCCGCGCCGGGCGCACTCGATCGCCGCGCAGGGCGGCATCAACGCCGCCAAGAACTACAAGAACGACGGCGACAGCGTGCATCGCCTCTTCTACGACACGGTCAAGGGCGGCGACTACCGGGCCCGTGAGGGCAACGTGCACCGCCTGGCCGAGGTGTCGGTCAACATCATCGACCAGGCAACCGCGCAGGGTGTGCCGTTCGCCCGCGAGTACGGCGGGCTGCTCGACAACCGCTCGTTCGGCGGCGCACAGGTCGCCCGCACGTTCTATGCCCGGGGTCAGACCGGCCAGCAGTTGCTGTTGGGCGCCTACCAGGCGATGGCCCGCCAGATCCACCTGGGCACGGTCGAACTGTTCAACCGCATGGACGTCCAGGACGTCGTGGTGCACGACGGCCGCGCGGTCGGCATCGTCGCCCGCGACCTGTTGACCGGCGAGATGAGCGCCCACTCGGCCCACGCGGTGCTGTTGTGCACCGGCGGCTACGGCAACGTCTACTTCCTGTCGACGAACGCCAAGAACTGCAACGTGACCGCCACCTGGCGAGCCCACAAGAAGGGCGCCGCGTTCGCCAACCCCTGCTACACGCAGATCCACCCGACCTGCATCCCGCCGGCCGACGAGTTCCAGTCGAAGTTGACGCTCATGTCGGAGTCGCTGCGCAACGACGGGCGCATCTGGGTACCGAACAGCGCCGACGAGTCCCGCGAAGCGGGCGACATCCCCGACTCGGACCGTGACTACTTCCTGGAGCGCAAGTACCCGGCGTTCGGCAACCTGGTCCCACGCGACGTGGCGTCGCGCAACGCCAAGACCGTCGTCGACGAGGGCCGCGGCGTCGGTCCGCTCAAGAACGGCGTCTACCTGGACTTCAGCGCCGCCATCGACCGCTTCGGCGAGGACACGATCAAGGCCCGCTATGGGAACCTGTTCGACATGTACGAACGCATCACCGGCGAGAACCCCTACCAGGTCCCGATGCGCATCTACCCCGCCACCCACTACACGATGGGTGGGCTGTGGGT
>CAYVDN010000120.1:0-4590 GCA_964450685.1 uncultured Microthrixaceae bacterium
GCCGATGCGATCGTGCGGGTCGCTGCTCGCTACGGCCTCCTGTCGGTCATGCTCGCCGCCGTCTACATCGTCGTCGTGGTCGCCGTGGGGGCTGCCGCGGATGCCGTCGGCGCTCGTTCGTCGGTGCCCGTCGCCGTCGCAACGTTGGCGGCCGCCCTGGCGTTCGCGCCGCTGCGGCACGTCGCCCAGCGTGGGATCGACCGCCGCTTCGACCGGCGAGGATGGGAGGCCGTGCGCCGAGTCGATGCTGCGGCGCGCCGGCTTCGCGACGGAGAGATCGATGCCGCCGAGATGGAGGAGGAGCTGCGCGTCGCCGTGGGCGACCCCAGCCTGTCGGTCACCTACGTGCTGCCGTCGGGTGAACGCGTCGACCATCGCGGTGCGTCGGTCCCCGTCCCCGTCGACGACACGCCGGCCTCGCCCCACCGGGTGGTACGCGGCGTCGAGATCGCTGGTCGCCGCGTGGCCGAGGTCGACCTAGACGGTGCGGTCGCCGCCGCCGAGCCAGCGCTCGTCACCGCAGCGCTCGCGGCCGGAGCGCTCTGTATGGAGAACGGAGGGCTCCGGGCGGGTGCCGCGGCACAGCTCTCGGAGGTCGAGCGCTCCCGCTCTCGTCTCGCTGCTGCCAGTGAAAGCGAGCGTCGACGCATCGAGCGCGATCTCCACGACGGTGCCCAACAGCGCCTTGTCGCCTTGGCGTTGCGCCTTCGCATGATCCAGCGCCGGTCGTTCGACGACCTCGAAGGTGCCAGTGAGGAACTGGACCGGGCCGTCGACGAGGTGCACCGGGTGATCGACGATCTGCGTGCACTCACCCAAGGACTGCTCCCTGCGGTTCTCCACGACGAGGGGCTGGCGGTCGCGCTTCGCACCATCGCCGCCGAGCTGCCGGTACCCGTCGACCTCGACGTCATCGACGGGCGCCTCCCGGTGGAGGTCGAGTCCGCCACCTGGTTCTTCGTGTGCGAAGGACTCACCAACGCGATGAAGCACGCCGCGCCCACTCGTGTGCTCGTCACCATTGCTCGTACGGGGGACCGACTCGCCGTGGAGGTGCGTGACGACGGGCGGGGCGGGGCGCGCGAGCGCGACGGCGGCGGGCTCCAGGGCCTGCGGGATCGGGTCGCGGCCATCGGTGGTGTGATCGACGTGAGCGCCGGGCGGCCTGGCACCGTGTTGCGGGCGGAGCTGCCATGCGCGTCGTGATCGCTGACGACAGCACGTTGTTGCGTGAGGGACTCGCGCAGCTCCTTCGAGCGGCCTCGTTCGACGTGGTCGCCACCGTCGGCGACGGGAGGGCCCTGCTCGACGTCGTAACCACCAGCGCCCCCGACCTCTGCATCGTCGACATTCGCATGCCACCGACCCACACAGACGAGGGGCTCGTCGTTGCGGCCGAGCTCCGGCGCGATCACCCCGGCGTCGCCGTGCTCCTCCTGTCGCAGTACGTTCACGCGGGGCGGGCCCTCGACCTGTTCGAGCGACCGGGGGGTGGGCTCGGCTACCTGCTCAAGGACCGGGTCACAGCAGTCGACGACTTCCTCGATTCGGTGCGGCGGGTCGAGGCAGGGGGAACAGTGATCGACCCTGAGGTGATCGCCCACCTCGTCGCCGCTCGACGTTTGACGGGGCCGCTCGACCGCTTGACGGAGCGTGAGCGCGACGTGCTGCGATTGATGGCGGAGGGGCGGTCGAACGCGTCGCTGGCCCGCCACCTCTCGGTGGGGCTCAAGACTGCCGAGGGCTACGTCAGCGCGATTTTCACGAAGCTCGACCTGCCTCCAGCTCCCGACGACAACCGTCGTGTCCTCGCGGTCTTGACCTGGCTGCGGGGCATGGAGGGCGGTGCCGGCGGGGGAGGGGGGAAACCCTGACGGGGTGATCGGGGTTGACTCCGATGACGGACGCGAGCGTGTCCATCACGCTGGCAGGTGTGTCCGTCCGCGCCAAGGGGTGCGGTGCCGGCCCTTGGAGGATCCATGTCCAACCTGTCAGCTCTCGATGACGCGGTCAGCGGTAGTGCGGCGCTCGGGGCGCCGGCGGCGGCGAGTCGCAGGACGCGGCGGCGCCGGGGTGCTGCGGTCCTGCTCTCTGCGGGACTCTTGGTCGGGTCGGCGGCGTGCGGGTCCGACGACACCGCGTCCTCCGCGACGACCTCTGCTTCCGACCCCGGCGACGAGTCTGCGGCCGGCGGGGCCGACCTCGACGCCTACTGCGAAGCCTCAATCGCGGTCGACCAGACCTTCCAGGCGGTCGATCCCTCCGATACCGCCGCATTTGCAGCGGCCCTCGAGGATGTGGCGCCGATCGTGGACGACCTTGTTGCCGCAGCTCCCGAGGAGCTGGACGAGCATGCCACCGTAATGATGGCCGCCTTCAACGAGGTGAAGGAGTCGGGTGACTTCTCGGCGTTTGAGACCGAGGAGGTGGGTGCCGCCGAGGCGGCCACCCATGCCTTCGATCTCGAGCACTGCGACCTGGCCCGGGTCGACGTGACGGCGACCGACTACCACTTCGCTGGCGACCTGCCGACCGAGGCAGGGCGGGTCAGTGTCGAGATGACCAACGAGGGCGCCGAGCCCCACCTGATGATCATCGCTCGCAAGAAGGATGGCGTCGAGGGCTCCGCCATGGAGGCGTTCGAGGCGATCGAGGGCGAAGAGGATTTCCCCAACTCCTTCGATCAGACGGTGACAGTCTTCGCTGAGCCAGGTGGCTCGGAGTACGGCCTCGGAGAGCTCTCCCCCGGTGAGTACGTGGCGTTCTGCCCGGTCCCCGTCGGCAGCGGTGCCGAGGGCGAAGGCGAAGGACCTCCGCACTTCGTACAGGGCATGGTCGAGACCTTCACCGTCGCTTGACCCGCACGATCTGCTTCGGGCCGTGCCAAAGCCCGGGCGGGGTGATCAGATCGCTCGCAACCAGGCCAGGACAGCAAGGACGCGACGGTTGTCGTCCTCGGCCGGCGGTAGGTCGAGCTTGGTGAAGATCACGCTCACGTAGCCCTCGACCGTCTTGAGCCCGACGCCGAGATGACGGGCAACCGACGCGTTCGAGCGACCCTCCGCAACCAGGCGTAGGACGTCGCTCTCCCGTTGGGTCAGGCGGTCGAGTGGGCCGCGGCGGGCGGCGACGAGGTGGGCGATCACCTCGGGGTCCATGGCTGACCCGCCGTTCCCCACGCGGCCTACCGCATCGAGGAAATCATCGATGTCCGTGACCCGATCCTTTAGCAGGTACCCGATCCCTGCCCCCGGGCGTTCGAACAGGTCAAGGGCCCGACCGGCGTGCACATACTGCGACAGGAGCAAGACAGCGGTGTCCGGATGGGATCGCCGAAGCTCGACGGAGGCAGCCAAGCCTTCGTCGGTGAACGTCGGCGGCATGCGGATGTCGATGATGCACAAGTCCGGAGGATCGGCGACCACAGCGGCGAGGAGGCTTGACGCGTCGCCGACGGTGGCGACGACATCGAAGGATGCTTCGCGGAGCAGCTGAGCGACGCCCTCACGGAGCAGTGTGCTGTCGTCCGCGATCACCGCGCGCATGGCATCTCCGCTCGTAGCACCCGGGCCGTCACCACAAACGTCCACCACTTCAGCGGTAGCCCCTCAGAACCGGGGTCCGGATGGTGCAGCTCGCGACGGCACCCACGACCAGCCCGCACACGAGTACCACGCTCAGACCCCAAGCCATCGGTCGCCCACGCGGTGGCCCTCAACCCACGCTCGGTCATCTGCGGATCATTCCACGGTGCTGAGCCGCAATGACGCGACAGCGAGGAAGGCTGCAGCGAGGGCACCGACAAGGATGATCACCGGTCGCACCGGCCCACCAACTGTGACCTGAGCTGCGCCGAGAGCTATGGAAGCTGCACCGGCGAACCTGCTGGTGGTGCGACCTCGCCAGAGTGACACCGCAAGGGCGAGTCCGCCTGCAAGGCCGACGAACGACAGGATCGACACAGCCCCGACGAAGTCGAGGGCGTCTGTCACATCAGTATCGGTGATCGATGCCGACGTACTCGTAGCTGCGGCCCAGGCCCCGAAGGCCCCGATGGCAACCGTGGACACCTCCCCGACACCAAGGGCCCAGCTTGAACTCCGTCCTGTCCTCGTCGATGTCTGTGTACGAAAGGTGGTCAGGACCACAGCTGCCGCCAGACAAGCGGCCACGACCACGAGTATCGACCCGACCAGAGCCGCTCCGCGGTTCGCAGCAAGCTCCGAACGATAGGAAGCCACGTCGTCGGATATCGGTACCCACAGGACCCGGCTGATGAGAAGCACGACTGATGCTGTGACACCCAGGGCACGCTGGTTCGACATGTTTCCTCCTGGCGGTGCCGCGCGTGGCGCGGCTCGGTAGATGCGAGCATCGTTCGAATCGCCCGGCGATTCATCTGAGCCAGCCCTGGTCGTCGACCAGGGTTATCCCGGCTCGCTCGCCACCCGGGGCAGCCAACCCGCCGTCCTGCGGGTGGATCCCCGCCCGAAATCTCAGGGCTACCCCGGATGCATCGAAACCCAGCCCGAGTGCAGTGTCGTATTGAGCCACTTCACGGGACGACAACATGCCTAACGGACGACCAAT
>CAYVDN010000121.1:0-4585 GCA_964450685.1 uncultured Microthrixaceae bacterium
GACAGAAGGTCTGGACGTCGGGGGCGCAATCAGCGGACTGGGCGATCCTGCTCGTGCGCACCAGCCCAGAGCGTCCCAAGCACCACGGCATCACCTTCCTGCTCCTCGACATGTCGTCGCCCGGCGTCGATGTGCGGCCGTTGAAGCAGATCGACGGGGCTGTGCACTTCAACGAGGTGTTCCTCGACGAGGTGCGCGTCCCGGTGGGCAACGTCGTCGGCGACATCGACCGCGGCTGGGGTGTCGCCATGACGACGCTGACGAACGAGCGCAGCGCCATCGCCGGCGGGGGCATGGTCCAGTTCGACGAGGTCCTGATGCTCGCGCGAGAGCTGGGTCGAACCGGCGACGCCGTGGCCCGTCAGAAGCTGGCGAAGCTGTACACCTACTTCCGGATCACCCGCTTCCTCGGCTACCGCGTGCAGACGGCAGTCTCGAACGGAGATCTGCCCGGTCCGGAGAGCTCAGTGATGAAGCTTCACATCAGTCGCCAGTACGGCGACGGCGGAGACCTCCTCATGTGGCTCCTCGGAGCCAACGGTATGACCTGGCTCGCGGACGCACCCTTCGACGGCTTCTTCCAGGGTCTCTTCCTGGCCCAGTGGGTTCCTCGCATCGGGGGTGGCACCGATCAGGTGCAACGCAACATCGTTGGCGAGCGCGTCCTCGGCCTTCCTGCCGAACCCCGCGTCGACAAGGACGTCCCCTTCCGCGACCTCTGACCCTCACCCGTTCTGTTGTACAAAGCGCGCGCCCAGCCGCGCGCTTTGTACAACAGAACGGGTTCGGGACGGTTCCTACTGGGGGGCCGTTGCCGCGAGGGTCGCGCCCAGGTGGGTGTGCGTTGTGCCGAGCACGGAGGCGTAGACGCGGGACCGGGTCACGTAGCGGTGCGCCGTGTGCTCCCACGTGAACCCGATGCCACCGTGATTCTGCACGTTGATCTGCGAGTTCTCGACCGCGGCGCGGGCAGCCACCACCCGCGCGGCATGCACGTGGAACTCTGCGTCAGGGCGGCCGTCGCGTTCGGCGAGCGCGGCGTACAGCACCTGGCACGTCGCCACCTCGGCGCGGGTCGCCATGTCGGCGCAGCGGTGCTTCACCGCCTGGAAGCCGCCGACCGGCTGGCCGAACTGCTCACGGTCGATGCCGTAGGACACCGACTGGTCTGTGGTCGCCTTGGCGATCCCGGCGAGCAGCGCGGCGGAGAGCAAGGCTCCCCGACGGAGGAGTGCCGGACCGTCGGGCGCAGTCGCCAACGCCGGGGACTCGTGCAGGTCGATGGCGAGCGACACCGGCACGAGCGTGTCGAACGACGGGATCGAGTCGAGCGCCACACCGCCGAGATCGACGAGCGTGACGCGCTCGCCGTCGACGACGAGCGCCACCGTCGCTCCGTCGGCATCGAGAACCGAGAACCGTTCGTCATCCCACCGCTCGGCCAGGCCGACGCGAACCGATCCGCTGACAACCTGCTGGGTGAGGTCCGCTTCGCCCGCCTCGGCGGCGAGGCGGGCAGCCAACACGGTCGCCAGAAACGGCCCGGGAACCGCGGCGCGACCGAGCTCGGTGAAGAGCAGGACTTCCTCGGCAAGGGAGTAGCCCACGCCGCCGAGCGATTCCTCCAGGCCGAGGCCGAACCAACCTTGGGCGGCGGCGGCTTCCCACAGTTCGTCGGTCAGCGGTTCGCCGGTCGTGTGGTTGCCGGCGATCACCGATGCGATCGATGTGACGATCTCTTCTTGTTCGGGTGTGGGGAGTAGGTCCATCTCGCGAGTCCTCTACTTGACGCGGGGCAGGCCGAGGACCCGCTCGCCGACGATGTTGCGCTGAATGTCGGTGGTACCGCCACCAATCGTGTAGGCGAAACTCTGGAGGTAGGGCCCCGTCCAGCCGTTGCCGTCGACCGGGGTGAGGCGCAGCGCCTCCGGCCCGATGATGTCGAGGCCCAGCTGGTAGACGCGCTGATGGAGCTCGCCGTGGAACAGTCGGGTCATCGACCCTTCCGGACCCGGTACACCGGATCGCTGGGTGCGGCTGATCCCGGCGATCGTCATGGCCTTGAGGGCGGCGACCTCGGAGCGGGCCAATGACAGCCGTCGCGCGATCTCGTCGTCGGCTATCGCTGGGCGCTTGCCGTCGGGCCCGGTCCGGACTTTGGCTTCCTCGATCAACCGCTCGACGACAGCTGCAAGCTCCACCTGGTCGGCCATGAAGGCTGTGCCCCGCTCGAAGCTGAGCGTGGTCATCGTGACGCGCCAGCCGTCGTTGACCTGTCCGACGACGTTGCTCAACGGGATCCGCACGTCGTCGTAGAAGACCTCGCAGAAGTCGTTGACGTGGCTCATGGTCGTGATCTCGCGGATCTCGATGCCGGGCGTGGTCATGTCGCAGATCACCCAGCTGATGCCCTTGTGCTTGGGCGCCGATGGATCGGTGCGAACCAGGAGCTCCTGGAAGTCGGCGACGTGGGCGTAGGACGTCCAGATCTTCTGGCCGTTCACCACCAGCTCGTCGCCGTCGACGACCGCCTTGCAGCTCAACGACCCGAGGTCGGATCCGGCTCCCGGCTCGGAGAACCCCTGGCACCACACGACGTCGCCCTGGAGGATCTTCGGGAGGTGGAACGACTTCTGCTCGTCGGTGCCGCTGACGATCAGCGTTGGGCCGCCGTGGTTGTTGCCGACGAACGTGCACGAGTTGTTGAGCGTGAACGGGGGATCGGCGCGGGCGAACTCCTCGTACCAGATCATCTGCTGGATGTCGTTCAGGCCCCGGCCGCCGTACTCCTTCGGCCAGTTGATCCCCGCCCAGCCGCCCTCGAAGAGAGTTTTCTGCCACGCGAGGTCGAACTCTCGCATCGGCTGGCCGTCGGGTGGTCGTTCCTCAGTCGGGAGGTGTTCGGCGAGCCAGGTGCGGGCCTCCTCGCGGAACGCCTGCTCCTCGGGGGTGAAGTCGAGGTTCATCGGAGGTCACGATATCTGACGGTGTGTCAGATATCCGTATCGGCCGGGGCTCAGAGCAATCCCAGCGCTACGGCCGCCACGACGAGGGCCATGGTGCCGACGAAATCGACCGACGCCGTGACGATCGGCGTCCCGTACGTGTCTGGATCGACATTGAACCGCCACGCGCCGATGGTCGAGAAGTACGCGAGCGCCCCGACGAACACGAGCGTCGCGACTGACGCCAACGCACTAGTCGAGAGCAGCCATCCAAAACCCGGCGACGCATGGGAGTCCGTGATCGTCGCGGTCAGCCATGCACCGAACGAGTTGAACAACAGCAGTGGTACGGCGAGGCCGAGGACGAGCGAGAAGTCGCGGCGGGTTTCGGCACCCGGTACCAGTGTTGGCTCCACCGAGCCGATGTGCAGGTTGGTGGCGATGCGCCCGCAGAGGATGCCGCCGAGTGCGCCGGCGGAGGAGACGAACGCCGGCTGGAGGATCCCGAGCGCGGGGAGAACGTGGAGGATGTCCTGTTGCTTTTGGAGCACCAGGCCGGCCAGCGCTGACAGCACGAGTGCGGCTGTGAGCACGGGGATCGACTCGCGGAAGATCTCGCGCACGAGGTCGAGGTTCGTCTGCCACGTCCACACCGTCGCGCCGATCGTGCCGATCACGAGGAGCCCGCCGAGGATGCTCGCGGCGTCTCCGTGCCCGACGATCTGGGCGGCGAGCCAGAGCGCCGGAATCGTGATCACGTCTCCCAGCGTCGAGACCGACGGCGCAACGAGGTAGTCGAGGTCCCACTCGTAGCGCACCGCGCCCATCGTGAGCAGAACTGTCGCCGCAGCGACGACGATCGAGCCGACCAGCCCTCCCAGCACCGAGACCATGGCCAGCTCGAGGAACGTGACGTCCTGATCGATGCCGAGGCCGGTCGCCAGCACCTTGGCGAAGGCAGCGAGCACCACCGACATCGCGGCGGTCAGGCTGAAGGAGGCGATCAGGTTCTGCCCGAGCACCGAATCGGGCTTGAACGACACACGGAACGTGCCGGTGTGGATCGACGTCGACAGTCGGTTGCCGAGCGTCGAATAGACGTTGCCGCGAAGGCCGATTGCCGCGGGGACGAGAATGAGCATCGGGGCGAGCCGCCGCCACGTCCCTTCGAACCCGACGAGCATTGCACCGGCAGCGAAACTGGTCGCCGAGTTGAACCCAAGCGCGACCAGACTCTGGCGCGCCGCGTCGCCCGTCGGGCCGAGGAGCTCGATGAGTCGCCGTAGCTGGCGGTCGGGGCGCAGGCCCCCGGCGGTACGGCGCGCGCGTGCCACGATGGCCGACCCTACAGGGGGCACCCCGGCGGTCTTCGGCTCTATCGGTGAACAGCGGGGTCAGGCGATCTCGACGCGCAGCGGTTCGAACCCGATTAATCCGAGGACGGCGGCCGTGGGCGGAGTAGTTGGCTGGCAGCGAAGAGTTAGTTCTGCACTTGCGTGGGCTTCCGGCTTGATTGTCAGTGGTGCTCGCTATCGTCGAACGTATGTTCTGGGGCGAGCTTGCTGAGGTGTTGGACGGTGTGGTCCCGGTGATCGAAGCCGCCGATCAAACACTGTTGGACACCGCCCGGAAGATCGAGA
>CAYVDN010000122.1:0-4535 GCA_964450685.1 uncultured Microthrixaceae bacterium
GGTCCGAAGGGCGTCAGCGAGCTGCTCGCGGATTGGCGTGGGCGGGTCGATCACCCCGGCATCGTACCGACGAGCCGCAGGCGTCCCGAAACGGGTTCTGCGCGGTTCGGGCCTCGGCTATCCTGCCTGCGCCCGCCCTCGTAGCTCAGGGGATAGAGCATCGCCCTCCGGAGGCGTGAGCGCAGGTTCGAATCCTGCCGAGGGCACTGTCGTCGAGCACCGTTGACGAGCACTGTTGACGGCCGGAGCGAACTCGGCTCCGGAACCCCCGGCGATCAGGGCACCACGAAGTCTGCGTACTCCGAGGGAATCATCGCCCCAGCGTCGGCGGTGCGAGCGACAAGCAGGTAGCGGCCACTCGGCAACTGCTTGCTGAACACCATCGTGCCGGTCGCGCGCCCCGAGATATCGGGGGTGGCACCCATCTCGAGGATCCCGTCGTCAAACCCTGATTCTTCCTGCTCCGCGTGACGGTCGAAGAACGAGGACACATCGAGGTCAGCGGGGATCCCGAGGATGAACAGACCCCTGGCCTCCTTGCCCCGGTTCTCGATTCGGAACGCGAAGTCGGTCGTCGGAAGCGGTGCCGGAATGTCAATCCGTTCCCCGTCGCGAATCGCCACATCGACCGTGGCCAGGTCCGGCGGGATTCCCGGTGTGGTCACCGACCCTGAGTCGCTACGCCACTCGCCGTCCTCCTTCACCCACACGTCGTGTTGATGGAGCAGGGTGGTTACGTCCGACTGCAGGCTGCGACCGACGATCGCGTTCTCGTAGTCGAGCGTTGCCCGATCGCCCTTCACGTTGATGGTGTTGATTCGGTAGAGCACGACCCGGTAGGCGTCCATGAACTCCTGGAGCGCGTTGACGGAGTTCTCGGGGAGCATGCGGCGCTTCGTGCTCTGCATCACATAGGCGGCCTGAGCGTCTCCCTGTTCGTAGGCGGCGAGGCTCGCCCTGAGCGTTGCCTCGACCTTTGCCGCCTCCCCGGTGAAGATCGGCTTGGCCGATCGGGGCGGAGCGACGAAGGGGGCCGTGCCGTCAGCGGGCGTCGCAGCGACCGTGGTCGGGGAGGCGCCCCCCGCCGACTTCTGCGCCGTCCCGCATGCGCCGACCGCGAGTGACAGAGCACCAACAGCGACCACCCCGACCCCGAGGACACCCAGCCGCGCTGTGCCTGCAACCGCCATGACGGAAAGGTAGCGCGCCCGAGTGATCGCCGATGTCGGCGGCGTCGTAGAACGTCGCCGTCTGGTTGCTCAGCGTGATGATGGTGTGCGTCCAGCTCCCGGCGGGACTCGGGCGCGATTCTGGTGCCGGCACCGACGCGGCGTCACCGGCGGTCGCGCCGGTCAATCGGGGCGCCGCCGTGAGTGGAGCCGTGGTTGGCGGGACCGTTGCGGCGAACACGACCGCTTCGTCGTCACCCGTAACGGGCGACCGGCAGCCGTGCTGATCAGCCCGGACGACCTCGAAAGCCTCGAGGAGACACTGGAGCTATCGGAGACCACGCAGCAGTTCGCGAGCTTGTTGAAGCCGAAGCTGCGGTCGGCCGAGGTGACGTCGTGCGCGGTCTCGACGCCGTCCGCGAACTCCGCCAGCCGCAACGACGGTAGTGACGGCGAGTACGAACTGGTAGTTGCGCGTCCGGCGGCGCGCGCGATCGCTGAAACCCTGCCCGTCACGGTGCTTCGCATCGACCACCGCGGGGCGTGTATCGGGCGACCTGATCAAGCTGCTCGTTGGCGGATCTCATATATTCCTTGACAGGAATATGTCATCGCCGTACTTTCAGACCATGCAGGCAGCGGTCTTCAACGCCCTCAGCGAGCCGAGCCGACTCCAGATCGTCGAACTGCTCCGCACGAGCCCCCACCCCGTGGGCGACATCGCCGGCACCCTCGCGATCCGTCAACCGCAGGCGTCGAAGCACCTCAAGGTGCTCGCCGAATCTGGAATAGTCCGGGCCGAGCCGCGGGCGCGCCAGCGCATCTACCACCTGTTGGCCGAGCCCTTCGGGGAGATGGCCCGATGGATCGACTCCTTCGAGCACGTCTGGGAGGTCCGACTCGACTCCCTGGGCGACTACCTGCAAACGACCCACACCGAGGAAGGCACGTCGTGATCACGCAACTCCTGAAGAAGAAGGAACTTCACTTCGAGCGTTCCTACGCAGCGCCGGTGGACACTGTCTGGCGAGCGTGGACCGAGGCCGACCGCCTGCGAGAGTGGTGGCACCCCGACAAGACGTCGGTTGCTGACTGCGAGGTCGACCTTCGAGTCGGCGGGCGCATCTACGTCGTCACGCTCGCCGGCGACGAGATGGGCAAGTACGCCGGCACCCGATGGCCGATGGACGGCACTTTCACTCGCATCGACGAGCTCCGGGGATTGTCCTACGACGCCAAGTCCTGGACCGAGGGCGAAGAGGACACCGCCACGATCACCCACACCAACGACCTCACCCTGTCAGGTGAGGGAAACAAGACGCTCGTGACGCTGCACGTCACGATCACCGACATCGGACCCAAGGCGAAGCTCGCGGCGTTCGGCATGAAGTGGGGCTACAAGTCCTATCTCGACGCCTTGGAGCGGCAGTTCACCGGAACCAACCCGTAGGAGCTCGTGATGTCCCACACCGTCGACTTCGTCAACGTTTCCACCGATGGCCTGGAGAGCTCCCCTCATGCCGATGCCCTCGCCGGCCTCCGGGCCAACGAGGCCCGCTACTTCAAGAACAAGTACGACCACACGTTCATCACCGAACCCGCGGCGAAAGCCAAGAAGACGGTCGACCGGGTGGCGACGATCCTCGCAGCGGAGCGCGACCTCGTCATCGCGTCGCCACCCTTGGAGGCGTGCTCGTTCCAGGTCGAGGACATCAGGTTCGACTACGTGTTCTACGAGAGCGGCCTGTCGATCAACGTGATGTACCCCCTCGACAACCCGAAGAAGCGTGCGGTCGGGTTCAAGCTGTCCGAAGGGATGGACGTCCCCGAGGAGCTGGAGCCGACGTTCAAGTTCGCCAGGCAGAAGTCGAAGCTCGCGGGCACCATCCGCGGCTCCTACTTCGTTATCAAGCAGGAGTGGTGAACAAGATCGAGGACGGTCGGCCTCTCCGCGGACGGTACACGCACGCGCACGAGTTATACTTCACGGTATGACCCACCGCGTCGGGGCTAAAGGACAGGTCGTAATCCCCAAGGATCTCCGCGATCTGCTCGGCATCGAACCAGGCGACGAGGTCAACTTCTGGATTCACGACGACCACGTGGCCGTACGCCCCGCCCAACGTCGTCGGCCACTCCGTGGACGGTTCTCGACGTCAGCCCTCACGCGCGAGCTCGAGCTTGACCGCGCCTCGGAAATGTCCCGGGAACAGGCCCGTTGACCGTCGTCCTCGATTCATGGGCGATTCTCCGCTTTCTCGAAGGAAAGTCCCGAGCGGCCGGAGTGGTCGAACAACTCCTCGACAGTGAACGGCCTCTGATGTCGTGGATCAACCTCGGCGAGGTCCACTACGTGTTGCGACGTCTTCACGGCGAGGACGCGGCGACGGAGACGGTTCGGGACCTTCGAGATGTCGTCGAAGCCCGCCTTCCCGACGAACGACTCGTTCTGGAGGCAGCACGCATCAAGGCCGATCACCCGATGGCGTTCGCCGACGCATTCGCTGCTGCGCTCACGGTCGCGACAGACGCCACGCTGTGGACCGGCGACCCCGAACTACTGCTCCCCGCGTCGCGATGGCGCTGGCGCGATCTTCGGATCTGACACGCCCGCCGCATCGATCACACACCATCGATCACGCCGGGTGGTGGACGACGTTGAGCACGTTGCCGGCGGGGTCGCGGACGAAGAACCGTCGCACGCCCCACGGCTCGCGGATCAACGGGTGCACGATCTCCACGCCGAGTCGTTGAGCTTCCTCGAAGGCAGCGTCCACATCCTCGACCAGCACCGATGCGTTCGGCGACACGGGCGCGGTGGCGTCCTCGGCGACGAGTTGGACTTCCGCACCCGTTTCCGGTGACACGAATCGGGCTACCCACCCCAGGTTGAACTGCTCTCGGTCTCGGTCAACTCGGCAGTCGGCTGTCCTCAGCCCAGTCCGGCGATCTTTCGGTCGAGCACCGAGCGCTCGGCGCTGTTCGAGCACAACCCCAACGCCTTGGCGAACTCCTCGCCGGCCTCGGTGTTCCGACCGAGCCGGCTCAGCAGTTCCCCGCGAACGGTGGGCAGCAGGTGGGTGCGCTCCAACCGCTCGTCCTCGGCAAGCGCGTCCACGAGAAGCAGCGCCGCCGCGGGACCGTCAGCCATCGAGACGGCGACCGCCCGATTGAGATCGGCGATGGGTGACGGAGCGAGTCGGGTGAGCGCGTCGTAGATCACCACGATCCGCTCCCAATCCGTCTCCTCAACCGACCTGGCGACGGCATGGCATTCGGCGATCGACGCCTGCAGCCCGTAGGCGCCGAGGCCGGCGCCTACGCGGCGCGCCGTGGCCAGCGCTGCTCGACCACGCCGGATCGAGC
>CAYVDN010000123.1:0-4495 GCA_964450685.1 uncultured Microthrixaceae bacterium
AACCACCTACGCGGAGGTTTCGAGTGAGTCAATGCGGGTGGCCAGGCTGTTGCGTCCCAGACCCTAGGCTTCCACGTCGGAACGGAGCAGTCCCCGCACGCGGACACGATCCATTTCGACACCGTCCCCTCGGGCGGAGTCTGCGCGGTTTGGGTTGCACTTGGAGATGTCGGCATCGAGAAAGGCCCTGTGCACGTGTACCCAGGATCGCATAGGTGGCCGGTCGAGACTCCCTCGACGCTCGGCTTCGATCCACACTACGTGCGGGTCGGCGAACTGCTCGTCACCCCGATGCGGTTACGGGTCGAGGACGGGCTGTACTCGGTCAGAACGGTGATCGATGTTGCGGACGGTCGCATCGTGAGGCCCGGCCTGGGTGCGCCGCGTGCAGGTTGGTTCCGAGCCGCATGCTGCCGGGGGAGCGGGTCATGTCGCACACTCGGCTACGGGCGCGAGGGACTTGTTGCCGCAGCCCGGCGTACAATTGCCGAGCTGGGCTTGATGGCGTTTGTCGCGACGCTTGGCCAGGATGGGATGGCTTTCGTCACCGCCGACCGCTGGGATCGCTATCGTCACAAAGGGAGCACACCAGCTGAGGCGAGGAGGCGCATCATGGCAGTACCCACTCCACTCCTGCAGCGCAGGGTTTGGATAGCCGCCATGGGAATCGCTGCTATCGCATTCTGGATCGTCGGCCTCGGCGTCGGCTGGCGTGCATGGATCCTTGCGCCACCCACTACCGGCATCGTCGCGCACAGCCTGGCTTTCGGCGCTGATGCAGCGGTGTTCTGGATTCCTGCATCGGTCCTCACCCTGACGACTGCGGTTATGGCGATCGGATTGTCGGTCGTGCGCCATCTTGTCGACGGTCGAGTTGATGTCCGACCTGATACGCCGGTGTCGGCCGAACTCTCGGTTCATTCGCTGGGCCCCGGGTTCGCCGAGCTGCCGCCCGAGAAGGATGGTGTCAGTTGAGCCCGGTTTCCTGGTCGTGAGGTAGGCCACTGACATCCGCACCCTCGAGTTCGGCAGTGACCGCGGTCGAGACTGTATCCAGCAATGCTGTTGGGTCTAGCCTTGGCGCCCGGCGTTCAGTGGGCGGTTCGGGTGGGGTGAAGCGGGAGACGGCGTGCGAGTAGTGGTGACAGGGTGTGCGGGGCTGGTTGGCTCACACCTCGTCGGTGCCCTCTTAGCGAGGGGTGACAATGTCGTTGGCGTGGACAACTTCCTGACCGGTCAGCTGAGCAGCATCAAACCGTTCACCGATCATCCGTCCTTTTCATTGATGGAGGCCGACATCTGCGACGACGGAGCCTTGGAGCCCGCAGGGCGCGTGGACGCGGTGATGCAGCTGGCATGCGCAGCATCGCCCCGTGATTTTGTCGACATTCCCGACGAGATCTTGCGTGCAGGCAGCCTCGGAACCCTCCATACACTCCAGTACGCGTTGCGCTGCGGCGCCCGGTACGTCCTGGCCTCGACGAGCGAGGTGTACGGGGAGCCGCTGGTTCACCCCCAGACTGAGGACTACAGGGGCAACGTCAGCACTGTCGGCCCCCGCGCCTGTTACGACGAGTCCAAGCGGTTCGCCGAGGCGGCGGTCACGACCTATGCGCGTAGCTATGGGCTGGACGGGGCAATCGCTCGGATCTTCAACACCTATGGCCCGCGCATGCGGATTGATGATGGGCGTGTCGTGCCCAACTTCGTAGTGCAGGCGCTGCGCGGTGAGCCGCTGACCGTTCAGGGGGACGGCGCACAGACTCGAAGCTTCTGCTACGTCGACGATCAGGTTCGTGGGCTGCTGGCGCTGCTCGACTCAGTGGTGCTCGGCCCGATCAACATCGGGAATCCCTACGAGCTCTCAGTTCTGGAGCTCGCCAAGCTGGTCATCGAGCTGACCGATTCGTGCTCCGCTATCGAATACCTCCCGCTGCCGGTCGACGATCCGACGCAACGTCGCCCCGACATCTCGACAGCTCGTGATCTGCTCGGATGGGAGCCAAGGGTCGAGCTTCGCGACGGCTTGGTCGAGGTGATCGAGTACTTCCGCGGGCTGGTCTGACCTCAGGCACTTACGGCGCGCCACGTTGTGACGGCGTCCAGCACGTGGTCCACGTCGTCGCCAGACAGATCGTGATGAAGCGGTAGTCGTACCAGTCGCTTCGCCAATTCGCCGGCGTTGGGGCATAGGTCCCGGGGATCCCTGATCGTTCGTCCGAATCGGCTCTCAGGCAGGGATCCGAAATGTCGGGCCACCTCCACCCCCTGCGACGCGCAGTGGTTGACTAGGGCGCGGCGGTCCAAGTGGGGTGGGAGCAGTATCCAGAACAGATGCGCCGAGTGCTCACAGCCATCCGGGACGGCAGGCAGGGATACGCCGAGGTTGTCTGCCCAGCTGCAGAGTCCCGCTGCGTAGATAGACCATATCTCGTGTCGCCGCCGCTGCCGGTCCGGTGAAGCGATCAGGTCAGCTTCCAGTAATGGAGCCAAGGGAGCTGAGATGCGACCGGCCGAACCCTGCGCCACCCACTCGTATGCATGAACATCGCCTCGGTCGAACGCTGCTCGGTTCGTGCCCTTGTCCAATGCGGCGGACACCTCGTCGAGGAAAGCGGCTTCATTCACCGCGATAGCGCCACCGTCGAAAGCCGAAACGTTCTTCGTGCGATGGAAGCTGAACGCCCCGAACGTGCCGAACCGCCCGAGCGGGGTGCCTCGATATCGCGCGAAGAGCGAGTGAGCTGCATCCTCAATGAGCCCCAACCTGTGAACTCGACACAGCGCAACCAACTCGTCCATCTCGCAGGCGACGCCGCCGTAGTGCATCACCACGACGGCACGGGTCCGCTCCGTGACGCAGCGATGGATCTCGGCAGCGGACACGTTCCCGGTCTGCAAATCGGCATCCGCGAAGCGAACCATGGCGCCGCGTTGCACGAACGGATTCGCGGTCGATGGGAACGAGTAGGCGGGCACGATCACCTCGTCACCCGCCCCTATCCGCAAGGCCGCAGCGGAGGCCTCCAGTGCATGGGTGCACGACCCGGTGAGGTGCACCGCGGGCGGCTGACCGAGCAGCGCTGAGATGCGGGCGGCGCAACGTTCCTCGGCGCCGCGCCAGTCTGACGCTCGTGGCACCGATGCCTGAAGCGTCACGCGGTCGCGCTGTGCCATGAGTGCGGGCGGTCCTTGACGATTGGTACGGTGCGCCAGCCAGTCGGCCAGCGCGATGCTCAAATCTAGTGGGGTGGTCGGGCCGGGACGCTGGACTTCGCGTGGAGCGCACGCGTCGCTCTTGGCGGAGCCAATTCTGTGACTGTCGAACCAGACAACCAGCCAAGCGGAATTCGCTGCGTGCGCGATGACCGCCATCTCGGCTCACGCCTGCAAGAAGCAGGATCCCAGCCCCTTCTTGACAGATTCGCCATGGCGCGATTGTCCGGTTGGATGCTCGAGATCTCCTGAAGATCGACCACGCCCGGAGTGGTGGGGGACGCAGTCGCGGTCATCTGTCCGTGAGCGCGTCTGCGAGGATCGACTCCCACTGATCCACGACGCTGGTGAGCGCGTGGTCCCTGATGGCGACCGCGCGGTCGGGAACCGGCGGGTGCTCCCCGGAAAGCACGCGCCCAACAGCGTAGATGAAGCCGTCCAGGTCTCCGCTGTCGACCGACACGCCACTTTCCAACGCAGCTGTCACCTCGGCCACGCCACCTACTGAGGTAGCGACCGTCGGCACTCCGGTCATCGCCGCTTCCAGCAGGGCGCCTGGGATGCCCTCGGTGCGACTCGGGAGCACCAGCACGTCGATTGCGGAGAGGAACTGCGACGGATCATCCGTGGGGCCAAGGAATCGGACGTAGTCCCGTGCGCCCCCTGCGCCGGCCATCGCCTCGAGCTCCTCGCGCAGTACGCCCCCTCCGGCGATGAGCAGCGTTGCGTCGGGGAGCTGCTCGACCGCTCGTATCGCCCACTCCGGTCGCTTCTCCTCCGACAGTGCGCCCAGATAGCCGATGACGCGCTCCGACGAGTCGATGTTGAGCGCCCGGCGGGCTCGGGATCGGCGAATTGGATCCACCGCAGGGAACCGCTCCGCATCGACGGCGTTGGAGATGACGGTGACGTCGGAGGCGGCGAGTCCGTAGCGGTCGATCATGTAGCGGGCTGCGCCCTGGTACAGGGCCACGACGTGGCGTGCTCGACGAAGGGGCGCGCCGACGCGGGCGCTAGCGAAGCGAGCTCGTCCCCAGAACTCGGGGTCGCCGATGTTGCGATAGACGAACGGCCGGCGGGCCAGGCCGGCAGCGAGCATGACAGGGGCTAGCGTCGAGCCGCCATGGGCCACTGCGACGTCGTGGTGTCGCGCAAGGTTGACCAGCTCGGAGATGCCGCGTGGGTCGGTCCGCCCATGTCGAAGGTGCTCGAACGCGAGAGCTGACCCGGACCGGGCCGACTCGAGCGACACGGTGGTCACGGTGTGCCCCCGAGACCG
>CAYVDN010000124.1:0-4391 GCA_964450685.1 uncultured Microthrixaceae bacterium
CGCGCCACGCGCACGCATGGCGGTGAACGCCTCGTGACCCGGGGTGTCGATGAATGTCAGCGGCCTGCCGTTCTTCTCGACCTGGTACGCACCGATGTGCTGGGTGATGCCACCGGCTTCGCCGGCCACGACGTTGGCGTCGCGGATGCGGTCGAGGAGCTTGGTCTTGCCGTGATCGACGTGACCCATGACGGTGATGACCGGCGCACGATGTGGCAGCGACTCGTAATCGATATCGGCGTCATCGGGGACCTCGAGCACCTTCTGGAGCTCGACCTCCTGCTCCTGACCCAGATCGACCAGCTCGATCTCGGCACCGACCTCCTCGGCGAAGAGCTCGATCATCTCGTCCGGAAGGGACTGCGTGGCGGTCACCATCTCGCCCTGCTGCAACAGGAAGCGAACCACGTCTGCGGCAGTCCTGTTCAGCCTGGCACCCAGGTCCTGGGGCGTGGAGCCGCGCTCGATGACGACCGTTCCCTCGGGAACGGGTGCGCTTGCCGGCGTGTAGCTCGGCATGTCCATCGGCTGGAGTTCTTCGCGGTTGCGGCGGCGGCGACCCTTGCGTCGAGGTGGCCGCTGCGGCCCACCACCAGGTCGGCCACGACCTCCGGGCGGACCGCCCGGTCCGCCTCCCGGTGGAGGGAACGGCGAGCCACCAGGCCCACGGTTGAAACCACCTCCGCCGCCTGGACGGGCGCCAGCACCCGCACCCGGGCGCGGGCCTCCTGGACCACGGCCGCCCGGTCCGCGCTGCGGAACCGGCCCGCGACCGCCCAGGCCGGGTGGTGGAGGGATCGGCTTACCGGACGCCGACAGCGGCGGTCCGGGTGGTGGGGGGATCGGCTTGCCTGACGGGGACAGCGGCGGGCCCGGTGGACGAGCCGGCGCCGGAGCCGCCGAGGCGGCCGGGGCCGCGGGAGTCGATGGCTCCTGTGCTGGTGGACGCGCCGTTGGCGCTCCGCCAGGACGAGGAGCGGCACCAGCGGCACCGGGACCTGCGGCGGCGGGAGGTGCGGCCGGACGAGGAGCAACCGGCGGAGGATCCGCCGGGCGAGGTACCGGCCGGCCCGAGCTGGGCTTGGACGATACGACCTTCTTGGTCGGCCCATCGACGCGGGGCGTCCCATCGGCCGGAGACTCGACTGGCTCCCGGCCTGGATCGGGCTCGGCTGCTGAGCTCTCGGAAGGCCGAACCTCAGCGGTGGGGACAGCGGCGCTCTCGGTCGGGGCGGAAGGTGCGGCCGACGCCTGTTCGACGGTCGAACCCGCTTCTGCAGGCCCGGCCGACGGTGCGTCGGATGCGGCAACCGGCTCGGGCTCCTCGGGGGTCGCGGCCTTCTTGGACGACTTCGCGCCCTTCTTGGCCGGTTCCTCCGGCTGCTTGTCGCGGATCAGGCCCTCGCGTTCGGCCCTGCGTCGGACCTGGTCCGCGTAAGCACCATCGAGGGATGAGGAGTGGCTCTTCACGCCATAGCCCAGGGCGTTGCAGAGGTCGATGCACTCCTTGTTGGTCAGGCCGAGCTCCTTCGCCAGCTCGTACACCCGTAGCTTTGCCAAGACGTTCCGTTCGCTTCCGTGTCGTGTGATCCGTGTGGTGGTGGCCGCCGAGCGCGCAGAACGCGGGAGGTGGCGTCACCACTACATCTCCATCCTCGCACGGATCCGGGCGCCGCACGAACCGCCCCGACCGGCTGCAACACGCGTCACACGTGCCGTAGCAGACCGACGTTCTGATCAGTTTCAGGCTTCAGCTGGAGATGCCGGCTCGGCATCGGGGTCGTCGCCCTCGACCGCCTCGCCACCCAGACTCATGTCGGCCTGGTCCACCTCGACCTCCGGAGACTCCTCGGCGTCCACCTGCGCCTCGGCCACGGCACTCTCCGCGCTGTCGACGGCAGCTGCGATGTCGCCATCGAGTGCCTCCGACACCGCTTCCTCGACCTCGTCGGCCGCCACCGATGCCTGCGCCGCCTCCCACTGCTCGAGGGTCATAGCCGGCGACCCGTCCGACGGCTGCCAGAGCTGCTCGCCGGTCTCGGGGACCACGATCCACTGGCCCTCGGCGTACGCCTCCGTGCCGTAAGTGCGCTCGTACGCCTCGCGTTCGGCGATCTCGGCCTCGGAACGGATATCGACGCGGAACCCGGTGAGCCTCGTCGCGAGACGGGCGTTCTGACCTTCCTTGCCGATCGCCAACGACAACTGGTGATCGGGCACGACCACCTCGGCGGTGCGCGTGTCGTAGTCGATGCGCACCTCCTTGACCTTGGCCGGCTGGAGTGCCTTCATGACGAAGTCCTGGTGGTCATCGGAGAACGGGACGATGTCGATCTTCTCGCCACGGAGCTCGTTGACGACCATCCTGACCCTGGCTCCACGAGCACCGACACAGGACCCGACAGGATCCACGTTCGCGTCGTTCGACCAGACAGCGATCTTGGTCCGCTGTCCTGGTTCACGGGCGCACGCCTTGATCTCCACCACTCCGTCGGCGATCTCGGGCACCTCCAGCTCGAACAGCCGGCGGATCAGGCCGGGGTGCGTCCGAGACACCACGATCTGGGGTCCCTTGGCGGTCCGACGAACCTCGACTATGTAGGCCTTGACCCGCTCCCCCGGCTCCGGGCGCTCGTAGTTGACCTGCTCCGACTGGGGCAGGAGAGCTTCGACCCGACCCAGGTCGAGAAGGGTGTAGCGGGAGTCGGACTGCTGGATGATCCCGGTGACGATGCCACCTTCGCGGCCTGCGTACTCCTCGTACTTGAGTTCGCGCTCCGCCTCACGGATGCGCTGGGTCATCACCTGCCGGGTGGTCGTGGCGGCGATACGCCCGAAGTCGTCCGGGGTGACGTCCATCTCCGGGCCGTACGGAATGCCGTCCTCATCGAGGTCCTGGGCGAACACACGGATCTCACCGGTCTCGGTGTCGATGTTCACCCACGCGAACTCCTTGGCGTCGGGCTGCTTCTTGTAAGCGGCCTCGAGCGCCTCCGCTAGCGCCGCGAACAGCGTGTCCACGCTGATGCCGCGGTCGGCGGCCAGCATCTGGAGCGCCTCCATCATCTCTGGGTTCATGGTGTGGCCTCACTCTGGTTGCGGGACGGACGTTTGGCACCGGACTGCTTGGGGGAAGCCCCGGGTGCTTTCCCTGCTCCGGGTTTGGGGGGTGGCGACCAGTCGACGTGGACGTTCGCCTTGGCGATGTCGGGTGTTCCGATCCGACGGTCATCGCCTTCGGCCACGCGGATCGTGATGGTTCCGTCGTCGACATCCACCAGCTCACCAGTGAGACGACGATCGCCCTCGACCCCGGGCCGAAGCTTCAACCGGACCTGCTGGCCGAGCGCACGTGAGAAGTGCTCGGGAGTGCGCAGCGCGCGCTCGACCCCCGGGCTCGACACCTCGAGCGTGTACGCCCCCGGCAGGATCTCAGCGGCATCGAGCGCCACCGACAGGGACCGGGTGACAGTCGTGACGGTTGCCAGGTCAACCCCGCCATCGCTGTCCTTGTCGATCAGGATCCGCAGCGTGCCACCCTGATGCTCGACGTCGTAGAGGCTCGCTCCGGCGTCGACGACGATCGGGAGCGCCAGCTCGGTGACGCGATCGGTGATCGTGCTCATCTGCGGGGCTCCTTCCGTGCGAATAGAGGCGGCTGTCAGGTCCAGTTCCGGCCAAACAAAAGGCGTGGGCAAGGCCCACGCCTCTCCGGACAGAACCGGAACGCCGATCAGTATAACCGCTCGACCGGGTTCCGCCGGCGGGTTCGAGGCAGCAGGGTCAGTACGCCCGCGCGACGATCGCCAGGTTGTCGGGCTCGTCCAACGAGGCCGGAACCGCACCGTCGGGTGTCTGGACACACCTGACGGTCAGCGCATCCCTGCCGAGTCGTTCGAGTGCAGCGGAGTCGAGCAGCGACCAGGGCACACGGGCGAAGCCATCCGCACCGGCTGCAGCCACATCCTCCACAGTCGAGCAGTCCACGGTGCGCCGCAAACGCTCCGCCAGCGCCGAGTCGTGCATGCCTGTCTGGATGTCACCGAGCGTCTCGACGACCGTCGACGCCAGGGCGTCGATCGAAACAGGCACCTTGTCGTCCGAGTCGCGACGGCGCAGCACGGCCCGACCCTCGGCCAGGTCGCGGGGACCGACCTCGATGCGGACCGGCACCCCTTTCAGCTCCCAATCAGTCGCCCGGCGACCGAAGGCGGTGGACACCTGGTCGTCCAACCGGGATCTCACTCCCGCCTCGGCCAACGCGCTGTGCACACGCTGAGCAGCGGCCGACACGGTGCGGTCATCGTCGTCCTTGACGACCAGTACGACTGCCTGGATCGCGGCGATCCGCGGGGGGACCCGCAGGCCGGCGTCGTCGCCGTGGGCCATGA
>CAYVDN010000125.1:0-378 GCA_964450685.1 uncultured Microthrixaceae bacterium
CCTGATGACGTCGGTGCTGCTCACGCCGGACGGCAAGACCGTCGAGGCGGAGGCGGCGCACGGCACCGTGACCCGCCACTACCGCGAGCACCAGAAGGGCAACCCGACGTCGACCAACCCGATCGCGTCGATCTTCGCCTGGACCCGCGGCCTCGCGCACCGCGGCAAGCTCGACGGTACCCCCGAGGTCACCGCGTTCGCCGAGGCGCTCGAGGCTGTCTGCGTCGAGACGGTCGAGTCCGGCAAGATGACCAAGGACCTGGCGCTGCTCGTCGGCAAGGACCAGCCGTGGCAGACCACCCAGGAGTTCCTGGCGACCCTGGACGAGAACCTCCAGGCCCGCATCCGCGGGACGATCCTGATGGCGCTCTCGAACAG
>CAYVDN010000125.1:388-4369 GCA_964450685.1 uncultured Microthrixaceae bacterium
GCGCTCCACAGCGCGTGCACCGGAGCTTCGCGGCGAGATCTCCCACGGGTGTCTCCCACCCGAACTTCACCGCGATCTTCCAGGTGTCCAACGGCGCGACGTGCTGACATCCGCTGCACGTCGCGGTGACCACCGCGACGTCGCATCACAGAACTGACCGGGGTGAGGCACCCGCTGCCAGCCGGGACATTCGTCGTCACGCTGGAGCAATGCCGAACCCGGTCGCCATCAAGCTCGCCGAGACCCAGCACGGACTGATCTCCCGTCACCAGCTACGCGAGGCAGGTCTGTCGTTCAGGGCGATCGACGCGCTGTTCAACAGCCGCGAGTGGCACCCGATGACGGACCAGGTCGCCAGAAGGTTCGGTTCACCGGTCACCGACTCGCTCCAGGCCACAGCAGCGGTCCTCGATGCAGGGGCAGGCGCTGCTCTTGCCTATCTGTCAGCAGCCAGTGTCTGGGGACTGACCGGTTGCCCCCTTCGACCTCTACATGTCGTTCGCACATCGAGTTCCCGACGACACTGCGCGCTCGCCCGGGTACACCGCGTCCGATCGTTGCCACCGCGCTGGTCGACTGTGCTTGACGGCATTCCGATAGTCCGACCGGAACTGCTCGCCCTGCAGCTGTTCGCGGCCTGTTCCTCAGATCGGGCCGAGCTCCTCACCGACCGCCTCTGGTCGAACCGTCTCCTTTCCGGGCCCTCGGTCGCCCGGTTCCTCGACCAGATGGGCCGACGGGGACGCAACGGAACTGCTGGGCTCCGCTCGTACCTGGAGGTGCGGGGGCCGACATACGTGCCACCTGCATCCGGACTCGAGAGCCGAGCGTCGAAGATCCTCCGCGATGTCGGGATCCGAATGCGTCGACAGGTCGACTCGGGCGGCGATACCGAGTGGACCGGTCGGGTGGATCTCCGTCACGAGCTGCTGCCGCTGATCGTCGAGATACAGAGCGAGAAGTACCACACTGCTCTGTGCGACCACGATGCCGACCGCCGGCGGATCGCCAAGCTGGTAGCCGACGGGTTCGTCGTGATCGAGATCACTGATCTGATGGTGTGGTCGCAGCCAGGAGAGTTCACCGACAGGGTTCGCGCAGCTATCCACCAGCTCAGCCACGCTGCCTGACAACGATTTCCGAGCCGTTCTGTGATGCGAGATCGCGGTGACCACCGCGATCTCGCATCACAGAACGAGTTCAGGGATCAGGGGTCAGGGGTCAGGGGCCGGGGGCGGCCGTTGTGGTCGTCGTCGAACGCTCGTCCGAGGCGGCCAGCACCGAAGCGCAGCCGGCGTTGCCGCAGCGGAGCCATCGCAGGACGTCGACCTGGTTGCCCAGCGCGGGCACCGGCGTGGGTCCACTCGTGTCGACATCGCCGAACAGCACCCTGGCGGTCAGGCGTTCGACCCCGTCGATCGTCGCTACCAGCTCGACGGTTCGAGAGCTGGCCGGCGTGCAACAGACGATGCCCATCGCAGCGCCTGACGTCATCGCGCTGCCCAGGCCGTGCAGGACGAGGTCCTGGGAGAACAGCGGCGCCGTGGTCGCAGGACCGTTCCAGTTGATGTCGAGGTCGGTCAGCGGCATCCACGTCCGGCCATACACGTTCCAGCTGGCGCTGGAGGCTCCTCCCGAGGCGTCGATCGTCACCGTCGACGTCTCTGCCCGCGAGTAGGTGTTGGTCACCGTAGTCAGGAACACGCTGTCGATGTCGGGCGGGGCCATCTGCCAGACCGGCAGATCGGGATCGTGGATCAACGAACGGAAGCAACGACCCGGCATCCCTGCCGGATAGTCGGGCACACACGACATCTCGAAACGAAGCGTCAGGGTGACGTCGTCCAAGTCCGAGGCCGAGTCGAACAGGACCGTGTTGCAGTCTGGAGCCGATGGGTCCTCGAGGTCGGCGTCGAGCAGGTCGAACGCGATCTCCTGGTCGGAGTTCATGCCCTCGCCCTGCACGATGCAGCGGGCTCCGGTCGGCGAACGCAACTCGAGGCGCACCCGGCCGGGCAGGCGGAACGACTCCGGCGGCACGAACTGCGACGGCCAGCCGGGAGGTGTCGTCAGCGAACTCGGTTGGATGCGCACCACTGCCCGCAGGGTGGTGAGCTGCGGATCGATGCTCGGGTCGGACGAGTTCAACAACCCGGGGAACTGGAATCCGCTGAGTCTCATCTCGTGCACGAACGGCCGGGCCGGCGTGATCGACCCGGATGGGTCGGAGACCGCGCACACGAAGTCGTCGCACGGCATGACCGGTTCAGCAGCGGCGCCACCGTCGGCCGCGGCGGCTCCGGGGTTGGTCCAGTCGTTCGACTGCACGCCCGACGGCTGCACCCGACCACTCACTACGTTGACCTCGACTGCCGCATCAGCAACGTTGAACTGGGTCGACGGATTGAGCAGAGGGACGGTCATCCGCATCTGGTGTTCTACCCGGATCCGTCCGCCGTCGAGTTGCGACTGATTGATGTCGGCGCTCGCGCAACCGCCGGCGAGGGCCTTGAGGTCGAACGAAGCGGTCAGTCCGCCGTTGGGCATGCCGTCGACGAAGTCGGTCCGGCAGATCTCACCGCCGCCGCCTGCGTAGAGGATGAATCTGGTCTGGCGGTCAGCCACCAGGTTGTGCGGAGGCGTCTCGGTGCCGGTCAACATCACCCGCAGCGACTGGATCGGTGCTTGACCGCTGGTGGCGAGGTTCAGGTCGTAGACCCGTCGCGGCTGACAGGGGCCGAGTATGCCGCTCGGGTAGTCAGTCGTCGCCGGGTAGACGGCTCCGAAGATGGGCCCGACGCGGCAGCGGAATCGCAGGCCGATGTTGTTGGCGACACCAGGATTGCGGACGATCGAGGTGACGGTTACCCCTGTCGGCACAGCCGTCTGCTGGTACAGGGCGGGGTGCGGGTCGAGCGGGTTGCCGCTGGCGTCGGTGCCCGAGGGCCGGTTCGGGCAGATGGCCACGCGTCCACCGGTGTGGGTGACCCGGGTCCAGCCGGACAGGATCAGAGTCGTGCCCGAAGCCGACGTGTCACACAGCTGAGCTTCTGCGTCGGCGACCAGGCCTGCCTCGGCCTGCACACCCCCAGCCCCCCAGCCCGTGGCTGCCCCGAACACGTAGTACGAGCCACGGTCCCCGAAGCGCAGCGCTGTCCCCTGGAACGAGTAGACGCCGGGTGTGAAGTGGAACGTCTTGTTGAGACAGGCAGCCTGGCTGCCGTCGGTGAGCCGGCTCACAGCAGCGGTCGCCGCGTTCGGGTAGGTGCCCGGGGTGAAGGTCACCACCGGCCCCGCACCGCACGTGGCTGGCACCGTCGGTGTGGTACTCGGCGCGACGATTCCTGCGGTGTCGCCCGTCGGTCGGGCGTCGACAGCCGCCGCCTCGGCCACCCCACAGGAGGGCGACGCGTCCATGTCGGCGATCTGTCCGGCGCCGTTGCCCGGGTCGCCGTCGAGCATCCCGCAGTCGGTGCCGCCACCTCCCATGATCCCGGCGGAACCCTGGTTGTAGTCGCCTCCCACCTCGACCGCGGGAGCACCGCTGGTCGGGTTGCGCAGCGCCGCGGCACCTGTTCGGACCGTGACTCCCGATGAGAAGCGCAGCGGTTCAGCACCGGAGTGGACCAGCGAGATGTTCGCCGTGTCCGAGCCGGAAGGTACCGAGCCGACAGCGGAACTCCAGGGCAGACAGCCGCTCGTGGACCCGCCCGAGCAGTCGGTGGTCAACGCGCTGCGTAGCGCACCTTGGTAGCCGTCCCCGCCGACGATGCGCACCTGGTCGGTCGCGGTGTCGTTGCCGGGCACTGACGAACAGCTCACGTCGACGCTGACGTCGTCGCCGGTTCCGCCGGTCTGCTGGTCGAAGACGATCCCGTCGAGCAGCGGCGTGGTCGGGTCGCACTGCTCGCTGCGCAGACGGTTGATCGCCGTCTCGATTGCAGCGTCGGCGGCGCGGGCTTCTCTCGCCGAGCGTTCCTG
>CAYVDN010000126.1:0-4319 GCA_964450685.1 uncultured Microthrixaceae bacterium
GTGGTGGGCCGGGGAGGATTCGAACCTCCGTAGGCAATGCCGACAGGTTTACAGCCTGCTCCCTTTGTCCGCTCGGGCACCGACCCAGTGGAGCGATCACGATAGCGTTGCGCGCTGCCGGTTCCACAAACCGACACCCGACACCCGCCCCAGTGCACGCCATCCAGCGAGGAAGGACCCGCAACGATGCCCAGCTTCGACATCACCTCAGAGGTCGACCACCAGGAGATCCGCAACGCCGTCGACCAGGCGTCGCGCGAGGTGACGAACCGCTTCGACTTCAAGAACACCGACCCGTCGATCGAACTGGACGAGACCTCGATCACGTTGCGCTGCTCGAGCGAGGACCGGCTCGCCGCGCTGCGCCAGGTCGTCGAGGAGAAGCTCGTAAAGCGTCAGGTGTCGATGAAGGCGGTGTCGTGGGGCAAGGTCGAGGAGGCATCGGGTGGGTCCGCCCGCCAGGTCGGGACGCTCGTCGCCGGCATCAGCTCCGACAAGGCCAAGCAGCTCAACAAGTTCATCAAGGAGCTCGGCCTCAAGGGACTGCAGTCACAGACCCAGGGTGAGCAGGTCCGGGTGATCGGCAAGAAGCGCGACGACCTGCAGGCGGTCATCTCGGCGTGCAAGGAGCACGACTTCGACATCCCGCTGCAGTTCGGCAACTTCCGCGACTGACGTCAAACCTTGCTGACAGCGAACCACACAGGGGCCGAGTGCCCACGAACTGTCGGAGGGGTGCGAACGAACGAGAAGGCGGGTACCGTCGTCCCATGACTTCAGCCACCGAAGCCCAAATGCTGCGCTTCGCTCAGGCACTCGTCAACCTGGCTCGAGGCCACGGACTCACGAGCCTACGACTCGCAGGCGATGGCCAGATCATCGCTGACGTCGCTGAGGGACGAACCCTCCTTGACATAGCCCGATTCGAGATCGAAGCGCAGGCCATTCTTCAAGCTCGCGTGTCGGTGGTCAGCTCCCGCACTGAGCTCGCGTCACGACTGGACAGCCGGCCGTTGCTCGCACCCTCAGCCGCGTGATCTCTCCGTCACCGGGCAAATCGGAACTCGATGCGGCGTTGGCGGCCTTGCAACAGATAGCCGAGCGGGTGGCAGACGGACGCGAGTCGTTTGACAGATCCACTGACCGGCAACTCGCAATGGTGTACCTGTGGGCAAACATCGGGAGCCAACTCAAGCAGTACTGCCGACTCGCGGGCATCCCTCTCGGCACGGAGCCCTTCGCTGGCCCGATCCAGATGCGGGACAAACTCGTCTACGGTTCAGTACAAGCGCTCGATGCAACGATTGTCTGGGACACCTGCGTGAAGAACGGTCCGGAGCTACAGGGGCTCGTGAACGACCTTCTTGCCGCCAATTGAGTAGGGCTTCTCAGACCCAGGCGTTCGAACGCAGGCGGATGATGCGGTCCTGGGCCGGTGGGTGCGTCGAGAACATGTTCGCCATCGCCCTGCCGCGCAGCGGGTTGACGATGTAGGCGGACGCCTCTGCAGGGTTCACGTCGGCCGGAATCCGCGCCGCGCCCGCTTCGAGCTTCTCGAGCGCCCTGGCCAGGGGCTCGCCCGAACCCAACAGCCGTGCCGCCGACGCGTCGGCTTCGAACTCGCGGCTGCGGCTGATGGCCGCTTGGATCAACGCGGCGGCGATCGGAGCCAGGATAAGCATCAGCAGCCCGACCAGCGGGTTGTTGTCGCCGTCGTCGGAGCGTCCGCCGAAGATCATCGCCCAGCGCGCCATGCTGGCGACGAACGTGATGCCCATGGCTATCGCCGCGGCGACCGAACCGATGAGGATGTCGCGGTTGCGCACGTGTGACAGCTCGTGTGCGAGAACACCCTGGATCTCTTCCCAGGTCAGGGTCTTGAGCAGACCCTCGGTGACGCACACCGCGGCGTTCGACGGGTTGCGCCCGGTGGCGAACGCGTTGGGCTGCGGGTTGGGGGCGACGTACAGCTTGGGCATCGGCAGCCCGGCGCGCCCGCACAGCTCGGCCATGATCGCGTGGTACTGCGGCATCTGCTCGGCGGTCACGGGGATCGCCTTGGCGGAACGGATCGCGAGGCTGGCAGAGAACCAGTAGCTGCCGCCGCACATCGCCAGGCCGATGAGCAGCCCGATGAAGACCCCGGTACGACCCCAGAACGAGCCGATGAACATGCACAGCGCCCCGAGCCCGGCCAGGAGCGCCGCTGTCTTCAGGTTGTTGTTCATCGGACGGCCTCCACGTACCCGAGGGTAGGTGCGCCGGCGGTGGAACACCCGGCGACGCTGAAGCGCCGCTCAGTCGGGCGCCGCCCGGTCGGCTCAGGCCTCACTCGTAGTACCCCGAGTGGATGTACACGCACGGCACCCCCATCGAGTGGAACATGTGGACGTTGCGCGGGTCGTCCTCGAACGCCAGGCGCAGGTCGAAGCCTCGTTCCCGCAGCTCGTGCACGGTGCGCTGCTTGTAGACCCGGGCGGCCATGTAGTCACCGAACTCGCGCATGATCAACGCGTCCCAGCGCAGCTCGTAGCGGGCGAGCCAGCCGAGGGTCTGTGGTTGCACCCGCATCGGCCGGGCGGTCAGCAGGACTACGCGGTGATCTGAGTCGATCACCTCGAGCAGACGGGCGACCTCGGCGATCAGCTCGTCGTCGCCGCACGCGTGGAAGAACGCCTCCCAGTCCGGGAACGGGTAGTCGATGAAGTGCTGTCGGGAGCTGGCATCGGAGAGCACACCGTCCATGTCGAACACGACGGCGGGGCCTGGTTCGACCGGTTCGTCGCGCCACAACCAGTTGGAGTAGTTCGGGTCCCAGCTCGGCACGGCCGCAGGCTAGTGGGAGCGGCCGACAGGCCAGCAGCCGTCGGCCTGGGCGAGCACACCGGGGCCCGGGCGGTACCACTCGGGCCGGTAGCCGACCAGGGTGGCCAGCTCCACCGCGCGGTGGCCTTCGGCGAGGAACTCGATCTGGTCTGGTCCCACCATCGACGGGTGCCGGTGCCCGCACGCCCGGGCCAGGCGCAACAGCTCCTGGCGCACCGCCGCCAGGTAGTGGGCGGCACGCACCGACTTGTCGGCCGGGTCCAGGCCCCGTTGACGCCATGCCGACTGGGTCGTCACGCCGGTCGGGCAACGTCCGGTGTGGCACCGCTGGGCCTGGATGCAGCCGATCGACAGCATCGCCTCACGCCCGACGTTGATCATGTCGCAACCCATCGCCATCGCGGTGAGCCCACGGTTGGCCAGCCCGAGACGCCCGGAGCCGATGAACACGACATCGTCGACAAGACCGTGCTCGGCGAAGGTCCGGTAGACCCGGGGGAAACCACGCAGGAACGGCAGCGAGACGTGGTCGCCGAACACGAGCGGCGCGGCCCCGGTGCCGCCCTCGCCGCCGTCGATCGTCACGAAGTCAGGTCCTGCGCCGGTGGCCGCCATGCGCATCGCGAGCTCGATCCAGAATGCCTGCTCCCCCACCGCCGACTTGATGCCGACGGGCAGACCGGTGGCATCCGCGACCGTTTCGACGAACTCGATCAAACCGTCGACGTCACCGAACGCGGAGTGCGAGTTGGGGCTCTCACAGGTGACACCTTCGGGCACGCCGCGCACGGCGGCGATCTCGGCGCTGACCTTGGCGGCTGGCAGCACCCCACCGAGGCCTGGTTTGGCTCCCTGGGACAACTTGATCTCGATCGAACGCACCGGCGCGCCGTCGATGGTCGCGAGCAACCGGTCCAGGTCGAAGCGGCCGTCGGCGTCGCGACAACCGAAGTAGGCGGTGCCGATCTGGAAGGTCAGGTCGGCGCCGTGGCGGTGGTATTCGGTCAGCCCGCCCTCGCCGGTGTTGTGAAGGCATCCCGCGAGCGCGGCGCCCATGTCGAGCGCGGTGACAGCCGCGGCCGACAACGACCCGAAGCTCATGCCCGAGATGTTGACGAACGACTCAGGCCGCCACGGGTTGCGACGGTTGTGCGATGCGCCGAGCACCTTGAGGCACGGCACCCGGTACGACGGGTCGATCGCCAGCGGTTCGCCGGGCAGCCTGCCGACCGCGAACTCGGCGTGCTTGATGATGATGTAGTCCGGTGTGGTGTCGACAGGGTTGTCGGTGCCGAACCCGAACGTCGTGTCCTGGTCCTTGGCCGAGGCGTAGATCCAGCGCCGTTCGTCACGACTGAAGGGCCGCTCCTCGTTGTTGGACGCGACGATGTACTGGCGCAGCTCCGGACCGAGCGACTCGAGCATGAAGCGCAGATGCCCGATGACCGGGTAGTTGCGCAACACGGTGTGCTCGCGCTGGGTCAGGTCGTACA
>CAYVDN010000127.1:0-2998 GCA_964450685.1 uncultured Microthrixaceae bacterium
CCGTCGAGGAGCACGACGGCCGCTGCGACGACCAGGGACACCAGCACGAACCCGTTCGGGAACGACTCGATCAGTCCTACAACGAGAGCGACTGCTGAGCATGCCAACAGGACGAGAGCCACTACTGCTGCGATCCGACGGGTCGAGTCCGGCCGATCGTGATTGAGTGTCGTCGTGGGTGGGGTCACCGACGGGCTCCAGACGCCTTCGAACTTGAACAGTTGTCTACATGATGCTCTGCTCCGTCGTGGACCGTAGCGGCACTGCAGCGGCGAAGAAGGGAACCCGATGACAAGCAACCCCGAGGAGAACTCCGGACAGTTCGGTGCAGCCGAACGCGCCGCTGCAGGTCGGGCCATCCGCTCCCGGGTCCCACGCTCGTCGATCGGCGAGTGGACCCCGGCCGGCGACCGCGACCCGAACGCCGTGCTCGCAGCCCAGGACGTCGTGCGCGACCAGGACCTGGTCCCGTTGCGTCACGTGCGCATGGGTGCGTCACCGTTCACGTTCTTCCGAGGTGCAGCAGCGGTGATGGCCGCCGACCTGGCGCCGATGCCGAGGACTGGGCTCGAGGTCCAGCTCTGCGGCGACGCACACCTGGCCAACTTCGGCGTCTTCGCCTCCCCTGACCGGACGATGGTGTTCGACCTGAACGACTTCGACGAGACGCTGCCCGGGCCGTTCGAGTGGGACCTGCTGCGGCTGGCAGCAAGCCTCGAGGTCGCCGCTCGCGACCGCGAGTTCGACGACCCCGACCGCACCCGCATCGTCGGCGACTCTGTCCTCTCATACGTGTCGGCCATGCGGCAGTACTCCACCATGAGCCACCTGGACGTCTGGTACGACCGCCTGACGGTCGAGGACATCGCGGCCCGCTGGGGTGCCGGGTTCAGCGACGAGGTGACGCGCCGGTTCAACAAGACCGTCGAGAAGGCACGCAGCAAGGATCGCCTGCGCGCGTTCGACAAGTTGATCGACACCTCCGGGGGTGAACCGCGGTTCCGCAGCGACCCACCGGTCCTGGTACCGGCGCGGGACATGTTCGACGGCAAGGAGCTGTCGACCCTGCTGACCACGATCGACAAGACGATCGGGCTCTACCGCCGGACCCTTGCAAGGGATCGCCGTGTCCTGCTCGACCGCTACCGGTTCGTCGACCTTGCCCGGAAGGTCGTCGGTGTCGGCAGTGTAGGCACCCGTTGCTGGGTTGCCCTGCTGGTGGGTGACAGTGAATCGGACCCGCTGTTCCTCCAGGTCAAGGAGGCGAAGCCGAGCGTGCTCGAGGCACACCTCGGCAAGACCAAGTACTCCCAGAACGGCCAGCGCGTGGTCGAGGGTCAGCGACTGATCCAGTCGTCACCGGACGTGTTCCTCGGATGGGAGCAAGTGCGGGGGCCCGACGGCGTCGACCGCGACTACTACTTCCGCCAGTTGTGGGACTGGAAGGGATCCGCTGACCTGGCGCGCATGCCACCGGAGGCGATGGCGGCTTACGCGGCCATCTGCGGACGCTGCCTGGCGCGTGCACACGCACGCACCGGTGACGCGGTCGCCATCTCTTCCTACATCGGCAAGGGCCGGACGATGTCAGCCTCTATCGTCGAGTTCGCCAGCCGCTACGCCGACCAGAACGAGGCAGATCACCAGGCGTTCAGCTGACGTCCCCGTCGCGTTCCTGAACCAGGGACCGCACGGCCACGTCGATGCTCGGGAAGAAGTGCTCCGACTGGAGCGTCGACTGGAGGTCGTAGCGCACGATCAGGTCATGCAGCCGATCGCGCAGCTCGACGAACGCCAGGTGGACCCCCTTGGCGTTCAGTTCCTCATCGAGGTCCTTGAGCACCTCGGCGGCTGTCACGTCGATGTCGGTCACCGCCTCGCACTGCAACACGATGAACTCCGGTGAGCGCTCCCTGACCAGAGCCCGGATCTGGTCGCGGAACTGCCCGGCGTTGGCGAAGAACAGCGGGGCTTCCCAGCGGAAGACCACGATCCCGTCGACCTGGGCGGCATCGGGGTAGGACTCCTCGCTGTGCCAACCGCCGACTTCGGGCACCTCTCCCAGCACGGCGCCGTGTGGCCACCAGCTCCGCCGGAAGAACAGCAGGATCGCCAGGACGATCGCGATGACGATCCCCTGGAGCACGCCCAGGAAGATCACACCAGCGCTGGCGACCAGACTGACGACGAGGGACGACGGCCGCAGCCGAGCGAACCTCGCCAGTGCCGGCATGTCGGTGAGCGAGAGCGCTGCGGCGATGACTACCGCAGCCAACGCGGTCTGGGGCAGGTCGGCGAGCAGCCCGTTGAAGACGACCAGCAGGAGGGCGACCAGACCGGCTCCGACGAGGCCCGTGAGTTGGCTGCGTGCACCGGATTGATCAGCGACAGCGGTTCGGGATCCGCTGACCGACACGGCGAAGCCTCCGAACACCCCGGCGGCGACGTTCGCTGCGCCGACACCGACCATCTCGGCATCTGCGTCGACCTCGTCACCCCGCCGAGCAGCGAAGCTGGAGGAGGTGGCGATCGTGTCGGTGAGGGAGACGAGTGTGATCCCAACTGCGCCCACCATCAGAGCGATGGCATCCGAGGCGCTGGTCCAGGGGATGGACGGCTTGGGGAAGCCCTGTGGGAGTGTGCCGACAGTCGCGACACCTTCGTCGGCCAGGCCGAGGACGGCCGACGCGATGGTCACCCCGACGATCGCTACCAGAACGGCCGGCACCTTCGAGGTCAGGCGCGGGAGCAGCAGCAACACAGCGAGTACTGCCAGACCGGTGATCAACGTCGTGGTGTTGCGCTGGTCCAGCCCCTCGAAGAAGGCCTTGACCTCGTCGACGAACCCGTCGGAGTCGGTCGAGAAGCCGAAGAGCTTCGGCATCTGTCCGACGATGATCGTGATAGCGAGCCCGTTCAGGTAGCCGACACGCACCTCGCTCGAGAGCAGGTCGGCGACGAAACCGAGCTTGGCGACCCCCAGACCGATCTCGATCAG
>CAYVDN010000127.1:3098-4314 GCA_964450685.1 uncultured Microthrixaceae bacterium
TAGCGGCTCAGCGACACGAGCCCCGGTGTCCACTGCTTGAGCGACGACATGGCGTGTGTCTACATCAACCTACGATCCTGCGGTAGAAGCTGCTGGACGCTCCCAGCCGATCGACACGAGGACCCGATGAAAAAGGCCGCGCTCACGGCGTTGGCGATAGCCCAGTTCGTGATGGTGCTCGACCAGTCCGTCATGAACGTGTCGATCAGCCAGCTCGTCGAGGACTTCGACACGACCGTTCCGACGATCCAGGCGGTCATCACCCTCTACTGCCTGGTCATGGCGATGCTCATGCTCACCGGCGGCAAGATCGGTGACATCATCGGCCGCCGGCGGGCTTTCCGCATCGGCTTGGTGATCTACGCGGTCGGGTCCGCGACCACAGCTGTCGCACCCACCGTCGCGGTCCTGGCGCTCGGCTGGTCGATCCTCGAGGGGATCGGGGCGGCTCTCGTGCTTCCCGCACTCGCAGCGCTGATCGCTGGCAACTTCGAGGGTCCTGCACGCAAGAGCGCCTACGCCGTCATCGGTGGTGTCGCAGGCGCGGGAATAGCTGTCGGACCGATCCTCGGTGGCTGGGCGACGACGGAGCTGACATGGCGGGTGGTGTTCGCCGGCGAGGTCGTGCTCGTAGCGATCATCCTGGCGCTGTCCCCGAAGATCGCCGACGCGCTGCGCGACGGACCGGCTCCGCGCCTGGACGTCGTCGGCGCCGTGCTCTCCGCTGCGGGCATCGGGGCCATGGTCCTGGGTGTCCTCCAGTCGAGCACGTGGGGTTTCATCACCCCGAAGGACTCACCGGTAGAGCCGTTCGGCTTCTCGCTGGCGGTGTTCGTTGTCATCGGAGGCGCGCTGCTGCTGTGGGCGTTCGTCGAGTGGTCCCACCGCAGGGAAGCCGCCGGGCGCGACCCGCTGGTGCACCTGCGGTTGTTCTCGGTGCTTCCGCTGCGTTCGGGACTGGTCGGGCTGTTCACCCAGAACCTGGTCCTGATGGGCGTGTTCTTCGTCGTACCGCTCTACCTGCAGCTCGTCATCGGCCTCGATGCGCTCGACACGGGCATACGCATGCTGCCCATCTCGATCACGATGTTCCTGTTCTCGGCCATCGGGTCGAAGCTGTCGGCGAGGTTGTCGGTACGCACACTCGTGCGCTCGGGGCTCGTCGTGTCGACCGTTGCGATCGTCGTGCTGATCGCGACCGTCGACCCGCAGCTGA
>CAYVDN010000128.1:0-4240 GCA_964450685.1 uncultured Microthrixaceae bacterium
GTGTGGCACTCGGCGGCCCAGGCTCTTTGGGTAGACCGAGGACGCGCTCCCCGATGATGTTGCGCTGCACCTGATCGGTGCCGCCGTAGATCGATGGTGCCGGGGAGAACACGATGAGCTCCTGCATGTCGCCCCCGGTTGGCGAATCGGAGCCGGCGATGGTGGCCCCAGGTCCGAGGATGGATGCGGCGATCTCACGGGCTAGGCGTGTCATGTCGCTGTTGCGTAGCTTCGCTAGGTTTCCTTCTCCGCCGGTGGCAGCGTTGCCTGTCCGAGTGCGGCCCACATGCCAGGTGGTGATCTCGACCAAGGTGTAGAGGCGGGCGATGTCTTGGCGCACGCAAGGGTCGACAATCCGGCCGTTGCCCTGTGCCAACTCGATGAACTGTCGCACCCGCTTGTGCCCGACGCCGCCTCCGCCCATCCGGGCCGCGTCGTTGTCGAAACTGCCCGCCGGCCGACCGAGGTGGCCGGCTACTGAGCCCGCGATGGCGGCACTGGGGGCGGCTACACCGGCGCCGCCGATGCCGGCCCGCTCGACCATCAGCGTCGTGTTCGCGACTCGCCAGCCATCGTTGAGATCGCCGATCATGTCGGTGTCGGCGACCCGGGTGTCGGTGAGGAACACCTCGTTGAACATCGCGTGTCCGGTCATTTCGCGGAGTGGCCGCACCTCGACGCCTGGTTGGTGCATCGGGAAGGCAAAGTATGACAAGCCCTTGTGCTTCGGTTGATCGGCGTCGGTTCGGGCAACGACGATGCCGAAGTCGGCCCATTGTCCGCCGGAGGTCCACACCTTCTGCCCGTTGATGATCCACTCGTCACCATCGCGTTCGGCCTTGGTCTGCAATCCGGCGAGGTCAGATCCCGCTCCGGGTTCCGAGAACAGTTGGCACCAGCTGTCGCGACCGTTGAGGATGTTGGGGACGTACCGCTCGATGAGTTCGCTCGAACCATGGGCGAGAATCGTCGGTGCCGCGAGCATCATCCCGATCCCGGTTGGTGGCCCGAGCGAGCCCTTTGCCACCATGGCCGAGGCGAACGTGCCGGCTTCCGCTCGGGTCCATCCGCGCCCCCAAGGCTCGGCGAGCATGGGATTCGACAGCCGGGCGTCACTGAGGTGTTGCCACCACTGGGCCACTGTCAGCGCCGGATCCCAGTTTGTGTCGAGCCACGCAATCGCCTGGTCGACCGATGCTCCCCCGCTTGACGTCATCTCATCCCCTCGATCGACGGCTGAACTGCTTCGGTGAATGTGACATTATCGCATCTATGTCACATCTTCCGCATGGACGGACCTGTACCGGAGAGGGATCGAAAATGAATGGGATCTGCCAGGAGCGAGTGGTGGTCATCACCGGTGCGGCACGAGGCATCGGTCGTGCTCACGCACTTGCCTTTGCGGCCGAGGGGGCAAAGGTCGTCGTGAACGACATCGGAGGTCAGGTCGATGGGAGCGGCTCGTCAGAAGGGCCTGCGGGTGAGGTGGTGGCGGCGATCCGGGCGCAAGGTGGCAAGGCGGTGGCCAACGACGACGATGTGTCCGACTGGGCAGGCGCGAGGCGGCTCATCGACTGTGCCGTCGAGACCTTCGGCGGTCTCGACGTGGTCGTGAACAACGCCGGCATCTTGCGCGACCGAATGCTCGTCAACATGTCCGAGGACGAGTGGGACGCCGTTGTGCGGGTGCACCTGAAGGGGACCGTGGCGCCGATGCGGTGGGCCGCTGAGTATTGGCGTGAACGCACTCGCGGCGGAGAGACCAACGACGCTCGGATCATCAACACCTCCTCGGGGTCGGGACTGTACGGAAACCCCGGTCAGGTCAACTACGGCGCAGCAAAGGCGGGGATCGCCTCCATGACGATCATCGCGGCCAAGGAACTTGCCCGCTACGGCGTGACGGTCAATGCGATCGCGCCTGCCGCGCTCACTCGGATGACCGAGAACCTCGGGTTTGGCCAGCGGGCGAAGGAAGTCGAGGTCGGCCAGTTCGACCCGTTCGCCGCGGAGAACATCTCGCCGCTGGTGGTCTGGCTCGGCAGTACAGAGTCGGCGGAGGTCACAGGGCGTGTGTTCAACGTTGCTGGGGGCAGGATCTCGATCGCTGACGGTTGGCGCCGAGGAGCCGAGCAGGACAAGGGAGAGCGGTGGAACCCTGCCGAACTCGGTTCCGTCGTCGAGCAGATCCTCGGTGAGGCGGCGCCGAACGAGACACTTGGGGCATGACACCGATCCCGGCGGTGGCTGAGGCCACCGCCGGGATCGAGGGCAGTCAGCGGATCAGCCGCCGAGAATCTCGTCGGACAGCGCCGTAAGAAAGCATTCGCCACCGAACGCTTCCTTCTGAGGGCTGGTGAAGTAGTCACCCGCCGTGCGGACGGCTTTCTGGTTCGCCGCGTCCCAATGCCATTGGGCGATCCAGACGAGTTCGCTGCCCGTCTTGCAGTCCGGGGTCATCGAGATGATTGGCGGGGTGACGCCAGTCTCGAAGTTCTTGACTCCTTGGATCCATGCGTTGAGGCCATCTTTGTTGATGACATCACCCTGTGCCTCGAGAGCCGCGACCAACAGCTTTGCGCCGGCCCAGTAGCCGAGCGTGGCCGGCGACTCGAGTCGCATCGGATCAGCGAGTTCGGGATTGAACGCACTGATGGTCTGCACGAACTCGGTCGTCGCTTCGGTGAGACCTCGGGGGGCGCCATCGGGCTGGTCGCCATTCGATCCGGCCCAGACCCCCTCGACGAGCGGCCCCGCCACGGTGGCGGTGATCGGAACGCTGGCGGGCCAGCCTCCCCAGCCGAGCTTCGGGGCCCAGCCTTGTCGGTCCGCGGCCTGGACGCACAGGAACCATGCCGCGCTCTGGAAGTCCCAGTAGTCGATGTCGAGGTCCTTCATCTTCAACACGAGGCTGTCGCAGCTTCCCGTCGCGAGGCTCATGACGTCGGTCGACACCACCTTGGCGCCGACGTTCTCCCACGACTGCTTGATCGCTGGCACGTACGGTGAGATGTCGATCAGCGTGTCGTCGTAGATGACCCCGACCTTCATGCCGGGCTGGACCACCGACGCCTCTTGCAACGCAGCGATGGTCTCCTGTGTCCATAGCAGGGCATTGCCGACGACGGGATAGATCGTCGGATACTTGGACGAGAAGGTCGCCGGTGACACCCCGAAGGTGATGGTGGGGGTGCCCTGGCTGGCGATGTACTCGACGGCGGCGTCGCCGAATCCGGTGACGAGCGCGACGACTTTGTCCTGCTCGATCAACTTCTTCACGTTGGCGAGGTACTGGGTCGAGTCACCGAGGTCGTCATAGGTGATAAAGTCGATCTTGCGGCCATTGATCCCGCCACGTTGATTGATCAGGTCGAAGTACGCGCCAGCGGCACCGACGGCTTCGATGCCGATCGAGGCGGTCGGTCCAGACAGTGTGGCAGACCCTCCGATCTTGATGGTGTCGTCCGTGACACCCGGGTCCGAGATGCCAATGGTCGTGGTCGGGGCGTCGGTCGCCAGTGTTGCACCGGCCGTGGCTTCCACGACGCCGGTGGTGGCTACGGGTGACGTCGACGCGGTCGCCCCGCCGCCGGTTCGGCCTCCGCAGGCGCCTGCGACTAGGGCGACGGCCACGAGTGTGACCAGGGCCTTGGAATTCTTCATTGGTTCCCCCTTGGTTGTTCAGTCTCGGTTGCGAGATATGCCTCGAGCAGTTGAGGTGACGACGCAACGACGGAAGCGGAGTCGTGCAACACCGTCCGGCCCTTGTCGATCACCATCGCGTGGTCGGCGAGGCTGAGCACAATGTCGACGTACTGCTCGACCACCACGAGAGTCATGCCCTCGTTACGCAGCTGGCGGAGCAGTTCGTACACCGCATCCACCATGATCGGAGCGAGTCCGAGCGACGGTTCGTCGAGCAGCAGGACCGTGGGCTTGGCCATCAGGGCTCGGCTGATCGCGACCATCTGCTGTTCGCCTCCGGAAAGACTCCCGGCGAGTTGGGCAAGCCGCTCCCGCACGCGTGGCAGGTGTGCCGTCGCCTCGTCGATGGCGTCACGGAGTGCTGTACCCTTGAGCCGTCTGGTGTAGCCGCCGACCATCAAGTTGTCGTGAACCGTGAGGTGCGGGAAGAGGTGTCGACCCTCCGGGACGAATGCCAGCCCGCGGCGGAGACGCTCGTCGGCTCGCTCCCTCGTGACCTCGCCGCCGTTCAGGGTGATCGTGCCCGAGTCAGGCG
>CAYVDN010000129.1:0-4175 GCA_964450685.1 uncultured Microthrixaceae bacterium
TGAGGCCCGACGGTGATCTGTCGCTCACCCAACCCCGATTCGCGGTCGGTGTGCTAGCCGGCGTCGTCGCGTGGCGCACCCGCAACGTCGCCCTCACGCTGTTCGTCGGACTCGCAGGCCTCATGTCGGCACAGGCGCTCGGCTGGGGTTGATCCAGCCGCTTCTGTTCCCCCATGCGGGGGAGGTTCCCGACCGCGATCCGCCGGGATGATCGGTCCATGGAAACGACAACAGCAACAGCCGACCCACGACGATCCAGCCACGAGCTGCCTACAGCGGAGGATCGGAGGGTAGCAACCATCAACCTGCTTCGAGCCGCGCTGGACGAGGACTGGGACACGGTCCTCGCCACGTACTCACCGGACATCGTCTGGATGAACCCCGTCACGGCAGGGCCCTGGGCAGGCCGCTTCGAGGGCATCGAGGCAGTGGCGACCATGTTCGCCGAGTACACCGCCTTCTTCGAGGGGTCGTTCGCCCCAGAGGTGATCGACGTGTGTGCCTCGCCCGAGCGCAGTGTCGCCCTCGTCGTCGAGCGCGGGGTCAAGGCCGGTCACGTCTACGAGAACCGTGCAATGTGGACCTCCCTCTTCGATGACGACGGGCGGATCATCGAGGTAGTCACAGTCGACCGTGACCTGGAGTCGGCCAAGGCCTTCTGGGATTCCGTGTCGACATGACGGCATCGGGCGAAGATGGCGGGGTGGATCGCCAGTCGTACCCGACCGGGACCGTCTCGTTCCTGTTCACCGACGTCGTCGGGTCGACCGCTGCGTGGGAGGACGATCGCGATGTCATGGCGGCGGTCATCGGTCGCATCGAGGAGCTCCACGATGCCGCCGCCACGAGCGGGGTCCGAGCGGTTGAGCAGGGCGCCGGTGACAGCGCTGTCATCGCTTTCGAGGGGCCCAGCGAGGCCGCCCGTGCCGCTCTTGACCTCCAGCTCGCGATGATCGCAGAACCCTGGCCCACGGTGGAGTCGATGCAGGTGCGGGCGGCCCTGCACCTCGGTGAGGTCTCATGGGGAAGGGGCGGTTCGTACCGCGGTCCCACCATGAATCGTTGCGGCCGGCTGCTGGCTGCATGTCATGGCGGCCAGGTGATCGCCTCCGGCTCCTTCGTCTCCGTCCTCGAGGAGTCAGGGGGTGGTGACACAGGTGAGCTCTCCTGGGTCGACCTCGGCGCGCACACGCTGGCCGGAGTCCAGGCGCCGATGCGGGTCTGGCAGCTCGCCCACCCCGAGCTGGCGGGTGGCTTCCCGCCATTGAGGACCCCCGAGGGCAGGGGGCTCCACCTACCCGCCCCGACGACGCCTCTGATCGGCCGTGATGACGAGCTCTCACACCTGTCCGAGAAACTCGGCACAGGACGGTCGGTCACCGTCCTCGGGCCCGGAGGGTCGGGCAAGACGAGGCTCGCTCTGGAGATGGCGCACCGCTCGCTCCTCACCGATGTCGACGTCGAGTGGATCGACCTGACGCGCTCGGCCGACCCCGACGGCATCGACCAGGTCGTCGTCGCCGAACTCGGACTGCACCACGGCCCGGGTGATCTCCGACATCGTGTCGTCGAACATCTGCGAAGCCGGCGGGTGCTGCTCGTGCTCGACAACTGCTAACACGTCCTGGCCGCAGCATCGGACCTCGTCGGTGAGCTGCTCGCGAGTTGCCCGGGTGTGACTGTGCTCAGCACCAGTAGAGAACCGCTCGATGTCCAGGCGGAGTCGTTGCTGCGCCTCGAACCCCTCGGAGTTCCTGGATCGCCTGATGGCTCTGACCTGCTCGACTCGGCCGCGGGCCGCTTCTTCGCCGACCGCGTCGCAAGGGTGCGCAGCGATGGTCTGGCGACGGACGACGATCGGGCATCTGCGGTCGAGATATGCCGTCGGCTGGACGGCATACCGCTCGCGCTCGAGCTGGCCGCGGCCAGGGCACGGTCCCAGCCCCTGAGGGCTGTGGCAGATCGCCTCGACCAGCGGTTCTCGCTGCTGCTGGGAGGCAGCAGTAACGCACTCGCGCGACAACGCACCCTCGAGGCATCGGTCACGTGGAGCTACGACCTGCTCGATCCGCCCGAGCAGACGGCTCTGCGCCACCTCTCCACGTTCTCCGGTGCATTCGACATGCACGGCGTGGTCGCGATTCTCGACGTCGAAGGCGATCCCGATGACCTCGTGGCGTCGCTGGTCGACAAGTCACTGCTCCTCGAGGAGTCGGTCGGTGAGCTCGTGGGACATCGGATGCTGGAGACGGTCAGGTTCTTCGCCCGCGATCGGGCGATACAGGAGGACGAAGCATCGGAGTTGCGCGACCGGCACCTGGCCTGGGTGCGCCGAACGGTCGAGGGCGCCTCCCATGCCTTCGAGGGTGCCGGATCCGTAGCGGCGGTCCGGAAGGTTGACCGCATGCTCGAGGAGGTCCGTGCTGCGCTCGAATGGGCACGCGTCAGCGGCGATCAGGCTTCCCAGGCAGAGATCGTCACCGATCTCAGCTGGTACTGGATCTGGCGTGGTCTCGTCGGTGATGCACTGGAACGGCTGATCGCCGTGGACCTCGACGACGCTGCGATCGACGACGGCCTGCGGGCGAGGGCATGCTTCGCGTTGCACATGCTCCAAGCCCATCACCAGGCGACCCACGAGCTGGTCGAACGGTTCGCCGGTCAGGCCATCGCCGCGGCCCGCAATGCCGGGAGCCTCGCGGTGGAAGGACGGAGCCGTCTGCTCCTCGCCACGCACCGCAGCTTCAACGACCCTGTCGGCCGTGCCCCCGACGTGGCTGCTGCGGCCGAGATCTGCAAGGCGCACGGAGGCCCCTTCTGGGCCGCACTGGCAGATGCCCATGTGGCCCAGTCCTCGATGTTCCGACTGCTCCTGCGTGACGCGGTCGTCCCGGTCACCGCCGCGGGCGAAGCGGCCGTGGCGCTCTCCAACCATCAGTTGGCGGTCGAGTCCCTGGCCCGTCGCGCTGCTATCGCCGAAGGCCTGGGTGACAACGACGCAACACTCCGAGCGCTCGAGGATCTGGACAGGGACGTCGGCGGTGTTTCCACGCGGGAGTTCCGAGGCGTCGCCCTGGCATCGGTGTTGTGGGTGCAGCTGAGACGCGGCGACATCGAGGGGGTGGTCGAACGGTCGAAGGAAGCGATCGACGGCTACCTGCGCGACGAGGACCTCCAGTTCGTGCCGCTGTTGGTGGCAGTCCGTGCTGCTGCTCTGCTGGCCTCGGGTGAGCCCGCCGAGGCGTGCGCGGAGCTCGCCCCGGTCTGGGAGCATCCCGAGGTCCAGTGGTCGAAGGTCTACTCGACAGTCCTCGCTCCGGTGTATGCGTCGGCCAACTGGATCGCCGGTGACAGAGAGACGGCGCGTTGCGTCGCCCGTGCTGGGTTGAGCACCGCTGATGAGATCGGGTCGCCGCCCTTCCTCGCCGAGATGGAGTGCATCATCGGATCGTTCGATCTCGACGACGGACTCCCGGCCATGGCCGAACCGCGCCTCCATCGCTCGATCGAAACCCTTCTCGAGCACGGGCACAGGCCACGTCTGTGCGACGCGCTCGAGGAGCTGGCCCGCCTCGAGCTCGACTTCGGACGGCCTGACGCAGCGGCTGTGCTGCTCGGTGCCACCGAGCGTGAGCGTGAGGCCGGCGGGGTCGTGCTGCGGCCGTGGCGTCAGTCCAGCTACGAGATGATCGTGGAACAGGCGAGCGAAGCGCTCGGTGGTGACCTCGGTGAACGCTGGGACGCTGGACGGGGCCTCGCACTGGAGGACGCAGTGGCTTTCGCTCGACGCGGTAGGGGAGAGAGAAGCCGGCCGACCTTCGGCTGGGACGGACTGACCACGACAGAGCTCCGAGTTGCTGGGCTGGCCGCACAGGGGTTGACCAATCCCCAGATCGCCGAACAGCTTCTGGTTGGTCGCGAGACCATCAAGAGCCATGTTGCGTCCGTGCTGCGCAAGCTCGGTCTCCGCAATCGCACCGAGCTTGCCCGTATGGTCCATGAGCGCGATCTGGCGCCGTGAGGGGTCTGATGTCGCCAGTCGCGCGGGAACCAGTCGCGTCCACCTCACAACTTCGCGGCGTCCGACGACAGAAGGGCGTGACTGGTGGTCGATCCCGCATCGCCTTCGACTCGGTGGTGGTCGAGTACGGGCCGGCTGTGTTGCGCGCCTGTCG
>CAYVDN010000130.1:0-4145 GCA_964450685.1 uncultured Microthrixaceae bacterium
CGGCGCCCTCGTTGTAGACGATGTGGGCGTTGTACTGGACGTGACTGTTGTACTGAGCCACGCCTGCCCCCTTAGGCCCAGATACGCAGGCCGGTGACCTGCATGACGCACGAGGTGAACCACGGGTCGAGGTTCCCCGCGGCGCCGTCGGAGCCGAGCTGGAGCGTGACCCGCGGGTACCACTCCTTGCCGGCCTCGAAGACGGCCGCCCAGTCGAACCCCGCCGGCGCCGAGGCGGGCGTGAAGTTCGCGAGCGACACCCCGTCGCAGGTGACCCGCATCGAGCCCGGCGTCTTCACGATCCGCCACGTGTGCTCGGCCGTCGGCGAGGGGTCGGGGAGCCGGTCCCACCGCAGCGTCGACCCGATGGTCTTGTGCCCGGTCCCGTAGGCGTTGTGGAGGGTGGCCTTCATGTAGGGCAGCGCCCCGAACTGCTCGACGACGTCGATCTCCCCGACCGAGTCCGTCAGCGGCCGGAACCACAGCGGGCACGGCCAGACCCCCGGGCCGTAGGGCAGCCTGGCCCTGACGTCGGCGGTGAAGTAGTTCGGGACCCTGACGTGCCGGCCAAGCGCGTCACCGGACGTGAACGCCGCGCCGTTCGGTGCCGTCTCGCGGGCGCCGCGGATCGACATGACCCCGCCCGACAGGGTGACGTTCGACGCCCGGTCGTAGGAGTAGGTGTTCGACGCCTGCCCGTTCTCCCGGGTCCACCTGGACAGCTGGTCCCCGGCGAGGTCGTACAGCAGGGCCGGGCCGAGGGTGTAGTCGACCGCGACCTCCTGGTCGAGGACGCGGACGACGACGCGGCTCATGCGCGCTCGAACACCGTCGTCACGCCGCCGTCGGTCGATGGGTTGACCTGCTGCCAGGTCGCGCCGGAGTCGTCGACGAGCTCGATCGGGGCGAGCGCCTCGACCCGGACGGTCTGGCCGAGGATGGTGACGTCGACGCCGATGGGCCGGAAGTCACACACCACGGTGAGGATGGGGGGCTTGACGGTGGTGTCGATGGTCGCGGTGAAGGCCATGGCGTTGCTCCTTAGGTGGTTGCGAGGTCGCTCAGGCGGCGCGGAAGCGGATCGACACCTGGATGACCGCGGCCGTCAGCTCGGACGACGAGAAGGTCCACGGGTCGGGTGCTGCGTTGGCGAACGTCACGGTGCGACGGAGCGCCGTGAAGTAGTTCGTGCCGTTGGAGCCGTTGACCCCGAGGTTCGGGCTGGAGGTCGCCGGGATGCTGCGCAGGGTCTGCGTCGACGACGACCGGTAGCCGACCCAGTACATCGTCCCCGAGTTGAACGTGAACGACGTCGAGTAGGACTTGTAGCCCGTGGTCGAGCAGTCGAGGTTGGTCGACTCCAGCAGCAGGTTGTCCGGCCAGCCGTTCGCATCGACGTCGTAGATGACGACCTTCGCGTTGGAGGATGCGACCGCCGTGGAGCACGCCACGCCGATCTGGTCAATCGTGATCGGCACCGACGTGTAGTAGGGGAACAGCTCCATCCGGTTCGCCACGCACGCGGTAGTCGAGGCGTTGGCCGAGTGGAACGACTGGTCGTAGTAGTTGCCCGTGACGATGCCGCCAGCGTTGGGGGACGCGAAGTTGCTAATGACCCCGATGCGCGCGGCGACGGTCGCGGCGTCGCCCTGCGGATCGACACCCAGCGTCGCCTGCACGGCCTCGATCGCGTCGTTGGCGTTGGCGTGCTGGGCGGCGTGGTCGACGGTGTCCAGGTAGTCGGTCGACGTCGGGTTCGTCAGGGCGTCGAGCGCCCCCGGGTACGACGACGCCATGTCAGGCCGCGATCGGCGTGATGGCGATGCTGAGCGACGTGAGGCTGAACGTGTTGGTCGACACCCACGCCTGCGACGCGGAGAGCGCAGCGGAACCGTTGAACGTGCCGGCAGCCGCGGCGGTCCACAGGCTGATGTGGCTCAGCGTCTCGGAGGTGCCGCCGTTGGTCCACGACGACGCCATCGACGTCATCGCCTTGGAGCCGCCAGACGCGGCGGCCATCGTTGCCTGCACGCGCGTAGTGGACCCGGCTGCGGCGTTGTTCGCGCCGGCCGATCCGGGGTCGCCCGTGTGGAGCTTGACGTAGCAGGTGGCGGTCGCGAACGTGCCGTCGAGCCAGCCGTTCACGGCAGCGGCAGCGAGTCCAACGGTCATGAGGGGTTCCCTTCAGTGAGTGCCGCCTGGAGCGCGGCTGCCTGCTCGGCGTTGACGACCATGCGCGACTCGATGGGCTCCGACGAGACGAGGTTCCCGTCGGCGTCGCGCACCTCCCCGGTCGCCTTGATGACGACCTCGAACATCTGGCTCATCAGTCCTCCAGGCTCTGCCGCCGGCGGGCCGACGTGCGGGCGCGGACGGTCGGACGGTTGGAGTTGGCCAGCGCGCCGACGATGGACAGGAACAGCGCGACCAGCTGGTCGACGGACAGCCCGGACTGCCAGGCGGTCCATCCGATGTAGCCGATGCCGGCGACGACGACGGCGAGGTAGAGCCAGCCGCGGATCCGGTCGGGGACCTTCTGGAACAGCTCGGCGATGATCGTGGTCATGGGATGTCTCACTTCTGTTGGGCGTACTTCATCCGCGCCTTGATGGCGGAGATGCGCTCACGCTGGGTCTGGATCAGGCCCTGGATGGTCCGGATCCGCTTCACCCGGTAGACGTCGCGGACGGCGGCCGGGTAGTCGAACGGGACGACCGGGTCGGGGCGGTAAGGGAAGGTGTCGGGCGCGTGATTCGCGAGTCCGTTCCGGGGCGGGTTGGCCAGGTAGTCCTCGACCTGCCGGGCGGCCTGCCAGGACAGGTTCGGGTTCCCGATGGGCACGCCGTGCTCATGTTCGCCCCAGTCCCCTTCGGCGGGGGTGCGGTGCCAGATCGCCATCGCGGCGAACTCGCGGCCGACGTGGACCTTGTTCTCCCAGTCGTAGGGCGCAAGGTCGACGGCCGGCCCGTCGTGTGTGCCGCCTGACTGCGGGACCCCGCCGGGGTTGATGGCCTGGACCAGCGTCAGCTTGTAGCCGAGGATCCGCTCCATCGCGAGGAGCCTGTACTTCAGGTCGTTGTCGACGAGCTTCCCGCGGAACTTGACCCGCGCCCACCGGTCAGGGAGCACGAACGGGTCGGGGTCCGGGGGCGGTACGTCGGGGATCTCGAAGGTGACTGCGACCGGCTTGTGGTCGCTGGAGAACCCGGCGAGCGCTTCGACGACGAGGGGGTCGACGCCGCGGCTCCACTGGTGGTCGATCGCGCGCTCCGGGTTGTTCGCGGGGTGGCTGGCCACGGTCGAGCACGTCACGCCGGCCGCGCGGAGCGGGTCGAGAAGCGGGAAGTCCGGGGTCGCGTTGAAGTCGCCGACGATGACCAGCGGGCCCTGGACGGTCCCAGCCCACCGCGCGATCGCAGCGACGTGACGGCGGTACAGCGCACGACGCCGGCGCAGCCCCAGCCGTGCGGCCGGGCCCTTCGCCTTCCGCTGCACCGACGGCACCAGGTGGGTGACACCGACGGTGACCTCCTGGCCGTCCACCTGGACGCGGGCCCACCGGATGCCCTTCGCGTCGATCGTGGTCGGGCCGGCACCCCATGCGCCGACGATGGTCCGCGGCGTGCACGGCACGTAGCCGGTGCCGACGATCGGAAGCGACGTGAGGAGCGCGACCTTCCCTCGCCCGCCCCCGTCGCCGGTGAGGACCTGCATGCCGGTGGCGTTCAGCTGCCGGTGACGGTCGGCGACCTCGACGGTCCCGATCAGCGGATAGGCCCGGGCCAGGCGACGGAAGTCGGCGGCCACCTCGGCGGCGGTGCCGTTCCCAGCGTTGTACGTGCAGATGTCCATGTGGGTCTCGCCGCCTCTGTGGAGTTGTGGACCGGTTGTCAGAGCTCGTCGGCCGGGGATGGCGGCAGCTCGGGCTTCGCCGGGATGCCACCCATGGGGATCCGGTTCAGCCTCACCAGGTCGAGCAGCGCTTCGATGAACTCGTCCTGGGACGCGATAAACCGGAGGAGGACCTGGATCCTGGTCCGGAACGCGGCCGCCTGGTGGGCCGACCGCTCACGCTCGAGACGGAGCTCGTTCTCCAGGGTCTCGATGCGCTTCTCCGCGGCCACGACCCGCTCGGCGAGCGCCTC
>CAYVDN010000131.1:0-3957 GCA_964450685.1 uncultured Microthrixaceae bacterium
GAGCGAGACCGGGACCGCGGATGCACGCTCCATCGAGTCCGCCTTCAAGAAGCTCGGGGAACCGCCACAGCCCCGTGGCCGGTTCCAGGACTGCGTGAACGGAACCGACCTGCGGCACGCCCTGGTCGAGTCCGCCGGGGCGTCGAGTTGGGAAGCCGGCTACATCGACGCCCTCTTCGAGGTCGGAGAACAGCTCCACCGCATCTTCGCCCCACGGTTCCACCCGCTATGGGATCACGTCGGCTGGCCACCCGGACCATGGGTGCCGCCCGACGCGATCCCCGGCGGTGGCCAGCGGCCAGATCGACACCAGTCCCGCCACCGGCACGATCGCACTCATGCAGGTACCGATTACAATCCGCGGAGCTTTCCGCGGAGCAATTCGCGGAAGTCCCGCCCGGATAGCTCAGTTGGCTAGAGCAGCTGTCTTGTAAACAGCAGGTCCTCGGTTCGAATCCGAGTTCGGGCTCGGTTTTTCCGGTGTTTTCGAGCTCCGGAAGCAACCGAATCCAGCGCTTGCTCATCCCTTGCTAACCCGCTGACCACCCACCCCGTCGAGGCCTCAGCCGGAGCCGAGCGCTTAGAAGTGGGCCCGATCCAGGACGTGCAAGAGGCGGCCTCCGGGACCGGGGACCGCCTCTGACCAGCGCATCTGCGCAGCGCGCTCGGAGGGACTCGAACCCCCAACCTCTGATCCGCAGCGGGATAGTGCCGGTGTTGGCGGAGGTCTTCCCCCTGCTCACAGGCCTGCGACGAGGGGGTACGCGGCCAATGCCGGACTGGGAGACCCGGCCTGCACCCCTCCGTCATGTTGCGTTCCAACTGATTCGTTAAAAGATCCGTTAGAAGCCCGATCCGAGCGGAGCGATCAGTCGGGGAGGTGGGTCGCCTGCCGGCGTCCCGGTCAAGGTCGTGTCCGAACGCCTCGGCCATGCCAGCCCGGGCTTCACTCTCAACGTGTACCGGCACGTCCTCCCCGGCATGCAGGCTGAGGGGGCAGAGGTCTTCGAGCGGCTCCTCGACGCAGCGATCAGCTGAGCGCCGGGCGGAGCACCGCGACCGCCTGAACCAACCCAACGGCCTCGAGCCCGTCGAGAAGCTGGCTCGCCGTCATCGGCGGGTTCACGAGCCCGGCAGCTTGTGTCTCGACGACCTCGACGACCACATCGAGATCGTCTCTGGCCAGCTTGAGCACGAACTCATCGGTAGACACGACACGCAGTCCCTCGGGGATCCGATCGCCCGGGAAATCGTCGAGGTTGTCGGTGACGAGGAGCGAGGCTCCCGCGGTCACCGCGGCCGCGAGCACGTGGCGATCGTCGGGATCGGACAGGTCGAGCTCCTCGATCAGGTCCTCGTAGTCAGCTACCGACGCGTCCGGGAGGGCTGTGGTCATGAGCTGTCGTGTGCGAGTCAGCTGTTCCTGGGTGAGGTCCGGCCGGTTCTCGAGCAGGTTGTCGAAGCACTCGTCGAGGATCCGTTCGCTCCAGCGCGCCTGGTAGAGGCCGGCGATCGCAAGGCGGATGAGCAGATCCCGCAACCGCGCCGGGTACAGCACGTTGGCGTCCAACAACGCCACCGGTCTCGGCACGCGACTCAGCTCAGTAGGTCCCGAGCTCTTGGGCCTCGGCGGCGAGCGCGTTGACGGCATCGAGGCGTCGGGCCTGGTCGACCTCCCGGTACAGGAGCACGTCGGCGAGCTTCAGCCGGCGTCGGGTGCCGACCTTGCGCGACGGGATCTCGCCCCGGTCCACGAGCCCGACCAGGTAGGGACGGGAGACGTTGAGCAGGTCCGCGGCCTGCTGTGTGGTGATCTCCTCGTCATCGGCGATCACCCGCACGTGCTCGCCACGACGGGCGTGGTCGAGCACCTCCGCCAGCACGCGCACGACCGATTCGGGCACCTCCACCGGCTCTCCCCGGCGTCCCAGTGGCATCACCACGACCCGACCCTTGACGAGCGCGTTCGCGGCCGCGTCGGCCTGCTCTACCTCGGACTGGATGCTCATGGTCGCCTCCCCTTTGAACGAAGCGAACGAAACCAACGAAATGAGTGTAGGCCGAGCCACCCGTTAGCGACACCCTTCAGTGGGCGCGTTCGTGTCCTTCAGACACGCGGAGGCCCTGCCTGTGACGACCCGTCCCAACCGGTCCGTTAGAAGACCCGTCATAGGTGACTGGTTCGCGACCGCCCTGTTCTGGCGACCACAGGTGGCGCTGGTCGTCAACGCTCGGACGTTCCGGCCGGTGTTCACGCCACTGGCACCAGCGCCCAAGCTGCTCGACCGCCTCCCCGACGAGATCGCCAGCGTCCTCGACCTCCACGGCGTCGACCGGGCGGTCACATCGTGACCACGGAACGTGTCGACCCAGGAGACCCGTGGAATCTGAGCGCACCGACCCGTGTGGTGATCATTGCGGATTCTGCTTCGGCGACCTTGACCCCATTGACCACCGCCACGTGCCCGGGCCCAGCGCCTCGTCCGGGGTTCTGAAACCGGCTCACTGCGCGGCGTCGAACGCCTCGCGCACCGACGCCGGTATCCGTCCCTTCTCCGACATCGGGTGCCCGTTGGCCTTCGCCCACGCCCGGATGTCCGCCGCGGTCGGAGCCGCCGGTTGCAGCGTCCCCGCGATCGGCAGTTCCGCTGCCCGCTCGGTGGCTGTCGCATCCTCATCGTGATGTGAGAGCGCGGCGCCGAGGAACCGGTACGTCCACTCCTGCGCGAGTGGACGTGTCTCGCAGAACACGATCGGCACACCGGGGAACCTCACCTGGGCTTCGGCGAGGCCTTCGACGAGCACTCCCGCGGTGACGTACTTCGCCTTGAAGACTGCCGAGTACCGGTCCTCGACCACCAGCGCGGCACGCGGCAGTTCGTCGAGGGCCGCGAGCAGGTAGCGGAGCTTTCCGGACGTCAACGTCGACGACAGGTCCGCGAGGCTCTTTCGTTCGACCGACGCCACGATGCGACCGTCGACCTCGACTGCGTAATCACCCGCCGGCAACGCCTGACGCCGTGTGGTCGCCTGCTGCGCGGTGAAGGTCCAGGGGTAGCGCTCATGGCTGTCCACCACGATCTCGAGCACTCGACCCGAGGCACGACGAGTCGGCGTACTGACCGCCGGTCGTGCCTGGCGCGAGGTTCGGGCGCTCTGCCAGAAGATCACCTCGCGCCCCCGAGCCTGGGCGAACACGAACTGCGACCGGTTCTCCCGGCCGCGGTCCAGGACCAGGTCGATCGCCGCGCCGCGACGGACGCACGACCGGACCGGCACCCGCTCCAGCACCTCGACGGAGTCGTCCCAGTCCGGCGAGGGGTGGCAGTACACCTTACACCTTGGCGGTGCGGGGCCACGTGTCGCGCACCTTCAGCACCACACCGTTGGCGCCAACCGGCAACCGAACCAGGTACGGCAGTGTCGAGTTCCCGTCCGGATTGCGGGCGATGATGAAGTCCTCCACCTCACCATCCTCGCGTCAGCGAACGGTTCCGCGCCCTGCCGCCCGCTTGGAGCGCTTGCAATAGTTAGCACAATGGGCAATCATGTTCGCATGCTGTCCTGGTGGTGGCTCCCCGTCTGGATGTTCGCGTTGGCCGCCCCAGTAGCCCTCGGCGTGTCCCTGATGTACCACCGTGTCCTCACCCATCGGTCCGCTGTCATCTCGCCGCTGGTCGCGTATCCCCTGGTGGCCATCGCTGCACCGGCCGGAACACCCGTCGGGTGGATCGGCAACCACCGTCACCACCACCGGGTCACCGACACCGCCGACGATCCCCACTCTCCCGGCGAGTACGGCTTCTGGTACGCCCATGCTGGCTGGTACCTCGGTGTTCGCTCGGTCCCCGTGTGCATCCTCTACTCGGTCGCCGGACCGATCCGAATGCTCTTCGACGCATGGTGGCGGCCACGCACCGGCATGGAGTTCGCCCACCTCGCGCGAGATGTCGCCCG
>CAYVDN010000132.1:0-3952 GCA_964450685.1 uncultured Microthrixaceae bacterium
AACGCCGGCTATGAGCCAGGCCGATCAGGGTCGGTTCATGCAGACTTGAGGAGTGATCGGCAGACGAACTCTGCGACCCGAGGCCGAGAGCCCGTCGCCTTCCGCCACGGAGGTGAAGACGGCACGCGGGGTGTTCACCGTTGGCATCAGTCGCAGTCGCATCCACGCTCTTGGTTCCAACGGGTGGGACGCAGTTCTGTGGCTGGGCAGCTGGATGAGTCGCCTGATCCACAGGGACTCGGGGTGGGTGGTCACCGTTCGGGAAGGCCGCCCAGAGCTGATGTCCGGAACTCAGCCGCTCGTCTCAAGCGAGTCGTTCGAGACGTTTCCCGAGGCGCAGCTGCGAGCGGTCGAGCTCATCGAGGAGATGCGTACTGCCCCATAGCGCCGGGCGGGCGGCACTTGCGGCGCCACTGGGCGGGCGTCCCAACCAGGGACCACGATGCGGCTATGGCTCCGTCGGCACTCGATACCGTGGCGCAGGCGCTTGCCTCCGGGGGACATGTGTACGGTGCCAATGTGTACCCGTACAACAGCCAGCCGGCCGGACTGCGCATCCCCAAGAGTTTCGGCCTCAGCACGGCGAAGGAAGCGGAGTTGCGCGACCTTGCCTGGGACTGGATCTTGGTCGGCAGGACCGACACCGCTGACTTCGTGGAGTACATCCACGAGTGCGAGGACTTCTCGCTCGATGAGCCGTCGATAGCGCAGATCTTCGACCTAATGGTTCGTGCGCGCCGCGATCAGCAGTCCTCCTGGACCGTCGACGAGGTCACGCCGCAACTGAGCCGAGCCTTCGACGAACTCGCCCAGATCGGCGTTGTCGCCCGGGAGTCGTTCTGGTGCTGTGGAACCTGCGCCAGTGCTGCCATCGGCGACGAGCGTGACGATTCCCAAACCTGGCGAGGCTTCGTGTACTTCCATGACCAAGATGCGGAGGGAATGATCGAGGAGCGATCGACGTACATCGGGTACGGCGTGTTTCTCGAGGCCTACTTGAGCGATGAGGTGTGGGACGCGTTGAGCGATGCCGAGGGGCAGGAGCTCTACGAACGATTGACGGTCAACCTGATGACCGACGAGGTCATACCGCTGCTCGAGCGGCACGGCATTGCGGTCTCCTGGAACCAAGAGCTCGGGACTCGGATCCTCCTTGAGAACGTCGACATCTACGTCGCCGTGTAACCGCGCTTCGCGACGAGCCACCGCCTGGTCGCTGGCGAGGACCTGCCCCAGATCGCCGGCTCTGAGGCGGTCGCGGTCGGGTCGGAGCGGTTCAGCTGCTGCAAGACTGGCCGGCATGGCGATGCACCGCACCGATTCCGGCAGCGGGGATCGAGTGATCCTGTCCGGCGCGGTGAGGGGCCCCGGGCTCTTCGCTGTGACCCGAGGTCCGCTCGGGAAGCTCATCGTCGATGACGAGGCGATCGAGCTCGGCTTTCACGGTCCTCGGCTGCTCTATCGCCTCTTCGGCCTCACAGCCATCCGGGTCCTCAAGTCGGATGGTGGGCGAGTCGTCGTGGACACGGATCCACGGTGGGGAGTGCCGCGGTATCGGCTGTCGCCTCACGCCGGTGCCGGCGCAGATGCGGCGGCCTTCTACCCACTCAGCGAGGCGCATCTGGCCACGGCCCTAGCCAGATTCGGTTGGCCAGTCTGCCCCGCTACCTAACGCCGGGTGCGTGGCGTTCGCGACCGAGGCCGAGTGGGACTCACCCGTCGAGGGGTGGCGCGAGAAGCTTGACGAGGAAGCGTTCGGGCGCATCCAGGAACGAGCGCGTCAGCTGCACCGTGTCGACGTCTACCCAATCGACTCGACCGATGCCGTCCTCGCCGAATTCGTAGATGGTCGCGCCCGGGAAGGCCATGAGAACCGGCGAGTGTGTGGCGATCAGAAATTGGCAGCCGGCTCGGACAAGGTCGTCGATTGACACGAGGAGACGAAACAGGCCGTGGATCGAGAGTGCCGCCTCCGGCTCGTCGAGCAAGTACAGACCGTTCGGAGTGAACCGATGGTCGACCAAGTCGAGGAACGACTCGCCATGCGAGCGCTCGTGGAGCGATCCGAATCCATACGTCACGCCGTAGTCGTCGATGGCGGTAGCGACGTTGAAGAAGCTCTCCGAGCGGAGGAAGAACCGGGTGCGAGGGGACCCGGTCCTGGTGACGACGAGGTGCTCGTGCAGCGTCGATGCTCCGCGATCGGTTGTCGAGATGAGCATGTTCTGCGAGCCGCCTTCGGCGCTCATGCCCTGATGGACCGCCAACGCCTCGAGCAGCGTCGACTTGCCGCTGCCGTTCGGCCCGACGAAGAAGGTGACCGCTGCGCCCAGGTCGAGCTGGTCGAGTCGAGCAATGGCCGGCACGTCGAACGGGTGGGCCTTCCGGTCTGCCACGTGGTCCCAAGAAACGGACACGTCTCTGAGGTAGGTCACGAACTCAACCTAGGCCGTTGGTGACCGGCGATGGTCGTGCGTCAGGGTGCCCCAACCGCCGGTTGGAGGTCTGCCCCAGCTTCAGCGCTGCGTGGCCCGCCGTGTCCACGGCGCCCATCGCAGCAGTGCCGGTCGCCGCTTCGGTGAGAACGTCCCGTGGCGCAGACCCTCCTCGATCTCCGCTGCGCGGTCCCGCGCTGTGTCCTCATCGACGTAGGACTCTCGGACAACGGGGAACGGGTCCTGGTCGGTCTCCACGTCGACCATCCAGCGAAGCTCACCCCTCGCAGTGCGTCGCAGATGGCCGAACCCGAAGTGGTACAGCACACCGAACGGCCGCTCGCGACGACACCGCACCATGTAGGTGCGGTCGCCGACCTCCACGAAGTGGAACTGCTTCTCGCGCTCGTTCGGACGCTCGCCGTGGCTCACCTGAACATCTTCGACCACAACGGCAGCAATCGGGCACGCGGCGACCGGCCAGGTGCCCCAGATCGCCGGGACTGCCACAGACCTAGCGCGTCACCCGCCGCCAAGCCGTTCTCCAAGTGCAGACTGGGCCTGTGGCTGACGGCGAGTGGGACTGGGATCGGATGGAGGTAGCCGCCGTTGCGCTGTCCGACGTCGACCCTGCGTTGGCGACATCGCTGCTTGACCTGTTCGAGGTGACGCTGCGGGAGTCCCTCAACGACGACGAGCGCAGCCACTTGGACACGATTCGTACTTCGGCACGCCTTGATGTCGCCCGCGTCGGAGGGAACGCGGCCATCAAGCTCACGTTCTTCGGCGGCCACACTTGGTTGGCGTGGGATGGAACCGATGACGATGCCCGCTCGTTGGTGCGGGACCTCGCCGAGTCAGCGGCAGCGAACGTGTCCGGCGACTTCTGGGTCCAGGGCGAAGGATGGCGATCCCGGACCGAGAACGGCGAGCCGTAGCAACTGCCCCAGATCGCCGGGTCCGGGACGCTTCCGCCGGCTACCGAAGAACGGTCTGGACCAAGGCGTAGATGACGACCGCAACCGCAACCGGAATGGTGAACCAGCTGACGGCGATTCGGGCCTGTCGCATCTCTTGGCCCTGGCGCACGTTGGACGCGTCTGGGTCCAGTCGCATCTCCAGTCGGTCCAGTTCCTCATCGGAGACCGGCGTCACGACGTAGCCCGACAGCCAGTACAGAAGAACGAGACCCAGAAAGATGAGTGACCCCACCAGCATTCTCGAGACCGATCCCTTCACCTCTTCCCGGGTTCAGCGTACGGCTCTCGGTTGCCTTTCGACGGTCCCTCAACGACGGATCAGGAAGCGGGTGCATCGCGGGCGACGACCACTGCCCCCGAACGCCGGCTCAGCGGCGCTTCTTCCGCTCCAGGGCAGGTCTTCGGGTCCCGTTCAGAACCACCGGAGCCCGGCGGGTGGGGCCCCGCGTATGAGTCCCGTGGAGTGGTGGGGTTTCGGGGAGCGGTCCGGTCCACCATGAGGTGAGCCATCGGCGTGATGCTCGATGTGTACGACCA
>CAYVDN010000133.1:0-3943 GCA_964450685.1 uncultured Microthrixaceae bacterium
AGTCCAGGCTGCGCTGGCATCTCCACGAGCTGATGCCCGAACACGCCGTTCCGTTGCGGACTCTGCATCGATTCCATGTTCTCGATGATCTGCGAACCCGACTCGATTCCCTCGCCGGACCAGTGGCAGCCATCGCTGGTGAGCTGGTGGAACGCACCCGCGAGCTGACCGTGCGCATCAACGAACTCACCCGCGAGGTCACTGCTCTGGTCGTCGAGCTCGCCCCAACGTTGCTCGAACTCCAAGGTTGCGGGCCGCTCAGCGCCGCCAAACTCGTCGCCGAGACTGCGGGGATCGACCGGTTCCGGTCTCGCTCGGCGTTCGCCCGCTGGAACGGCACAGCACCGATCCCGGTCTGGACCGGAAACGAGAAGTTCCGGCTCAGCCGAGGCGGCAACCGCCAAGCCAACGCCGCTATTCACCGCATCGCGATCAGTCAATGGCGCGACGACGGGCTGGGCCACGACTACATCGCTCGACGGATCGCAGGCGGCGACCCGAAACGGTCCGCGATCCGCGCCCTCAAGCGGCGACTCTCCGACGAGATCTTCCGCCGACTCCGCGAGGATCTCGATCGACGCGACCAACCCGAGGTCTCTGTCACAACGCACGCTGCTTGACATAGGAGCATGTGCCAGCACATGCGCACCTCGCCTTTCGGGTCGCCGGCCTCGAGGAAGCCGAGCAGCTTCTTGTTGCCCTTCTCGTCGAGGCGTTCGTGTGCCTTGGTGAGCAGGCGTCGGCCCTTGTAGAGCGGGTCGTCACGCCGGCCTCGGTGGCCGAGAGTGTCGTTCTGGACCCGGCGTCGGCACTCGTCCAGTTTCGAGTTCGCGAGCTTCACGACGTGGAACGGATCGGCGACCTGGGTCGCGTCAGGCAGCGAGTCGTTGAACGCTTTGCGGTAGGGCCCGGACAGGTCGAGGGTCGCCCAGGCCACCCCGGTCCGCCACGCCTCGGGTCGAGCGTCGATCCACGCCGAGGCGGTGGCAGCCGTTCGGCCTTCGACGACGTCGAGCAGCTGGGACGGCGCTCCGACGTCGACGATCGAGGTGCACCACGACCTGGTGCGCCACGCCCCGGTCCGAGCGAAGAGCGTCTCATCCAGTCCCAGCGCCGACACGTCGCCGATCCGGTCGGGGTCCTCGACGAGCGGGGTGCCGTAGGCGACGACGGCGTCCATCACGGTGTGCCAGTCGCAGCCGAGCTGGCGGGCGACCTCGGCGACCGAGCGGCCGTCGCGGCCGACCTGACCGGTGACCCAACGGCCGGCCCGGTCCGTCACCCGAGCCCGCGGCGCTGCGATCGCCGGGGCGTGTTCGGTCCAGGTGCCCGTCGAGCAGTTGGCATCCGGGCAGCGCCAGCGGCGCTTGTGCCACACCAGCACCGCCGCACGGCCGAACGCCGGCAGGTCCACCAGCGTCACCGCCGCCCGCTCCTTGACGCGTGCTTGGGTCCCGCACGCGGGGCATCCGGTCACCGTCGCTGCGGTCTCGACGTGGACCTGCAGTGGCCGGTCGGCTTCGTCGACGACGCCGAGGACAGCGACGTCGGGCAGACCAACGAGAAGCGCGCACATGCGCGTAGGGTCAACTTCCACAGGGGCTCCGAGGGCTCGGCTGGCGTCAGAACCGCCGATTCTCTGGGCCCCTGTGCCACCCCCGGTGGACCCCCGCCTACACCCCTACACCCCGCTCAACTCCGAAGCGCCACTTTAGCAAGGAGGGGCTACTTCCTGGCAGCGCAAGTGAGCTTTATCCCCCCAGAAGCCTCGGCTGGTCGAGGCCCGTCGACCCTCTGTGCTACCGCTGTCAGTATGACCGGTTGAACTCGTCAAGTATCCGCCAGCGGGCTGCTATAGGGGTCGTGCGGAGAGTCGGTCGACCAAGTCCTGACGCGACGTGTGGACGGCGATGCAATCAGGTCCGATCCAATTCTCGTCGGCAACGTCGTAGCTCTTGAAATTTACTCCATTCGGGCGGATCTTTCCGATCGCAAAGCCCATCGGGCCGAGGAACTCGTAGTAGTCCAGCAGAAGTGTACGAGAGTAGATTGAGAAGGCGTTGTACTCGAACTGGATAACCGACACACCCCCACGACTGAGAGTGTCACAAAAACCTCGGATGACCGAGAGGTCGTGACCTTCCGTGTCGATCTTCAGAAGATCTACATGAGCGATGCCCAAGTCCTCAATGATGGTATCCCCTCGGTTGATGGGTACGATTGAGTGCTCGAGGTGGATTCCGACAGGTGATCTTGATACAAGTGAGTTCTTGGAGTCGTCAGGGTCGATGTAGAGCGTTCCCTCACCCTGACAGTCGCTGAGAGCGAGATTGTGGACTACGACATTGGAGTTGCTATCGAATCGCTTCGACAGAACAGTGGCTATAGCAGGGGTCGGCTCGAAGCAGTGGACGCTTGCAGATGGGTGTTCCCACAAGGCGGCGCTGGTCCAGTTTCCTACGTTCGCTCCCATATCAAGAAGTACCGGCTGCCTAGTATCAAAGATCAGGTGCTGCAGAACCCATTTCTCGCCGTTGAGTTCGAGATTATTGTTGCTATTGCTCCATGCCCTCATGTAGCTCTGGCTTAGCGCACCAAGTGAGTTGAATGGCCATCTGTCCCATCGGCGTGCCACCGCCAATCGAGCGTGGGCCTTGGCCTTACGATGCTGGTCTAAGAACGGGGCTAGGAGTTCCACGTCAAGAAGGCTAGAAGATTGTGAGGGCGGCCGCATGGTCCGGCTGACGGAGGCGGAACAACCGGTGCTTCGGAGTCCAGCGGGGGGGTGTCCCCATGTTGTTGTCAAAGGGGGTCATGCTGCGAGCGGGGCGGCCTCGTGGGTAGCCGTTGAACCGCCCTGGGTGTGATGGAGGCTCGTTCTATTGGTTTCCAACCCTGATGGGGTCGGTCTGTTGGGCAGCGTAGAACGCTGCTTCGAATTCTGCGGGTGGCACGTGGCCGCAGTGGCTGTGGAGCCGCTTCTCGTTGAACCAGTACACCCAGTCGAGCGTCGCGTACTCGAGTTCGTCGACATCAGCCCAGGGCCGTGGCGCGTCGGGCCCGTATACGCACTCGGTCTTGTAGAGCCCGTTGGTCGTCTCAGCCAGGGCGTTGTCGTATGAGTCCGCAACAGTTCCGATCGAAAGGCGTGCGCCGATCTCGTCGAGCCGCTCGGTGAACCGCACCGACGTGAACTGACCGGGTTCAACCAGTCGTTGCAACACCTGCGTGGTGGAGTGACCGTAGCTGCTCGTCGAGGGCTTCGGCCGGGGTCTTCCAGTCGAGGATCTTGCGGGGTCTGCTGTTGAGCGCGTCCTGGACGGCGAGGAGGTCGTCGCGGGTCCAGCGGGAGATGTCGGTTCCCTTCGGAAAGTATTGGCGCAGCAGCCCGTTGGTGTTCTCGTTCGTGCCACGCTGCCATGGTGAGTGCGGGTCGGCGAAGAAGACCTTGATGCCGGTGTCGACGGTGAACTGGGCGTGAGCGGACAGCTCCTTGCCCCGGTCCCAGGTCAGCGATCGAAGCAACCCTGCCGGCATCGACCCCATCGTCGATTCGAGGGCGTCTTTCATGGCGATGGCTCCGTAGCCGCCGAGCGCCGGCCCGTTCTTGACGGGAGGTTGGATGCCGTAGCCCTCGAGCCGGGGCAGGTGGACGAGCAGCGTGTAGCGGCTGGTGCGTTCCACGACGGTGCCGATGGCAGAGCGGCCGCTGCCGATGATGAGATCACCTTCCCAGTGTCCGGGCACGGCCCGGTCCTCAGCCTCGGCGGGCCGCTCGCTCAACACGACATCGGGGGTCACATGTCCCTGAGGCCGATTGCGGGCACGTTCGCGAGGCTTGCGCAGCGCACGTCCGGTGCGCAGGCACGCCACCAACTCCCGGTTCAACGCGCCCCGGCCCTCGATGTAGAGGGCCTGGTAGATCGCCTCGTGGCTGATGCGC
>CAYVDN010000134.1:0-3817 GCA_964450685.1 uncultured Microthrixaceae bacterium
CGACCTGGGTGGCGCGCACGATCCTGGCGAGGATCGAGTAGTTGGCGTCGACACGTACGTACTCTGTCCGCTCCAACTCGACCGTCGGTTCGGTGGTGTCGAGCCCGACGATCACCTCGACCGTCGGGTCCTTCTCCAGAGCCTGGGCGACGCGTCCGCCCCAGAACGTGCCCAGGCCGGTGACGAGAACCCGCCGAGGCTGCTGCTCGATTGCTGGAGCGTTCATCCGAACCACACCGATCTGCGAGTGCGGAGCATCTCGTAGAGAGCCGCCTGGATGCTGTCGCGGATGAGCTCGGACTCGTCCATGATCCTCGAACGTGAATAGCGCTCCTGTCCGGGCGGCACGTCGAAGTACACCGGGTCGAGCACTTTCAGCTTGAACTTGGCGGGGAAGTAGGCGACTGCCCCCAACGGGCCGGCGACGAGCATGTTGGCAGTCACGGGCATGTACGGCACCCCGAGCGCTCTGGCGACCGACGGGATGCGGAAGACGGTGGGCATCGACTCCTCGGCGCCGACGACCGCGATGGGTACTACGGGTACCCCTGAGCGCATGGCGATCTCGACGAAACCACCGCGTCCGAAGCGTCGCAGCTGGTACCGCTCGTCGAAGGTCTTGGCCGGTCCCTTTGCGCCCTCGGGGAACACGAGCACCAGCTGGCCCTGGTCGTGCAGCAGGCGATATGCGTTGTCGGGGTGCGCCGGCAATCCGCCCAGTCGGTTCCACAAGGTGCCTATCACCGGCAGTGTGCGAAAGAAGTTGTCGGCCAGGCCGTAGCAGGGCCGTTCCAGTTCGGTCTCGATGCCGTGCATGATCACCGGTGCGTCCGACGGGATCGCCCCTGCGTGGTTGGCGACGAGCAGAGCGCCTCCGTCGGTCGGGATCTTCTCCAAGCCCTCCCATTCGGCACGGAACCAGTGCCGATACAGCGGGTCGTACACCCGGCGGGCGAGTTCACGCATGTGCTCCGAGCGGCCCCACTCGTTGACGTCGCTGATCCGGCCTTCCTCGAGCTCGTCGGGGTCGTCCATCGCGAAGCGCACCGGCAGGTGGTGCTCGTCGGCGAACTCGGAGTGGAGGACCTGCACCTCGTCAGCGGTGGTGACGGTCGTCCTAGTGGCGGGCTCTTCCTCGGGTCCCTGGGGGGATGCCATGGCGTCATGCTAAACCCGCTCGGCGTGGCGCAGGTGAGTGTTGGTCCGGCTCTGGTGGCACTGCGCCACCGTGACTTCCGTCGCTTCTGGCTGGCGGCACTCGTGTCGAACACGGGCGGCTGGATGCAGAACGCCGCGGTTCCGTACGTGGCGTTCCAGCTGACGGGCAGCGCCGGCGATGTAGGTGTCACAGGGTTCTTCCAGTACGCGCCGTTCATGGTCATGGGCCTGATCGGCGGAAGTCTCGCCGACCGCTACCCGCGACGTGCCCTGTTGATGCTCTCCCAGGTGCTCCAGGCGTGTTGTGCGTTCGCCCTGTGGGGTCTCGTGGCGTCCGACTCGGCTACTACCGCCTCCCTGTCGGTGCTGTCGTTCGTCGCCGGGATGGCAGGTGGTGTCAACACGCCTGTCTGGCAGTCGTTCGTCACCGAGCTGGTGCCACGCGACGTTCTGCTCAACGCCGTGACGCTCAACAGCGCCCAGTTCAACGCCGCCAGGGCGCTGGGCCCGTTCCTGGCCGGTCTGGTCATTGCCGGGCTCGGGCCGGCAGCAGCGTTCGCCCTCAACGGGTTCTCATACCTCGTGGTAGTCGCCGTGCTGGTCGTCATCAGGGGAACCAGCGACGACCGTCGCCGCCCCGACGGCGGGGGCCTGCTGGCGGGGGTTCGCAGCGGGGTGAGCCACATCCGCTCGAGCCCGGCGATCGTGGCGTGCTGTTTGGCCATCATCGCGGTCGCAGGCCTGGGCAGCCCGCTGTTCAGCTACCTGGCCGTCTACGGGGAAGCGATCTTCGACGTGCAAGGGGTACGGCTGGGAATGCTCTTCGGCGCAGCGGGAGTCGGTTCTGTGCTGTTCACCCCGTTGTTGCTGTCGGTCGCGCCACGGGTACCGAGGGCGACGCTGTTGAGCTCCGCGATGCTCTTCTACGGCGCGTCGGTGGCCGCGATGGGTCTGGCACCGACGTTCGCAGCGGCGATCGCGGTCCTCGTCTGCTTCGGCGGGGCGTACCTGTCGATCGCGTCGACGATCAACACCACGATCCAGCTCGTGGTGCGCGAGGACCTGCGCGGGGTGGTGATAGCGATCTACGTGATGTGTCTCACCGGGGCCTTGCCAGTGGGCATCTTCTTTTGGGGCGCGGCGGCAGACCGCGTCGGCATCCGACCGACGACTGTCGCGGCCGGTGTGCTGCTCGTGGCGGTCACACTGGTGTTCGTGACCACACGGCGCTTCTCGGTGATGGCGGCCGCCGACGACGCACGCGACGCCGCGGCTGGTTCAGCTGCCGGTTCGGCGACCGAAGAAGTCGGCCATCCAGGCGACCGTGAGGGCCCCGTCGACCCGGCTGTCGAGCGTCCCCAGGGCGACGTCGACGACGTCGTCGCCGATGATCCCCCGGCGGCGTTCCATGAGGATCCGTGACAGCTCGGGTACGAACTCCGGGTGGCCCTGCACGCAGAAGACCCGGTCACCGATCCGGTAAGCGCCCACCGGGCAGTAGTCGGACGTGGCGACCAGCTCAGCGCCGTCGGGAAGCCGGGTCACCTGGTCGCGATGGCTCATCAGCAGGCGCATCTCGTCTACGGGTTCCATCCACGGTGCCGGACTGATCACGTCGAACGCCTTGACACCGACTCCCCAGCCGACGGCCGCCGGTTCGACCTTGCCGCCGAGCGCCTGCGCGGTCATCTGGTGACCGAAGCAGATGCCCACGAGCGGCCGGCTCTCGTCGACGATGCGCCGCACCAGGGACTCCAGCCGGTGGATCCATCCCTCGTCCTCGTAGGTGCTGCGGCGTGATCCGGACACGACCCAGCCGTCGTAGCCGTCGAGGTCCTCGGGCAGCTCGCCGCGGGTCACCTCGAACACGGTCAGGTCCATCCCGGCGGGTCCGAACACAGCGGGGTACAGGTCCGTGTAGTCACCCACTTGCGCTGCGACGTCGTCGTCGAGGTGGTCACAGAGCAGCAGGCCGATGCGCAGCGGGGCGTTCGGCGGTGCGTTCAGCGTTGTGTCCATTGGCGTATCCAGCGGGGTGTCCATGGGTGTCGTCATCGGAACGAGAACATCGGCTCGGTGTCCCCGTTGACATCCGGCAGGCGGCCGCGCCGCCGCAGTTCGGGCAGCAGACCCTCGCCGCAGCGGAACGCCTCCTCGAGGTGCGGGTAGCCGGAGAGGATGAACTCCTCGATCCCCAGCGCCGCATACTCCTCGATACGGTCAGCGACCTGCTCGTGGCTGCCCACGAGCGCTGTGCCGGCACCGCCGCGCACGAGGCCGACCCCCGACCACAGGTTCGGGTACACCTCGAGCGCCCGTGGATCGTCGGGAACGTCGTCGCCTCCGGCAGCGGCGGACATCTCCGCCATCCGGCGCTGCCCCTCTGACTGGGTGGCGGCGAAATCAGCGCGCGCGACCCGAACGGCCTCGGGGTCGATTCCGGCCATCAGCCGAGCGGCCTCGGCCCAAGCCTCGTCCTCGGTGTCGCGGGTGATCACATGGAACCGTGCACCGAAGCGCAGAGGACGATCGGCCGGGCGGTCCGCCTGCTCGGCGAGTGAGCGCATGCGCTCGAGGCGCTCGGAGATCATGGCGGGGGTCTCACCCCACGCCAGGTAGACGTCCACGTGGCGTGCGGCGACCGCCTCGGCCGCGGGCG
>CAYVDN010000135.1:0-3782 GCA_964450685.1 uncultured Microthrixaceae bacterium
TCCTTCGCAACGGTGATGGTGACGACGGCTTCGTGGTTGATCGCCGTGGTCGTGCCGTCCTCGAGCAGCTCTCGGTACGACTCAGCGGCGCCCGGCACGGGGTTGCCGCGCTGATCGCTGTCGAGCCAGGTGATGTGGTCGCCCATGCCCGACGGCCGGGCGAGGTCCGACCACGAGAGGTGCGAGACGACGCCTCGTTCGACCGCGAACTGTCCGAGCAGGTCGCCCCAACCCGCGAGGAGTCGTTCCTGTTCACCCCTGGGTTCGACGACGAACTGTGGACCCGACACCGGGATCACCGCGGTGAGGGTTCGGCGGTGACCGTCGCGGAAGGCACCGAGGCGGCTTCCAGCCCGCCAGTCGATGTCGACGATGTCGATGCCGTCGAGGCACGGTGGCATCGGCGCGGGATCATCCCCGTCGGTCCACAACGGCAGCGGTGCCTGCCAGCGCCGACCGCGTCGCACACGGGCCGCGAGCCAGCCCACGAGCAGGGGCAGCCACTCCCAGCTGGCGTGACCGCTGATGCGGGTGAAGCTCACCGCGACGGACACCACAACCGGCACCGCTGCGACCGGCAGTGGAGCGCCGACGGTCAGCGCACCCACACCGAGGACGATCCCTGCGCCGAGGAGCCCGCACTGCACAACGCCGAGGCCGAGGAACACGCCGGAGGTGTCGAGCGGTTCGAGCTTGTAGTTGCGGTCGGTGCGTTCAGCTCGCATCGGGACGACCTCCTCGCTGTGGCCCTTGACCGTTGCGGCCCGACCCCGGCGGCCTGGCCGGTCGTTCGGGGCGTCTCGACGCCGGACCAGAGGACCCCGATCCGGAGCTGGACCCTGCGTCGCTGGCGTCGGACGCGGCTTCCGCGGTCCCAGTTGCCGCTGACGCGCCCTTCTTGACCCCCTTGGCTGCCGCCTGGGCACCGACGACCGCGACGGCTACGGGCCCAGCCACTGCACCAGCAGGGCCGGCTCCGCTCGCTGCGGCACCTCCACCCGCGCCTCCGGCCGCGCCAGCCTTGGATGCAGCCGCACCACCACCCGCCGGGAGTGCGGCACCGTTGGCGCCCGACGCAGCAGCCTTGCCGTTGGCGATCTGGCTGTAGCGCCGACCCGACACCATCTGGACGGTGTTGGCGGCCATCATCCCCTGTTGCCCAGCGCGGACGGGTCCGCCCTTCACGCCTTGAGCGACGAGCGCGCCCTCGGTGAGCGGTAGGAGCCGGGCGATCAGCAACGGCGAGAAGGCGGAGACACCGAATGCCGCCGCGGCGGTGAGCAATATGCCAACGGCCTGGGTGACCGACCCGCCGGGGTCCTCGGCGAACACCTCCGGTTCGGGCAACGCCGTGACCTCGCCACCCGAACCGGCCCCGACCGCGGCCGCAGCTGCGACGGACAGCGCGATGGCGATGACGAGCTTCGACACGATCAGTGCGACGAGCAGGTCAAGGAGCTTGCGGCTGGCGCCGCGGGTGGCGGGCCAAAGTCGGGCGGCAAACACGAGCGGGGCGAGGGCGACGACGATGTAGATCAGCGCGGAGCGCACGACGAGCTCGGCCACGAGGATCAACCCGGCGAGCACAGTGACCAGCCCGAGGACGAAGACCACGAACGCGGTAGACGTGCCGCCGTTGAGGTGGCTGAGGGTGGCGACCACGGCTCCGAACTCTGAGATGTCGTCTTGGAAGTTGCCGAGGACCTCGCCGGAGAGCGCGTCGGTGAGCTGGACAAGGATCTGCGTGACGGTGACGAGCCCGACCATCCCGATGATCGAGATCGGCAGCTCGAGGCCCATGCGGCGCAGCATGCCGCCGACGTCTCCGCTGAGGGTGCCCTGGACGATCCCGGCCAGGACGAACAACAAGAGGAGGCTGGCACCGATCCCGACGGTGGTGGCGTAGGGGCCGTCACCGGTGATGAACCAGTCGGCCTGGACGTTGGGGTCCGTGGAGTCCAAGAAGAAGTTGAACACCCCGCCGACAACCCACACCACGGCGTCGACGACCCAGGCGACCAGCCCACCGATGATCATCTCGAACCCTGCGGTAGCGACACCGCCGACGAACCCAGTGACCTTGTCGATGGCCCAACCGATCGGATTGGGGAATCCGATGCCGAGGATCACTGGACCGGCTCCCCGTCGAGGCGGGTGAACCCGGCGAGGGTCTCGTCGAAGGGGACGGCGTCCCACGGCTGGTCCTGCGGTCCGGTCATCGGGGTCGGGCCGGGGTGGTCACGCACACCGTCGACGCGCCAGTCGCCGTCGAGCCACGCAAGGTCGACGGTGACGGTCAGGAACTCGCTCTGCGGGGCGGCGACCTCCGCGGCCGACAGGATCGTCACGAGCCACACCGCCACGCGGGCTTGGTCGCCGTCGAAGGTCTCGACGTTCCAGGCCAGGGGCCGCACCAGCCACCAGACCCGGCCCGACGATGCGCCGAGCTGGTCGCGGGCCATCGAGACCTCGAGGACGATGTCGTCGGCCATGCGTGGCGCCGCGACCGGGGTGGCGATCTCGTCGACCGCTGCACGAATCTCGTCGTCGGTGAAGTACAGCCAGCGCTGCGCCGCCGTCGAGTACGACACCGCGGCGGCGACCGCTCCCGCTTCGTCATCGGAGAACCCGACATCGAGGCCAGCTCGTTCCAGCGTCGGTCCGGGGGTTCCCTCGGCGACCGGTGGCCGAGGTGTCGGCTCGGCGGCGGCCTGAGGGTCGGTCGGATGGCCGGACCGACTGTCGTTGCCGGAGAAGCGGGTGACCGCGACGCCGGCCACGAGTATGACCGTGGCCAGTGACGCCACGATGACGGTGCTGCGCTTCGGCATCGGGGAGGTGGTGGACGGCATCAGCTCGCCGCCTCGAACAGCATGTTCACCGCGGTCGGGGCGACTCCGGCGAGGATGGCGCCGACGACGCCACCCATGGCGAGCGCCTTGCCTCGGCTCGCACCGCCGTAGCTGCCGCCCTCCCGTGCGAGGCCGTACATGGCGGCGCCGATGAGCAGAGCGCCGAGGCTGCCCCACAGGGCGAGCATCTGGGACCAGTTGAGCAGCCTCTGGATCAGGTCGGCCCCGGGCATGCCCGTGGAGTTCGGGTCGACAGACACCTGGGCGAGAACTCCGACGAGACGTGTCATCGGGCCACCTCCTTCGAGTCGGGAAACGAGCAGCACAGGGGTAAGCCGCGAACCGGCCCGAAAATCGACAAGAAATCCCGCGGGAATCTGGGCCTGTCGCGGCCTACTCAGGTATGAATCGCTCGAAGCTCCCCGCCGCCATCGCCCTCACGTTCCTGATCTTCCTCAGCGGGCTCGTCGCCGTGCCGTTCCTCGCGGTCGCCGCCGGGGGCGCTGCGCCACCGTGCGGCGCTGGTGGTCCGCTCGAAGTCGAAGACGACGGGACGCCAAGCATCCTCGGACCCTCCACGCTCACCGTCACCGACCTCCGGGCTTGGTGGGATGCCAGCGGCCGAGGTCAACCGAGCCGTCTCGGCATCGACATCGCGGATCTGATCGCGCTGTACCTGTCGGAGGGCGATGCCGAAGGTGTCCGCGGTGACATGGCGTTCGCTCAGGCCATCGCGGAGACCGGTCACTTCACCAACCGCGACACGTCGATCAACAACTTCGCCGGCATCGCCCACTACGACAACGCCGCGTCAGGCAGCGCGTTCGCCGACCCCGTCATCGGCGTGCGAGCCCACATCCAGCTCCTCAAGAAGTACGCAGCAGGCAACGACACGGCGCTCGCCAACCCCGACGTGTCCCCCAACGCCGG
>CAYVDN010000136.1:0-3759 GCA_964450685.1 uncultured Microthrixaceae bacterium
GTCGAGACCAACCTCCTCACGAGTCTCCCGAACCGCGCCTGCATACACCTGTTCGCGGCGGTCTAGGAGGCCCCCAGGCAGGCTCCAGTTCGACATGTAGCTGTGTTGCACCAGCAACACACGGTCGTCATCGTGGGTGACGACCGTCATGGTTCCGACGGTGAACGACGGTTTCACCAGCCGCACGAACGCCTGGCGGACCGGTGGCGACAGTCGCCCGTACACCTTCAAGCCGACGCGGGATGCGCCGCCCTTGCCACCGCTCACCGCGCCGCCCCCATCGGTGCCGACAGCGCATCGAGCATCGCTGGGCCCGATGCGCCGATGATGCATCGACGGGCGTCCGGGTCGAGCGTGACGAGCTCGCGGCCCCGTGCATCACCGGCAGCCCCTCCGGCCTCGGTCAGCACCAGAAGCGCGCCGAGGTAGTCCCACGAGCCGTGGCTGTCGCCGTCGAGGTTGAGGTACCCGTCGAGGGCGCCCTCGGCGACGAGGCACAACTCGATCGCTGCCGAGCCCAGAGCCCGCAACTGCCGCGCCGCTGGCCAGGATGCCGATCGGCCGTTCACAGCGACCACCGCGTCGGAGAGGGGTAGCCCTGCGGCGACGGCTATCGTTTCGGGAGCGCCATCGCCGGCCGTTCTGGTCGCGCCGAGCCCGCGGGCAGCGCGGTAGGTGATCGCCCGGGAATGGTCGACAACCGTTGCGACCCACGGGCCCTCGGCATCGACGGCGCACAGCGAGGTCGCCCAGCACGGCAGGCCACGCGCGGCATTTGTCGACCCGTCGACAGGATCCACGACCACGCACACGCTCCGCTGGGGTTCGTGGCGTCCGGACTCCTCGGACATCACACCGAAGCCGGCGTCGAGCAACATCGGCACAACGGCATCGTCCGCAGCGAGATCCAACACGTACTGGCCCGACCTGGCACCCCGTTCGCCGCCTTGAGGCCCCACCGACTCCACCCGACGACGAACCTCTGCCGCGAGTTCGTCGAAGAGTGACCAGGTGGCCGCGACATCCATCAGAAGCACGCTATCGGCGACACCGGACGGTCACGTGCGAAGCGGGAGCGTCGCACTCGACCGCTTAGAAATACATCAGAAAAATCGAACATACGTTCGCCTTGTGTGATAGTGTTCGAAACGTGGAGACACACCCCGACGAACTCGAACAATGGGCAGCAGCCGACACAATCCGAGAACTCGCCGCGCACATCCACGCCGCCGAAGCCCGCCTCGCAACCCTCATCTCCGACTTCACCGAAAACGGACACTGGAACGCCACCGGCGACTGGCGATCCGTCGCCCACTGGCTCACCGTCAACTGCGGCTACACACCAACCGAAGCCCGCGCCCTCCAACACGTCGCAGACAAGACCGCCGTGATGCCCACCGTCATGGCCCACGCACTCGCCGGCGAAATCTCCCTCCACGTCACCGCGCAGATCGCCCGCGTCGCCACCCCCGACAACGAAACCGTCCTCGCCCGCATCGCCACCGCAGCCACCCCACCCCAAGTCACACGAGTCCTCGCCGACTACCGAACCGCCAAACAGTCCCAACCCAACACCCCCGAGACCGGCGAACCGGCAGCCGACGGATCAGCCGACGGCGACACCGATGAAGCGTTCTGGCGGACCTGGCACGACGACACCGGCAACTGGCGGGTCTCCGGCCGCGCCTCAGCCGACATCGGCGCCCTACTCGACCAGGCCTACAACGCCGCCCGAACCGCCGCCGCCCGCTCCAACACCGAACCCTCGAACAACAACGACGACACGATCGACGACGGACCAGTCCCGTACAACACCCCCAACCACCGCCCACGGGTCGGTGACGTGTTGCGTTCTCTCGCCGACCTCGCACTCGACGCCGCTGGGCGCACCCAACTCCGCGGCGAAGGCGGCGAACACTTCCGCGTCAACATCCTCATCGACCTCACCACCCTCGTATCGGGGGTCATCGGCCCCGACAGCATCTGCCGCCTCGAATCCGGCCCCCACATCACCCCCGACCTCGTCCGACGCCTCGCCGAAGAAGGCACCCTCCAACTCCTCTGGCACCAAAACGGCGTCCCCCTCAAACTCGGCCCCGAAATCCGCTTCGCCAACCGTGACCAACGCCGCATGCTCCGCTACCGCGACCGCGGCTGCAACGTCCCCGGCTGCTCAGCCGAACGACACCTCCACGCCCACCACGTCATCCACCACCCCGACGGGCCCACCGATCTCGACAACCTCGTCCTCCTCTGCAGCTTCCACCACCGACAAATCCACCACGGCGGATGGACCATCACCGCCCTCGGCGGACAACGCTTCGAATACCGCGACGCCCGCGGCGACATCGTCGCCAGCCGAACCATCAACATCGCCAACCAACCCGACGCCAAACCACCCGACCTACCAACACACCCCCACCAACAAAACCTCGGCATCACCAGCGACACCCCACGCCCCACCGGCGGCACCCACCCACTCACCACCTACGCCCGCGACATCTGGATCCACGCCCTCCTCACCGCAAACACCCCACCCGACTACGCCACCGCCCACTGAACGCGCGCCCGTGTGGCTCCCGGTCGCACGCTGTCGGCGCGACCTGCAAGGCTGTCGCGAATGGCAGTCATCGACGTCCCCGGCTTCATCGCCGACCTAAAAGACCACGCGACCCGCCACGGCTTCCATGTCCACGATGAGCGGCATTTCGTCGAGACCTACTCGATGCGTCAGGCGTGGGAGGTCGACCTCCACCCCGAGGAGGCCTGCGGAGGCCCCCTCGACCTTCACCTGTCGTTGGAGGTCGACCCGAGAATCATCCTCGCATTCGAGGACCTCGTCATCGACCTCCCCGAGGATGAGGAGCCCGAGTCGCCCTTGGCGTTCCCGCTCAACTTCACCTGGTCGATGCCGCCACTTCCGCACTGCCCCGATCTTCTGGTGCTGGCCACCGACCTCGCCGGCATCGGCGGGCCCGACCTTCCGCTCGAGGTGTCGGCGATCGATTCGTTCGCGTCGGTGACCGACCCGGCGGAACGCAGCCTGTCGGTCATCGCTCGGGTCGACGTCGCGCTCTCACAGATCTTCCTCGGCACCGAGGACTTGTGCGCGGCGCTCGACGGTTGCCTCGACGTCAGTCGCTACCTTCTCGACCGTTCCCCGATCTGGCTCGACGACCTGTAGTCGACCGACAGGCATGCTTCGTGGCTATCGAGATTCGAGCAGCAACTGACTTCGACGACGTCGCGACGATGGTCGGCCCGAAGCGTCCTGATGCGAACGTGTGCTGGTGTCTCAGCTATCGAGTGCCGTCGACGGAGAACCGCACCCTCGCCGGACCGGCTCGTGGTGAGCGCGTTCGCCGACTGATCGATGAGGACGGCCCGCCCGGCGTTCTCGCCTACGACGGCGACGAGGTCGTCGGCTGGGCAGCAGTCGCGCCGCGAGCGCAGACCACCTTCGCTCGCAATCGAAAGATCCCCCATCTCGACGACGACGACGTGTGGTCGGTCTGGTGCATCAGGGTGCGACCGGGCCACCGCAAGCAGGGGATCTCCCACGACCTGCTCCGAGGAGCGGTCGAGTTCGCTCGCAAACGTGGAGCCTCGGCGATCGAGGGCTACCCCGTTGACAACCAGGGCGAGAAGGTCGACCTCACGATGGCCTACGTCGGCACTCGCCAGCTCTTCGAACGAGCGGGCTTCGTGAAAGCTGCGGACACCGAGTCGGTGTTGGATGGCTTCCCGAGGGTGCTCATG
>CAYVDN010000137.1:0-3637 GCA_964450685.1 uncultured Microthrixaceae bacterium
CGACAACACGACTGCCGACAACACGACTGCCGACAACACGACTGCCGACAACACGGCTCTCGACGAATCGGCTCCCAACGAACCGGCTCCCGACAGCGGCGATCTTGCGGCAACGACGGTGTCCCCTACGGACCAGACGGCCATCGACGATCCAAGCGTCGACACCGTCGTAGCGACGCTGCCGCCAGCGCTTGCAGTTCAGCGCCAGGAGGCCGCCGTACTTCCGCACTTCGTGCGTTTCGCGCAACAGAGACCTGACACCACCATCACCATCCGGTCGGGGCGTTTCGAGCCGGTGCGTCCCCAACTGGACGACGTGAACACGGCGAGCTTTCGATTCGGCCGAGGTCTCGGTGGCGTGATCCGACATCTTCTGCACTCCCGTCGACCCTGGGGAACCGACCCGAAGTTCGCCCCGCCCCTGCCGACGGATCGGGACAACCTTGCCTTTCCCGTGCTCGGCCCGATGTGGTTCGGCAACTCTTGGGGGGACTGTCGGGGCTCGGCGTGCGAACGTCAGCATGTCGGCACCGACATCATCGGCGTTCGAATGCAGCCGATACGTGCAGCTGTCGACGGCACGATCGACTCGGCGCGTCCAGCCGACGCAACAGGCATCGCAGGTGCGCGCGTCACGATCGTCGCCGACGACGGGTATCGCTACCATTACTTTCACCTCAACAACGACACGCCAGGTACCGACGACGGTGAAGCCGAGCATCACTGGACGCTGCCGCCTGCGCTCACAACCGGCCAGCGCGTCAGCGCCGGCCAGATCATCGGCTACCTCGGCGACTCCGGCAATTCGGAACACTCCGTTGCCCACCTCCACTTCGAAATCCGAGATCCCGCCGGCACCCCCGTGCCGTCCTATCCACTCCTCGTCGAAGCTGCCGCACGAGAGACCTGCAGCGTCGGACTCGGCCCCTGGGTTGTGCCCCTAACCTCGTCTGCAGCAACCACACCCGTGAGCACTCGATCAGAAAACCTTGCCGAAAACTCGCCGCCCATCGCTCAGCCGAAGCGAGTCGAACACGCCACGATTCGAGCAGGCTCCTTGAGCGGTGAATGGTCGATCGACAGCGAGGGACGAGTAACCGCCTGGGGAGCAGCGGCACTCGTCGCTCCGACGACATCCTGCCAACCTCACAGTGCGATCTACCGCTCCGACGCGTCCCTCCCAGCCGCCGAACTGTCGGCACGACTCGACGACGGAGCGACCAGGCTCGAAGAGCCCCCCAGCAACACCGGTATCTCCTGACATGGCGACCCACGGGCCAACAACTCCGCCCACCCCGCCACAGACGCGTCCGAACGTCGTAATCATCGTTGATCCATGGACGATGCACGCCGAAGCTCTCGCAACGGCCGTGCGCAGAGTCAACGGCTCGTACACCGCGTGGACCGCCGGTGACGGACGCACCGCACAAGCACTTGCGAACTGCTCGGACGTCGTATCGGTGTACATCGCCCACCACCTCGCGGATGTGCCGCCACTGACTCTGGTGCACTCACTCCGCGTGATGAAGCCCAACTGTCGTCTCGTGCTCGGTCTCGCCACCGTTGATGCGATCAACACGCGCGCCGCAATCGACGCAGGCGCGACGGCCGTCGTTGGGCCGCGCGTACCGCTCGGCGTTGCAGTCGGCTACCTCACTGGCCGGGCCCCGACCCTACGGCGCACGACCGAAGGCAGCGACGCTTCGCAAGCGGACCGCCAGCACCGCGGAAGGGTCGCCGGGCTGACACACCTCTTTCGCCGAGGACCCCATGGTTCGGAGCACCCCTGATTCAAGTGTGTTGCTCACGGTTGGGCGTGTTGTCCGCTTTCGTCGACCCGCTCGGCAGGGCTCGTGGTAACGCCGTGGTAACGGACGGTCCACAACAGGGTGGATTTCGTGGCACAGGCTGGACTGACTGATTCGCGTCGTGCCTGCTAGATGGCACTGGACGGTACGCGTTGGTACTGCCTGGACTGGCTTTGGCGCGATTCCTAAACCGTAGACGGAGGTTCGAATCCTCCCGGGGGCGCAAGAAAGACCAGCTCAGGCATGGTAACTGTCGGACTATCCGTCCGACTTGGCCATCAAGTTGTCCATCTTTCGTTCCGGTAAGGACCTGTTGGGGCTGCGGAGTACGGATGCAGCAGGCTCGCTGAGCAGGAAGAACGTCGGCATGGTCGACTGGACGAGGCGGAGATGCGCGGTCTCGCAGGCAGTTGTGCAAGGAGTCGTTGCACAACTGAGGTGGTCCGGCGTGTGAGCCCGTGATTTGGGAGCGGCACAACTCGTCGACCCGAAGTCGCCGGTCGGGCCCGGTCAACTCACATCTGGTGTTCGTGACAGCACCGCGACGAGGAAGTCGGCATCACGTGTGAACGGGCGCAGGTCCCATGTGGAGAGCAACAGGTCGGGTGTGAGGCCTACCTGATCGATGTCATCGAAGAACTCGTCGAAGGAGTAGTCGCGGCCGGCTCCGAATCCGGTGACGATACGGCCACCGGGGCGCAGGTGTGTGACGAGCCGGTGGAGGACGGGCTGACGGGTGGCGGGGTCGAGGAACGTCATGACGTTCCCGGCGCAGATGATGATGTCGAACCCGTCGGCCTTGCCGATGGCGGACAGGTCGAGTTCCGCGAGGTCGGCGACGATCCAGGTGGGGCCCGGGTGGTCGTGCTCGGCTGCGGAGATCAACACCGGGTCGATGTCGACGCCGACGACGTCGTGTCCTGCCGTTGCGAGTTGGCTTCCGACACGACCGGGCCCGCATCCGGCGTCGAGCACCCGGGACCCGCGTGCTGCCATTGCGTCGATGAAGCGTGCTTCGCCCGCGAGGTCGTCGCCGGCGGCAGCCATGGACCTGAACCGTTCGACGTACCACGTGGAGTGATCAGGGTTCTGTTCGGTCAGGTCGATCCACCGGTTGCTCGCCACCGGGTTCACGCTAACTGTCAGCGCTGCGGGTGCTCGTGTGGGTGTGCGGCGTGGGCAAGTTGCCGCAGTACGACGGCGTCGTCGGACACTGGCGTCGCCTCAGGCGTGTGCGCGGATTCGTGTGAGCAGTGCAGGACCGAGACGACAGGGCTGACGGTCGACATCACGATCTCGTTCGAGGCCAGCGCGATGCCGTGCAGCGATGTGCCGATCAACTCGACAAGATCCGCCGGGGCGAGGCTGTCGTGGTCGATCGCGATGCAGCCTTCGCTGATCGAAGTCGTTACCGAGTTCACGCCGGCGACTGATCGGAGCCGATCGATGAGGTCGTTGAGACATAGCGGACAGTTCGCTCCGTCGACCCGCAACTCGGTGCGCATTCAGACCGCCCTCGTTGCGTGTGTCGATGAGATCGATGCCCACAGGGATGATTGTGCATGCAACACACCGAACTGAGGCGTTGGATGATGCTGTCGTTGGGCCACATGACAGGTCTCAGGTGGACTTCGGGGGAAACGGTGGGGCCAGGAAAGCGAGTGCGGTGAGGCCGGTCGTGCCGGTGTTGGAAAGTCGAAGTTCCTCGTCGCCGCGGAAGTAGGCCAGCGAACCCGCATCGAAAGCGATCGTGTTGCCGTCCATGGTTAGGGTGCCGGTGCCTTCGACGATGTAGATCATGAGAGTGGGTGTGGGGCGGGAGGGTCTGG
>CAYVDN010000138.1:0-925 GCA_964450685.1 uncultured Microthrixaceae bacterium
CATGGTCGAACGTCGCCGCCCGCAGGTCTGGGACGTGCTCGAGGACGTCATCAAGGAGCACCCGGTCCTGTTGAACCGTGCCCCGACGCTGCACCGCCTGGGCATCCAGGCGTTCGAGCCGATCCTGGTCGAGGGCAAGGCGATCCAGATCCACCCGTTGGTCTGCACCGCCTTCAACGCCGACTTCGACGGCGACCAGATGGCCGTGCACCTGCCGTTGTCCGCCGAGGCCCAGGCCGAGGCGCGGGTCCTCATGCTGAGCGCGAACAACATGCTCAGCCCGGCGAACGGCAAGCCGCTCGTTACGCCCACCCAGGACATGATCATCGGAGCCTTCTACCTGACCGAAGGTGCCGAGGGTGAGCCCGGTGAGGGCCGGGTCTTCCGTCGCATGGATCAGATCGAGCGTGCGCTCGACGCAGGCGAGATCGGGCTCCACGCCCAGATCACCTACCGCGGCGAGGAGTACCCCGATCTGGTGGCAACTCCTGCCAACGGGTCGGCTGCCACGTACCACACCACCACTGCCGGTCGGCTGCTCTTCAACCGTGCGCTCCCGGACGGCTACGGCTACGTGAACCGGCCCGTGCGCAAGAAGGAGATGGGTGAGATCGTCGATCGTCTGGCGATCGAGTTCCCCAAGGCCATCGCCGCCAAGTCGCTCGACGACATCAAGGCGCTCTGCTTCCAGTACGGCATGCGTTCGGGTCTGACGATCTCGATCGACGACGTCTCGACGCCTGCCGACAAGTACTCGATCCTCGACCGCCACGAGGTCGAGGCGGAAAAGGTCGAGAAGCAGTTCCATCGCGGCATCATCACCGATGGCGAGCGGATCCAGAAGGAAGTCGAAATCTGGTCCGAGGCCACCACCGAGGTGACCAAGGCGATGGTGAGAATAGCTCCTTGCGTCGCCGGGATCCCC
>CAYVDN010000138.1:935-3636 GCA_964450685.1 uncultured Microthrixaceae bacterium
CAGTTCCGGCGCGGCATCATCACCGACGGTGAGCGCAAGCAGAAGGAGGTCGAGATCTGGACGACCGCGACCTCCGAGGTGACCAAGGCCATGCAGGCCGAGCTCACCGCCACCAAGTTCAACCCCATCGACATGATGGTCGGCTCTGGTGCCCGAGGAAACATGATGCAGGTCCGTCAGATCGCGGGCATGCGAGGCCTGGTGGCCAACCCTCGTGGTGACATGATCCCCCGTCCGATCAAGTCGAACTTCCGTGAGGGCCTGTCCGTACTCGAGTACTTCATCGCCACGCCCGGTGCCCGTAAGGGCCTGGTCGACACAGCGCTGCGTACCGCGGACTCCGGATACCTGACACGGCGTCTGGTCGACGTCTCCCAGGAGCTGATAATCAACGATCGCAACCCCCTCGAGGAGGCGGGTCCGGTCCGTTCGACGATCATCGATGACATTCGTCCCGACGAGCCGGGCAAGCGCTACTACCTCGAGACGCGACTCGCCAGCCGTACCCTCGCCGAGGACATCCAGCTCGCAGAGCCCGATGCCCGCTACGGCGGTTCCATTCCCAAGGGAACCGAACTGGGCGATTACGAGGTGGGCCTGCTGCGCGACGACACCGGTATCACCGAGGTGCGCGTGCTCTCGCCCCTCACCGACGACAGCGAGCGGGGCATCTCTGCTGCCAGCTACGGGACATCGCTCGCAACCGGACGGACCATCGAGCCGGGCGAGGCCGTCGGCGTCATCGCCGCCCAATCGATCGGCGAGCCCGGCACGCAGCTGACGATGCGGACCTTCCACACCGGCGGTGTGGCCGGTGCCTCAGGTGACATCACCGGCGGTCTGCCCCGTGTGGTCGAGCTGTTCGAGGCCCGGACTCCCAAGAACAAGGCCGTGCTCGCCCGCACCTCGGGCGTCGTGCGGATCGATGAGGAGGACGGCAAGGTCTGGACCGTCACGGTCGTCGGTGACGACGGCGACGAGGACACCTACTCGATCGAGCGCGAGCGCCGACTCGAGGTCCGCGACGGCGACGAGGTAACCGCCGGCGATCCGTTGGTCGAAGGTGCTCGCGACCCCAAGGAGCTCCTCGAGATCAAGGGTGTCCGCGCTGTGCAGAAGTACCTCGTCGACGAGGTACAGCGCGTCTACCGGGACCAGGGCGTGTCGATCCACGACAAGCACATCGAGCTGATCGTTCGGCAGATGACCCGCCGCGTGGCCATCCAGGACCCGGGGGACTCGGACTTCCTGCCGGGTGAACGCCAGGACCAGCGAGTGTTCGCCGACGTGAACAAGCGGTTGGTCCAGGAGGGCAAGCGTCCCGCCGAGGGCCGCCCCGAGCTGATGGGTATCACGAAGGCGTCGCTCGCGACCGACTCGTGGCTGTCGGCTGCATCCTTCCAGGAGACCACCCGCGTGCTCACCGAGGCTGCGATCGAGAGCCGCTCCGACGGGCTGATCGGCCTGAAGGAGAACATCATCATCGGCAAGCTGATCCCCGCCGGTACCGGGATGGGTGTCTACCAGGACATCGAGCCGTTCGCCCCGGATTACCAGCCGCTCGAGTTCCTCTCCTCCGAGGAGGGCGTCGACGGGTCCGAGTACCTGGCGGCGAAACTCGACGGCGACGCGGGGGCCGACGTGATCGGCTTCCCGACCCCCGGGGTCGGCGAGTCGGCCCACTGAGCCGATCCGCCGACTGCGGTGGACGGATACGCACGAACCGGGCGGGCCAACAGGCCCGCCCGGGTCGCGCAAAGCTCCTGTTTGCCCCACACCTACGCCGGGCCTTAGGATGACGCTCCGGCCGTCGGCCGCGCCACGGCGCGCGCCACACGTTCACGGGGCCTTCCGGCTCGTGCAGACGTGCCCCACCCTTTCCCCGAGACAGCGAAGTACGAGAGGTTCCACCGTGCCCACGATCGAGCAGCTGGTCCGCAAGGGCCGCCAGAGCAAGCGCCGCAAGGAGTCGACCCCGGCGCTCAAGGGCGCGCCCCAGCGACGCGGCACCTGCACCCGCGTGTTCACGACCACTCCGAAGAAGCCGAATTCGGCTCTCCGGAAGGTGGCCCGTGTGCGCCTCTCGAGCGGTATCGAGGTCACCGCCTACATCCCGGGTGAGGATCACAACCTCCAGGAGCACAGCATCGTGCTGGTCCGTGGCGGTCGTGTGAAGGACCTGCCCGGCGTTCGTTACAAGATAATCCGCGGCACGCTCGACACCTCCGGTGTGCGTGGTCGCAAGCAGGCGCGTTCGCGCTACGGCGCCAAGAAGGAGTCCTGACATGCCCCGCAAGGGTCCCGCCCCCCGTCGTGAGTTGCTGCCCGACCCCATCTACCGGTCAGTGCTCGTGACGCAGATCGTCAACAAGATCATGCAGCGGGGCAAGCGCTCCACCGCCGAGCGCATCGTCTACGACGCACTCGACATGATCGAGGAGAAGACCGGCACAGAGCCGATCACAACCCTCAAGCGGGCTGTCGACAACATCAAGCCGCAACTCGAGGTCCGCAGCCGCCGCGTCGGTGGCGCCACCTACCAGGTGCCCGTCGAGGTCCGGCCCCGTCGCGCCAACACCCTGGCGATCCGCTGGGTGGTCGGCTACTCCCGTCAGCGTCGCGAACGCACGATGGCTGAGCGCCTCGCCAACGAGATCCTCGACGCATCCAATGGCGTGGGCGCATCCATGAAGCGCAAGGA
>CAYVDN010000139.1:0-3542 GCA_964450685.1 uncultured Microthrixaceae bacterium
ACGGGTTCGTGCTGGTGTCCCTGGTCGTCGCAGCGGCCGTCGTGCTCCTCGACGGAGTCCGGCGCAGGGGGCTGGGGCGCAGGATCGAGTTCGCAGTCGGCGGTCTGCTGCTCGCGGTCGCAGTCGTGCTCGCCATCGTCTGGCGGGCCGGGTTTGCCGCACTGGTCGCCGCCGTGCTGATCGCCCTTGGTGCTGTGGCGGCAAGGCGGGCATTCGCGACCCGGGTCGCCCGTCCCACAGCACCCCGTCCGGCTCGTCCGGTGGTGATCTGGAATCCGCGCTCGGGTGGCGGCAAGGCAGCCAAGGCTAACCTGGACCGGGAGGCCGCGAAGCGGGGCATCGAGTCGATCGAGCTCGAGCAGGGCGACGATCTGATCCAACTCGTCGAGGACGCGGTTGCGCGTGGAGCGGACGCCCTGGCCGCCGCGGGCGGTGACGGCACCCAGGCGCTCGTCGCGGCCATCGCCGCGCGGGAGGGGCTGCCGTTCGCCTGCATTCCGGCGGGGACACGGAACCACTTCGCGCTCGACCTGGGGGTGGACCGCAACGACGTCGTCGGTGCCCTCGACGCGTTCGTCGACGGGGGCGAGCGGGTCGTCGACCTGGCCGAGGTCAACGGCCGGGTTTTCGTGAACAACGCCTCGCTCGGCGTCTACGCCGCTGCGGTCCAGCGCGAGACGTACCGGAATGCGAAGGCGTCGACGCTGCTGGCGACGGTGCCGGACGCCTTCGGCAAGGGAGACGGCGCACCGGAGCTCCGCTGGACCGGTCCCGACGGAACCGACGGCCCCTCGGTCGCCGCGCTGTTGGTGTCGAACAACCCATACCGACTGGGCACGATCGTCGGATCGGGCACACGGCCGAGGATGGACGGAGCCACCCTCGGAGTCGTAGCGGCCGGCACACATCTCCAGCGCTGGACGACCGAGGAGTTCGTCGTGGACGCCGACGGACCGGTTCCGATCGGGATCGACGGCGAGGCGCTCATGATCGATCCCCCGCTCGTGTTCAGGACCCGCCCGGCTGCGCTGCGGGTCCGGATCGCGAAGCAACATCCGGGCGCTTCGCCATCGTCCGACGCCCCGCTCGCTGCGAGCGGTGTCATCTCGGCGCTGCTCCGCATCGCCACTGGGCGCTCGGGGGTCAAGTGAGACCGACGCAACGGACCGAACAGCAGTAGTACAGGTGAGCGGACACGGCCAGGGCCGGTCTAGGAGGAATGATGGACGAGACGACCAACGGTGACAGCTCCGTCGAGGAGCTCTCGGCTCAACTCGAACGGGTCCGGGCCGAGCGCGACGAGGCCCGCGCACAGCTCGCGACCATCGAAACGGCCCCGGAGTCCAAACACAGGGTCCGACGCACGGTTGCGGTGCTGCTGGTCATAGCGTCGTGTGCGTCGTTCCTGACCGGGGGAGTGGGCATCTGGGCCAGCCGGAACTTCCTCGACACCGATGTCTGGCTTCAGAGGACCGATCCGCTGATCCACGACCCGGCCGTGCAACAGGCCGTGAGCACGAAGATCACCGACTCGGTCATGCAGATGGTCGACCCGGAGGCCCTCTTCAAGGAGGCATTGCCCGAGCGCGGTCAGATGCTCGCGGGCCCGCTCTCCGGAGCCGTGCGCAACTTCGTTGGCGACCAGGTGACCAAGGTCGTCGAGAGTGAGAAGTTCGCCGAGGTCTGGGCCGAGGTGAATCGCCAGGCTCATACGACGGCGGTCAAGGTGCTGCGGGGCGAGTCCGACGTCGTCACCGCCAACGACGACAGCGTCACCCTCAACCTGATACCGATAATCAACCGTGTGCTGGCCCGGATCACGAGCATCTCGCCCGAGCTGTTCGGCCGGACGATCCAGATCCCCGACATCCAGATCGACGAGATCCCATCCTCAGCGATCGAGAAGATCAACGACCGTTTCGGCACCGACCTACCCGCCGATTTCGGCCAGATCACCATCTACGACCAGGGCAAGCTCAAGGAGCTCCAGGACGCGATCGTGCTGCTCGACCGGATCGTGTGGCTATCGGTCGTGATCTTCGTCGTCAGCACGATCGGTGCGCTGGCCGCGTCGGTGGACCGTCGCCGGACGCTCCTGCAGCTCGCCATTGCTGATGTGGTGCTGTTGGTCCTGATGCGGCGCGGGGCCTTCCGCGCCCAGGAGCAGATCCTCGACCTGGTCAAGGTCGACGCGAACAAGCCAGCGGTGAAGGCAGTGACCACGGCCATGTTCGAAGGGCTCTACAACGGCACCCGGATCCTCCTGTGGCTGTTCGGGATCATCATCGTCGTCGCGTTGGTGACCGGCCCTGGCCGCCGGGCGAGCGCACTGCGATCGAGAGTCGGATCGGCGGCGGTGAGCCTCGCATCGTCAGCACGCGACAAGGGCGGGGACCCCGCCACCGCGGCATGGATCGTGGCTCACCGCGACGCACTCCAGCTCGGGGTGGGCGCACTGGCGATCGTGCTGCTCTGGTGGCTCAACCTCGGTTGGTTCGGGATCCTGGTCGTGCTGGCTATCGCCGGGGTCCTGATAGCGCTCCTGGCCCGCCTGCCGGAGAGCTCCTCCTCGGAGGACGACTCGACCCCGACCCCACAGCCGACCTGACCGGTCCGGCCACCGGACGGAGCCGACCGGCCGGTCAACGTATCCGGTCGTTTACGTTGAGCATCGGTGATGGCTAGTGTGCCGCAGGTGCGGCGGTCGGCCGTCCGGCACCGCTTGATTCACAACAGAGCCGTTCACCGTCGTTGCCCGGCGGTACGGTTACCGAAGTACACCCCTGGCTGCCAGAGCAGGCATCACCAGGGCCTAGCTCCATGGAGAGGGCCGAAGATGACAGACATCCAGGACGTGAGCGGACCGGTCGACTACCTGGTTCTCGAGCTGCCGACCGACCGACAGGACGGAGCCATCGCTGCGGCCATGTTGGACCTCGTGGACTCGGGTCTGGTGACGATCCTCGACCTGATGATCGTCCAGAAGGACTCCGACGGTGTGGTCAGCGGGATCGAGTTGGACGCGCTCGACGGCGAGCTCCGGGTCTTCGCCGGGGCCCGCTCAGGGATGATGGGCGACGACGAGGTCGCCGATGCAGGCGGAGCGCTGGAGCCGGGCACGACGGCGGCTGTTCTCCTGTACGAGAACACCTGGGCCCGTCCGTTCGTGGCCGCTGCCCGCGGCGCAGGTGCCGAGGTGATCGCCAGCGCCAGGATCCCCGCCGACGTCGTCAACGCAGCGCTGGATGCGCTGGGCTGACGAGAAGAAATCAAACGACAGAATCGACTGAGAGGACAACACGATGCCCGGATTGCTCAGAGGAGTTGCACGCACAGCGGTTATCGCCGGTACCGCATCAGCGGTCAACGGCCGCGTTCAGCGCCGTCAGGCGGAGAAGTTCGCCGACCGCGATGCCCAGATCTACGCCGAGCGGAACCAGGCCTACCAGCAGCAGGTCGCAGCACAGGCACCGACCCAACCGCCGCCGGTGGCCGCAGCACCCGCGGATGACACGCTGGAGCAGCTGCAGAAGCTCGGCGAG
>CAYVDN010000140.1:0-3522 GCA_964450685.1 uncultured Microthrixaceae bacterium
GAGTCCAGGTCAACCATGTTCCCGGCCTCCTTGGCTGCCTGGGTGCCGGTGTTCATCGCCACGCCCACATCGGCCTGAGCCAGCGCAGGAGCGTCGTTCGTACCGTCACCGGTCATGGCCACCAGGTTCCCGCCGGCCTGCTCCGCCTTGATCAACGCCATCTTGTCCTCGGGTGTCGCCTCGGCGAGGTAGCCGTCGACGCCGGCTTCCCCGGCGATGGCGGCAGCGGTGAGAGGGTTGTCGCCGGTGATCATCACCGTGCGTATGCCCATGTCTCGCAGGTAGTCGAACCGCTCGCGCATACCCGGCTTCACGGTGTCCTTCAGTCGGATCACCCCAAGCACGCGGGGCGCGCTGTCGTCATGTCGTTCGAAAACCACCAGCGGGGTTGCTCCGTCGGAGGAGACCGTCTCGACGATCGGGCCGAGCTCGAGCGGAACCGTCCCTCCTTCTTCGACAACCGCGGCGCGGACCGAGTCGCCGGCGCCCTTGCGCACCTGGTAGCCCCCGTCGCCGTTGACCGCGGGGAAGTCCATGCCCGACATACGGGTCTGGGCGGTGAAGGGCACCAAGACCGCACCCGCTGACTCAGGCGGGGTCAGCCCGAACGCGGTGGTCGCCAGCTCGACTATCGAACGGCCTTCCGGGGTCTCGTCGGCCAGCGACGAGGCGAGCGCGGCACGGGCAACCTCATGTCGTTGCACGCCGTTCACGGGAAGGAACTCCGCCGCCTGCCTGGATCCGAAGGTGATCGTTCCGGTCTTGTCCAACAGGAGTGTCGAAACGTCACCCGCGGCTTCGACCGCTCGCCCTGACATCGCCAGGACGTTGCGCTGGACCAGCCGGTCCATGCCGGCGATGCCGATCGCCGAGAGCAGACCGCCGATCGTCGTGGGGATCAGACAGACGAGCAGGGCCACCAGAACGATGATCGGCTGCCTGGCGTCTGAGTAGATCGCGAACGGCTGAAGGGTCACCACGGCCAGCAGGAAGATGATCGTCAGCCCCGACAGCAGGATCGACAGCGCGATCTCGTTGGGGGTCTTCTGACGATCGGCGCCTTCGACAAGGGCGATCATGCGGTCGAGGAAGGTCTCACCGGGCCGGGCGGTGATCTTCACGACGATCTCGTCGGAGAGCACCCTGGTACCCCCTGTGACAGCAGAGCGGTCGCCTCCCGATTCGCGTATCACCGGAGCGGATTCTCCGGTGATCGCCGACTCGTCGACAGTGGCGATCCCCTCGACCACGTCGCCGTCGCCGGGGATCACCTCGCCGGCGGACACCACGCAGAGGTCGCCGAGTCGGAGCTCGGTGGAAGGCTTTTCGACGATTCCCCCGCCGTCGCCGCGCACTCGGGCCACCGACTCGCTGATCGTCCGGCGCAGGGTGTCGGCTTGCGCCTTGCCACGACCCTCGGCCATGGCTTCGGCGAAGTTGGCGAACAGGACGGTGGCCCAGAGCCAGACTGTGACCGACAGTGCGAACACGTTCTGTTGCCTGCTGGAGGAACTCCACCCGGTCACTGCCAGGACAGTCGTCAGGACTGCACCGACCTCGACGATGAACATGACCGGGTTGCGCGCCATCGAGCGCGGGTCGAGCTTCTTGAACGAGTCCGACAGAGCGGTCCCGACGATCGTCGGGTCGAACACGGATCGGGTCATCATCCACCTACCTGGGAGAGCTGTTCGACCACTGGGCCGAGTGCCAGCGCCGGGAAGAAGGTCAGTCCGGCAACGATCACGATCACGCCCGTCAACAGACCGAAGAACAACGGGGAGTCGGTCGGGAATGTGCCGGCCGTAGCCGGCGCGACGTTCTTGCGGACCAGCGAACCGCCCAGAGCCAACGCCGGGATGATCACCAGGAACCGCCCGGCCAGCATCGCGAAGCCCTGGGTTACCGTGAACCAATCGCTCCCTGTCGACATGCCACCAAAGGCCGAGCCGTTGTTGTTGGCAGCCGACGCGTAGTTGTAGAGCACCTGGGACAGGCCGTGCGGCCCCGGGTTCGAGATCGAGCTCACCGCCGTCGGCAGCACCACCGTGACTGCAGCGAACACCAGCAGGGCGAACGGCATCGCCACGATGTAGAGCACGACGAGCTTCATCTCGGTCGCCTGGATCTTCTTGCCCAGGTACTCGGGTGTTCGACCGACCATCAGGCCCGCGATGAACACTGCAAGCAGTGCGTTCACCAGGATGCCCATCAGCCCGGAACCGACTCCGCCCGGCGCGATCTCACCCAGCATCATCAGGACCATCGCAACGGCACCACCCGCCGGAGTGAGCGAGTCGTGCATGCAGTTGACCGACCCGGTGGACGTGCCGGTCATGGCCGCGCCGTACTGGGCGCAGGACACCGCACCGAAGCGCGTCTCCTTGCCCTCCATGTTCCCGCCGGACTGCACCCCAGAGACCGACTGGTCGACGCCGAGGTCCGCCACCGCCGGGTTGCCGCCCGTCTCGAAGAACGACATGAGGAACATCGACCCGACCAGCAGGATTGCCATCACCCCGGCGAGCACCAGACCTTGTCGTGGCTGTCCCGCCATGCGCCCGAACATGATCGGGAAGGAGAAGGGGATCAGCAGCGCCAGGTAGACCCCGATGATGTTCGTCCAGCCGTTCGGGTTCTCGAACGGGTGCGCACCGTTGGCGTTGTAGAAGCCGCCGCCATTGGTTCCCAGGTCGCGAATGGCCACCTGCGACGACACGGCGCCGCCGGGGATCGCCTGTTCGGTGACAGGCGTATCGGTTGTAGTGCTGTCGGCCTGTACGACCTCGGACGTGACCGTCGGGTCGATGGTTGCAGCGGTCGTGTCACCACGCAGATTCTGGGTCACCCCGAGCCCGATCAGGATCACCGCCGCCAGCAGCGAGATCGGCAGCAGTATCCGCAGCGTGCCTCGCACAAGGTCGACCCAGAAGTTGCCCAGCGTGCGCTCACGTCGCCGAAGGATCCCTCGCACGAGTGCGGTCGCGACCGCCATCCCCGCAGCGGCAGAGACGAAGTTCTGGACGGTGAACACCAGCATCTGGCTCAGGTGGCTGACTGTCTGCTCACCCGAGAACCATTGCCAGTTCGTGTTGGTGACGAAGCTGACCGCAGCGTTGAACGAGCCGAACTCGTCCACGGCCGACCGGTTGGTCGGGTTGAGCGGCAGAGATCCCTGGACCCGCAGGATCAGGTACGAAGCGAGGACGCTGACCAGCGAGAAGGCCAGCAGCGACAGGGCATATACGTTCCAGCGCTGTTGGCGCCGGGGATCGACCCCGATCAGCTTGTAGATGCCGCGCTCGACCGGCAGGAAGATCCGATCGCCGTGCGCGGGGGCCGGCCCACCGTCGGGTGCTTCGCCACCCTGTGCCGTTCCGTACACCTTGGCCATGTAGCGACCAAGTGGGAAGACGCTCGAACCCAACGCGACGACGAGCACCAGGAGTTGGACGAGGCCGTGCGAGCTCATCAGAACCTCTCCGGGAAGACGAGCACCACGATCAGGTAGATCGCCGCTAG
>CAYVDN010000141.1:0-3520 GCA_964450685.1 uncultured Microthrixaceae bacterium
ACCGTTCGCCACCGACGTCGTCGACGGGGACGCCGCGGTCGAGGTCTCGCCTGGTCTGTCAATGGTCCCGGTGCCCGGCCATACCAGGGGCAGCGTCGCGTTCCACGTCGACGACCGTTGGTTGTTCACCGGCGACACGCTGCACTGGCACCGGAGGCGCGAGCACCTTGACGTCTTCTCACGCCAGACCTGGTACTCGTGGTATGCGCTCGCCGATTCGATGGACGTCCTGTCACGGCTCCGGGTCGAGTTGGTGTTCCCCGGACACGGCATGTGGCGCAACGTCGGATTCACCACCTACAACGCCGAGATGGCCGAGATCACTCCGTCGATGCGCCGGATCGGGCGAAGCGCGTGGAGTCACCGTCCAGCGGCAGAGTGATATAGCGGTCGTCATGAACGAGACCCGGCTCCCCACCTACTTCATCTCCCACGGCGGCGGGCCGTGGCCGTGGATCAAGGACCTCCTCCCCGGGGACTGGAACCCGCTCGAGTCGTCGCTCCAGGCCATTCCACGCCAGATCGGGGTCACCCCACGGGCGGTACTTGCGATCTCCGGTCACTGGGAGGAGCGGGACTTCACGGTCCAGACCAACCCGAATCCACCGATGCTGTACGACTACGGAGGCTTCCCGGACTTCACCTACCGGATCCAGTACCCGGCCCCGGGCTCACCCGAGGTGGCAGCGCGCATCGGAAACCTGCTCGACGGCGCCGGGATCAGCCATCGAGTCGACCCGGACCGCGGGTTCGACCACGGTGTCTTCGCTCCGCTGTTCGTGATGTACCCGGACGCGGACGTACCGGTGCTGCAGCTGTCGCTGCGTTCGGGCTACGACCCGCGGGAGCACGTGGCTGTGGGCCGCGCGCTCGCCCCGCTGCGCGACGAGGGGGTCCTGATCCTCGGGAGCGGGTTCAGCTACCACAACCTCCGAGCGATGGGCGCAGCGGGTGTGGAGCCGTCCCGACTGTTCGGGGAGTGGCTCAACGATGTGCTCGTCGAGGGCGACACAGATGACCGAACCGCGGCACTGGAGAGCTGGGCGAGCGCTCCCGGCGCCCGCCAGAGCCACCCGGCCGAGGACCACCTGATTCCGCTCATGGTCGCCGTCGGCGCGGCGGAGGGCGATGCCGGAACCCGTGTGTACCACGAGACCAACGTCATGAACTCGGGCATCCACTCGTCCAGCTTCGCTTTCGGGCTGGACTGAGAGACCACTCCGCGAACACCCAGGGTTCCCACCGTTCTCTAACCTTCGCCGTCCAGCCTTGAGGCCATGGACGAAGCGGGTAGAAGGGCAGCAAGGCGGCGAGCGGTCATCGCGTTCATCGTCGCTGGAGTGCTGGTGCTGGTGAGCCTTGTCGGGCTGATGGCGGTCGAGCGCCGTCAGGAGCAACTGGAGCGGGTTCGGTACCGGGTCGACAATCGGATGGAGCAACGGCTTGAGCAGCGACGTGACCGCTGGGACGACCGGATGGGGTCCGGCGGCGATTCAGGCAATTCCGACCGCCCAGACGACTCAGGCGACAACGGTGGTTCGCGTGGAGACGACGGGGACGCCGGTAGGGACTACGGCAACCAGCAGGACGATCGCCCCAGCGGTAGCCGCCCACCCTCGACGACAACGACCGAGCCGGCATCGGCCGGTGCCTGAGGAGGAGATGTGTTCGGACCAGGGTTGTTCATCTTCGGCTTTCTGATCCCGCTCGCGGCGGTCGTACTCGCCGCCTACGGCATCTGGGAGCTGGTGCGGTCCAGAGAAGGATCAGCTTCGGGCGGCGTGCAGGCATCGCCGGCATCCGGATCGGCGAGAGCGATCCTCGACGAGCGCTTCGCAAGGGGCGAGATCGATGTCGACGAGTACACGAGTCGTCGGGCTCTCCTCGATGGAGGCCCTCAGCCCCCGCTGGCCCCCCAGTCGGCGGCCGTTCAGACGACGGAGCCTCAGTCGGCGACCCAGGAAGCACCGGCGCCGGAGCCTGTGACGTCGATGGTCACCGAACCGGTGGAAGCCGTGGTGAATGGAGAGGACGCTGCTGTGATGGAATGACTCGTCGATGAACAACGACGAGACTCGACAGCAGTGGGAGAGCAGGGCCCTGGACTGGGTCCGCAACGAGCGGATCATTGACACGACGTTTGAGCCGTTCACCCGTGCATTGCTCCAAGCAGTCGACCTGGAAGGGGCCGGCCGGGTCCTCGACGTCGGCTGCGGAGCAGGCACCCTTCTCGAAGCAGCCGTGGCCCAGGGAGTCGAGGCAGTCGGTGTCGACCTCTGCGAACCGATGGTCGAGGCATCTCGTCGCCGAGCTCCGGCCGCCACGATCCTGACTGCCGACGCGCAGACCGCCGACATCCTTGCGCTGGCCGGTGGTGAGCCGTTCGACCGTGTGATGTCACGTTTCGGCGTGATGTTCTTCGACGATCCAGTCGCAGCCTTCGCCAACATCGCCAAGGCAACAGCAGCTGACGGACGGATGGCGTTCGTCGCCTGGCGAGAAGGGGAGAGCGACCTCTTCTCGGTGGGTCTCGAAGTGCTGCTCGACGCGATGCAGACCAGGCCACCGTTGCCGGCGGAGAACACGCCCGGACCGCTGGGCCTGGCCGACGGGAACCGGATCAGGGAGCTGTTGAGCACTGCTGGCTGGACCGAGATCGAGGTCGAGCCGGTTGACGGAGTCTGTGACTACTCAGTCGACGGAAGTGACGGTGTCGACGAGCGCATCGCAGTTGCGCTGGCCGGCGGCCTCGGGGCGGCGGTCCGGGCAGAGCTCGAGTCGCGCCTCGGTGCCGACGGGTGGAACAGCCTGCTGGAAGAGGCCCGCGTCGACCTTCGCCGGCGGTTCCCTCACGGGCCAGTCAGCTTCGAGACCCACGTCTGGTTGGTCACAGCGACGCGTGCCGGCTGAGCTGGGCTCCGGCCGGAACGTGGACGGTCCGCGACGCGAGCAACGCAGCCGATCTGCCCGACACCGACGGACAGATCTCGGCTACGGTCCCCGCCCACGGAGCGACGGTCCTGCGGCTCTCAGCCGAGTAGCGGACATCATCGGGGCGGGCTCCGCTGGCTGATGATGGGAACCAATCGGGTATCACGACGACTAGGGGCGATCGGCCTGTGCGTCGCTTCGGCGGCGTTGGTGCTGACCGGCTGTGCGCCACCCGACTCGGTCCCCGGAGACGAACAGCCCCGCTCGTGCGTGCCGCGAATCGGCACCAACCAGATCATCCTGCCGCTGCCCGGTCTGTTCCTGCCGCTGCCGAGCATCAAGGGCTTGTCGGAGTTCGACGACCTTGCTCCGGCACCCGCCGAGCTGGACCTTCCCTCGCAAGTAGACCTGCGCGACAACACCGGCGGATTCAACAGCTACGCCGAGTTCGTGCTCGGCGAAGGCTCGCTCTACACCCGGCCCCGCAACTCCGGGTCGCAGTGGAGGAAGGTTCCGACGCCGAGCTGTCTGGATGGCCACATCGTCGCAGTCTCGGTCGACTCCAACATGGCGGTGGCACTGGACGCCG
>CAYVDN010000142.1:0-3499 GCA_964450685.1 uncultured Microthrixaceae bacterium
GGAGCGTCTACCGGTTTTTCGGGGTAGGCGGTAGATGACTCACGAGATGGCTCACGCGGCCTCGGTTTCGTCGTCGTCGAGGTCTACCGGGTCAGGGTGGGCGTCGGTGTCTACCGGATCGATGAGCTCCGCGAACCGCGCAGCTGCGTGAGCGCCCATGCCGGGCAGCACGTGCTGGTAGGTGGCCATCGTGAACGCGGGGGACGAGTGACCGAGCCGTTCCGACACCACCTTGAGCGGCGTTCCGTTCTTCAACAGCAGCGTCGCGTGGGTGTGGCGCAAGTCGTGCAGACGGATCCGTGGGATGTCGAGGCCGCCGACGAGCCGGTCGAAGATCTGCGAGTACAGATCGGGGTTGAACGGGCCACCGTCGCGGGAGGTGAACACCCAGTCGTCGTCGCCGACAGTGACACCGCGTCGCTTCTGTTCGGAGCGCCAAGCGTCGAGGATCTCGACGGTCGCCGGGTCGATCTCGATCATCCGTCGACTGGTTCGGGTCTTGGGCGCCTGGACGATGATCTTGGTGCCGAGGAGTTGCACGTTCGCGGTGATGGACAGCCGCTGGTGCTTGAGATCGATCGATCCCCACTTGAGGCCGAGGACCTCGCCGCGGCGCATGCCGGTCGTCGCGGACACCCGGTAGGCCGGAAACATGCGCTTGTTCTGGACTGCGGCCATGAAGACGGCGAGTTGGTCGGCGGTCCATGAACGCATCGGCGGTGTGACCGGTCGATACCGCGGGGCGACCGCCGCGTCGCCGACGTTGACGGTGAGGAGGCTGCGCCGAACCGCCATCCGCAGAGCTGAGCGGATCATGACGTGCACATTGTGGACCGTCTTGGGTGCCAGCGGCTTGGGCGGATTAGTGCTCTTCGCGAGGAGGGTGGCGTAGAAGGCTTCGAGGTGGTGGGCGCGGAGCTGTCGCAGCAGGATCGAGCCGAGGTGGGGGATGACGTAGTGGTTCACCATCCACTCGTAGCGGGCGAACGTCGTCGGCCGGATCTCGATCTTCTTGGCTGGCAGCCACGAGTTCTGCAGGAACGCGCCGAGAGTCAACCCGCGAGCGGAGGTCTCCACCGCGCGCAGGAGCCGGTTGTCCTCGTCAAGGCGCTCGACCATCGCCTCGGCCTCCGAACGGATGGTGCCCGCGGCGCGCCACGACCGTCGGTCCTTGCCGGTGATCGGGTCGACCCCGGCATAGACCACCGCGTACAGCCGCCCGTTGCGTTCCACTACGTACCCCATCGTGATTCTCCGTTCCGACTCCGCCGAGCTGGTCGAAGTCGGTAGAGAACTCGTTAGATCGGGGCTGAAACCTTGAGCCCACCGGAGTTGACCGCAGTCGGAAAGACCGAAGGTCACCCTCTCTCGTCTCGGATCTGACGGTCCGCCGTTGACCTTTCGGGGTTGGCGATGGCTCCGTGGTCCGGGCACCGCTGGTTGCTGAGGTGGTGGGGGCAGCGCCGCCAGCTGCCCGCGTCGAGTAGATGGATGGGGCACCGATCGTTGCCCGAGGCGAGGCGGGCTTCGATGTCGCTGATCGCCCGTGCCTTGCGTTTGCTGGGAGCGTGGTCGTCGACGAGGCGGGTGTAGGGCAGGTCGAGGTGCCGGTCGGTCCAGGAAATCCAGCGGTACACGAGCACGTCGGGGTTGCCCGCGGTGGCCGGGTCGGTGAGGTACACGGCGACATCGGCGACGAAGTCGGGGTCGGCGAGGTGCGCGGCGAGGCGGGCACGGAACTGGTTCGGGTGGATGCCGGCGTGGTGGAGGTAGTGCGCCGCGATCTGGCCGAGCTGTTCGTCGTCGATGCCCAGGGTTCGGTGGGCGACGTCGAGGTCGTTGAGGTCGCGTCCCTTGCTGCGCTGCGCGAGGGCACGGAACTTGGTTGCGATCAGCTCGGCGGGCTGGAACGTGAGCACGTCAGTGGCGCCTGACCACCAGTCGGTGGCCGCCGCGAGGTTCCGGCGGTCGAGCGACGTGGCGGCGGGGACGTCGTCGAGGTTGATCTCGACCTTGATCCGCCGGGTGGCGCCACCGATGCTTCGGTAGGTGAACCGTTCCGTGAGCCGGCTCCTGGTGGTCGTCGGATTGGCGGCGAGGCCGAGGCCGACGCGCTCGGCGATGTCGCGGATCGCGGCGCGTATGGTCCGCATGTCGTTGTCGACGATGGACAGGTCGTAGGCGACGTAATCGAGGTCCTCGCTGTAGCGGAGCGCGGTCGGGAGGAACAGCTTGTGGAGACAGGTCCCGCCGCGCCACGTCAGCCGGTCTCGCAGATCAGGGTGAGATGCGATCTCGATGGCGATGCGGGTCATCACGAGGTCTTGTTCGACCTGGTCGTCGTCGGCCCACGGGTGGGTCCTCCGCCAGGCGTTGAGGGCATCGGGAGAGATCACGTCTCGTCCGGTTCCACGGCCGTGTTCACGATCACGCCCCAGCGGTCATCGACGCTTCCCTGGCGGGGACCACCAGGGGCCAGCAGGGTGGCCCGTCCCTGTTCGGGTTGGGCGACGTGGTGGAGCGCGTCCAGGGAGATGTCGTCACGGACCAACTCGAGGAGCCAGCCGAGACGGCGAGCGTCGGCCCTGGTGCGGCGGCCGGCCAGCTCTGCGAGCTGGTCGCCGTCGAGGTCGGGTAGCTCGGCAAGGATCGTCGCGACCGAGGACAGGCCGCCGCCCAGCCGAGGCCGGGTAGCGAGGTCGACCGCGGTCAGCGAGGGGGACGCGACGTTGAGCATCGTGCGAGGCCCCGCGACGCGGCGCACGGCGTCGGTGTCGATGCGCGACGAGGTGTGGAACCTCATGCGCACCGAACCGAGGTCACGGTCGAGCACGTGACGCGAGGCAACCACGTCGAAGACCCGGGGTGCCTGGTGCGCGGCGCCCCACCACTGCGCGGCCGACGCGTACGCCACGCAGTAGTCGACGCCTAGATGGCGCATCATGGGATCGACGAACTGCACCGCAGGCACCACACCGGCCGCCCGGTGCTCGGGAGGTACCACCACGTACAGGCCCCGCACGGGGGACAACAACAGGCGCCGGTCCATCGCGTACTTCACAGCCGAGTACACCGCATCGAGTGACACGCCCGTCCGCTCCTGAAGATCGGCGACCGTGAAAGCGCTGCGCCCCTCGGCCACAAGTTCGTCCCACAGGTCGGCGAAGTTCGCTTGCTTCACGAATCTGAGCATAATCCTCAGATTCGACGGTTGGGGGGACGTGGCGTGGGAGCGGGCACAGTGAGGCGATCACCTGCTGGACAACTCCCGGGGTCCGATAGCGTCGGCACACGGGCCGCCGGAATCCTTTGCGAGCTTGCCGGACGCGATCACGCTCGCTCGAGATGAGGTCGCAGCAGTCCTGTTCGCCCTCGATGTGATCGACGGCGTCACCTTGTCGGCTGAGGACGCCGTGAAGGTTCGAGCCGCGGTCCGTCTCCTCACCGACAAGGTGTGGCCCGAGCTCGGCGACCTCCTCGACGACGAGCAGTAGCCTGG
>CAYVDN010000143.1:0-3466 GCA_964450685.1 uncultured Microthrixaceae bacterium
GAGGGCAAGGGCGAGGTGGTAGCGCTCGATCATGTTCCTGCTACATCCCCGTGCGTCGCCTTCCTACAACTGGCTGGCCCGTCAGGGTGCTATCCCCCGTTCCTGACACCACGCCGAGAACATGAGGACGTCCCACAGCTCGTATGCCAGGTTCGCGCGGCCCGACATCTGCTGACGCCAAGCCTCGTCGACGACATCGATGTCCAGGAGCTGAGCGACGGCTGGCGAGCGCAGGTGGTCCTGCGCCCAGTCGCGCAGCGGACCGGCCAGCCAGTCCTCGATCGGTACACCGAATCCCGACTTCGGTCGTTCGAACAGCTCGACCGGCACCGACCGGGCAAGGACCTGTCTCAGCGGCCACTTCGACTGTCCGTCACGGAGCTTGAAGTCGGCCGGCAGACCCGCGGCGAACTCGACGATCTGGCGGCTCAGCAGCGGAATCCTTCCCTCCAAGCTGACGGACATGGTGGCCCGGTCGACCTTGGTCAGGATGTCGTCTGGCAGGTACGTGACACCGTCGACGGCCGCCATGTGATCCGCGAACCCCGCGGTGCGGGGCCAGGCGGCCGGGTAGGTGTGAACCGTTGGTGGTTCGTGGGACCCGGGGACCAGTCGCTGCGGGTCCTGCCAGTGGCTCACGAGTCGGTGGAACACGTCCTCCTGGCTCGCTGCGTCGGCCACCCCCAGCACCTTCGAGATCTTGAGTCCCAGCATCCTCGGGCGTCTGGAGCGGGGAATCACGGTCGCTGCCCGGTCCCACCACGAAGGCTGCACCGCCCCCAACGCACGTGCACCGACTCGACGGGCGCCCACGGGAACACGGTGCAGTCGCCGCCAGATGGCGGGTGCCCAGACGTAGCGGTTGTAGCCGAGGAAGAGCTCGTCGCCTCCGTCGCCCGACAGAGCGACGGTGACGTCGCGGCGGGCCAGCTCGCTGACCAGCACGGTCGGCACCTGGGACGAGTCACCGAAAGGCTCGTCCCAGATCGCCCCGACTCGTTCGAGCACCGCCAGCGCTTCAGCCTCGGTGACCATCAACTCGGTGTGCTCCGTGCCCAGGTGCTCGGCGACACGGCGGGCGTCGGACGACTCGTCGTAGTCGGACGAGGCGGACCCGATGGTGAAGGTGCGTACCGGCCGGTCGGACACCGCCTGGGCCGAGGCGACCACCGCCGAGCTGTCGATCCCGCCCGAGAGGAAGGCGCCGACCGGGACGTCGGCGACCATGCGGCGCCGTACCGAGTCGTCGAGCAACCGTTGCAGCTCGTCGACCGCGTCGTCGGCCGAACCAGCGAAGGTGACCCCGCGTGCCACGACGTCGAAGTAGGACCAGTACGGCTCGGGGGTGCCAATCGATCCGTCAGCAGCGACCCTGACGACGTGGCCGGGCTCGAGCTTGGCGATCCCCCGGTAGATCGACCGCGGCGCGGGCACGTACTTGTAGCGGAAGTACAACGCCAGCGAGTCGAGGTCCACCCGAAGATCCGCATCCGGGTGGGCTCGCAGCGCGTCGACGGTCGAGGCGAACACCACCTCGCCGTTACCGAGAGTGCCGTAGTAGAGCGGCTTCTCCCCCATCCGGTCCCTCGCAAGGGTGAGGGTGCGTTCGTCGCGGTCCCACACGGCCACTGCGAACATGCCGTCGATGCGCCCCAGCGACTCGACGACACCCCAACGGGCGAACGCCTCGACCAGCACCTCGGTGTCGGAATGACCTCGGAACCTCACCCCCGCGGCCCGCAGATCAGAGGCAAGCTCCTGATGGTCGTAGATCTCGCCGTTGTAGGAGATGACGAACCTGTTGTCAGCCGAGGCCATCGGCTGCGCGCCGTGCTCCGACAGATCCAGGATGGACAGCCGTCGATGACCGAACCCGACACCGGATTCCTGGTCGACCCAGGTACCGGCCGCGTCCGGTCCGCGGGTGAGCATCACGTCGGACATCTCCGACAGGATCCTGTCGGTCGACTCCGCGGCCCGGGACGCTGTCGGGTCCAGAACCCCGACGATGCCGCACATCAGGCAACGAGCTCCGCGTACACGGCTTCCTGGCGGCGGATCGCTTCCCTGGCATCGAATCGGCCGGCGGACTCGCGGGCGCGAACGGCCATGCTGTGGCGCAGGTCCGAGTCGTCGATGACACGGCCCAGCGCGGAGGCCAACTGCTCCGGCTGATCAGGAGCGACCAGCAGTCCTGTCGCCCCGTCGTCGACCGCGTCGGTCAGCCCTCCGACCGCGGTCACGACCGCGGGCAGGCCGAGCGCCGTCGACTCCATGTAGGCGACCGGCAGTCCTTCCTGGCGTGACGCCAGACAGAAGACGTCGGCTGCGGCCATCAGGTCGAGCGCGTCGCTGCGGAACCCGAGCAACCGGACCCGCTCACCGAGACCGAGGCGTTCATGCGCTGCGCGCAACTCGGACTCCAGCGGACCCTGACCTACGCAGAGGAACACGACGTCGTCGTGTCCCTCAAGGACGGTGCGCGCCGCGGCGAAGAGGACGTCGTAGCCCTTCTCCGTTCGCAGGTTTGCGACCGTGACGACGACGGTCGTGGATGGGCCGACCTGCAGCTGCTGTCTGGTCCTTTCGCGCTGCTCGGCATGCGCGGCTACGGCTGCCAGGTCGATCCCGTGGGTGAGCACCTCCACCCGGCGCGCCAGACGCCCGGGGGGCGATGCCGCGGCGTCGGCCGAGACCGCGAACTGGGCGTCGTCGAGCGGGTAGGTCAACAGGTTCGCCGAGCGTGTCGGCGTGCCGTAGCAGTCCCAGGTGTTGTGTTCGGTGTACACGAGACGAGGACGTCGCCGGCGCAGACGCAGCAACGGTCGGGCGACCGCAGCGGGCAACGGCGAATGGGCGTGCACGATGTCGACTCGCTCCCTGGTCACCAACCGTTCGAGCTGCGCCGGCCACAGCGGCACCCGGCCGAGCGAGCCGTCCAGCCCGAAGACCTCCACTCCCAGGTCCCGCAGCTCGCCCACCACCGAGTTCGGCCGCTCAACCACGTACGCGGCCAGGTAGTCGAAACGGTCGCGGTCACCGAACCGTGCGTGGTTCACCAGCAGCCGTTCCATACCGCCGGGTCCGAGGCCCTTGGCGAGCCACAGCACACGGGTGCGTCCGTCGGATGCGCTCACGCGCCGCCCAGCGCGCTGCGCACGGCGTCGATCACGCGGTCGACCTGGTCGTCGGACATCGACGATCCGCTCGGCAAACACACCCCGCGGGCGAACAGATCGGCGGAGACCTCGCCTCCGATGACGGGGACGTCTTGGAAGACGGGCTGGGCGTGCATCGGCTTCCACGCCGGGCGGGCCTCGATCCCCTGGGCGTCCAAGCTTGCGCAGATGTCCATCGGTGTCGTGCCGAGCGACGCGTCGAGCGTGACCAGCGTCAACCACCCGTTCACGCGACCGCGCTCGTCCCACGGCATGAACTCGACACCGACCCCGTCGAGACCCTTGCG
>CAYVDN010000144.1:0-3369 GCA_964450685.1 uncultured Microthrixaceae bacterium
ACCGCGGGCTATTTCGCCATTCGTCCGTTGGCCAACGGTGGCGCCCCGATCCAGCGCTACCTGCACGAGTCGATGATCGTTGAGACGCAGTGGCGGACCCACAAGGTCACCGACTATCTCGACGTGAGCGGTGGCCGTGTCGCGGAGCACGCGTCGCGCACCGAACTCGTGCGGGTGGTCGAGGGCAGCGGCCCCGTCGAGATCGTGTTCGCACCGCGCCTCGATTTCGGTCGCAACGTCACCGAGCTCGAGTTGGTGCCCGACGGGGTGGCCGTGGTCGGTGGTCACGAGCCGATCACCCTGGTGGCACCCGGCGTGGAGTGGGAACTCATCGTGTCCGGCGCGCATCACAGTGCCCGGGCCGTCGTCGATCCCGGCAACGATCCGTTGATCCTCGACCTGCAACTGGGAGCCGCCGACTCCGACGACCGCCCCGTCGACGCCTCGTTCGAAGCCGATCGGCGCGCAGAGACGGTCACGTTCTGGAAAGGGACGGCGACGGGGCTGTCGCTGCCTCCAGTCGCAACCTCGTTGGTGCGTCGCTCGGCGATGGTGCTCGAGGCACTGCGGTACGCGCCGTCGGGCGCGATGCTCGCGGCGGCGACCACAAGCCTTCCCGAGGCGATCGGCGGTCATCGCAACTGGGACTACCGGTTCTGTTGGCCGCGTGACTCGTCGATGTCGTGCGCCTCGCTGGCGAAGCTCGGCCGCACCGAGCCGGGACTCGCCCTCCTCGACTGGCTCTGCGAACGGATCGATCACGCGACGCGCCCCGACCTCCTCCGTCCCCTCTACTGCGTCACCGGCGACGAGCACGTGCCGGAGGCCACCATCGCCGAACTCGCGGGCTACGCCGGGAGTCGCCCGGTGCGGATCGGCAACGCTGCGGAGAACCAGGTCCAGCTCGACGCTCTCGGTCCCGTCGCCGAACTGGTGTTCCTGATCTTCACCCGGGCCCGTGTGCTCCGGCCGCGTCACTGGGCACTGATCGAGAAACTGGCCGACGTCGTGGTCGACCATTGGCACGAGCCCGACCACGGCATCTGGGAGGTACGCCTCGCCCGCCAGCAGAACGTCGTCTCGAAAGTGATGTGCTGGCAGGTGCTCGACCGTGCCATTCGCATCGCCGATGCGACCGGCCGTGACGTGCCCGAGACGTGGGCAGCGGCGCGTGATGCCATTCATGGGGAGGTGATGGAGCGCGGGTGGAGCGAAGCCCGAGGAACGTTCGTCTCGCACTACGGCGGCGACGAACTCGATGCCGGACTGTTGTTGATGGGTACGTCGGGGTTCCTCGATCCGTCCGATCCGAGATTCGAGGCGACGGTGCGTCGGATCGAGCGCGAACTGTGTGACGGGCCCGCTGTCTACCGCTACCACCACGAGGACGGGTTGTCGGGCACGGAGGGAGGGATGCTGATCTGTACCGGATGGTTGGTGCAGGCGCTCGTTGCGTGCGGCAGGGTCGACGATGCCGTCGACTGGTTCGACCGTCTCGTCATTCCCGCCGGCCCCACCGGCCTGCTGCCCGAGCAGATCGACCCAACCACCGAGTTGGGTCTGGGCAACGTTCCACAGGCCTACTCCCACCTCGCCGTCATCGATTCAGCGCTCGCTCTCGCAGCCGAAGGCATCACCGGTTAGTCGACGACTCGCTGGGTGGACTCGACCCAGTGCGCAGCGGGGGTCAGCGACCGAGGAGTTCGTCGAAAGGTCCGGTGACCTCGTAGGTCACGCCACCCATGACTCCGATCGGGAGCAGCCCCGAGTTCACCGGGCCGCGCTGGGAGCTGAAGTACAGGCGCTGTCCGTCAGGGCTGAACGTTGGACCCGTGATCTCCGAACCGCTGTGGCCGATGACCTGTGCGACCGCGACCAGCGTGTTGTCGGGACGGAGCGCCACCACCTGCATGTCGTCGCCGTCCTCGGCGATGAGCAACGTGTCAGAGCTGGAGTGGCGGTCGACGAGCAGGTTGTCCACTCCGGACAGCATCGACCCGCCGCCGGCCTGGTAGCGCAGGGTGATCGCTTCGCTCAGCGTGTCGTACTCCCAGACGCGGTTGTCGCCCTTGGTGGTGAACCAGGCGAGGGCCCCTCGTGTGTCGATCCCCTCGCCGCCGTCGAAGTGGAGTGTGCCCGGCACCTGATGGCGAGTCGGACCTGACTCCGCCGACACGTCAGGAACCGGACGCCACGTCACCGTTCCGATCGCTCCGGACGGGTTCGGGGTGCCCGTCGCCACCTCCAGAACCCCTGAGGACAGGTCGCCCGGGCTGGTCGGCGTGAACCGGTAGAACGCCCCATCCGGTTTGTCCTCGGTGAGATACACGCGGTCGTCCGCGGCGACGGCTGCGGCCTCGTGCTGGAACGCGCCCATCGCCGGGCGAGGCACAGCGCTCCGCGGCACAGTCGGGTCGCACTCGAACACTCGCCCGCCGTCGAACTCCTCCCCGGTCAACCAGGTGCCCCACGGCGTGCGGCCGCCGGCGCAGTTCAGCGACGTGTACTCGCAGATCGGGTACGCGTCGACGATGGTGCCGTCTGGAGCGAACCGGATCGAGGACACACCGCCGGCTCCAAAAGGAATCTCGTGATTGACGGCCAGGAACCATCCGCCGGGCACCGCTGGGTCGACGAAAGTCGCCGCACCGTCGGGAAAGATCGGGAACGAATGAGGCGTGCCGGCGACGGTGGTTCCACCCTGCGCGATGATCCGGCTCGAGAAACCGGGCGCGAGCCTCAGCCCGTTGGCGTCGGACCCCTCGGTGCCTGGCTCGGTGATCGCAGCGCACCCATCGAGGCCGACAGTGACAGCCAGCGCGCCGGCGGTGCCCGACCACTTGAGCAGGGTCCTGCGTGAGATCTCCATTCGCGCAGGGTAGGCAAAAAACCGGTGTTCGTGGAAGGCGTCGGTAGGGTTGAACCGCCATGACGACGCTCGAGACGACACGCGGAGTGCACGCTCGACGAGCGCCGTGGGCCCGTCGAGCTCTCACCTGCGCGGTCGGAGCGGCGGTCGTCGGTCTGCTCCTGGGCGGTCAGGTCCTGGGCGGTCAGGTCCTGGCTCAGGAGCCTCCGCCCGTAGAGCAGTCCATCGAGTCTCGGCCGAGCACAACCACGCCTTCGGGCGAGTCCCCGGCGACCTCCTCGACGACGACCACCGCCGTCGATCCTCTGGGGGCCTCGGCGGAAGGCTTGAGCAGCGGCGCGTACAGCGGCCAACCGCCGTTCGAACTCGGCTCGATGACGGTGCTCGGAAGCGAGGTCCGGTCATCACGGCGGGCGCTCTCCGACGCGGAGCAACGGTACGAGCAGTCCCAGGCGGCCATCGACGCGACTGTCACCGAGTTCCAGCGACTCGCCGGGCAG
>CAYVDN010000145.1:0-3247 GCA_964450685.1 uncultured Microthrixaceae bacterium
GACCCGGTCAACTGGTCGTGGATGTGCGACAAGGGCCGCTTCGGTTTCGAGTCGCTCAACTCAGACGAACGCCTGCGTGAACCGCAGTTGCGCAACGGCGACGGTTCGCTCGCCCCGACCCGCTGGTCGGCGGCTTTCGATGCAGCAGTGTCAGCTCTGCGTGCCGCCAACCCGGCGTCGATCGCCGTGCTCGGCGGTTCGCGGCTCACCAACGAGGCCCAGTACGCGTGGGCCAGGCTGGCCAAGGGTGTGCTCGGCACCGACAACGTCGACGCCCAGCTCGGCGACGGGCTGCCCGCCCAGGTCGTGGCGTCGCTTCCGTCGACCACGATCGACGACGTCTGCGCACCCGGCACGACGGTGCTCTACCTGGGGCCCGACCCCAAGGAGGAGCTGCCGCTCGTCTACCTGCGCCTCAAGCACGCCGCGCTCAACGACGGTGTGCGCATCGTCGAGGTCGGCCCGGCTCGCACCGGTCTGTCGCGCTACGTCGCGCACTCGTTGCAGCACCGCCCCGGCGAGGTCGCCCAGGTCGTCGACGCTCTCCTGTCGGGCCAGATTCCCGACGGTGGCGTCGCAGGCGTGCCCGCGGCCGCTCTCAGCGCAGCTTCGGAACAGGTCCGTGCAGCCGGTGACGCCCTGCGGGTCGTCGTCGGGCGCGCCAACCTGGCCGAATCAGCCGGCCCGACCGTCGACGCCGCGCTCGCAGTGCGTGACGCCGTGCCCGGAGCACGGTTCCTGACGGTGCTGCGCCGCTCCAACGTGCGCGGCGCGATCGAGTCAGGTCTCGCTCCCGGCATGCTGCCCGGGCGCATGTCGCTCACCGACGGAGCCTCGGTGTGGGGTGGCGTGTGGGGAGCGACCCCGAAGTCCGAGGGCATGGACGCCCACGGCATCCTCTCCGCAGCTGCTGCCGGCAAGATCGACGTGCTGATCCTGTTGGGCGCCGACCCGTTGGTCGACTTCGCCGACCGTTCCCTGGCCCGCCGCGCGGTCGCGGGTGCCCGCACCGTCATCTCGGTCGACCGCTTCCTCACGGCGTCGTCACGTCAGGCCGACGTCGTCTTCGCGGCGTCCGGTTTCGCCGAGACCCAGGGCAGCACCACAAACATCGAGGGTCGCGTCACGACGCTTCAGCAGGCGGTCACCCCGCCCGGCACCGCCCGTGCGGACTGGATGCTCGCAGTCGAGCTCGCTACGCGGCTCGGCAAGGACATGGGTGTCAGCACCGCTGACGAGCTGTGGGCAGAACTAGTCGAGCACTCGCCGGTTCACGCCGGAGTCGGGGCCGACGTGCTCGCGGATCCCGCCAACATCGACGGCGTCCTGCTCGGCGCAGAGCCGGGTGAGTTCCCCGCACCGGAGCGTTCGCATGTCGCACCCAAGGGTGCCTACGAGTGGCGCCTGGTCGTCAACCGGACCCTCTACGACGACGGCACGGGCATCTCTCACTGCCCCAGCTCTTCGTCGCTCGCGCCCGACGCGACAGTGCAGCTCAGCTCAGCCGACGCGACCCCGGTCGGCATAGCGTCGGGGGCACGGGTGACGGTCAGCTCGGCACACGGCTCGGTGTCGTTGCCGGCGGTGCTCGACGACTCGTTGCCGAAGGGCACCGCGGTGCTGCGCCACAACCTGGCCGGCGCGGACGCCGGACTGTTGATCGACGCGGGCGAGGTCGTCTGCGACATCCGGGTGGAGGCGAGCTCATGACGTCGCTGATCCTGGCCAACGACCCGCTGCTGTCGGGAGAGATCGGGCTCGACCAGTTGCTCGTGGTCCTGATCAAGGTCCTGGTCGCTTTCGCCGGTCTGCTGGTCTCGGTGATCCTGATGGTCTGGTTCGAGCGCAAGCTCATAGCGGACATGCAGAACCGGTTCGGCCCCAACCGTGCCGGCCCGTTCGGGCTGTTCCAGACCCTCGCCGACGGCATGAAGCTGATCCTCAAAGAGGACCTGATCCCCGAGAAGGCCGACCGTGCGGTCTTCAAGATCGCGCCGTTCCTCATGCTCGTCCCCGCGTTCGTGACGTTCACGATCGTGCCGGTCGCCGGCAACTTCAACGGCGACAACGACGGCATCGTCACGATCCTCGGCGAGCAGACCTTCATGCAGGTCGCCGACCCCCAGATCGGCATCCTGTTGTTCCTGGCGATGTCGTCGATCGCCGTGTACGGCGTGATGCTCGCCGGTTGGGCGTCGGGCTCCAAGTACCCGCTGCTCGGCTCGGTGCGCGCCACCGCCCAGATGATCTCCTACGAGGCTGCGCTCGGTCTTTCGCTCGCCGCGGTGCTGCTGCTGGCGGGGTCGCTGTCGACCAACCGGATCGTCGACGGCCAGGCCGGGTTCCAGTGGAACCTCTGGATGACCGGGCTGATCCCGTTCATCGTGTTCACGATCGCCGGCACCGCCGAGCTCAACCGCCCTCCGTTCGACCTGGTCGAGGCCGAACAGGAGATCGTCGGCGGCTACCACACGGAGTACTCGTCGTTCCGTTTCGCCATGTTCTTCCTGGCCGAGTTCCTCAACACGGTCACCATGTCGGCGATCATCGTCACGCTGTTCTTCGGCGGGCCGTCCGGACCTGACTTCGGCATCACCGGCTGGGTGTCGGACTACCTGCTGCCGTTCATCTGGTTCTTCGCCAAGGTGTTCGTGTTCCTCTGCATGTTCGTGCTGTTCCGGGCCACCCTGCCCCGCCTCCGTTACGACCAGCTGATGGACCTGGGGTGGAAGGTCCTGATCCCACTAGCGCTCGGCTGGTTCATCATCCTCGCCGCCGTGCGGGTCGCAGCTGACGAGGGCTTCGACGCCGGCGCGGTCGTCGCCACCGGTCTGGTCGGTGTCGTCGGTGCCGGGCTCGGAGCGCTGTTGTTGCGCCTCTCGATCCGTGCGGGCGCGGCCAAGACCGCTGCCATCGACTCGGGGGAGCAGCACTGATGGGCTACCTCGACGGATTCGGCGTAACACTCAAGAAGTGGTTCACACCCGGCAGCGACTCAGGCCGGCGGGTGACCCTCGAGTACCCCGAGGTCGTGCGCCCCAAGCCGGAGCGTTTCCACGGCCGCCACGTGCTCAACCGCTACGACGACGGCATGGAGAAATGCATCGGCTGCGAGCTGTGCGCCGGTGTCTGTCCCGCCAAGTGCATCTACGTGCGGGGCGCCGACAACGACCCCGACGCTCCGACGTCGCCCGGTGAGCGCTTCGGTTTCATCTACGAGATCAACTACCTGCGCTGTATCCACTGC
>CAYVDN010000146.1:0-3173 GCA_964450685.1 uncultured Microthrixaceae bacterium
CAACGGACCTACATCACACTCACCGACGACGCGCACTTCGAACAGGTCGATGGAGCCGGTCACTACATCGACCTCGACAGGACACGTCGGGTGACGAACGAGATAATCGAGCTCGTCGATCGAGCCACCTGACGACTCCTGGGAGAAGAGCGCATGAAAGGACTAGGGGTGAGCACGATAGTTCTCAGCATCTCCGTAGCGATGGTTGGATGCAGCATCGGCGAGAACGGGAGCGTGGGAACAAGCGTGACAGCGCCGGAACTGGCCTCTTCCTTCCGGCCGGTCGCAGGGGAGTGGACGTGCCCATCCGGATCTCCGGACGAGGCGCGCTGCTACCGCGTCGCTGTCCCCGCTGAGTGGACCGAGCCCGACGGTTCAACCATCTCCCTTCCCGTCGTTGTCGTCCCTGCAACAGGGCCGGACGTACTTCCAGACCCGCTCGTCGTGCCGGCGGGTGGGCCAGGCGGGTCGATGACGGCGGTGGCGGCGCAGTGGAGCGACCCTCGCCGCGACATCGTGCTCTATGACCAGCGTGGTACCGGTGCCGCCGAGCCCTCGCTGGACTGCCCGGAACGCAACGAGGCATGGGTCGAGAACCTCCAGCGAGCCGCCTCCTTCGAGGAGGAGCGGGCTGCGATCGTCGACGGATTCGACGCCTGTCGAACCCGACTCGAAATGGCAGGGATCGATCTCGACGACTATGACACCGAAGCCAGCGTCGCGGACCTCGATGCCATCCGCACCGCACTCGGATACGACGAATGGAACATCCTCGGTATCAGCTACGGGTCGAGGCTCGCGTTGGCTGCGATGCGATCCACCCCGGACGCGATCCGCTCGGTCGTCCTCGACTCGGTCGACGACGTGACCGCGGCCGGGCTTGCAGCTACGCAGGCATCGGGCGACCGGGCGTTTGCTGAGCTGGCTGCCGCATGCAGCGAGAACTTCACTTGCGCCGCTCGACACGACGATCTCACAGCCGAGATCGATGCCGTCGAACGGCGCTACGACGCCGAGCCGGTCAACGTCAGAGTTGAGCTGAGCGAGGGCGAGGAGCCGCAGGACTTCGTGATAACCGGCAAGGACATGATGGGAGGGCTGTTCCAGGCGATGTACGACCCTGCTCTGCTCGCCATGCTCCCGTCGATCATCGGGAGTCTCGCCGCGGGCGACACGTCGATCATCGGTGAGCTCGTCCGTCGCAATGTCGCCTTCCAGGACGAGACCGCGTGGGGCATGAACCTCTCGGTGAACTGCGCGGACAACGCCACCCTCGACCCCGACGAAGACGCAGCCACGCTCGCCGAGCCCGGCAGGTTCCGTATCCTCCTGACAGTCCCTCTGTGCTCGGAGTGGCCCGTCGAACCGACGTCGAACACGTTCGACGACCCCGTCGAGTCCGATATCCCGACGCTGGTCCTCGCCGGGCGCTTCGACCCCATAACCCCACCAGGGGGAAGCGAAGCGGTCGCCAGCAGGCTCGGCAACGCAACCTTCGCCCTTTGGCCGAACCGGGGCCATGGCGTCACCGGTGACCAATGCGCTGACACGGTGATGTCAGCCTTTCTCGACGACCCATTGGCCACCGTCGACCTCGCATGCGTCGAGTCCCTCTCCGGCCCGATGTTCGGCTAGCCCTGACCCGCCCCGGAGGAGAGGTCATCCTGCGAATGCCGGTCCGGCGCCCCCATCGACCAAGGCCGCTTCGACCACCGCTGATGCTCCGACCACCACTGATGTTCAGAACGACACGGCTCCGGACAAGCGTCGTAGCGTGTCGCCGGTATGGGGTCACATCGGCTGGGCGTGACGATCGCGGGCCTTGCGCTGATGCTCCTCGCAGCGTGTGGTTCGGACGGCGCGCCACAGGACGGACCTGCGCGGGAGCCAGCCGGCGTGACCACTCAGCCGACCGGCGGGACGAGCAGCGAAGGGCCCGACACGGAGCCGGTCCTGGTCGACGGCGCATCAGGGATCGCTCAATCGGGTGACCTGCGCATCCACTACGAGGTGCACGGGCAGGGTCGACCGCTGGTGCTCGTGCACGGGTGGGCCGCCAGCATCCGGACCAACTGGGAGATGACCGGGTGGCTCGACGAACTCGGTGCGGTCAGACAGGTCATCGCTATCGACATCCGCGGCCATGGCGACAGCGACAAACCCCACGACATGGCGGCTTACGGCTACGCCGCCGTGTCCGAGGACGTGATAGCCGTGATGGATCACCTCGGCGTTGAGCGGGCCGACTACGTCGGCTATTCGCTTGGAGCGTTCGTGGGCGCGTCGCTGATGGGTCATCACCCTGAGCGGTTCACCTCGTTCGTGCTGATCGGCATCGGTGACGAGGACGCGGCGTCGCTGGCGCTCGCGCCGCGGATCGCCGACGCGCTGCGCGCCCCAACACCCGAGGACATCTCGGACCCGGAGGCACTCGGCTACCGAACGCTGGTCGATCTCGACCCCCGCAACGACCGCGAAGCATTGGCGCTGGCAGCACTCGAGATGTGGCCGCAGGGATACCCGCTCGAACTCGCAGGCCCCGCTCTGGCGGATATCGGGGTGCCGGTCCTCATCGTGAACGGTACCGACGATCCCTACGCGGCCACCGACCAGGCGTTCGCCGCGGCGGTACCCGGCGCCGAACTGATCGAGATCCCCGACTCCGATCACCTCGGTGTCCTCGTCCATTCGGGCTTCAAGGATGCGGTGGTCGGGTTCCTCGGATCCAACTAGCCCAGTCGGCGCTGCGCTCGTCACGAAGCGTTCAGATGTCGCTGTTGGTCAGCCCGCGAGTCGGGTCTGGCGAACCGTTGCCAGGAGGGTTCCATCGGGCAGATGGATCCAGCCGTCCTCGACGGCGAAACCGTCGTGAGAGTGGAACGCATGGACGCGGGCTGCCAGCAACTCGTCGTCGCCGAGGGTCCAGTGTCCGGCCGCGCTGTGGATCTGGATCGAGTACTCGATGGTCACTGCCCTCACGGGTGCGGCCGCGCGGGCGAAGACCGACGGCGGGAAGTAGTCGCCGTACATGGCGAGCCAGCCGGAATCGAAGGTGTCCTGATCGACAGGTCGGCTCCACGCGATCCACTCGGAGCGCTCCGCTCCCCCGAGCAGCCGAGTGTCGGGGTGGAGGTACGTCTCGACGTTGTTCAGATGGATCGGCCCCGGAAGCA
>CAYVDN010000147.1:0-3151 GCA_964450685.1 uncultured Microthrixaceae bacterium
TGCCTGAAGTTGCTCGACGAGGTCGCCGAGGGGCACCGCAGTCTCACGATCACCAAGCACGGTCGCCCTGTGGCAAGGCTGGTACCGATCACCCCTACCGAGTCGACGATGGGATCGGTCACGCTGCTCGCGGAGGATGACGAGGACTACTTCACCGCTGGCGAGGACTGGGATGTCGAGTCCTGACCGGATCCTGCTCGACACCCACGTGGTGCTTTGGTGGCAAGCGGGGTCGGGGCGGCTGTCCCGCTCGGCACGGGCAGCAGTCGACGGGGCGTCGAGCATCGGGATCAGCCCGATCTCCATCTTCGAGGTCGGCCTGCTCGTCGCCAAGGAACGGATAGCGCTCGACCGTCCGCTCAGGAACTGGGTCACGGACCTGTTCGCAGATCCGCGGATCGACGTCATCGAGATGGACGCGACCGTGGCAGCGATCGCATCGACACTCGAGAGCTTCCATGGCGATCCAGCCGACCGGATGATCTACGCATCAGCGCTCGTGTCGGCACGGCCCCTGGTCACCAAGGATGCCCGCATCCGCCGCTACGCAAAGGGGCCGGGAGAGGTGACCGCCATCTGGTAGGCGTATCCATGGCTCGAGTTCCCCGCAGGTACCACCCGATCTGGGGGATGCTTGCCCAGCCGGGAACCGATGGAATGGTGATCTCGGCAGGACAGGACGGAGATGGGGATGGGACTGCTACGACACCGCGGCGACGATCAGCCGGCGCGCCGCTTCCAGATGCAGCAGCGGATGCTCAGCGTCGGTGACGACTACTGGATCGAGGACGAATCCGGCCAGCGCGTGTTCCTCGTCGACGGCAAGGCGATGAGGATCCGCGACACGTGGATCCTCAAGGACGCTGCGGGCAACCAGGTCGCCGAGATAGAGGAACGCAAGCTGACCGTCAGGGACAAGATGAAGATCGAGCTCGACGGGCGCAGCGCCACGGTCACCAAGCGGGTCATCGGCATCCGTGACCACTTCAAGGTCGAGGTCGATGGCGAGGACGACCTGAAGGTGCACGGCAACATCGTCGACCACGAGTACGAGATCGAACGCGACGGCGACTGTGTCGCCGAGATCTCCAAGAAGTGGTTCCGCGTGCGCGACACCTACGGCGTCGAGATAGAACAGGCCGTCGATCCGGTGCTGATCATCGCCGTCACGGTGGCTGTCGACGCGATGACCCGCAGCGTCGGCGACTGACGCTCAGGCCGGAAACGCTGTTGTGTCGGTTGCCTTCACCGACGCCCACACCAGAGCCCCCTCGACAAGTTCCATGGCGGCCACCGCGGTGGGAGTCACGTCGGAGACCAGGTCGATCTGGCCGCGCAGGTGAACGCGCACGTGGTCGCCCCTCAGGTCCAGGCCGCTCACTTCACAACGCCAGACGTTGCGGGCACTGGTGTCCGGCTCCGAGCGGTGCAGCGCGACGGCCTGTGGGCGCACGATCAGCAGTGTCGGCCCGTCGTGGTGCTCGGCGATGGTGACGACGGTGGGGGAGCGGTCCAGCTCGACGGTGGTCCCGGTCGCTTCTCCCCGGAGCAGGTTCACGCCGAGCAGGTCGGCCACGTACTCGGTTCGCGGTCGCGCGGTCACCTCGGCGATCGGACCTGCCTGTGTCACCGCACCTGATTCGAGCACGATGACGTGGTCGGCCAGCGCGAGCGCGTCGAGCGGGTCGTGCGAGACGATCACCGTCGCACCGTCGAACTCGGCCAGGTGCCGACGCAGGTCTCGTCTCGTGTTCGCCCGGGTCGATGCGTCGAGTGCTGCCAACGGCTCGTCCAGCAGCAGCAGGTCGGGTCTGGTCGCCAGTGCCCTGGCCAGCGCGACACGCTGGGCCTGTCCACCGGAGATAGCGGCGGGTCTGGCCGCGGCGTGCTCGGTCAGACCGACGCGTTCCAGCAGGGCTGTTGCCTCGGCCCTGGCGGTTGCCTTGTCGGCCCCGCGCGCCCGCGGTCCGAACGCGACGTTCTCCAGAACGCTCAGGTGGGGAAACAGCAGGTAGTTCTGGAACACCACGCCGACGGGCCGGTGTTCGGGCTGGACGAAGACGCCGGTGGACGGATCGTCGACGACCGTCCCGCCGAGGGTGACGCGCCCTGACTCGATCCCCTGCAGACCCGCCAGCACGCGCAGCACGGTCGTCTTGCCGGCGCCGTTCGGGCCGAGCAGCGCGACCACCTCGCCCCGTGCCACCTCGAGCTCGATGTCCAGGTCGAGCCGACCTAGTCCCAGAGCGAACCCTGCTGCCAGAACCGGGGTACGGGTGGGCATCACGACGGTTCCAGCCAGCGGTCACGCAGCGACACGATGACGACCAGCGACACGGCCAGGAGCACGAGGCTGAGAGCTATCGCAACATCGGGGTTGGTCTCGAGTTGGAGGTACACGGCGAGCGGCAGCGTCTGGGTCCGCCCGACGATGTTGCCGGCGAATGTGATCGTCGCGCCGAACTCACCCAACGCCCGAGCCCAGGCCAGGACCGCGCCGGCGACAACCGTCGGGGCCACGAGCGGGAGCGTCACCCGCTGGAACACCACCCTTCGCCCCGCGCCGAGTGTCGCCGCGACGTCCTCGAGGCGCAGGTCCATGGAGCGGAGCCCCGCTTCGACCGTGATCACGAAGAAGGGGAGAGACACGAAGGTCTCTGCCAGGATCGCACCCGCGGTGCTGAACGTGAGTTGGATCCCGAACCAGTCGTAGAGGTGCGAGCCGACGATCCCGCGCCGACTGAACGCGCTCAACAGGGCTACACCTCCGACCACCGGCGGGAGCACCAGCGGCAGCAGAACGAGGCCGCGCACCAGCGCGCGCCCGGGAAAGGCGACTCTGGCCAGCAACCAGGCCAACGGCATGCCGAACACGATCGACAGCCCCGTGGCGCTGAGCGAGCAGACGAGTGAGAGCCGTAGAGCCTCGGTGGACTCCCGGGTGCTCAGATCGGCCAGGAAGGTGGCCCAGGACGCGCGTCTGATGAGGCCCAGCAGCGGAACGGCGAAGAAGGCGACGGTCAACCCCGCGGCGGCGACCACAGGGAGCGGTGGTCGCCGCCGCGGGGTGCTCATGGGGCGAGGAAGCCGGCGTCGGCCAGGACGGCTTGGCCCTTCTCACCGAGTACGTAGTCGATGAACGCCTGCGCCG
>CAYVDN010000148.1:0-3092 GCA_964450685.1 uncultured Microthrixaceae bacterium
GACCGCGCTCGTCCCACGGCATGAACTCGACACCGACCCCGTCGAGACCCTTGCGGTAGGCGGTGTTGATCTGGTGACGGCGGTCGATCTTGGCGGGCAGGTTCGCGAGCTGTCCTCGACCGACCGCCGCGAGCAGGTTGGAGAGGCGGTAGTTGTAGCCGACGTCGGTGTGCTCGTAGTGCAGCACCGGCTGACGCGCCTGTTGAGCCAGGTACCGGGCCCGCTCGACCGAGGCGCGGTCACCGACGAGCATCCCGCCACCACCTGTGGTGATGATCTTGTTGCCGTTGAACGAGAACGCGGCGAGGGACCCCCACGTTCCTGCCGAACGCCCCTGCCAGCTGGCACCGAGTGCTTCCGCCGCGTCCTCGATCAGCACCACATGGTACTGAGCGCAAAGGTCGCTGATGCGATCGAGTTGGGCGCACTGGCCGTACAGGTCGACCGCTACCACCGCCTTCGGCAGTCGACCTTCACGTGCTGCGTCCTCGAGTGCCTGTGCGAGCAGCTCCGGGTCCATGTTCCACGTGTCGCGCTCCGAGTCGACGAAACGCAGCGACGCTCCGACGTAGCGCGCTGCGTTGGCCGGAGCGACGAACGTCAGATCGGAGACCCAGACCTCGTCTCCAGGTCCCACCCCGTTCAGCAGCAGGGCCAGGTGCAGGGCGGCGGTGCCGCTGGCGAGCGCCACGGCCGCTTCGACACCGGTGAACTCGACGACATCAGCCTCGAACCCGTCCACCTCGGCGCCCAGCGTCGTGATCCAGTTGGAGTCGAACGCGTCCAGGAGCCGCTGGCGTTCGTCGCCGGACATGTCGGGCGGCGATAGGTAGATCCGAGTCACGCCGGACACGCTACCGGCACCGATACGCTGACCGGTCGGTGCGCAGACGAACGGATCACCCCTACCGCGGCAAGCGGGCCCTGGATCTGGCAGTGCTCGCCCTGGTGTCGGTTCCCGTGGCCAGCGTGGGACTTGTCTGCGCTGTGGCGGTTCGGCTCACATCCGCTGGCCCGGTGTTCTTCCGCCAGGAACGCATCGGTATGGACGGCCAGCCGTTCATGGTGTGGAAGTTCCGGACCATGGTCGCCGGCGACAACCCGATCTTTCCAGATGCGTCCCGGATCACGTCTGCTGGCAGATGGCTGCGCCGGCTGTCACTGGACGAACTTCCGCAGTTGATCAACGTCGCCGTCGGCGAGATGAGCATCGTCGGGCCAAGGCCCACCCTCGCCTATCAGGTGGAACGCTACGACGACCACCAGCGACGGCGTCTCGCTGTGCGTCCGGGGCTGACCGGGTTGGCGCAGGTGAGCGGCCGCAACGCGCTGAGCTGGGGTGACCGGATCGACCTTGACGTCCGCTACGTCGAGACGCAGTCCGTGCTGACCGACCTGCGGCTCATCGCCCGTACGGCCGGGACGATTCTCTCCGGCGAGGGTATCGAGGGTCACCCGACCGACGACCCGCTCGCTGCCGACCACGGCGCCAGCAGCGACCACCCCGATGCTGGCGTCGGCTGGGATGCTGGCGTCGGCCCTGATAGCAGCGAGGTCGGGGGGTCGGAGTGAACGAGTTGGTCGTCGTCGGCGGTGGCGGCCACGGCCGCGAACTTCTCGACGTCGTGGCGGCGATCAACGCACAGCACGATCGGTGGCGACTGCTGGGAGTGGTCGACGACCACCCCGAACCGAACCGTGAACGCCTGGACCGTCTGGGCGTGGAGGTCCTCGGGCCCTTGGAGTGGCTCGAGGAGCACCCCGGCTTGTACGCGCTGGGCATCGGTACCTCGTCGGTGCGGCGACAGATCGTCGAAAGGCTGGAGGCCCACGGTTGCGAAGCCGCCACCCTCGTCCACCCGGGCGCATCGGTAGGAGCCGACTCGCACCTGGGTGCGGGATCTGTCGTTTACGAGCGCAGTGTCGTGACCACTGACGTGTCGATCGGGGTCCACACGCACCTCAACGTTGCGTGCGCTGTTCAGCACGACTCGCGGGTCGGCGATTTCGTGCAGTTCAGCCCCGGGGTGATGGTCAACGGTGACTGCGTCATCGGCGACGACGTCTTCCTGGGTACCGGCGCGATCGTCACCCGCGGATGCATCGTCGGTGACGGAGCGCGTGTGGGCGCGGGCGCGGTCGTGCTGAGCGATGTACCGGCGGGCGCTACTGCACTCGGCGTGCCGGCACGGACCTGACTGCCCTCGCCGTAACCCGACTGCCCGGACCTGACTTCGCTGTCCGGACATGAGTGCCCCGCCCGGACCTGGCTGCTCGGCGGGGCGTCCGCGGCGGATCGGTCGTCAAAAGAGCTCGACGTCGCCCAGGGTGAGCCCCAGTTCGCCCATGGAGGGGACGCCAGGCCGGCGGACCGGACGCCATGTGAGCACCGGCCCCAGCTGCGGTGCCGGAGCGAACCCATCGGCCAGCCCGCCGTAGCCGACACAACGAAGCAGGTAGTCGGCCCCCGACCTTCGCCTGATGTGGCGGAACGCAGCACGGCGCGCCCGAGCGCCCGGTACGAGCACGTCGCAGACCGCGCACTCGAGCGCTGGTCCCCGTCGGCGGAGCCGAACGACGACCACGCCGTCCTCCAGACGATCACCGACTGCCACCGCCCTGTAGTGGAGCGGGGCGAACGAGTAGCGCCAGCGAAGGAAGGCAGCATCGCGGTCGGTCTGGATGCTCGTCGCCGATCCGATTCGGGCGAGCAGGCGGGCGACGGCGTCGTCGTCATCGAACAGAGTCGAAGCTTCCGTTCCCAGGTCCGACGGCACGGACCAGAGATCGGCGGCGGTGCGGGCCTTGGCGATCGTGGGGAGGGCACCGAGCGAGGTGGGCCGTACGCCGACTGGAACCCGTCCGACCTGCGACCAACCCATCTTCAGGTATCCCGGGCGGCTCTTGTCGTTCGGAGTGTTGAACACCACGTCGACGCCGTCGTCCTCCAGGTCGGGAATCGCCCCGAGCGTCAGCTTCCTGAAGATCCCCCGGCCCTGCCAGTTAGGGTGGGTGGCGGTGTCTACTGCTCGAACAGCGGAGAGCGTCGCCCCGGACGGGTCCCGGAAGCGCCACCTGAGGAACACCCGAAG
>CAYVDN010000149.1:0-3084 GCA_964450685.1 uncultured Microthrixaceae bacterium
TCCGCTCGGTGAACGCAGCGACACGTCGTGCTTGGTCTGGGCCCAGTCGAAGTCGCCGATCCGTGCCGTCCACCCTCCGCCGAGCGAGCCCTCGAAGCTCAGCCCGCTGGCCGGGGCCAGCTCGAGCGCCGACTGGTCGACAAGCGGGTCGGCGTCGGCGAGGACCGGCGCGACCAACGGCAGGTCCGTCGCGGTGAACTCCCAGTCGGTGGCGAGGAAGCCCTTGTGCCAGTAGCCCGTGCGACCGTCGTTGCGGCCCTCGACCCGCAGCTCCCGGTCCTCCATGGCCGGCCCGGTCTGCGAGATGGAGATCCTGGCGGTGACCTCGCCCGGGATCTTCGGCTGGTGCTGCCAGTCCTCCGCCGGCAGCGAGATCGCCGCGTACGCGGTGTTGGTGCGTTCCTCCCACTGGTTCGGGGCCGAGGGGAGGTCACCTTGGTCCTGCCAGGTGTAGCGGCCGGGTATGTGGTTGGAGCCGGCAAGATCCAGGTCGTACTTGCGCGTGTACATGTCGCCGAACCGGCCGATGACGAAGGTGACCGATCCGGAGCCCGATATCGACTCCGAGATGAAGCGACCGCCGAGCGGTCCGCCGATCTCGTAGCTGAGGTCCGGCGGGAGCCACGGATCCTGGAAAACGATCCGGGAGCCGCCACCGGTCAAGCTAACCAGTTGCACGAGACCGGCCGTGGTCGGATGCCGGTAACCCTTGGCGTCGACGAAGCTCTCCGACATCCGATGGCTGATCGCCCACCTTCCCGGCGCCAGCGCGTCCTCGGGCACCCTCATGCCTGGGTACAACCAGATCGGCGCGCCGTAGGAGCGGGTCCAGTTCCACAGCAACGGCCCCGACAGCAGGTTGTCGAGCGAGTAGATCCAGCCGTCCGCGTCCAACGCCACCGCCATGTTGGAGTCGACCGACACCGCGACGATGTGGCCGTCCAGACAGCTGGGCGTGGGAACCTTCCTCCACTGCGAACCCGAGTTTCGGGGGCGGGTGTAGAGCGATCCTTCGCCCAGCACGAACTCGGCGTAGCTGTTGAATCCGCCGGTGTTATCGCGCAGGTCGACGTGCGAGGGAAGGTCCAGCCCGGCGGGTGCGGGCGCCAGGTCGTCGAACTCCGACAAACCCTTGATGCTCGGCAGCGGGAGGAACAGACCGGGCAGCGGCAGGATGATCTGGTTAGTGCCGATGCGCGGCACGCACGAGCGAGGCTGTTTCTCGCCGGGGACCGAGTCGGGTGGCGCACAGCCGGTCAGCACCACCGCCGCCACAGCGACGCACAGGCCGATCACCCCTAGTCGTCGTGCTACCGGATTGGTTCCCATGAGCAAGCAGCGGAGCCCGCCCCGGTGATGTCCGCTACCCAGCCGAGAGCCGCAGGACCGTCGCTCCGTGGGCGGGGACCGTAGCCGAGATCTGTCCGTCGGTGTCGGGCAGATCGGCCGCGTTCGTGGCGTCGCGGACCGTCCAGGTTCCGGCTGGAGCTCCGACCTCTGCGAGAGTCGTCGTGATCTCGGCCGGGGTGTCGAGCTTGTTGTAGAGCGCGACGGCGTAGTCGCCGTTGTCGAGCGGACGCGCCCAGACCTCGGTGCGGGCCCAGAACTCACCAGGTCCGACCTGGACCCGGCGGGCCTGCTTGCCCAGCGGATCCTGGTCGATCGCAACCAGCTCCTTGTTCGAGATGGCTGCGAGCACCTCGGGGGTGAGCTTGTCCATGTCGGTCCCGGCGAACAGCGGCGCAGCGAGCATTGCCCACATCCCGACGTGCGCGCGGACCTCGTCCGGGGTCATACCGCCGTTACCGACCTGGAGCATGTCGGGGTCGTTCCACTGGCCGGGTCCGGAGTAGTCGGCCAGATCGACCTGGGATTCGATGATCCCGACGATCGACCACCAGTCGGGTGCAATGTCACCAGTGGTGCGCCACAGGTGAGCGATGCCGGGCGCCCAGGTCCACGGCTCCTCGCGGCCGTACTCGGAGATGCTGTAGACGATCGGCCGGTCGAGCCTGGCCAGTTCGTCACGCATCTGGGTGAAGGCCGCGACACGCTCGAGCCCGTCGTTGACGTCCGCTTCGCACCAGTCGTACTTGAGGTAGTCGACCCCGATGTCCTGGAGCATCTCGGCGTCCTGGCGTTCGTGGCCGAAGCTGCCGATACCCTCCGCCGGGTAGGCGTCCCAGGTCATGGCGCACGTCTTGGAGCCTGGAACCAGGTAGAGGCCGAACTTCAGACCCTTGTCGTGGACGTAGTCGGCCAGGGCCTTCATCCCCGACGGGAACGTCTCGGGGTTGGAGACCAGGTTGCCGTCCGCGTCCCGCTTGTAGTCCTGCCAGCAGTCGTCGACGACGACGTACTCGTAGCCGATCTCGTCCAGGCCATGTTCGACGATCGCGTCAGCCGCTCGTTTGACCACGTCCTCGTTCAGGTCGTGGCAACGAACCTGATTCCAGCTGTTCCAGCCCATCGGAGGGGTCGCAGCGAGCATCTCCGGGTCCGGATCATCGTTGCCCTCTGCGGCTGTCGTGGACACCGTCGACTCCCCTGCGTCGCCGCTTTCGGTGCCGTTGTCGTCCGAGCCGGAACATGCGCCCGTGACAAGAGCACCGACGGCCAACAACGATCCCAGCGCCACTACGAGTCTTCGCTTCACCGACGTGGTCTCCTCTGGCAGGCCCGACTAGAACCCCCGAGGATAGACACTGAGTCGAGTTCAGCCGGCACGCGTCGCTGTGACCAACCAGACGTGGGTCTCGAAGCTGACAGGCCCGTTGGGGAACCGCCGGCGAAGGTCGGCGCGGGCCTCGTCCAACAGGCTGTTCCAACCATCGGCACCGAGGCGAGACTCCAACTCGACGCGGGCTGAAAGCCCGACGCTGCCGGCCAGGGCAACCGCGATGCGTTCGTCGACGCCGTCGCTTCCGTCGACGGAGTAGTCACAGACTCCGTCGACGGGTTCGACCTCGACCTCGGCCCAACCGGTGGCGCTCAACAGCTCCCTGATCCGGTTCCCGTCGGCCAGGCCGAGCGGTCCGGGCGTGTTCTCCGCCGGCAACGGTGGCCTGGTCTGCATCGCGTCGA
>CAYVDN010000150.1:0-2958 GCA_964450685.1 uncultured Microthrixaceae bacterium
CCACGAACACCACAGCGGGACGCAGGACCTTGTTGTAGTTGGACCCCATCGAATGACCGTACGCGCCGGTGACAGGGGTGGCGAGCACATCGCCGACGGCGAGGTCCGCCGGCACGCGGCCCTCGCGCACCAGCAGGTCACCGGACTCGCAGTGCTTTCCGACCAGACGGATCGGCATCTCACGTCGTGAGGTGGCTGCACGGGGCAGGAACGTCTCGTAACCACTGCCGTAGAGCACAGGACGAGGGTTATCGCTCATCCCGCCGTCCACCGACACGTAGGTCCGCACGCCGGGCAGGAACTTGATGGTTCCGACCGTGTAGAGCGTCAGTCCGGCTGCTGCTGCGATCGAACGACCCGGCTCGGCGCTGATCGCCGAACGGATGCCAGCGGCGCGACAGGCCTCGATGATCGCCGCGCCCCACTCGGCGATGCCCGGTGCAGACTCACCCGCTACGTACGCGACCCCCAGGCCGCCACCGACGATCAGCTCGTCCAGATCGCATTCGACCACGAACTGCGCGACCGCCCGCAGTCCCTCGACGAAGTTGTCGACGCTGAACACCTGACTGCCGATGTGCAGATGCAGCCCCAGCAAGTCCATCGAGGCGCTCGACCGGGCCCTGGCGACCGCTTCGTCGGCCTGACCGGTCGGCACCGGGAAGCCGAACTTGGAGTCCAGATTGCCGGTCTGGACGTGCTCGTGGGTGTGCACCTCGATTCCCGGGTTGATCCGCACGAGAATGCTCGGCGCCGGTGCTCCTGCGGCCACGAGCGCCTCGATGCGGTCCATCTCGTCGAACGAGTCGACCACGATGCGTCCCACGCCGACCTCGAGCGCACGCGACAGCTCGGCGATCGACTTGTTGTTGCCGTGCAGGACGAGCCGATCGGCCGGCACTCCTGCTGCCAGCACGACCTCGAGCTCGCCGCCGGTGGCGACATCGATCCGCATGCCCTCCTCATGGGCCAACCGAGCCATGGCCCTACACAGGAACGCCTTCGACGCGTAGATGGCTCCCCCGTCACCGAACACGTCACGTGCCTGACGACAGCGCTGACGCAAGTGGGCCTCGTCGTATACGAACAGCGGGGTGCCGAACTGCTCGGCCAGGCCCAACAGGTCGACCCCGCCCACGGACAGGCGCCCGGTTGCGTCTGCGACTGCGGTGTCCGGCAGCAGACTGAGTTCCAGCGCGGTCGCATCCAACGCCGACGGCGGCCTCGATGAGACGGGCTCGGGGCTCGTCACGGTCTCCCCGCTCACATCTGCTCTGGCGCAGCAACGCCGAGCAAGTCGAGTCCCACGCGCAGGCCGACACCCGCGGCGTCCGCCAGGTACCAACGCGCCTGACGCAGCGCCTCCGGTGTGTCCGGAGAGAGGATCGGACAGTCGTGGTAGAAGCCGTGCACTGCCGCTGCGAGGTCTCGGACCCAGGTGGTGACCTTGTGAGGGGCACGTTCGCGGGCGGCGAGCTCCACGACGTCACCGAGGACGAACAGCTGGCGGAGCACTGCCAGCTCACGGTCGTGGGTGAGCAAGGACAGGTCGACCGAGGCGATCGGGTCGTGCTCGATCCCGCGCTCGGCGGCGACTCGGGCGATCGAGTTGATGCGGGCGTTGGCCATCTGCACGTAGAAGACCGGGTTCTCGTTCGACTGCTCCACCACGAGGCCCAGGTCGACCGTCTGGGGTGAGTCGACCGACTGCAGGAGGTACGTCAGGCGCACAGCGTCCACACCGACCTCGTCGATCAGGTCCTGGAGCGTGATCAGGTTGCCGGACCGCTTGGAGATCTTGACCTCTTCGCCGTCCTTCTCGAGGCGCACCAGCTGGGTGATCACCACCTCCAGGTCCGACGGATCGTGGCCCAGCGCCTGGATCGCAGCCTTCATGCGTGGGACATAGCCGTGGTGATCCGCTCCCCACACGTTGATGAGAAGGTCGAAGCCGCGTGCGAACTTGTCGCGGTGATAAGCGATGTCGGGCAACAGGTACGTGAACTCGCCGTCGCTCTTGACGAGGACACGGTCCTTGTCGTCGCCGAAGTCGCTCGAACGCAACCAGACGGCCCCGTCGGCGTCGTAGGCGACCCCGCGTTCACGCAGGTCCGCCAGGGTCGTGTCGATAGCACCGGAGTCGACCATCGACGTCTCCGAGAACCAATCGTCGAAGGTGACGTTGAGAGCGGCCAGCACCCGGCGCTGGTCAGCAAGGGCGTGCGACTCACCCCACTCGACTGGATCGACGCCGTCGGGCATCTCCGCGGCCCAGTCGACGATGTACTGACCCTGATAGCCACCCTCGTCTGGTTCGCGGCCTTCCTTGCGCGCCAATAACGAGGCTCCAAAGGTCTGCATCTGGACACCACGGTCGTTCACGTAGAATTCGCGGGCCACCTCGTGGCCGGTGTGGGCCAGGATCCTGGCCAGGCTGTCGCCATAGGCGGCGCCGCGAGCATGGCCGGCGTGCACCGGACCTGTCGGGTTCGCTGAAACGAACTCGACCATGACCTTGCGTCCGGCGCCCATATCGCTGCGACCCAGGTCCGCGCCGGCTGCGAGCACCTCGGGGACGAGGTCCTGCAACCAGGACTGGTCCAGGCGGAAGTTCACGAAGCCGGGTCCTGCCACCTCGACCGCGGTGACGTGCTCCGGCGGCGACGACTCGATCTGCTCGACGATCGCCGCGGCCAGATCGCGAGGCGGTCGGCCGGCAGCCTTCGCGGACTTCATGGCGACGTTCGACGAGAAGTCCCCGTGATCGCGGTTGGCCGGCTGCTCCAGGTGAATCTCGGCTGGCGCGTCGAGCCCGAGTTCGACGAAGGCTTGACGCAGTGCGGAGATGAGGACGTCGCGCATGGGTTCCTGATCGGTGGGAAGGCGCCGGGTAGAGCGTGGGCGGCAATGATCGGCGGCTGGAGAAGCGGCCGGAGTTGCGATGGTAATGTGCCGACC
>CAYVDN010000151.1:0-2933 GCA_964450685.1 uncultured Microthrixaceae bacterium
CGGTAGCGGCGGTCGAAGCGGAACTCCTTGCGGTGGGTGCCGACGAAGTCGAGCACGGTGCAGTGCGGCTTGTTCTCTGCTCGGCGCAGCCCTCGGCCGAGCTGCTGGAGGAACAGCACCGGGCTCTCGGTGGGTCGGAGCATGAGCACGGTGTCGACGTTGGGGAGGTCGACACCTTCGTTGAACAGGTCGACGGAGAACACGACCTTCACGTCGCCCGCGGCCAGGTCACGCAGTGCCGCCGCTCGATCGTCGCGTGGACTCTCGCCCGAGATCGCTACGGCGGGGATGCCGTGGTGGCTGAAGTGGCGGGCCATGAAGCGAGCGTGTTCGACGCTCACGCAGAACCCGAGGCAGCGCATGGAGGCGACGTCGACGTGCTCGTCGACCTGCTTGACGACGAGGCGGGCCCATGCGTCGGAGCTGGTATAGCGGTTGGTGAGCGCCTCGGTCTCGTATCCCCGTCCGCGTCGCCAGGGGATGTCGGTGAGGTCGATGCCATCGTGGATTCCGAAGTACAGGAACGGCACGAGGTACTGCTGGTCGATCGCGTCCCACAGCCGCAGCTCGGCGGCGATGCGATCGTCGAACCAGTGCAGGATCTCCATGCCGTCGCTGCGCTCGGGCGTTGCGGTGAGCCCGAGCAGCTCGACCGGCTTCACGTGCTCGAGTAGCCGCTGGTACGAGGTGGCTGCGGCGTGGTGGAACTCGTCGACGATGACGACGTCGAAGTGGCCGGGCGCCAGGTCGTCCAGGCCGTTGGAGTGGAGGCTCTGGACCGACGCGAAGACGTGATCGAACCGCGTGGGGCGCGCGCCGCCGACCCACTTCTCCCCGAACGACGCGTCGCGCAGCGTGTGGCGGAACGTCGCGAGGCTCTGGTCGAGGATTTCCTCGCGGTGGGCGACGAACAGCAACCTCGACCGGTCCAGCTGTGACCGCAGTCCCGCGTAGTCGAGCGCCGCCATCACGGTCTTGCCGGTGCCAGTCGCGGAGACCAACAGGTTGCGGTGGTGCCCCCGTTGCCGTGACACCTCGATGAGTTCGAGCAGCCGGGACTGGAACGGCAGCGGGCGGACCTCGATCGGACTAAGGATCACATGCGGGCCCGGGTCCGTGCGCCCCGCTCGCTGCTGCTCGGCCACGAACTGCTCTGCTTCGTACGGAACGAAGTCGCCGTTGGACCAGTAGCTGTCGAACACCGCGGCGAACTTGCCGAGCACATCGGGGTTCCTCGCAGCCGATGCGCGGACGTTCCACTCCAGCCCAGTGACATGCGCCGCGTGCGTCAGGTTGGACGAGCCGACGTAGGCGGTCGAGAAGCCGGACCCGCGGTGGAACACCCAGGCCTTGGCGTGAAGGCGGGTGGTGCTGAGGTCGTACGACACACGAACGTCCGCGCCGAGGTCGGCGAGCCGGTCGAGCGCGGCCTTCTCAGTCGACCCGGTGTAGGTCGTGGTCAGGACCCTGAGCGCTCGACCGTTCTCGCAGTGGCGATGCAGCGCGTCGACGAGCGGATTGATGCCGCTGCGGCGGATGAAGGCCATCACCACATCGATCTGATCAGCGGAATCGATCTCGGAGCGCAGCTGACTCCACAGGTTCGGCTCACCCGGCGCGTTGGTCAGCAGCGTCGTGTCGAGCAGCGGGATCAGCGGTTGGGCGATCGACACGGTGCTGCCGTCGGGCAGCCGGCCGAGGATGGCGTGCAACACGGTCGCCGGATCGGCCGGTGCGTCGGATGGGTCGACCTCGACCATCTCACCGAGCCGGTCGAGCAAGGCCCGCGCGACCTCGATCCCGACCCGCGCCCGATCCCCTTCGCCGACGTCGTTGAGCGCCCGTTCGATCTGGCGGCTCAGGTGCCACGCGATCCGGTCGGGTGCTTCCGCTGCGTGCAGCGCCCGCTCCCTCGGGACCGATTCGGTAAGGGCCTGCAGGCGCGCCTTGAGGCCCTCGGTGACGACCACCTCGTACAACCCCTCCCTCAGCTCCTCCACGAGCTACACGCTACGGGCACCTTGCACGGCCCCGACGCGACCTCGTAGCTGAACGTCACACCCGGTGCGTACCGTCGGCGTCGCATCGGAGTGGAGGAGCGGGCGTGGTCGAGCCGGAACTGGAAGCCGAGTTCAACAGTGTGCTGGACGAGTGGCAGGCGCTCGGCCCCACACTCGCCGAGCTGACGGAGCGGCTCGCCATCGAGACACTCGTCGACGTGTTGCCCGGCTTATCGGTGGTCGAGGTGCGCGGCGAGTTCAACGAGGACTGGCTCCGGACTTTGCGCGTACGGCGCGTGCTCTCCGCCGACGGCGGCGTCCTGTTCGACGTCGAGGAAGGTCACGAGGACCCTCAGGTCGAGACCGCAATCGACGAAGTGAACACGGAGTACCTCGACCTCCTCCTCGACCTCACCGGCGACACCTACATGGGAGCGTCGGCGATCAGGCTGGGTTGAGAGAGCCGCTGTGCCAACGGGCGGGAGGCCGGACAAACCTCCCTGCTCTTGGCTCAGCCTGATCTCTACGCTGGCGAGGTGATCCTGAAGGTCGAGGTGTCTCCTGACGTGCTGGTCAGGCTGACCGCAGCTGCGTCGACACGGGGCGTGACTGTGGAGCAGTTCGCTGCCAACGCACTCGCTCAGGCCGCTGTCTCCAACGGCGACGTGCTCCGAGTTGTCCGTGAGGTCATCGCTGAGGACCGAGAGATTCTCGACCGTCTTGCCGAAACGTGAACCCCGGCCGAACGCAGCACCTCCGCCAACACCCCTCGAGCGAGGCTGAGTAAGCCCTCTTTCCCCGCGCGAATAGCTAAAGCCAAGGCGACATCTCTTTAGTTAGAGTGGCTGGTTAGAAGAAGGCCTTCAACAAGGAGCACTCATGCGACCGGACGCGTTCACCTCGACCGAGCGAGGACGAGTCCGGAAGACGCCG
>CAYVDN010000152.1:0-2901 GCA_964450685.1 uncultured Microthrixaceae bacterium
ACCAGGCGAGACCTCGACCGCGGCGTCCCCGTCGACGACGTCGGTGGCGAACGGTGCCGCCGCCGAGTCCTCGGCATGTATCCAGACCCTGGCGCCGTACCGTTCGGCCCAGCGCTCGGCGTCGGCGACGTCGTCGCGATGGGTTAGCAGGATGTGGCCGATGCCGCCGAGCGCATCGATCTGCTCGGCGAGGGACAGGAGGTAGCGGGGCGAGTCCACCAGCAGGTTCGTGTCGGGTCGCGTGACCAGATATGAGTGGGCACCGAACGAGTCTCGGTGGTTGTGGCCGAGCGCCATAACGCCAGGGGTCAGCTCGAACGGAAATGCCGGGTCCGCCGGGCGACGAACGGACCGGTGCCCGATCGAACGCGTCGGGCAGGCCTCGACCGCCCGCCACATCGCAGCCTCCTCCTCGTCGGATCGCGGCTGGCGAGCCACGAACGAGAGCCCGGCGTCGTCCGCTTCGATCAGGCCCGGCGCCCACTGACGGGCGGCATCGCAGTTGATGCAGCGCGTGTCGATGAACCAGTCACCCGCGGCATCGAGTGGGTTCTCCTGGTCGAGCCTCGCCATGGCTCCACCTGCTACTACTCGACAGTGACCTCGGTGTACATGCCCTGTGTGAAATGAGGAGGACCGGCTCCGGCCGCCGTCGTCGGCGGTCCCTCGGATTCCTCCTGCATGGCCGCCATCATCGCCGCTGGATCGGCGCCGACGGGGATTGCACAGATGATGGCGTAGCGCCCCGGCTCACTGAAGGTGCCATCGCCGACCGCCGCGATCATCTCAGCATCGCCCGGTGCCCGAACAAGAACCATCGCAGGCATCGCCTCGCCGAAGATTCCCTCTATCTGGTCCTCCGGCAGTTGGACCAGTTCCTCGACCGAACGAGTCTCGCTCTCCGGAATCTGGAGGGCGACCAACTCGTGCAGCTCTGCCTGCGAGTCGTTAACCAGCGTCAGCTTGGTGCCCACATCCACCGACTCGGGCAGCCCGACGAACTTGTAGTCCTCGGCGGTCACCTCGACCGTCTCTCCTGCGGGCATCTCCTCGGTCGAGGTACTGGAGGTGTCGGCTGACGTCTCCGTCGTGTCGTCCGCCGCGTCGTCTCCATCGTCGTCACTGCACGCAGCTCCGCCGAGCAGCGCCAGCGCCGCGACCGACAGCACCACCCCGAGTCGACGCACCCCCACGTTGCTTCCCAATCTCGATCTGGTCATCGGGCACCATCTCCAAACCACTCGACCCATAGATTGTCTATGCAACTATCCTAGGGGAAATCGGGACGAGAGGGAACGCCCCGCAGTGCAACTCCACAGGGTCGCCCCACGAACCGACGAAGCGCCCTCAGTTCCGACCCCTCAGCCGAACTCGGCACGGCTGGCGTCGATGTTCGACGTCAGACGTGCCGCGTTCGCACTACTCGGATGGCAGCCGAAAGCTGCATGTCGGCCCAGCAGCGCTGGCCAGCAACGCGGTGCGAGTGGTCCCGAGGAGTCACGCTCCAGGGACGTACTCGACCAGTTCCGCAAAGTCCGCTCCGCCGGCGACCTTCTCCTCGCGAACCAGGCCGACGCCGGGGGCGTAGGACTTCTCCTCGACCGCATCCGGCTCGAGCGGGTTCCAGTCCCGAGTCGTGACCACCTTCGTGAACTCCCCGGCAGGGCTGGACGCCTTGGCGTCGATGTCGAGGATCTCCATCATGTCCTCGGCTTCTCCCCGGTAGAACTCCTGACGGTAGACGTCGCCGACGGCGACCAAACCTGGCATCACGATGCCCGGCTGCGCGCCGTCGACGCCTGCCTCCCACGAGCCGGCGGTGTCGACCACCTTGCCGTCCTCGTAGTCCTTGGATTCCTCGCCGAGGTACCAGACGTTGCCGTCGGCGTCCTGCACGAACCAGTCATAGGTGTCCTCGACAAGCTCGCCGCCGATGTCCCACACCGCGGCGACGGGAAAGGCAAGGTGTCGTTCGAAGCGGATCACACCACCATCAGCGGTGCGTTCGAGGGTGCCGTCGCACGAGGCGGGGACATCGGTCATCGGGAGTTCCTGTTCCTGTCGGTCGGTCGGATCGGGCTGGTCGTGCGCTCCAGGTGCCGTTCGAGCGAGTCGAGCCGGTTGGCCCACTCGCGCCGGTACGGCTCGAGCCATTCGTCGAGCTCCATCAGCGGTTCGGGTCGTAGGCGGTAGAGGCGGCGCTGGGCGTCGCGGCGTACTTCGACCAGGCCCGCGTCGCGCAGCACCTTGAGATGCCTGGACACCCCCGGCTGATGCATGCCCACCTCGTCGACCAGTTCACCGACCGAGCGCTCGCCGCCCCGCACAGCATCGAGGATCCGGCGCCGGGTCGGCTCCGCGATCACGTCGAGGACTTCGAGCGAAGGGGATACCACCGCCCGAACGTACCCTGTGACATATATATGTGCAAGCCGATTTTCGAGACCTGGGGTGCCGCGGTTCGAGTGTCACATCTACCCAAACACTGACTCGTGATGCGTTGACCGGCACCACACCCCGGCAGGGACGACGAGAGGAACCGCCATCCGCACCAACAACCCGACTGACACATCACCCACGTTCGAGCCGGAGCAGGCGCTGGCGCTGCTCGAGGCACACCTTGCCGACCTGAGCAGCCAGCTCGCCTCCAACACCATGGCCCTGTCAGCGTTCGGAGCGCTGCACCCCGCGCAGGTACCCGCCGAACCGATCGGAGAGGAGTACCTGTGACGAAGAGAAGCAGAGCCACCTACCGGCTGCACGTAATCGAACTGTCCGACGACGTCGGCCCACGCACCGACCCGGACCTGCCGTGGGTGTACGTCGGAGAGACGACGCTGAGCGCCGAGGCACGCTTCCGCCAGCACGTCGACGGTGCCCGCAACGACCGGGGGCCTCTGT
>CAYVDN010000153.1:0-2871 GCA_964450685.1 uncultured Microthrixaceae bacterium
GCTTGTTGGCACTCGAGAACATCGCAGCGGTCCCCACCACCCAATCAACGATCGTTCCGATGAACGCAGTGAGCGCTAGTCGGAACCATGAGGTAGCCCTGCTGCCGATTGACCATCTCGATTCGCCCCCACAGCGCCGCGCTCTTCGTTCTGACGGCTGGCACATTGATTGGCGACCAGTGGGGATCGATCGCTTCGGAGAGCTTCTCATCATGTCGGGACTTCAAGCCCCCCAGAAGATCCCTATACCCGTCATGTTGCACGGGGCCCCTTCAGCTGTTGAGCGGTTGGGGCTAGTCGACCTGCCACGACAGATTGCAGCGGTCGATCGCTCCCCTCTTTTCCGTCGACTGTGCAGGTCGCTCGACCAGCTCGACCAAGTGGTTTCCACACCGAACCGTTCCAACAATGAGGCTGATTGCATTGACTGAGAACCCACCCGAACAGCAGCCGCCAGGTGAGAGACTCGACAAACGAGCGCTCGAGCGGCGTCGAGTGATGCGCGCTGCCTTGGGTGGCGCAGCTGCTGGCGCGGCGTTCGTTGCCCCGCGTGTCACCGGGCTCTCGGTCGCGCCCGAGTACGCCGCCGCCGCCAGCGCAGCGTGCGGCAACAACGGAACCACGAACGGAAACATCACCGATTCCTCCGTCGGAATGAATCTCTGTGCAGTGAACTGCTGGGGGAATAAGAATGGCGATGCCAGTTGGAACTGCGGAAACGGTTTTTGTGATTACTCCTGTTGTGTCGATGAGACGCAGACTCTGCGTCTACCAAATGCAACCAACGGACCCTTCGTGCTTACATTCACAAGTGGCGGTCGAGTCGGCAACAGCGGCCACTGGAACTATAATATCAACGGTATCGATCCTCCATTTCAAAGTTGCAGCGTCAATGTGAATGCCAACTGCAATTTCAATGGAAGCGATTCCTACACCCACAATTCGAACGGCAGTCGAGCGCAGAACAACGCGACCTGCAACAGCGCAGGGAACAGCAACTACACGATTACGGTGTCGATGACCTGCAATTGCACGTAACAGTACGGTCCGCGCCACTGAGGTCCCATCATTACCTCACGCGAGGCCAGCAAACAGGGATCGCCCGACCGCGGTCCCTCACTCAGCGTCCGCCGTGCCGCCGATTGATTCTGCCAGCAACGAGAGGCCCTGAGGCGAACAGCCGAACATCATGCCGTTGTTGTCGACGAGCACTACCTCTCGCCCGAGTCCGGTGAGCCACCAACGGTACGTTGCGGTTGACCACGGTGGGATCACGCGAGTCGGTGTGTCCAACAACCGCCGGAATGAACCGACGAATCGTGCAGGGGGAGACAACCGCGCCGCAGCGTCGATCACGGCATCACTCGCCGTGATCCGGTGGATGCCCTCAGCAATCGAGGGTCCAGCTGGGGCGGCGTCGATCGTCGGCACCATCGGGACAGGTCGGCCATTGACCACGCGGTCGCCACTATTGCGGTGGCTCTTTAGGATTTCATGAAGAACCCTCACGCCGTTTATGCGTGGAATCGTGATCGTGTAGTGGTAGGTGAGTTCGTCGATCCCGCTCACCAAGTGCCCCCACCCCCGCGGTATGTAAACTGCGTCTCCGGGGTGTAGGCGCCCTTCCCACACCACCTCGCCAGATGTGGCATTCCCATGGCTCGACTTCAGCGGCGACAGCGCCACCGGTTGTTCGACCCGCCAGTCCTTGCTACCGATCAACTGGAGGATCACCACCTCTTGGTCGTCCCAGTGCGCACCGAACGACGTGTGCGTGCGCGTCGACAGGTATCCGTTGATGTTCACCGCGCAGCCGAACAGTCGCTCGAACATCTCCGCTAGTCGGATCGACGCAGGGTCACGGAGCTCTACACCGTCCAGCACCATCGTGTAACCCTCGTCCAACGCGGCGGCAAGCGCGGCGGGACGGAGCCGCACGCGACCTCCGGGGTACGGCACCGGCTGCGCGACCGCTATGTCGCTCAGGTCACGTGGCTCCTTGTCGCGCATGAACCGAACGTGGCCAGGTGGCTCGAAGTGGAACCGTTGGAACATCCTCTCGAACAGACCTTCTGCGTCGATCGCGTCCATCAGCTCGGGGGCAGCCTTGCCGACCACCAGCGACGTGGAGTCGGTCGCCTGGGCGAAACGCGCCAAGGGCAGGTTCGGAAACCAACGGGTGAGCGTCTCGGCCGCGAGATCGAACGAGCGCTCGTTGGCGGCCGCGAAGGGTGCTTCTAGCGGGTTGTCCGGGTCGGGGAGCCGCAGCTTGCTGCCTTCCATCTCGGTGGGGTCGACTAGGCGCACGCCGTCGGGGAGCACGTCTGGGTCCAGAGTCATCGCAGCGGCTCCACCAACTCGGTCTGCAGACACTCGCGCAGCGCCTGGACCGCCGCGTCGGAACCCAACCCAGCGGCAACGAGCGCCGCGAGCACGTCCTCCACCTCGACCGGTCGGCCATCGAGCAGCGGTGCGAGGGCTTCGGATACGCCTGGGGGAAGCGCGAACACGGATCCGCCTGTCACCATATGAAGCACGTCGTCGAACAGCGTGACCATCACTCCTGCGTGCGCCGGTGATCTGACTGGCCCGGAAGGCGTCCCACGGAACTCGATCGAGGTGAGCAGACCGACATCCAGGCTTGTACGTGGCGGGAGTATCGCCCGAGCCAGCGCGGCGGCGTGGTCGAATGCCCTCGGTGACAGCGCCGACTCGACTTCGGCCCGCCACTTCGAGATGTCGTCGTACAGCGTGCCGCCGTACGACTCGATTGGGCGGTTGAAGCTCGTCGGAAGGTCGGCCCGCAGCAGCGGGTGGAATCGAGCTGTTGCACTGGCCTGGATGACGTCACCCCAAGGGTCGGCCACTGGC
>CAYVDN010000154.1:0-2745 GCA_964450685.1 uncultured Microthrixaceae bacterium
GCGGCGAGATCCATCTCACCGCCGAAGTCCGCCAGCCGATCGATGTAGCGGTCGGCGATCTCGTCGATGGCTGGCTGGAGCCGCTTCACTGCTGCGGGCTTGAACCAGTCGTTGGTGATGCCACGCAGCTTCTGGTGCTGTTCTCCGTGGATGTGGACGAGAGTCCGGGGCAGCTCGATACCCATCGCCTGGAGCATGTCGTACTGCAGGTCTGGGCCGGGGGCCGACTTCTCGGTGTTCCAGAACACATCGCTTCGGCGCGACACCTCGAACACGTCCGCGTGACGGGTGATCGCCCAGAACTTGGGCCATCCCTCGGCCTCGACCCGCATGACCGGCTCGTCGCGTCGGATCTCGGCGGCTACTCGGTGCCACTCGTCCATGTCGGCGAAGAGCCCCGGGGTGATGAAGATCGCGCCTCGCGGATCGGTGGAGATGTCGGGTGTCATCGACCGCGTCCCCATTTGTCGTGAGATGGTGGGCGGCACCGAGTATTACCGACTGCCGGGCACCTGCCTGCTGAATCCCGTTCGGTAATGCAAGCGGCTGTCCCAGCAGCTGGTCGCCGGGCGAGACTGCAAGCGAATGGACAACTCCACCGATCCGCCCACGTCGACCGGCGTACCCAGAGCCAAGCTGCTCAGCGGTCCGTTCCTGATGGTCACGCTGGCGACCTTCGCCTACTTCCTCGGCATGGGAGCACTGCTCCCCACGCTGCCCCGCTTCGTCGAACACGAACTCGGCGGCAGCAGCCTGGCGGTCGGGCTGGCGGTCGGGTCGTTCTCCCTTTCGGCAGCGTTGCTGCGACCCCTCGCTGGTCGCCTCGGTGATCTGCGGGGCCGGCGCGTGCTGCTGGTAGGCGGATCTCTGGTGTTCGCCGCGTCCGTCGCCTCGTACGCGCTGGCCGACTCCGTACCGATGCTCGTCGCCGCGCGTCTGCTCTCCGGTGTCGGCGAAGCAGCTGTGTGGGTCGGCGCCGCCACCGCCGTGCAGGACATGGCGCCGGACGACCGGCGCGGCGAGGCGGCGTCGTACTTCTCTGTTGCCCTGTACGCCGGTCTGGCGTTCGGTCCGGTGCTGGGGGAGCGCGTCGTCGCCGGGTTCGGCTTCGACGAGGTCTGGTTCATGGCTGCCGGTCTCGCGCTCCTGGCGGCACTACTGGGAACCGCCACCCCCAAGGTGGTGAGCCACCAGCTCCAGCCGTTCCGGCTGCTGCACCCCACCGCGGTGCCACCCGGCGTGATCCTGCTGCTCGGCCTCCTACCGTTCGTCGGCTTCAGCGCCTTCATCCCGCTCTATGGTCCTGAGCTCGACATCGATGACGTCGCGCCGATGTTCCTGGTCTACGGAGGGCTGGTGCTGGTCGTGCGGGTGGTGTTCGCCCGTCTTCCCGACCAGCTCGGATGGCAGCGGGCATCGACGCTCGCACTCTCGGTCCTGGGCGGCGCTGGTGTGCTGCTGGGACTGTGGGCGTCGAGCGCAGGGGTCTGGGTGTCGACCGTCGCGCTCGCGCTCGGCATGTCGTTGCTGTTCCCGGCCTTGTTCTCGTCGATGGTCGCATCCGTGCCAGAAGCCGAGAGGGGGCAGGCGGTCGGCACATTCTCGGTCTTCTTCGACATGGCGTCCGCCATCGGACCCCCGGTCCTCGGAGCGGTAGCGGCGCTCGGTTCGTACAGGTGGTCTTTCGCTCTCGCCGGCGCCTGTTCGATCGGTGGCCTCGCGCTGGTGCCGCGCATGGCCGGACACCTCCGTGGATCGACCGAAGCCGCCCTATGAGCAACCCGACCCACGGCGACGAGATGCGTGCCGGCGCGTCGGCGATCGCCCCGATGCTCATCGGCGTGATCCCGTTCGGTCTCGTGGCCGGCGTGCTGCCCGTCTCCGAGGGGCTCGGCGGTGCGGCAGCGGTCGGCTTCTCGACGATCGTCTTCGCCGGTGCCTCCCAGTTGGCGGCGATCGAGGTGCTCGGCGACGGCGGAACCGCGATCGTCGCCGCGCTCGCCGCCTGCACCATCAACCTGAGGATCCTGCTGTACTCGGCATCCCTCGCCCCGTACCTGGCGCGTGAGTCACTGTTGCGTCGCATGGCGGCCGCATACCTGCTCACAGACCAGGCCTACGCCGTGTCGATCCTGCGCTGGGGACGCCATGGGCACGATCGGGCAGACGGCGATCCGGTTGTCCTGGACTCCGAGTCCTCGCGGCGGTGGTCGTACTACCTCGGTGCCGCCCTGATGCTGTGGGTCCCCTGGCAGGTCGCGACCGTCACCGGGGTGCTGCTGGGCAACGCGGTTCCCGACTCGCTTCCTCTGGGGTTTGCCGTGCCGCTGGTGTTCCTCGTCCTGTTGGTGCCGACGCTGACGAAGCTGCACGCGGTCGTCGCCGCCGGGGTGGGCGGTCTGGTGACGGTCGTGTCACTGGAGCTGGGCGCGGGAGCTCTGTCCGTGATGATCGGCGCGCTCACCGGAGTTGCGGCGGGAGCCATCTTCGACAGGGACGCCTCAGCCCGGGTTGTGGATGGATGAGCGCGACCTGGGCGGCGATCCTGTTGGCCGGCGCGGGGACGTTCGCCATGCGCGCATCGTTCCTCGCCGCTGCACATCGACTGGTCGACGTTCCTGATCCGGTGCAGAGACTGCTGCGCCAGATCCCCCCGGCCGCGTTGGCGTCCATCGTGGTTCCGGCGCTCGTGAGGCCCGACGGTGATCTGTCGCTCACCCAACCCCGATTCGCGGTCGGTGTGCT
>CAYVDN010000155.1:0-2738 GCA_964450685.1 uncultured Microthrixaceae bacterium
TTGGTGCTGCTTTTCGGCAACACGGCCTACCTCGGATTGCCGTTCGTCGTCAGCGTGCTCGGTGAACGGGCGAGGGGTCCGGCGTCTCTGCTCGTCGCAGTGCAGGTGGGCATCGCTGTGCTGGCCGGTCCCGTGGTGCTGCATCGGTGGAGCGGGGGGACCGGCGGCGGACTCCAGTGGCGACGGCTGATCGTGCAACCGCTGTTGTGGGCACCACTCGCCGGGCTGCTGGTACGCGCGCTGCCCGACGGTCCAGAGGGCGCGGTAGCCGACACCCTCAGCCCGCTGGCGGCGTCGACGGCTCCCGTTGCGATGTTCCTGCTCGGCATCTACCTCGTGGACGCCTGGCAGCACCTCCGATCGGCCAGGACGGGTGTCTGGGTCCACGTGTGGCTACGCCTGGTCATAGCGCCGCTCGTGAGTGCCGGAGTCGCTGTCGTCCTGCGCGAGGTGGGCGCCTTGTCGTCGTCATCGGTCGCGATCGTCATCGTGCTGGGCGGTATGCCGGCGGCGATCAGCACGTTCTCGTTGGCGTACAACGAGGGAGTCGAGGCGGACCGGATCGCCAGCGTCGTCGTTTGGTCGACCCTCGCCGCAGTGTTCACCATGCCGATCCTGGCGACCCTCGCGGAGACGCTCGCTCCTCGCTGAGGAGGGAGCTCGCGCTACCTCAGCGAGCCGAGATGACGACAGCCTCGTAGGGCGCGAGCCGGTGGTCGAACGAGTGGAAGGCCCGGCGCTGGTCGCTAGACAGCAGCACCGTGCCACCGATGACGACCTCGACCCCGACCTCGATGTCCGACATGTTGATCGCGACCGTGATGGTCTCGTCGTTGGTGAAGCGGTCGAAGATCAACGCCCGGCCCGTGTTCAGGTGCAGATGCTGGTTGCCGATGGTCAGCGCCGAACGGTCGCGTCGCAACCTCAGCATGCGTCGATAGAGCGAGAGCATCGAGGACGGGTCGTCCCGCTGTGCTTCGGGGTTGGCTCGATCGGGCTCCGGAGGCCACGGCAACCACGGATCGCCCGTCGCCCACCCGTGCGGGGACCTGGCGGTCCAGGGCACAGGTGCCCGACAGCCGTCGCGTCCCGCTGGGTCGTGACGTCGGTCCTCGGGAACGTCGGCGTCCTGGAGGCCGAACTCCTCGCCGGCGAACATGAACGGTGTCCCACGCAAGGACAAGAGGAGCACTGCGGCGGCGCGAGCGATCCGTTCGTCGCCGCCGTAGCGCGTGCGATGCCGGGGGTTGTCGTGGTTGGACAGGACCCACGTGGGCCAGGCGTTCCGCGGGTCGAGCGCGGCGGCGGTCGATGTGATCTGCTTCCGCCACTCGTCTGCGTCCCACGGCGCGTACAGCGGTGGGAAGTTGAAGCAGAGGTGCAACTCGTCGTTGTCCCCGTAGTGGGCGGCCACCAGATCGGTATCCAGGAGGTACACCTCGCCCACTGCCATCCTGTCGCCTTCATACGAATCCAGAAGGCTGCGGAGGCGTCGCAGGTGGGCATGGGTCTCCGGGCGGTCGTTCAGGATCGTGTGCGGAAGGCCGGCGACCTCTGGCGGCTCATCGGGCAGCGCCGGGTCCTTGCCGATCAGGTGCACGACGTCCATGCGGAACCCGTCGACGCCGCGATCGAGCCAGAAGCGCAACGTGTGCTCCATTGCCTCGACAACCTCGGGGTTCGACCAGTCCAGGTCCGGCTGTTGGGGCAGGAAACAGTGGAGGTAGTACTGGCCGGTGCGTTCGTCGAATGTCCACGCCGGACCGAACGTCAGCGACTCGATCCAGTTGTTGGGCGGCCCGCCGTCGGGAGCAGGGTCGCGCCACACGTACCACCCGCGTTTCGGGTCGTCCTTCGACGAGCGCGACGCCCGGAACCACGGATGCTCATCGGAGGTGTGGTTGGGTACCCAATCGATGATCACCCTGAGCCCGTGCCCGTGGGCCTCCCTTACCAGGGTGTCGAAGGTGGCGAGGTCGCCGAACAGCGGGTCGACGTCGCAGAAGTCGGCGACGTCGTAGCCGTAGTCGGCCATCGGTGAGCGGAAGAACGGCGACAACCACAGGGCGTCCACGCCGAGGTCGACGATGTGGTCGAGGTGGCGGAGTATGCCGTCGAGGTCGCCGATCCCGTTACCGGTCGTGTCGCAGAACGATCGGGGGTAGATCTGGTAGCCGACTGCAGTCCGCCACCATGGGTGATCCGAAGCCATCCCGGTATCCTTGCGGATGACCGCGCTGGCCGCGAGAACGACGACGGGACATCACATTGACGATTCGGGAGTTCACCGCTGAGGAAGCGGTTGTTGCGAAGCGGTTGGCCGAACTGAAGGACGAGGCGGGGAGTCACTCTCCGAGCCTTCTGACGTTGCGCGAGCAGATGCCCGAGCTGGAGATCACCGTCGACGCGTGCTTCATCTCGAATCCCTACGCCACGCAGCTCTTCCTCGACTACTTCACCACCGAGCTGCTCGACACCGGAGCCATCCGTGACGTGCTGGAGTTCTATCCGTCGCAGAACCAGGTGATCGGCGGCCTGCTCGCCGACCACCTCGGCATCTCGGCGGACCGTGTCTTCGTCGGCAACGGCGCGATCGAGATCATCCAGGCGGTCATCCACAACTTCGCCAAACGACGGGTGCTCGTCACGCTGCCGACGTTCTCGTCGTACTACGAGTTCGCCGAGGGTCGTGTCGACGTGGTTTTCCACACGCTGAGCAAACTCGACGAGTTCAAGCT
>CAYVDN010000156.1:0-2601 GCA_964450685.1 uncultured Microthrixaceae bacterium
TGAGCAGGCGAACAAGATCTTGCGGAAGGCGTCGGCGTATTTCGCCCAGGCGGAGACATCCCACCCGGCGTATCGGTCAAGCGGGAGTGTTGCAGCGGTGGCCCCAGGCGGTGTGTTCGTCGTAAGGAACGCGGTGGCGTAGGCAGCCGTGAGCGATGCCGACGAGTCGGTTGGACAGGGCTCGGAGGGCTCGGTTGTGGGAGTCGCCGTTCGCTCGTCGTTGGTCGTAGAACGCGCGGGCGCCCGGGCTGTGGGTGAGGGAGGCGAAGGCCCACTGATGACAGGTGTCGGCGATGCGGGAGTTGCGGACGCGTCGGGCGGTGACGATGTGGCTTCGGCCTGATGCCTTCGTGATCGGAGACGTGCCGGCGAAGTTCTTGCGGCTGCGGGCATCGGGGAATCGGTTTGGTGCGTCGCCGAACTCTCCGAGCATGCGGGCGGCGAGCTTGGTGCCGAGCCCAGGGATCGATCGCAGCAGTTCGCCGTCTATGTGTTGGTCGAGCAACTCGTCGAGTTCTGCTTCGAGTCGGTCGATCTGGCGGCTGAGCTCGACGGCGATCGCGACGAGCGCGGTGACGTGGGAGCCCATGGCCTCCTCGAGTTCCCGCGGCGCGCGTAGCGTCTCGGCCCGTAGGTGATCGCGGATCTTGAGGGCCTTGGCATCGATGCCTCGCTTGCGGCCACCGCTTCGTAGCGCCGAGGCGATGCGCTTGGTGCTCATGGTCGCTGCAGTTGCCGGAGTCGGCGCTATGGACAGCGTGGCCAGGCAGTCCGTGTGTGCAAGCTCTGGGAACGTGGCAAGTGCTGCGGGGAAGAACTCTCGCAGCACTGACCGGAGCTGGTTGAGCTGGCGTTGCCGTGCCCAGATCAGGTTCTGGTGAGCGCGGGCGGTGTGCTTGATGGCGTCGGCCAGCGCACTGTCGGCCTCGAGGAGCCGATGACGGTGGCCATCGAGTCGAGCGACCTCAGCCAGAGTCGACGCATCGGCCGGGTCGGACTTCGCGCCAGAGGTCGAGTGACGCTCGCGATAGCGTGCCGTCGACATCGGGTTGATCGCGATTACCTCGTAACCGGCGGCGAGCATCGCCGTGATGAACAGGCCACGGTCGGTCTCGCTGGCGATCAGGACCTGGTCAGGTCTCTCGACGAGTTCGGCGATCACCTCGTGGAGGCGGCCGACACCCTCAACGCCGTCAGGGACCCTTCCTGCGAAGAGCTGTCGTCCGTTGACGTCGTCGACATGGATGTCGTGATGGTCTTCGGCCCAGTCGTGGCCGACGTAGATCGAGTGCATGCGTTGGTCTCCGTTGCTCGTGGGTGGCTCAAGAGACGATGCGGCTTGCTAATGGCCCAGTGCTCGATTCGGCACGTCATCCCACTTGCCGTTTGCTCGTCTCTCGACAGCCCCCGGGCGCACGATCTCCGCCAAGTACTCAACGTTCAACTCGACCAAGTGCTGACCCGGTGGCCGCCGAGCGAACCCTGCCGCACGGGGCCGGGTCCACGTCTGCCATTAGCTCGACCGCCCATGAGTGAGCTTGTCGGGTTTGTCGACGAGCATCGTTGCGAGTTCGGAGTCGAGCGCATCTGCAGGTCGTTGCAGGTGGCTCCGAGCAGCTACTACGCCGCTAAGCGCCGCGTGGTCGAACCGTCGGCTCGGGCGGTGCGTGACGCCGCGATGATGCAGGTGTTGATGGTGCTGTGGGTGTTGAACCGCCGGGTCTACGGGGCTCACAAGCTCTGGCTGGCGCTCGGCGTGCCGGTCATGAGATCGGCCGGGACCAGACCGCCCGGTTGATGCGCGAGCTGGGTATCGAGGGCGTTTCACGCCGGCGTAAGAAGGTGTTCACCACCATCGCCGATCCGGACGCCACCCGGGCACCGGATCTGGTCAACCGCCAGTTCACAGCAGACCGGCCCGACGCGTTGTGGGTGACCGATCTGACCTACGTGCCGACCCGATCCGGGATGGCGTATGTGTGTTTCATCGTCGATGCGTTCTCCCGGCGCATCGTCGGCTGGCGAGCGGCGTCGCACATGCGCACCGACATGGTCCTCGACGCTGTCGACATGGCGAGACGCTCCCGGGGTGGCCAGCGGCTTGTCGGGCTCGTCACACACAGCGATGCCGGGTCGCAGTTCACGTCGGTGCGGTTCACCGAGCGGCTCGACGAGATCGGTGCACGACCTTCGATCGGAACTGTTGCGGACTCATACGACTACCGCCGACCCTCCCCACCAACGGTCGAAGAGCGGGGGAGCGGCGGCCAGGACGGCTAACCCGTGTCCAAGATCCCGGGTCAACTCCAGGCCGAGTCGCGTCTGCCCCCGTCGCTAGCCGGAATCGGACGGCTAACCTGCCGTTCTGCAGATTTGCGGGAACCGGAGCGATCTCGCGAGCGTCAGACGTGGCGAGGCGAAAGATTCCGTTGATCGCCTTCACCGAAGGGTGGCATGAACCCGTGTGCTACTTCTCGACGCACGGGCACGTGATAGACCGACCTCGTTGGCCTGTGAGAGGGGATAGGAATGCCTGCTCGAATACTGGTTGTCGTCGCGTGCCTCGTCGCGTTGATCTCAGTTGGAGGATCGGCTTCGGCC
>CAYVDN010000157.1:0-2499 GCA_964450685.1 uncultured Microthrixaceae bacterium
GACGTGTTCGAGTACTACGCCGGCGCGGCCAACAAGCACATGGGTTCGGTGGTGCCGACACAGGACGCCGGGCTGGGTGTGGTCATGAAGGTTCCCGTCGGTGTGTGCGGGCTGATCGTTCCGTGGAACTTCCCGATGCTCATCGCCACCTGGAAGCTGGCACCTGCCCTCGCCGCCGGAAACCCGGTGGTGCTCAAGCCAGCTTCGCTCACACCGCTCAGCGCGTTGGCGCTCGGTGCCCTGCTGGTCGAGGCGGGAGTACCCGGCGGAGCCGTGTCGGTGCTCCCCGGGCCGGGAGCGACGGTCGGCGACGCCCTGGTCGGTGACCCGCGGGTCGACAAGATCTCGTTCACAGGTGACTCGAGCACCGGGGCGGGCATCCTTCGCCGCGTGGCGGACAACATGACGCGTGTGTCGCTCGAGCTCGGTGGCAAGAGCGCCGCGATCGTGTTCTCCGACGCGGACCTGGACGCAGCAACCGACGCCATCCCGTACTCGGTGTTCGCCAACGCCGGCCAGGACTGCTGCGCACGCAGCCGCCTGCTCGTGCAGCGCAGCGTCTACGACGACGTCGTGGCCAGGGTCGCCGAGCGCACCGGCCATATGGTGGTCGGTGACCCGACCGACAGCACCACCGAGATCGGTCCGATGATCTCCGAGGCCCAGCGCGCGACGGCGCTCGAGTACCTGGAGATCGGCGCCGGTGAGGGCGCGGAGGTCGTCTGTGGCGGGTCGAGCAGCGGACCGGGTTGGTTCATGACACCCGCGGTTGTCGCGAACGTCGACAACACGATGCGCATCGCCCGCGAGGAGATCTTCGGTCCGGTTCTTTCCGTGATCCCCTTCGACGACGAGGCCGACGCCGTGCGCATCGCCAACGACAGCGAGTACGGCCTCTCCGGCACGCTTTGGACCCGCGACGTCGGCAGAGCGATGCGGGTCAGCGCGGCCGTGCGCACCGGGGTCATGTCGGTCAACACGAACCGCAGCGTCCGCTACGAGATGCCCTTCGGCGGGTTCAAGCGCTCAGGTATCGGTCGCGAGCTGGGGGCCACCGCCCTCGACCACTACACAGAGGCGAAGACCGTCTTCTACAGCGCGGACTGACCCACAGAGCAGTTGGCCAATTCATGTGGTGGTCGTGGGCCAGATGGTGGCCGTGGGCTACGCCCAGGCGTTGTCTCAGCGCCGCGCCCAGGCGTCCGGGTCGTCGAGGAGCGCCTCGACGGGGGCCGGCAGCTGGCCCGAGGCCAGATCGGCCAGCGACACCGATTCGAGCACGGAGCGCAGGCTGGCACGCGTGGCGACCCAGACGCGCTCCAGCGACTTGGCCGGGCCGACGTACTCGAGCTGCTCGGGCGCCTCGCCGCGAACATCGGCCAGCGGTCCCTCGACGGCACGGATCACGTCGGCGACCGAGACATCAGCGGGGCGTCGCGCCATCCAGTAGCCGCCCTCCGAACCACGCTGGCTGCCCACGATTCCGCCCCGCCGCAGCTCCGCGAGGATGTTCTCCAGGTATTTGGTGGGGATCCCCTGTGCCTCTCCGAGCACGTCCCCCTTGGTCGGACCCGCTGCCCGCGACGGTGAGCGCACCGCGAGCTCCAGGCACGCACGAACTGCGTAGTCGGCCTTGGCTGAGATGCGCATCGGCCGATTCTGGCACGACGCCCGTTCAGCCGGTGGTTACCCCGTCGGGCCTGCCGGCGCGTCGACCGGGACCTCCGACCCCAGCCCGCCCTCGGTGGGTGCTGGACCAAGCGTCGGTCGTGGCCCGGTCATCTGGGTCGCGACCGTGATCGCGAGGAGGATCAGGATCGCGACGACGATCGTGGTCCAGTGCGGTCTCCGGCGACGGGCGTGGCGATTCGCCACCGGCACCCGGTGGGTGAGTTCGGGGTCGCCCAGGTCGCGGTAGTCGACACCGGGCGGGGGAGCGAGCACTCCTGCCAGCCCTGCGGTCTGCTCGGGCGTCCGGTTGACGACAGAGGCGACGAAGTCGATCGGGTATCCACCCAGGTGGACGAGCGCGCCTGCAACTCGCTCGTCCGGGGCGGCTCGAACGAGTCGGCGGCGAAGCGCGGTGCGGAGCCCGGTGTAGGGGTCGTCGGGGTTCGGGGCGACGGCCAATGCGCCCGGTTCGATCGTCTGGTTCAGCGTGAACTCGACCAGTAGGTACATCCAGTCGGGGCGCGACATCCCACCGATCTGACGGAGGCGTTCGGCAGCGATGCCCGCGACCGCTCGCGCTGCGGGGCGGTCGCCGAGCAGGCGGTACGAGATCGCGTAGGCATTCGTCTCGAGTGCGGTGTCGGAGGTGGCAGCAGGCACGATGGCTCCACGCTAGGGCCGCCATGCCGGAACCGTGTGCCACCGGTCCCGCCCTGAGCGGGTCGCCATCGCACAGTCCGTTGCTCCCTGGGTTTGGGTGTCAGTGGCCCTTGTTAGGGTGGAACGTATGTTCGATGCGGTTGTGGCGGTGGAGCGGTTGGAGGTGTT
>CAYVDN010000158.1:0-2464 GCA_964450685.1 uncultured Microthrixaceae bacterium
GGCCAGAACATCATCCTCGAGGGCATGGCGTTCTCGGTCTTCGAGCTGCTCCAGGCGACCGCTGCCGGTAACCCCAAGTTCGCCAACACGCTCGCCGGCACCATCGCTGACGAGCGACGCCATGTCGGGTTCGGCGAGAACCGGATCGGCTCGCTGATCCGCGAGCACCCCGAGAAGCGCGCCGAGGTCGAGGCCATGCAGGCGGCGATGTCGTACCACATGCTCGCAACCTTCACCGACATGTTCTCCAACGCAGGAGAGGGCATGGAGGAAGCCAGGCAGATGGCCATCGCCAAGGGCGAGAACCCGGTGGAAGGTGCGACCTGGCACGGCGCCGATCTGACCACCGCCACACCCGAGGACATGGAGGCGGTGCTCGCCGACACGGTGCTGAACGAGTTCAAGACCCGACTCGGGCGCATCGGTATCGAGTACCAGTCACCGAAGGTTCCTGCGGCCTGACCCATGGACCAGACCACCGACACCTGGGAGCCACACCTGCTCGAGGAGGACGAGTTCCTGCAGGAGGTGCAGTCCTTCTCATTCTGGTTCGAGGCGGTCGAGGGCTATCTGGGAGAACGCCCGCTCGGCCACGACCCAGGTCTCGCCGACGACCTGGATGTGGCCGGGCGGGACCAACTCGTGACCATTCTGTGCAACTACTGCGTGGGTGAAACGGCCGCACTCGAGGCATCTAGCGGCCTGGTCCGCCTGGCATCGAACAACCGCTCGCAGATCTTCATGGCAACCCAGGTGGCGGACGAGGCACGCCATGTCGAAGTGTTCCGTCGACGACTAGCCGACCTGGGCGTCGAAGACATCGACGCGACGATCCTGGAGAGGGCGAACCCCGAACTCCAGGAGTTCCGGCGACACCTGCTGGCGTTCGTCGATGCCGGCGACTGGGACCTGGCCGTGTTCGCACAGAACGTGCTGTTGGAGACCATGGAGGACACCGTCTTCCGATTCCACCAGACCAACGCAGATTCGGTCACGACACAGGTCCTCGAGGGAGTCGTCGCCGACGAGCGACGCCACCTGGGTTTCGGTGAGAACGACTTGGGCCGTCGGCTCTCGAGCGACCCTCGGCGACGCCGTGACCTTGCCAAGGTGCGATCCGACCTGGATCCACTCGTGCTCGCCTCGTTCGAGGCGAGCTACCGAGCGCTCGGCCTTCGCCGTGACGAGTACCCCGAACTGGGCCGTTCCTACCTCGAGGCCGTCGAGCGGCTGGGGCTGGACTCATGATGGACGACCTGGACACCGTGAGCCCGACAGCGCTGCTCGACGACACCGACGAGGAACCCCGCCGCACGTTCGAGTTGGAGGAGACCGGCTTCAAGGAGGTGCCGAAGCGCTGGCGGAAGTTCTACCGGATCTGGCAAGGGGCTGGAGACACGCTCGCCCCCAACGAGGTGATCTGTCCGGTGTGCAAGGTAGTCATCCGCTCACGGCGCGAGTTGCGACCAGGCGACCGCGTGTACTGCATGCCCTGCATGTCGCGCCTGGTCGTGGCGCAGCACCCGGACGGTCACCTCGTGGCCGAGGTCGTGTACTGAAAGGATCCCGGTCAGGAGCTCGCCTCAGGGGTCATCCGTCGACCATTGCTGGTCGCGCCAACTCAGCTCATCAGGATCAGGTGGAGATAACAGCGGGGTCGCGGCGAGGCGACGGTGCGATCTTGTGAGCTCGGAACGGATGTCGTCGAGCGAACCCCGGTCCAGGTCCGCTGCCGCCATCAGGAAGTCCTCGAAGATCCGCCAACCGAGTGCTGACGCATAGACCTGCGCTATGCGGAGCCTCGACGTCTCCTCCGGCATGCCGTACACAGCTGCCGAACGTTCGCACAGCTCCCTCACCGGCTGTGCCCCGTGCTCGATGGCGGCTTCGGGGTCGGTCACCACGAGGAAGGTGAGCACCCGGGTCCACTGCACGGTGACCGAGTCGGGCCCGAATCCTTTGGCGCCTGTCGGGTCGGATCTGATCTCGGCGACGACCTTGTCCGACAGGTCAGCCAGGACAGCGTGGATCAGGTCGTCGCGGGAGCCGATGTAGCGACCTATGAGAGCCAGGTTGACCTTGGCCTCGGTAGCCACGTCGCGCATCGTGACTGCGCTGACCCCGTCCCGGGTGAACAGCTTCGCCCCAGCGTCGAGAACCGCTCGACGCACCTCGTCGGGCCCGGAAGGCAGCCCGTCAGCGCGAGCGGGGCCGGGCCGGCGCCTGCTGGAGTCGGCCCGTGAGACTTTCGACATACGAGCCGATCATGACACAACACCGAACTTGCCCGTCGAGCACCATCGCTCCGACTCGCACTGCGGTTTCTGCGGGTGGTCCTGATCAGGAGTTGAGGATCTTGGCCTTCTGCGCGGCGAACTCCTCGTCGGTGAGAATCCCCTGCTGGTGCAGCTCGCCGAGCTTCTGCAGCTGCTCCAGCGTGTCATCCGCGGGTGCTGCGGCCACC
>CAYVDN010000159.1:0-2407 GCA_964450685.1 uncultured Microthrixaceae bacterium
AACGCCCCCTCGAACACGAAACCGGTCTCCAACCCCTCATCGAGATGGGCGCCCGACAATACGACCCACTACTCGGACGCTTCCTCGAACTCGACCCCGTCGAAGGCGGAGTCGACAACGACTACGTGTATCCGGTCAATCCAGTCGGCCAGACGGACCTTGACGGAAGGTGTGGCCTCGGGAATCCATTCAAGAAGTGCGGTCGTCGTCACAAGGGCGGAACGAACATCTTCAGTGGATTCCACGACAAGGTTCTCAAGCCAGCAGCCCGGCGCGTATGGACCAATGGTGTACGCGACCATTGGAGAGGTGCAGTCCAAGTAGTTGCAGCGATCGGAGCGGCGGCCTGTATCGTGGGCAGCAGTGGTACGGCAACGGCGCTGTGCGCCGCTGGCTATCTCGCCGTAGCCGCAGATGTCGGACGCTCTTATCATGACAACGTGTGGCGCCGTCAACAGGCGGGCCGACGTCCGTGCTGGGGCTCATTTGCTAGTGACGTTGGGTTATCAGCCTTTGGCTTCGGAGCCGGTTTCGGTCTTGCCAGAATTACGTCCGGTGCCGCACGAGCCGCACCTGAGATGGGGGGTTTTTACAGGGCTGTTTCCGGCACTCAAGCCGGAGCTCTATCCGGAACGTCCTCTATGGCGTCGCGATCATGCTAGGGCAGCAGGAGTCCGAACCGCTTTCAAGAACGATACTTTCGCGTGGGTCTGCCCTGCTTCTCCAGCCAATATCGCTGCCATTCATTGCGTGGCCGCTGACTATTCTTGCGAGTCTTGGTCTCCTGCCCAGGTGGATCCTTCTGGGTACTGCCCCCATCCTGCTAACTGCCGTGTGTGCCGCCCTGCTCACCTACCGTATCGGCCTTGATGAGCTGGAGGCGACGTGTCTCGGTCAACGGTTGTGGGGGTTCCCGTTTCGGGAGATCTCTTCGGTTAGCGTGGGAACCGTGCCGTTCGGCTCCACAGGTCGAACCCGAGGCGTGGTATTGACCCTGTCCAAGCCAGCAGGCGGCAATCGCGAGGTATGCTTGGCCAGCACAGCCTTGCTGTCAGAGCAGATTCTACAGTCATGGGTATCAACAGTGTCTCGGCGTGCTAGTGGTCCGTCGCTGAAATAGCGAGGTTAGTTGAGTCCCTGGGAGTAACCAGTTAGGTGTGATCGGCGCGGAACGCGCGATTGGTCCGCCGCTGTCAGCGCGTGTCGGTGTAGACCGCGGGTGTGGACGTAACCAGTCAGGTCCCGATCGCGCGGAGCGCGCGATTGGTCCGCCACTGTCCGCGCGTGGGGGTGTAGACCGCGGGTGTGGACGCGGAGGCTCGGATCGTCGAGTTGGAGGCCGAGAACGCGGCGTTGCGGGCCCAGGTCGTCACGTTGACCGAGCAGGTGGCGGTGCTGGTCGCGAAGGTCGCAGAGTTGGAGAAGCTCCTCGGCCGTAACTCGTCGAACTCGTCGAAGCCGCCGTCATCAGATTCGCCCACGGCGAAGAACGCTCGGCCGGAGAACGCGAACCGCAAGGCCCGTCGCGCGGCGGGCCGCCGGCAGGGCAAACAGCCCGGCACCCCCGGCTCGACGCTGTCGCAGGTCGCTGATCCCGATGACGTGGTCGTGCATTCACCGCTGCGGTGTCGGGCCTGCTCGAAGCCGTTGGGTGACGCTGAGGTGGTCGGCGAGACGGTCCGACAGGTCTTCGATGTGCCCGAACCGGTCGTGGTCATCACTGAGCATCGGGCCGAGAAGCGCCGTTGCGTCTGCGGGTGCGACACCACCGCCAGCTTTCCAGCCGAAGCGTCGGCACCCGCGGTGTACGGGCCGAACATCAAAGCCCATGCCCTCTACCTGATGTGCGCACAGCACGTCCCCCGTGAACGCTGCGCGCAGAGCCTCGCGGACCTGTTCGGTGTGAACGTGTCGACCGGGACGCTCGACAACTGGGTGCGCGACGCCGCCGACGCGCTCGTCGGGTTCCTCACCGCGGTCGCAACCCAGTTGCAGGACCAGCCGGTGCTGCACGCGGACGAGACCTCGGTGCGGTCCTCGAAGTCCTCGTTGTGGTTCCACGTGACCTCCACCGCGCTCCTCACCTTCCTGCACGTCGGGCGTCGTGACCGGGCAACGGTCGAGGCCGGCCCCCTCGGCGACTACACCGGCACGATCGTCCATGACCGTCTCGCCCTCTACTTCAACTACGGCACCGGCCACGTCCTGTGCAACGCCCACATCCTCCGCTCCCTCAACGCGCTCCTCGTCAACCACCGGCACCGAGTGTGGGCTCAAGGGTTCATCGAGCTCATCTGCGACACCAAACACCGTGTCGACCAAGCCCGCACCGCCGGCGACACGGCCCTCACCGTGAACCACCCTGGGTCTGATGGAGGCTCGTTCTATTGGTTTCCAACCCCGACGG
>CAYVDN010000160.1:0-2375 GCA_964450685.1 uncultured Microthrixaceae bacterium
CAGTTGGGTGATGGGGGTCGCGCCCGCCTCAGCGATGTGAGCGCCGGAGATCGACGCCGAGTAGAAACGCCTGACACCGTGCTCGACGAACCACTCGGCGATGTCGGCCATCACGCCGAGGGAGAACTCGGTCGAGAACAGGCACGTGTTCTGACCCTGGTCCTCCTTGAGGATGTCGGCCTGCACCGTGCCCCGCACCCGCTCGAGCACCCACGCGGGGTCCTGGTCGGGGTGCTGGTCGATCGCGGTGTTGAGGTACATCGCCAGAATCGCCGGCGCCGGGCCGTTGATCGTCATCGACACCGAGGTGGCCGGATCGCAGAGATCGAAGCCGGCGTAGAGCTCCTCCATGTCGTCGAGCGTCGCGATCGACACACCGGAGGTACCGATCTTGCCGTAGATGTCGGGTCGTTCCGCGGGGTCACGCCCGTAGAGCGTCACCGAGTCGAACGCGGTGGACAGGCGGTTGGCCGGCTGGCCCTCGGCGAGCATGTGGAAACGCCGGTTCGTACGCCCGGGACCGCCCTCACCAGCGAACATGCGCGCAGGGTCCTCGTCGGAGCGTTTCAGCGCGAACACACCCGCGGTGAACGGGAAGTACCCGGGCAGGTTCTCGGCGCGCAGCCAGCGCAGCAGCTCACCGCGTTCGGTGCTGGGCGGCAGTGCCAGACGCGGCACCTCGGTCCCGGCGAGCGACGTGCGCACCGGTCGGTCGGCACCGCTGTGCTCGGCGACAGTCTGCTGGTGGGCGTCGAGCAGTTCCATGTCGGCAGGGTCCAGCGCCAGCTGCAGCTCGTCCACCAGGGCAGGCAGGTCCCCTGGTTCACGTCGTTCTGATAGGAGCTGCTCCAGCGTTGCGCTCGCCCTGTCGAACCTGCGAACAGAGTCGACCGAGGTGGCGGTGTCGCGGTGGTAGCCGCGCACTGAGTCGGTGATCTCGGCCAGGTAACGGCCCCGGCCCGCGGGCACGACTTCGGCGACCCGCGTGGAGACTCTGGTCGAGGTGACGGGAAGAACACCGTCGCCGACTCGGAGCCCCTTGTCGATGAGCAGTCCGCGGAGGTGCTGGTAGAGCGCTGTGACACCGTCGTCGTTGAAGCGCGAGGCGATCGTGCCGAACACGGGCATGTCGTCGGGTGAGGAGTCGAACTGCTCGCGGTTGCGGATGAGCTGGCGGGACACGTCACGGAGCGCGTCCTCGGCCCCGCGACGCTCGAACTTGTTGATCGCGACCGCGTCGGCGAAGTCCAACATGTCGATCTTCTCGAGCTGGGACGACGCCCCGAACTCCGGGGTCATGACGTAGAGCGACACGTCGGAGAACGGCACGATCGCCGCGTCGCCCTGACCGATGCCGGGTGTCTCGACGATGACCAGGTCGGCGCCCCACAGCACGGCTGCGTCGATCGCGCTCGACAGGTAGCCGGGCACCTCCGACGCGGCGGACCTGGTGGCGAGCGAACGGAACAGCACCTGTGGCGTGTCGATCGAGTTCATGCGGATCCGGTCGCCCAGCAGTGCTCCCCCGCCTCGGCGTCGGGTCGGGTCGATCGCCAGCACCACGATCCGGAGCTTGTCCTCCTGGTCGATCCGGAAGCGTCTGACCAGCTCGTCGGTCAGCGAGGACTTGCCTGCACCACCGGTGCCTGTCGCGCCGAGTACCGGTACCCCGCGTGCCCGGGCGAGCCTGTTCATCTCGTCCGTCGTCGCGGCGTCGAGCGTGCCGGCCTCGAGGCTGGTGATCGTGCGGGCGAGCACACGGCGCGAGCCCGCCGCGAGCTCGTCGAGCGGTACCCGGTCCGACGCCAGGTCGACGTCGCACGCGTCGATCATCGAGGTGATCATCCCGACCAGCCCCAGTTGCTGGCCGTCCTCGGGGGTGAAGATCCGGGTCACCCCGGCGGCGTGCAGCGCCTCGACCTCGGCGGGGATGATCACACCACCGCCACCGCCGAACACGCGAACGTGGCCGACACCCTCCTGGGCGAGCCGGTCGACCAGGTAGGTGAAGTACTCGACGTGGCCGCCCTGATAGCTGCTGACCGCGACGCCGTGCACGTCCTCGGACACGACCGCGTCGACGACCTCGTCGACGCTGCGGTTGTGGCCCAGGTGGATCACCTCGGCACCCTGGGACATCAGGATGCGACGCATGATGTTGATCGACGCGTCGTGCCCGTCGAACAGGCTCGCTGCCGTTACGAAGCGGACCGGGCGGCTGCTCATGTCAGCACGGTACCTGTCGGACGGTCAGCTCGACTCGCGTACACTCGTCGGACGCTTCCGCGGAATCATGTGGGAGCTTCCGCGGAATCACGCGGGCCCCGCCTCCGTAGCTCAGGGGATAGAGCATCGGTTTCCTAAACCGTGTGTCG
>CAYVDN010000161.1:0-2363 GCA_964450685.1 uncultured Microthrixaceae bacterium
CTGGGCCTGTTCGGACTGTTTGACGAAGGAGAGCCTGCATGACCCCCGACGACCCTCGCCACGGCTCCTACGCCGGAGCGGTCCAGCACTGGCTCACCCCTGAGCCTCTGTGCCACCCCTGCTGGGTCGCATCGACCCGCTACCGGAAGGCCAGGAAGCTCGACCGCTTGGCCGGCCAGCCCCGCTCGGTTCCCGCACTTGGTGTGATCAGGCGCGTCGAGGCGCTCCTGGCGCTGGGGTGGTCGTGGACCGCTGTCGCGGAGGCCGCCGGCATGTCGGTCAACGCGCTCCGCTCAGTCAAGTACCACGGGTCGCAGACCGTCCGCGCGGCCACGTTCGAGGCTGTCGCCGCGGCGTACTCGCAGCTGTCGATGATCCTCCCTCAGGGCCGCTACCCCGAGCGTCAACGCCGGTGGGCCGCCCGGGAGGGCTACGCCCCGCCGCTCGCGTGGGACGACATCGACACCGACCCGGCACCCATGGGCGTCCGGCACCGGGAGCTGGTCCAGCGTCACGACCACCACACGTGGGAGGACCACGACGAGCTCCAGGCGCAGGGCTACACGCGAGCACAGATCGCCCACCGGCTGGGGATGACCGTCGACGCCCTGGAGAAGGCGCTCGCTCGCAGGCGCAAGGAGGACGCGGCATGACGGCAGTGAGGGTGGGGTCGCTGTTCTCGGGGTCCGGGGGGCTCGACATGGCGGTTTGTGAGGTCCTCGGCGGGGAGACGGTGTTCGTGTCGGACATCGACCCCGGCGCGTGCAAGATCCTCGCCAACCGATACCCGGGCGTTCCGAACCTGGGGGACATCACGAAGATCGACTGGACTCCGTGGCGCGGTCTCATCGAGGTGCTGACCGGCGGCTTCCCCTGCCAGGACGTGTCGGCCGGTGGGAAGCGGGCGGGCCTGATCCGCGGCACTCGGTCGGGGCTGTGGCACGAGTTCCTTCGCGCTATCGACGAGGTGCGGCCGGGGCTGGTGGTGATCGAGAACGTCCGGGGCCTGCTGTCGGCGCGGGGCGACGTGTCCGAAGAGCTCGACGCAGCCGAGCACAAGGTCAACCGGATCGACCAGACCATCCGATCCCTCACCGAGATCCGGGTGAGGGCACACCAGAGGGGCGACGATGACGCGACACGAAGGCTCGACTCCAAGACGTTTCGCCTCATGGGACTCCGAGACCGGGCAGTGGTGGCCAGACGACGGGCTGAGCGACGGGTTGTTCGCGCCATCGGAACCGTGGTCGGGTCGCTGGCCGACATCGGGTATGACACGGTCTGGTGTGGCCTACGCGCTGCCGACGTGGGCTCCTGTCATGGGCGATTCCGAGTCTTTGTCACAGCTCGGCCTGCTGCCGACGCCGAGCGTGGCCAACAGCCACGGCAACCAATGGAACAGCGACGGACGACTACTACTACCGGGGGTCGTAGAGTCGATAGCAGCCGGACGACCCTCCTCCCGTCGCCCCGAACCAGCGACACCAACGGCATCGGCCAGCACGGCCAAGGGGGACTAGACCTCCGCACGGCAATTGCTCTCCTGCCGACACCGAGCGTCGCTGACTCACTCGGCGGTCACGAGCGGCGAGGCGGGGCCAGGGGAGACGAGCTACTGCTAAAGGGCATCGCCAAGGCGCAGGAGTGGGGCGACTACGCGCCCGCCATCGCCCGCTGGGAAGCCCTCACCCGCCCCGCACCTGCACCGACGGAGACCGGCCCCAAGGGGACGCCACGCCTATCCCCACGCTTCACCGAGTGGATGATGGGCCTCCCTGACGGCTGGATCACCGATGTCCCCGGCATTACCCGCAACGAAGCCCTCAAAGCCTGCGGAAACGGCGTCGTGCCCCAGCAGGCCGAGGCCGCCCTGCGGTGGCTGCTGGAGGCATCGGCATGAGGCGCCGCGAAGACGTGACTGCCGACGAGATCGCCCGTCTCCTCGCCGGCGGCATGGACCGCCGCCAGGTCGCCGCCCACCTCGGAGTGTCACTCGACCTGGTGTACCGCAGGATGCGTGACGCGACGGCAGTAGAGACCAGGGTCGACCCGGCTCTCCTGGCCCGCCTCGGCGACCAGGTCCCCGGCCCTGGCGGTGTTCCGCCGTGGATCTACGACGCCCCGTGCGGCAAGGACCCCGACATGTGGTTCCCGAAGTACGCCGCCGACTCGGGCCCCGCGGTCGCGGTCTGCAAGACCTGCACCCACCGTCTGCCCTGCCTGACCTGGGCGCTCCACGAAGACATCGACGAAGGCATCTGGGGCGGCCTCACCGAGCGGCAGCGCCGCAAGCTCAGGAAGGACGCCTCATGAAGCGCTCCCCCATGCCGGAACGCCGGGCCCCGATCGGTCGACTGCGTGTC
>CAYVDN010000162.1:0-2342 GCA_964450685.1 uncultured Microthrixaceae bacterium
AGTTCGGACTGTTCCTGAACGGCTACCTGCCGGGCCCAGCCGCTCACAACCCTGACGCGGAGCACACGATGCTCGAGCGTGAGATGCAGTATGCGATCCATGCGGACTCCTACAACTGGAAGTACGCCTGGTTCGGCGAGCACCACGCGTTGACCGAGTACTCCCACATGTCCGCTCCCGAGTGCGTGATCCCCTACGTGGCCGCGAAGACCGAGCGGATCCATCTCGGCTCGGCGATCATGAATCTCTCACCGCCGGTCAATCGTCCGGTTCGCAACGCAGAGCGTGTTGCGATGCTCGACCACGTGACCCAGGGTCGCTACGAGTGGGGCACCGGCCGTGGCGCTGGCGAGCACGAGATGCAGACCTTCGACCTGCACACATCCGAGACCAAGGAGATGTGGAACGAGGTCGCGCCCGAGATCCTGCGCATGTTCGAGCAGCGTGACTACAGCTTCGATGGCCAGTTCTTCAAGGTGCCGAGCCCCCACAACATCCTTCCCAAGCCCTACGGGGTCGGTCACCCACCGATGTGGGTCGGCTGCGGCAATCCCGGGACGTTCACCCAGGCCGGCGAGCTCGGCATCGGGGCGATCGCGTTCAACTTCGAGCCGGTGCACAACCTGAAGGGGCGGATCGACGCCTACAAGGAAGGCATCGCCAACTGCACCGAGCCGATGGGTCAGTTCATGAACGACAACGTCATGATGACCAACGCAGTGGTGTGCGTGTCGGATTCAAGGCGTGCGCGCGAGATCGCGATGTCCTCCGGCCGTGGCTACCTGAACACGATGGTGAACCTGTACCACTCGACGATGCCGAAGCAGAAGAACGCCGTCATCTGGCCCGACTCGCCGCCGCGGATCGACAGCGAAGCGACACTCGACTTCCTGATCGAGAAGGGCTACCTGCTGTGCGGCAACCCCGACGAGGTCAACGAGCAGATCGAGAAGTACCAGGATGTCGGCTGTGACCAGCTGGTGTTCGGACTCCCGAACGAGGGGTTCGAACACGAGGAGGTCTTCGAGATGCTCGAGCTGTTCGGCACGAAGGTCATCCCGAACTTCGACACCGATCCGGAGCACCGCACAACCAGATTCCGTCGTACGGCGAAGCGCAAGTACCCGGACTTCGCCGAACCGATGGCCGACGGGCTCTCCGTCGACGTGATCCCCGAGAATGCGCTGATCCCGCTGGACTGAGTGGGTCCGTGGGCTCCACCAGGGAGCGACTTCTCGATGAAGCGGAGCAGCTCTTCGCCAGATCTTCGATAGCGGGGGTCACCTCGCGCCAGATCATCGAAGCGGCCGGCCAGCGAAACCAGTCGGCCGTCAGCTATCACTTCGGCTCACGCGAGGGGCTCCTGATGGAGCTCCTCGCTCGCCGGGGTGGCCCGGTCGATCTGCGCCGCGGGGAGTTGCGCTCGACGCTGGGTGAGGCGCCGACCGTGCACGAGCTGCTCCGATGCCTCGTCGATCCGTACGTCGATCTGCTGGACACCGGGCCGGGCAGGTCCTACGTGCGGATCGTCGCCCAGTTGCGCGGTCGATTCGCAGTGTGGCGGGTCGAGTCGGACACCGACACGACGGCTCACCTCGCCTCGATCCTCGACGAGGTGGAACAGAAGCTCGATCTGTCCCCGGCACTCCTGCGGGAGCGGATGGTGGCGATGATCATGGTCCTCACTGCCACGACGGCTGAACGCGCCCGCCGGATCGACGAGGGCGTGGCGCTCGGCTTGTCCGCCGCGGAGTTCCGCAGCGAGCTGGCCGACATGTGCGCCGCGTTGCTCACGGCCCCGCGGTCCTGAGGCCGCCCAGCTCCTGCAGCGCCCCTTGGTTGGGTATCCGAGGGTCGTGGCAGGCGTGACCTGTGGCACATAGTCTTGTGGTCACCACCGGCGTCGGTCGGGGGCGGGCCGGCGCAGAGGATCATGGAGTCGCGCCGATGTGCCCGGACCTGCCAACCAAACCCTCAGGTGAGCGCCACGTACAGGTAGACATGCCGGTTGTCCTGGATCCGCCCCTGCCGGGATCCGCTGCTGTACTGGTCGAGCCGCTAATAAAGGCATGGTTCCCCGATGGCCCACCTGTGCGCATCGAGTTCTGGGACGGGTCCTCGGTCGGCCCGCGCAGGCCGGCGGGCTGGCTGAGGGTCCTCAGTCCCTCCGCGATACGACGCCTCGTCTGGTCACCCGGCGAACTGGGGTTCGGTCGCTGCTTCGTGACCGGGGAGATAGACATCGAGGGCGACATAATCGCTGTGTTCGCCGAACTGGAACGATCGCTGCGGAGCACGCGGCTGAGCAAACGCGAGACGATCGCCGGGCTCCGCGCAGCTCG
>CAYVDN010000163.1:0-2322 GCA_964450685.1 uncultured Microthrixaceae bacterium
CGCTGTACGGGTCGGCGTGGGCCGACCCGACTGTGCGCATCGCGTTCGTCGAGCAGTTCTGCTCGTGGTCCGCGTGCAGGATGAAAAGGACATCGAGGGCTCGTGCCAGCACGGGGTTTGCGTCGTAGCGGGGCTCGGCGGTCTTCCACATCCTCGACAGGAAATTGGCCGCGAAGTCCAAGCTGTTGTCTGGGTAGACGAACGGCATGCCGACCGAGTGGCGGTAGGCGCCCGCTGCCAGGGTCGGCATCTTCGCGATGAGTCGCACGACCTGCTTCATGAGCACGTCGTGGTCTTCGATGTCCTTCGCCTCGGGGTAGAAGGTCGAGAGCGCGGCGACGGTGGAGACGAGCATGCCCATCGGATGGGCATCGTGATGGAAGCCCTCCATGAATCGCTTGCGCACGTTCTCATGGATGAACGTGTGGTGCGTGACCTCGTATCGCCAGTCCTCGAACTGTGAGGGAGTCGGCAGGTCGCCGTGGACCAGCAGATAGGCGACCTCGAGGTAGCTGGACTGCTCGGCCAGCTGTTCGATCGGGTATCCGCGGTAGCGAAGCACGCCGGCGTCGCCGTCGAGCTCGGTGATCGACGAGGCCACCCCCGAGGTGGAACCGAAGCCGGGGTCGTGGAACCAGACGCCGGGCAACAACTTCGACCACGACTTGGCATCGACGCCGCCGTCGAGGATCGGGATCTCCACCTGCTCGCCGGTGCGGTTGTCGATGATCGTGATGCTGTCGGCCACTGATGCTTCTCCAGGTCTTGATCCAGGGCCATCCTATTGCTTGTCGGGACCGGTGCTCGTCGTCCCGGGACGCTCGGCCGGCGCCTTGCGCTGCACCCTGGGTGCGGGCCGTGGTCGGACCCCTTCGGGTACCAGATCGGTGTTGCTGCTGACGGCGCGGATTTCGTCGGCGACGACTCTCTGAGCGGCCGAGAGCAGCCCACGCCGGCGCCGGACCATCCCCACGACGCGGCCGGGTACCCCACTCAGCTGGATTCGCCTCCATTCGCCGCCGAGCCCAATGGGGGCTGCCGAGGCGGGCACAATCCCCGCGCCGTAGCCGGCGAAGACCAGCGAAGCGAGAAGCCTCATGCCGTCGACCTGCGCCTTGGGTCTGAGCGGTGTGCCCTGCTGGTCGGCTGCCTGGTCGAGCACGTCGCGGAACGGGGTCCCGGGTGCCTCGAGGAGAAGTTCGTGCTCGAGGAGTTCGGACAGGTCGACCTGGTCGCGGTCGTACAGGGGGTGGCCCTTCGGGGCGATGAGGGTCCGGTCCTCGTCGAAGAGCGGTTCGACCAGCAGGTCGGCCTCGTCGACGGGCAGATTCACAACGGCCAGGTCGATCGCCCCGGATTCCAGGTTCAGGCCGAGAGAGCTGGTGGTCGCGTCGAGCACGATCACCGAGACTGCAGGGAATCGGCTTGCGATTCCTGAGAGCAGCGGAGGGACCAGCCAGCGCGCTGTCGTTCCGATGACACCGACGCGCACCTGTCCGGAGATGACGTCTCTCAACGAGGCGACGTCGGAGTCGAGAGCATCGAACTCGGCCTCGATGCGTTTCGCCCGTTCGAGGATCGATCGTCCCTCGTAGGTCGGTTCTGTGGTGGCCCGGTCGATCAGCGTGAGCCCGAGCTCGCGCTCGAGTCTGGCGATGTGGGCCGAGATGTTCGACTGGACCGTGTCGAGCGAGCGGGCGGCTCCGGAGAACGACCTGTGCTCGGCGACTGCGACGAGGGCTCTGAGCTGCTTACGATCCATCGCTGAACATGATACTGAATATCGCTACAATTTACTTGATAGATTGCTTGCAACTGGCTAACGTTGTCTTCAACAACACGCCGGGTGTGTGGACGACCCCCCTTGTCCCGCCCGAGCAAGCACCCCGGATCACACCCCCCCGATCCGGATGGTGCAAATGCTGAAGGACTGGCTCCCCCCGCCAGTCCTTCGGCCGTTTTGCGCCGGAGCATTGATCGCAAGCGCGATTCCCGCCCGGGCACTAGCGTCCGCACGATGGCGACCGAGCCGACATCCGGCAACTCCGAGAAGCCCAGACCGACCTCTGCTGCATTCTTCGACCTGGACCGCACGCTGCTGTCTGGAGCAAGCGGACCCATCCTCGGCGAGGCTCTCCGCCACGTCGGGCTGCTCACCTCGTCGACCGGCCCGCTCGAGTCCCTGGCGTTCGGCCTGTTCAACGCCATAGGCGAGACCTGGCCGTCGATGCTGCTGACCCGGCAGGGCGCCAGGGCGGCGCGGGGATGGTCGGTCGACCTCGTAGCCGCGGCGGCCGAGCGCGCCGCCGGTCCGCTCAGTGA
>CAYVDN010000164.1:0-918 GCA_964450685.1 uncultured Microthrixaceae bacterium
CGAGCTGCGCGGAGCCCGGCGATCGTCTCGCGTTTGCTCAGCCGCGTGCTCCGCAACGAGCGTTCGAGTTCAGCGAACACAGCGATGATGTCGCCCTCGATGTCGATCTCACCGGTAACGAAGCACCGGCCGAACCCAAGTTCGCCAGGAGACCACACGAGTCGTCTGATCGCCGTAGGTGTCAGGACACGCAACCACCCCGAAGGCCGGCGGGGGCCGACAGATGACCCGTCCCAGAACTCGATGCGCACCGGCGGCCCCTCGGGGAACCACGCTTTGATCAACGGTTCCACCAGGAGAGCCGCAGAACCTGGCGCAGGCGGATCGAGCACCACCGGTTGTTCTGCCTTCACGTGCTGAACACGTGAGGGTTTGGTGGGCAGGTCCGGGCTCATCGGCGCGACTCCATGATCCTGTGCGCCGGCCCGCCCCCGACCGACGCCGGTGGTGACCACAAGACTATGTGCCACAGGTCACGCCTGCACACGACCCTCGGATACCCCAAAGGAGGCGGACTGCAGGAGCGCGGCGACCTCAGGATCGGGGTGCTATGAGCAACGCGGCACACATGTCGACCAGCTCGCCGCGGAACTCCATAGCGGACAGGTCGAGCGCCGCTCCCTCGTCGATCCGACGCGCACGTTCCGCGGTCGTGGCGGTGAGGACCATGATCATCGCCACCATCCGCTCCCTCCGCAGTGCCGGGGGTAGATCCAGCCTCTGTTCCACCTCGTCGAGGATCGAAGCCAGCTGCGCCGTCGTCTCGGTGTCCGACTCGACCCGCCAAACAGCGAAGCGGCCGCGCAGTTGGGCGACTATGCGCACATACGACCTGCCAGGCCCGGTGTCGAGGAGATCGACGTACGGATCGACGAGGCATCGGAGCAGCTCGTGCACGGTCGGTGCATCGCCCAGCGT
>CAYVDN010000164.1:928-2322 GCA_964450685.1 uncultured Microthrixaceae bacterium
GACCGCCGCGGCGGGCGAGGAGCTCCATCAGGAGCCCCTCGCGTGAGCCGAAGTGGTAGCTGACCGCCGACTGGTTGCGCTGGCCGGCTGCGTCGATGATCTGGCGGGAGGTGACGCCCGCGATCGATGACCGGGCGAAGAGATGCTCGGCCTCGTCGAGCAGCCGTTCCCGCGTGGAGCCCACAGCCCCGGTCAGTCCAGGGGGATCAGAGCGTTCTCTGGGATGACGTCGACCGAGAGACCGTCGGCCATCGGTTCGGCGAAGTCGGGGTACTTGCGCTTGGCCGTGCGACGGAACTTCGTCGTGCGGTGCTCCGGATCGGTGTCGAAGTTCGGGATGACCTTCGTGCCGAACAGCTCGAGCATCTCGAAGACCTCCTCGTGTTCGAACCCCTCGTTCGGGAGTCCGAACACCAGCTGGTCACAGCCGACATCCTGGTACTTCTCGATCTGCTCGTTGACCTCGTCAGGGTTGCCGCAGAGCAGGTACCCCTTCTCGATCAGGAAGTCGAGTGTCGCCTCACTGTCGATCCGCGGCGGCGAGTCGGGCCAGATGACCGCGTTCTTCTGCTTGGGCATCGTCGAGTGGTACAGGTTCACCATGGTGTTCAGGTAGCCACGGCCGGACGACATCGCTATTTCACGGGCGCGCTTGGAGTCGGACACGCACACCACAGCGTTGGTCATCATGACGTTGTCGTTCATGAACTGCCCCATCGGCTCGGTGCAGTTGGCGATGCCCTCCTTGTACGCGTCGATCCGACCCTTCAGGTTGTGAACCGGCTCGAAGTTGAACGCGATCGCGCCGATGCCGAGTTCGCCTGCCTGGGTGAACGTCCCGGGGTTGCCGCAGCCGACCCACATCGGAGGGTGGCCGATCCCATAGGGCTTGGGGAGGATGTTGTGGGGGCTCGGCACCTTGAAGAACTGACCGTCGAAGCTGTAGTCACGCTGCTCGAACATGCGCAGGATCTCGGGAGCGACCTCGTTCCACATCTCCTTGGTCTCGGATGTGTGCAGGTCGAAGGTCTGCATCTCGTGCTCGCCAGCTCCACGGCCGGTACCCCACTCGTAGCGACCCTGGGTCACGTGGTCGAGCATCGCAACACGCTCGGCATTGCGAACCGGACGGTTGACCGGCGGTGAGAGGTTCATGATCGCAGAGCCGAGGTGGATCCGCTCGGTCTTCGCTGCGACGTAGGGAATCACGCACTCGGGAGCGGACATGTGGGAGTACTCGGTCAGCGCGTGGTGCTCTCCGAACCAGGCGTACTTCCAGTTGTAGGAGTCCGCATGGATCGCGTACTGCATCTCACGCTCGAGCATCGTGTGCTCAGCATCAGGGTTGTGAGCGGCTGGGCCCGGCAGGTAGCCGTTCAGGAACAGTCCGAACT
>CAYVDN010000165.1:0-2259 GCA_964450685.1 uncultured Microthrixaceae bacterium
AAGTCGAACGAGAACAGGAACGTGAACCGGTCGTCCAGACCGAGGCGAGCCCTTGCCTCACCGACGTCGACGACGGGTTCGAACACGAGCGGTGAGGGCACGACCGATACCGGTACGCGCCCGGCAGAGCCGAATGAGTCGCGCAGGTAGCTGGTCGCCGCCCACACCTCGTCGACGTGATCGAACGCCCCGAGTTGGTTCTCCTTGAGTACGTCGCTCTCCCAGTACCACAGACCGATGTTGTGGTGGCCACGGAGGAACTCGCCGCCGACATCCGCGACGAACAGCGGGAGCTGATCAGGGACGATGAGCAAGAGGTTGAAGTGGTACGGCCGGTCGGTTCCACCATCGGAACGGGTTCCCTGGTACGACGAGGTCCGGTCGTAGGTGACCGTGGCGGTCGGCACGCCAGCTACTTCGAGCGCTCGTAGCATCTGACGCGCAGCCACACCAAGGCCCAGCTCGGCTCCCAGATACCCGACCAGGTTCACGCCGAATGGCTTGGGGACATCCCTGGTCCGTGCCGGTGGGACCGGGGCGGAATCGACCGGTCCCGACTGAGGAGGGAGCGTGGCCAGGGAGACCTGGCCCTCGTCCAGCCCGCTGGTCCACAGCCAACGACGGAAGGACTGTCGGTCGCTCCACCGCGGCGACGGGAACGCGTGCTGCAGGTCCGTCCGGGACTCGTACACCAAGTCAGCCGCCAGCGAGACACCCGTACCGTCCGCGCGCCCCGGACCGGACAGCTCGGCGACGAACGCCTCCACCTCACCAGCGACGTAGGGATTGGGAGGTGTCGCCCCGGCCCTCAGTCCATCCCGGAACCATCTGCGCAGAGCGGGGGTCGCTGCCACACCTGGTACGAGCATCACGTCAGGTTCGTCCTGGTCGACCTCCCAGTCCGCCGACTCGAGCAGCCCGGCCACCCGCTTGCACAGGTATCGCAGCGGCATCGAGGTGCTGAGCGGCCGTCTGGGCTGCTCATCGGCTGGCGCGAACCACCACGGAGCGCGCGGGTCGAAGTCGGCCATGTCCACGAGCGCCACCGGGCCGAACTCCGAGACGATCACGTCGTCGCTGAGCTCCAGCGAAATCTGGTCGGTGGTGCGCGCAGAGAGGCGGTAGCGGGGGTCTACGGTCAGCTCCACCCCCGCCACCGGTGACCACCACGGCAGGGCCCTGGCGTCGCTCGGGTCGACGTCACGATCCCGCTCGGGATCACCGACTGTCGCCCAGTCGATCACCCGAGCGCGCCACCAGTTCAACACGTCGTCGTCGGAGCCTGAGACTACGAGCAACCCGGGAAGCGGGCCGCCCCAGCCGCGGCCGGTGGAGGCGTCGACCTCGCTGGCTCGGGCACAGGCAACACCGGCCCCGACGAGGCCGTCGAGGCGATCGAGGACGACGAAAGTGTCGTCGATCACCACGAACGGGCCGGTTGCGCCGTCAGTGGCCAACCTGGCGATCGCCCATGGCATCGCCGCCCAGCCTGCAGCGGCCTCACCGGCGACCAGAACCAGGTCGTCGTAGCGGATCGGACCCAGATCCAAACCGCGCGCGGGCATCACAACCGGCCCGGGCGGAACCGACAGACGAGCGTCGCACCAGAGCTTCGTCAGCTGGGCCTCGGGATGCGTCCGTCGCAACGATTCCTCGAGAACCCGGGAACGGGCCTGACGACGGGATGTGGTGAGCATGAGCACGTGCACGACCGACATTCTGGACCGGAACGCCGACCTACACTCGAACCGGTCCACCGGGGCCGAAGAACGAGGAGCACGACGCCACATGGGACTTCGATCGACGGCCGGCACGCTGCGGGCCTTCCCGACGCTCGGTCGCAGGACGTTCGCCTCGGAGGTCCGCCTCGATGGCATCGAGGGGCGGATCGACTCCCTGGGAGAGGAGCTGGGTGTCCTTCGCCACCAGGTAGGCGATCACACCGAGACCCTCACGGGCCTGTTGCGCCGGACGACCGCTCTGGAGCACCTCGTCGAGCAGCTCCACTCGACCCTTCAGGCGGCCGACCCCCAGGCGGCGTTGGACATCGTCGAGTCCGTCCAACGCAACGTTGGGGCGCTCTCGGTTCAGGTCGCCGAACAGCTGAACCGCACTTCAGAGGCTCTCGCAGGTATCGCCGACGCAGGCGACACCCGTGAGGCCGACTGAGGGGTCAGGCGGTCAGCTCCGCCACCACTTCGGCGAGCGGCTCACGGAAGTCACGCAGCTCACCGAGTCCGGAGTTGCGCAACGCGAAGT
>CAYVDN010000166.1:0-2210 GCA_964450685.1 uncultured Microthrixaceae bacterium
ACGGGTTCGTGCTGGTGTCCCTGGTCGTCGCAGCGGCCGTCGTGCTCCTCGACGGTGTCCGGCGCAGGGGACTGGGGCGCAGGATCGAGTTCGTCCTCGGCGGGCTGCTGCTCGCGGTCGCAGTCGTGCTCGCCATCGTCTGGCGGGCCGGGTTCGCCGCACTGGTCGCCGCGGTGCTGATCGCCCTTGGCGCTGTAGCGGCAAGGCGGGCCTTCGAGACGCGGGCTTCGCACCCGACCGCATCCCGCCCTGCGCGTCCGGTGGTGATCTGGAACCCGCGCTCGGGTGGCGGCAAGGCAGCCAAGGCGAACCTGGACCGGGAGGCAGCGAAGCGTGGTATCGAGTCGATCGAGCTCAAGCAGGGCGACGATCTGATCCAACTCGTCGAGGACGCGGTTGCGCGTGGAGCTGACGCGCTGGCGGCGGCAGGTGGTGACGGAACCCAGGCGCTCGTCGCGGCCATCGCCGCGCGGGAGGGGCTGCCGTTCGCCTGCATTCCGGCGGGGACACGGAACCACTTCGCGCTCGACCTGGGGGTGGACCGCAACGACGTCGTCGGTGCCCTCGACGCGTTCGTCGACGGGGGCGAGCGGGTCGTCGACCTGGCCGAGGTCAACGGCCGGGTTTTCGTGAACAACGCCTCGCTCGGCGTCTACGCCGCTGCGGTCCAGCGCGAGACGTACCGGAATGCGAAGGCGTCGACGCTGCTGGCGACGGTGCCGGACGCCTTCGGCAAGGGAGACGGCGCACCGGAGCTCCGCTGGACCGGTCCCGACGGAACCGACGGCCCCTCGGTCGCCGCGCTGTTGGTGTCGAACAACCCATACCGACTGGGCACGATCGTCGGATCGGGCACACGGCCGAGGATGGACGGAGCCACCCTCGGAGTCGTAGCGGCCGGCACACATCTCCAGCGCTGGACGACCGAGGAGTTCGTCGTGGACGCCGACGGACCGGTTCCGATCGGGATCGACGGCGAGGCGCTCATGATCGATCCCCCGCTCGTGTTCAGGACCCGCCCGGCTGCGCTGCGGGTCCGGATCGCGAAGCAACATCCGGGCGCTTCGCCATCGTCCGACGCCCCGCTCGCTGCGAGCGGTGTCATCTCGGCGCTGCTCCGCATCGCCACTGGGCGCTCGGGGGTCAAGTGAGACCGACGCAACGGACCGAACAGCAGTAGTACAGGTGAGCGGACACGGCCAGGGCCGGTCTAGGAGGAATGATGGACGAGACGACCAACGGTGACAGCTCCGTCGAGGAGCTCTCGGCTCAACTCGAACGGGTCCGGGCCGAGCGCGACGAGGCCCGCGCACAGCTCGCGACCATCGAAACGGCCCCGGAGTCCAAACACAGGGTCCGACGCACGGTTGCGGTGCTGCTGGTCATAGCGTCGTGTGCGTCGTTCCTGACCGGGGGAGTGGGCATCTGGGCCAGCCGGAACTTCCTCGACACCGATGTCTGGCTTCAGAGGACCGATCCGCTGATCCACGACCCGGCCGTGCAACAGGCCGTGAGCACGAAGATCACCGACTCGGTGATGCAGATGGTCGACCCCGAGGCACTCTTCAAGGAGGCGCTGCCCGAGCGCGGTCAGATGCTCGCAGGCCCGCTCTCCGGAGCCGTGCGCAACTTCGTGGGGGACCAGGTGACCAAGGTCGTCGAGAGCGACAAGTTCGCCGAAGTCTGGCAGGAGGCGAACCGTCAGGCTCACACCGCAGCGGTCAAGGTGCTGCGGGGCGAGTCAGACGTCGTTACCGCCAACGACGACAGCGTCACCCTCAACCTGATACCGATAATCAATCGGGTGCTGGCCCGGATCACGAGCATCTCGCCCGAGCTGTTCGGCAGGACCGTCCAGATCCCCGATGTCCAGATCGACGAGATCCCGTCCTCGGCGATCGACAAGATCAACGACACCTTCGGAACCGATCTTCCCGATGACTTCGGGCAGATCACGATCTACGACCAGGGAAAGCTCAAGGAGCTCCAGGACGCGATCGTGCTGCTCGACCGGATCGTGTGGCTGTCGGTCGTGATTTTCGTCGTCAGTACGATCGGCGCGCTGGCCGCGTCGGTGGACCGTCGTCGGACGCTCCTGCAGTTGGCCATTGCTGATGTGGTGCTGTTGGTCCTGATGCGGCGGGGGGCCTTTCGTGCCCAGGAGCAGATCCTCGACCTGGTCAAGGTCGACGCGAACAAGCCAGCGGTGA
>CAYVDN010000167.1:0-2143 GCA_964450685.1 uncultured Microthrixaceae bacterium
CCAGCGGTAGCAGCTCTCCGTACGGGCCGGGGGTGAGCGTCCTGTGAAGGTCCACCTCGAACGTCGGCGTTCTACGATCGTCCCAGTCGCCGGCGAAGGGCGCACGAAGGGTGACGCTCTTGACGAAACGGCGGTCGAACTCGGGCGAAACCTGAGCGAAGCAGCGTTCGAACCCGACAGCGATGAGCGCGTCGACCGCGGCGGACATCTGCCCGGGTGGGACAAGCAGGTCCAGGTCACCGAAGTCACGCATATGCACGGGCAGGGGCCCGTCGTGTGCGCTGACCGGACCCTTGATCACCACCGGCTGGACTCCGGCGCGTTCCAGCAGGTCGACAACTCTCGGGAGCTCGCGTTCGAGCAGGGCGCAGGTCGACTGACCGGCGATGTGGGCTTGTCGTAGGCGTTCTGCGGTTTCGTCAACGGTGACGGCGCGGCCCCGGGCGAGCTGTTCGGTCAACACACCGGTGCAGCGCCCCTGAATCGCCGCGTCGACGTCGGTGGCGCTCACCGGTGATGCCGTGGCGATGTCGCACATCGATCGCCCCGGTAGACCGAACGCCAGTGGTTCGACCCGGTCCGTGTCGGTGCGGCCGACCGTGTGGTCGTGCGACTCGACCAGCTCGAGCGCCCAGCTGCTCCCGTCGTGCAGCACGGAGTGGTGGTCGAAATGAGCGATCCGCGTCGACCGGTCCGTCGAGACATGTGGACCTGACCGCGAGTCGGCATTCGAGTTCGGGCTGTCACCGCGCATGCCTGGTTCGAGCCGGTCGAGCACGCAGAGCTGGCGGCGCAACGGTGGCCGCATGTGGGAGATCGACTCTGCTGCGACCTCCGCGTCGTCGTAGACGAGTTCCCATGCCGTCGCCGCAGCAACCACAGGCGCCACCACGTCGAGAGCGGAAGGCCCGAGGCGCACTCCGTCGAGCGTGTCGGCGAGCAGTCGAACGCATGCTTCAGCGGGACTGAGCGACGAAAGGCGCGGGGGCTCGTCATCGGCGTGGCGGACGATGACGATCACGCCGATCCGGCTCATCGGGGCGATCGGAGCTACAAGGCCGGCGCGAAGGTGCGCCCGCCCGTTCTGCGCCTGACGCAACCCGGCTGCCGGATGATCGCCTTGTCCGACGACTCGCTCGAGCGAACCCTGTTTCAGTGTGAGGGGTTTCGGGTAGGCGGAGACGGTCAACGAGCCCGGCTGCACGGTGAGACTCTCGTCGGTCAGATACGAAGCGCCACGTCGCAACAGTTCGAGCGTGACCGTCGACTTGCCACTACCCGAGGGTCCCGCCAGGAGGATTCCTACTCCATCCAGTTCGACTGCAGCCGCGTGCAGATGCAACCTGTCCGGGTCGGCGTGGAAGGCCAGACGGTTCAGCCGGCCGATCAGGGCGTCGAGCAGATCCACATCGGTCGCCGCTACCGCCGTGGTCGGCATGTCGAAGTTGGGACCGGACTTCGGCTCGACGGTCCAGGCTTCGTCATGCTCGCTCACCAGGAGCGACAGGGTCGGCGCATCGGGGGCCATGTGAAGGCGCTCGTCGGTCAGATCCGCCAGGGCGTCGGCGACGGACCTCGGGACCTCACCGTGCACATCCACCAGGACGTTGGGCAGCCGGAGTCGCAGCACTTCGTTGCGGCCCGGCTGTCCGTAATCAGTCGTCGTCACCCTCGGTGCCGAGCTCGTTGATCACGCCAGCAGCGAGTGAGAACGCCAACGCGGAGGTGACCAGCCTGTAGCCGGGGACTCTGCGGTGCCCTGCCAACGCCACCGCCGCACCGAGCCATACCGAGATGCACCATGGGCAGACAGCCAGCTCAGCCAGCTTGGTGTGACCGCTCTTGTCCATCGCCTGGACGTACTTCAGGCGAGGGGCATCGAAGATCGAGTCGCGGGTCACCAGACGAGCCAACCGGGCGGTCGCGGCGGCACCCAGCGCGTAGTCGAGAGCATCCACCGGCGTCCTCAGTCCTCGGGAGGAACCCACGCGTACATGGGGTGATTGCACCCACACCCCCGCTGCGGTTCGAACACAAATTCGCCGACACGCCAGTTCTGTGTCGCACCTACTCGTTCGGGTTGGGACTCCGAGCGGACCAGCTCGCTCACCTCTCCCGAATCACGGTCGAGTTGCCAGACGAC
>CAYVDN010000168.1:0-2131 GCA_964450685.1 uncultured Microthrixaceae bacterium
GCGCAGAGAGCCGCTCCCACGCCTCGAACAGCTCGACGTATCCCTTCTCGAGCACCAGACGACCGACCGCGCCCACCACGACCGCAGCGTCGTCCACCCCGAGTTCGGCGCGGACCTTCGCTCTGATCTCCGACCGGTCCGCCCGGTCGCCGAAGCGGGTCAGGTCGACACCGTTTCCCAGCAGTGTCAGCTTCGCCTTGGGTTCCCGAAGAGCCTTGCGAAGCGTCACCATGTCCTCGGGGTTCTGCACCAGCTCGGCGTCCGAACACATGGACGCCAACCGCTCCAACGAGTAGACGACCGCCTTCTTCTTCCAGTCGTCCTCGGGTAGCGCATACAGGCCGTGCACGGTGTTGACGACGACCGGCACCCCAGCTGCCCGTGCGGCGATCCGACCGTACAGGCCCGGCTTGGGGTTGTGGGTGTGCACGATGTCGGGCCGCAGACGACGGAAGAGCCGGGTCAGCTCCCCGACCGCCAACAGGTCCTTGTGGGGGGCCATCGCCCTGGTCGCGTTCGCCAGCGGCAGGTGCCTCACTCCTCGGGCCTCGATCTGGGGCACGAACGGACCGGGCGCACTGACTCCGATCACCTCGTAGCCGGCCTCGACGAAGGCGCTGAGCTGCGGGCCGAGAAGCAGCTCCAGGCTGATGTCTGTGGTGGTCAGGTGCACCAGCCGCGGCGGGTTCACGACTTGGCACCCCGGTAGCGGACCCGGTTCAACATGTCGCGCAGATCGTTCTCGAAAGCCATGCCACCTGTTGCCTTGCGCTCGAACCACCTCTGCCCGTCGGCTGGCTGGATGGGGGATCGGGTGAGTCGGAAGGGATCGGCGCCGACGTGGTTAGCCCTGGAGCCGGCCAGGGTGGCCGAACGGAACCGCTCGCGGATCGCAGCTTCCGCCTGGGGTGAGCCCGGCAGCGCCTTCGGGTAGCAGAAGTGCGTGGCCTCGACACCGGCCCGGTCGGCGAGCAGGCCGATCGAGCGGTCCAGCTCGTCGTCGACCCGTTCGGCGGGAAGTCGGTCCATCAGGGCGTGGCTGTGGGTGTGAGAGCCGATCGTCACGAGCTCCGACGATGCCAGCTCCTTGAGGCCCGCCCAGGTGACGGGTACCCCGTCGCCCGGCAACGGCAACTGCTCATCGACGAACTGGGTGGCCACATAGAAGGTGGCCGGGACACGGTGCCGCTCCAAGGCGGGGAGAACATGGTCGACCCAGTCGGCGGTGCCGTCGTCGAACGTCAGCACCACACCTGTGTTGGGCGTGTCGCCGTGAGAGCCCGGGGCGGTGGCGCCCTCCCCAGCCGGGCGTTCCGCCCCGAGCTCGACCAACGCCTGATCAAGAGTCAGTACCCGCTGGGTCGACCGAAGCCATGCGACTTGGGCGTCGAACGCGGCGGGGGACAGGTCCATCTGGCCTCCGTTGCCGGCACCCACCCGGTGGTAGATCAGGATCGTGATCCCCGGCGCAGGACGCCGGATCAGGTCCGCCAACGCGGACGTTGCCTTCACTGCGCTGCGCGCGGCGGGCGTGGCCACGCGGCGCACAGAGCTGAGGCCGCTGCTCACAGGTACTCGACCGTGGGTCCTTCGAGACAGCGACGGCAGTCCAACACCGGCACACCTGCCGAGGCGATCGCCGTCCGGTCGAAATCGGCGTGGTCCACCAAGTACACGACCAGATCCGCCGCAGCCAGGTCCGCTGTGGTTCCCTCAGCACGTTTCGCCTCGGTGGGGAACTGGCTCTCCGACACGTGAGGGTCGACCAGTTGAACCTCGGCGCCCAGGTGGTGCAGCTTCTCGACGATCGGTCGTGAAGGTGTCTCGCGGGCATCGGACGTGTTCGCTTTGTAGGCCAGTCCGTACACGAGGACCGTGGAGCCGTTCACAGCTTTGCGCTGCTCGTTCAGAAGAGACTGCACACGGCGAACTACGTAGTCGGGCATGTGCTCGTTCACGTCGTTGGCCAGCTCCACAAACCTGAACGTCTGGCCGAGTGAACGCTCGACCTGCCACGACAGGTACGACGGGTCGATCGGAAGGCAGTGGCCACCGACTCCGGGCCCGGGTGTGAAGCGCATGTAGCCGAACGGCTTGGTGGACGCGGCGTCGATAGCCTCCCACACGTCTA
>CAYVDN010000169.1:0-1990 GCA_964450685.1 uncultured Microthrixaceae bacterium
GGACGATCCTGCGATCGACGCCGACTGGGGAGTCGACTCGCCGATCCTGTCCGCTCGGGACCAGTCCAACCCGCTCCGCAGCCAGATCGAGCCCATGTGGCAGCCGCACTTCAGCCTGCGCACCTGAGGGCGCCACGCCCCGCCACCGGTTCCCCCACCCGTATCGACACCCTGCAAGGATTTAGCGCATGAGACTGCTCGTCACCGGAGCCGCCGGCTTCATCGGATCCAACTACGCGCGTCACGTGCTGACCAACAGTGACGACTCGGTGCGTGTGTTCGACGCGCTGACGTACGCGGGCAACCGCGAGAGCCTTGCGGACCTCGAGAGCGATCCCCGCTTCGAGTTCGTTCACGGAGACATCTGCGACCGTGAGGCCGTGAGTGCTGCGATGGACGGGTGCGATCAGGTCGTTCACTTTGCAGCGGAAAGCCATGTCGACCGATCGCTTCTCGACCCTGACGTGTTCGTGCGGACCAACTGCAGCGGCACGAACGTCCTGTGTGACACCGCAGTCCAGCTCGGAGTCGAGCGGTTCGTGCACATCTCGACCGACGAGGTCTACGGCTCGATCGAACAGGGTTCGTTCACCGAGACCGACCCGCTCCAGCCACGTTCGCCGTACTCGGCAGCGAAGGCCGGCTCGGATCTGATCGCGCTGGCTTACCACGAGACCTACGAGCTGCCGGTCGTGGTGACCCGTTCCTCCAACCAGTTCGGGCCGTACCAGTTCCCCGAGAAGCTGATCCCGTTCTTCGTCACCACGCTGTTGGAGGGCGGCAAGGTTCCGCTCTACGGCGATGGTCTGAACATCCGTGACTGGTTGTTCGTCCGCGACAACTGCACCGGCGTGGATCTCGTCCGTCGGGCTGGAAGCGTGGGGCAGATCTACAACATCGGCGCCGGCAACGAGAAGACCAATCGTGAGATCACCGACACGATCCTCGCTGCGCTCGGCAAGGGTGAGTCCGACGTCGAGTACGTCGAGGACCGCAAGGGTCACGACAGGCGCTACTCGATCGCCACCGGAAAGGTCGCCCAGCTCGGCTGGAAGCCGGCGGTCACCTTCGAGGAGGCGATCGACGAGACGATCCGCTGGTACGTGGACAACCGCGAATGGTGGGTCCCGCTGCGCGATCGAGTGAGGAACCGCTGAGCCGTGCGGATGCTCGTAACCGGCAGCGCCGGTCAGCTCGGATCGGAGATCCTGCCCCTGGTCGAGGACCGACACGAAGTCCTCGGAGTCGACCTGCACAACTGCGACCTGACCGATAGGGACGCGGTGCTCGCCGTTGTCACCTCATTCGAGCCGGATGTGATCATCCACGGTGCAGCATTCACGGCGGTGGACCGCTGCGAGGTCGAGGTCGAGACCGCTCATCGGGTGAATTGCCTGGCGACTCGGTTCCTGGCGGACGGCGCGCGTCGAGTGGGTTCACACGTCGTCTACGTGTCCACCGACTACGTGTTCGACGGCACCAAGGCCGACCCGTACGTCGAATGGGACCAGCCGGCCCCGGCGTCGGTGTACGGACGCACCAAGCTCGGGGGCGAGCGTGAGCTCGATCCCGGCTGGACGATCGCTCGCACGTCCTGGGTGTGCGGACGGCACGGCAACAACATGGTCAAGACGGTGCTCCGGCTGGCGGAGGCGCACGACGAGCTGACCTTCGTCGACGACCAGCGAGGCCATCCGACCTTCGCCGGGGACCTGGCGTCCAAGTTGGTGGAGCTGGCTGTCGCCCGGGTTCCGGGTATCCACCACGTGACCAACCAGGGAGCCGTCAGCTGGTACGAGTTCGTCGGTGAGATTCTCGTTGCCGCAGGTCATCCCAGGGAGAAGGTGCGGCCGATCTCGACCGCCGATTTCGACGCTGCACGCGCAGCCGACGCGCCACCGATGGCTCCGCGTCCCGCCAATTCAGTGCTGGACAACTTCGCGTTGCGCAACTCCGGACTCGGTGAGCTGCGTGACTTCCGTGAGCCGCT
>CAYVDN010000170.1:0-1963 GCA_964450685.1 uncultured Microthrixaceae bacterium
GTGAGCCATCTCGTGAGTCATCTACCGCCTACCCCGAAAAACCGGTAGACGCTCCGGTAGAGAAATCAGGATCAACCTGATGACGGGCCCCGCAGGGCCCGTCATCATTGGTCAAATTGGTGGCGGGGGCAGGATTTGAACCTGCGACCTTCGGGTTATGAGGCGCCTGGCCGTCCCGGCTGGTGCCGTCGACGCCCGCTCCGCCTTGCGGTTGCAGGGGTTTCGGCCTCTCGCGATGCCGTCTCGTCCCCGCTCGTTCCGTCGGTTTCTGCCGGATCTGGCAGATTTTCTGGCAGACGCCGCGCTGCAGGGTCGGACTCGAGCAGGTACGCGTTCGAGGCGACGGACCCGCTGAGGGGGTGCACGTGGACGATGCCCTCGTCGGTGATATCCACGACCACGGCGACCGCGACCGCGGATCCCGAGCCGGCCACGATGTGACGACCGGGCACGATGCGCGACGGGTCGGGCGCCTCGTCGAGGAAGGTCCAGGGCAGCCCGGTCTCGTCCATCGTTTGGAGATCGACGCGTAGCTCGACGTCGACTGTCGTCGCCATGTCAGGTCCTCCTCGCTCAGTCACGTTCATGGTAGGGGTTGGGCCGCGCGTCATGGTCAGCAGTTCGGAGACGGTCGACCCAGACATCCAGGTCGCCGTCGAACGCGAGTGTGACGTGCGGCGTCCGGAACGTGGGCACGATCTCGAACCCAGCCGCTTCGAGCACCTCTGGCCGGTACAACCGCAGGATCGGGAAGTGCTCGAGCCGATCGGCGGCCAGGTCGTCGACATCGGTGTCGCTGCGAGCGTAGAACGCCGAGAGTCCCCACCGACCCCAGTCGGGGAACCGGCGACGGAAGTCCATGGCCTGCAACTGCGACGAACCGTCGATGAGATCGTCGCCGCGCACGACGATCAGCGCGTCCGCGGGCAACGGCGTTCGACGCACTCGGGGCACCCGCTCACTCACGATGCAGATCCTTCCATGGGGCAGGGACAGTTCCTTGCGACGGCCTTTCCCTGGGCCGAGGACCGAGGGACCAGCTGGCTCTCTCGAACGGTCGCCGAGGAGGTGGGCGTTGACCTCGGCCGAACCGGGGACGTCGCACACGTGCACGATGCCATCGCCTGTGACGTCGACGACCACGACGACAGCGCGGACGGTCCCGGATCCGGTGACGAGGCGGGCGCCGGGAACGACCCGCGACGGGTCGGCAGCTTCGTCAAGGAACGTCCACGGCAGGCCGGTCTCGTCCATCGAGTTGAAATCGAACGGCAGGCCGTGCTGTTGGGTGCGGGCGACGGGTCATGCGTGTCCGAGAAGAGCTCTACACGGTGGTTGCGGGCCATCATCTGGCGGGCCGACCAGTTCTGCCGTACCCCGGAGCCCAACCGAACGGCTCCCAACACGACAGCTCCGAGTCATCCGCCGCGCCCAAGTAGCTTCGGTCGGGTGCCAGAATCGGTCCAAGCGTCGCGTTCGTGGGTCGCCGCGCTGATGACGGCGGCGGTGGTGCTGGTCGTCGGCGCTTGCTCTGGTGATGACCGTTCGGCGTCGGGGTCGGACGGCGAAGCGCTGTACAAGCAGGCGTGCGCGTCGTGCCACGGATCGGACCTGCAGGGAACCGACAAGGGCCCGTCGCATCTGTCGCAGGTCTACGAGCCAGGACATCACCCCGATGCAGCGTTCCGTGCCGCAGTCGTGTCAGGAGCGCGGGCGCACCACTGGGACTTCGGAGACATGGCCCCGGTGCCGGGGCTCACCGACGCCGAGATCGAAGCGATCATCGGCTACATCCGCGAACAACAGGAGGAGCGGGGCTTCGAGCCGCACCCACCGCGCTGATCGGCCGATGCCTACCGGCGGTGGTCGAGGTGAGCGGAACCATCGTCGGTCGTGTCGGGATGGCCGCTAGGAGACTGCTGAGCAATCGGTGGTGCTGGCGTTCGATTCGCGAAGTTGGGGC
>CAYVDN010000171.1:0-1909 GCA_964450685.1 uncultured Microthrixaceae bacterium
GCCGGCGTAGGTGAACGGGTGGCGCTTGTCGTAAGTGACGAACTCCCCATTCGGTCCTGCGGCAATGAAGCGATTGCGATTTCCCGTTGTCTTCGTTGCGACGGCCACCGAGGCCGCGATCCAGACATCGAGGCGTCGCGCCGCGTCTCGAACGAACTCGATGGACGCTCCGTCCTCGGGTTCGCAGATCTCCGCCGCGTCCATCGAGAACCCCGTCGCGTACATCTCGGGCAGGACGATCAACCGCGCACCCGAAGCCGCCGCCCGCTCAACCATCGGACCGAGGTCGCGACGGGTTGCAGCAGCGTCGCGCCAGGAGATGTCGTGTTGGATCGCAGCGACGATCACGCCGTAGGTATCCCGCCGGTGTTCACCATCACATCGAGGCTAGCGGGGGGCCGAACCGACTCGGCCACCCCGTCAGGTACCGCGGAGACTGAGGTTGTTGCAGGCCTCGCACACCGATTCCGGGATCACGCCGCGTCGGATGAGCAGGGCGAAGATCTTGCAGCCCAGGCAAAACCCGGCGAACGCCTCAAGGGAAGCCGCGACGAGGATCATTCCGACAAGGATCCGAGCGACCCCGGTCGCACCGAAACCGAAATGCGCGACCGCTGCGGCGAGCGACAGCGTCGCGCCGATCCCCTGAGCGAATCGCTTCGGCGGACCGGGCGTGAGTCGAGGTTCGACCGGCAACCTCGGCGTGATGAACCCGGTGACAACTCGTCCGAGCGGGCTGAGGGTCGGGCCGGTCAGCACGCGCGCAACGAACCCATAGGCGAGCACCGCAACGAGCCAGGCTGGTCCTCCTGCGACGATGATCGCCGACATGACCACGACTCCACCCGCGACGAGTCGCGCCGACACTTCGTTGACCGGGTCCGGGAACTCGAAGAGCGAAGGTGACATGCCACCAGTCTGGCGGCGAATTCCCGACCAAACAAGTCGGGATTAGCTAGCCGGGCAGACCTTCGAGATGCCGGAACAACTCCGAGTCCTTCCCGAGACTACGGCGGAAGGTCTCGATCTCGTGCGCGGAGATCGCAGGCAGCCCCTCGGGGACCCGAGCAGCGGAAGCGGAGCTCCACATCGACACCTCGATGCCAACCGCGAGGAGCATCACGATCATGGCGTCGTTCGCCTCCTTCACGAACCGGCTTCCGCACTCCGGGCATCGAATCACACAGACCCCCGAGCGGTCCTCAGTACAGATGCGCAGCACCACGCGGGACACCGGAAGTTCGATCTCCCCACACGCGGCGCAGGTGGTCTTCAACAACGACACTGCGTCCTATCGACCGCCTCGCAGCGGACATGAGTCGAGCGACCACAAACCGGTGAGCGATGATGGTGCACATGACAGCGCCCCCCGCTTCCGCATCCGATCTCGAGTTCGCCGTCGACGTTGTCCGGCAGGCCGGCGAGCTCACCATGAACCACTTCCGTGCCACTGAACTCGAAGTGATCCGCAAGGCCGACGGGACGCCGGTCACCCTCGCCGACCAGGGAGCCGAGACGCTCATGCGCCGGCTGATCCAGGAACGCTTCCCCGACGATGCGATCCTCGGCGAGGAAGATGGCGAATCCACTGGTACGAGCGGCCGTCGCTGGGTCATCGATCCAATCGACGGAACCGAGGCGTTCACGCACGGCGTCGCGCTCTACTCGAACCTTCTCTACCTCGAAGACGAACACGGGCCTGCCATCGGGATCATCAACATCCCAGCGATCGGCGAGATGTGCTGGGCCGGACGCGGCCTCGGAAGCTTCCTCAACGGAATCCCCTGCCGGGTCTCATCGAAGTCCGACCTCACGGGAAGCGTGCTCAGCACGTCGGGCTTCGACTACTGGGAACCGGACATGCTGATGTCGGCCCGCCACAGCGGACTTCAGATGCGAACCTGGGGCG
>CAYVDN010000172.1:0-1839 GCA_964450685.1 uncultured Microthrixaceae bacterium
GAACTATCGTGCCAGAGGTCAGCAGGCTCGAAGCCCGAGACACCCACACGGTAGCGAGGTTGAATCACATGGAGCAGGCCACCGAGGCAGACGACTCGTTGCCCACGACCGAGTCCGATGCGGGCTTCGAGTTCCCTCCGCCGTTGGACGACAAAGCGGTGGCCGTCACCGACGACGCCCCGACGTACCGGCCGCTGGACTTCCCGCCGATGTCAAACTCCCACGTGGCTGGTATCGCCACCGCGGACGTCCTCGACGCTGAAGCCGTGAGCAAGTTCGACCCGGATGCGGCCGATACACTTGCTGGCGCAGCCGAGATCATGGCCATCGCCGCCGGCCAGGCCAACGACACCTACTTCCGATTCGACCTGCGCGAGGTACACGAACCGGAGGAACCCCGTCCCTCCACGTTCTCGCCCGGCGACAGCATCACCGCTCTCGGCGAGGACCACTCCACCCGCAAGCTCGCTCTGCTCCTGGTCCACAATGTGGACACCCCTTCCGGAGAGTGCACGTTGTCAGTCCCGGCGGTCGGCAAGCAGGTGACGGTCAAAGCGGGCACGCTTGTGATCATCCCGGCCTATCTCGTGGCCCAGTTCGATCTCGACGAGGGCGAGTCGGTTTCTGCGCTCGTCAGCCACGCCAACGGCAACGCCTTCCGCTGAGATCGGCCGGAGCTCGCACCGCGAGACAGCGAGCTCAGGCCTTCGTGTTCGGACCAAGCAGGTCCCGGACCAAGGCCAGGTGCGCCCGTCCCATCGCGTCCAACGAGTACCTGCTGCTGGCTCGTGCAGCCCGCTCGACACGACGGTCAGGCTGCTCGAGTTGCTCAAGCAAAGCACGCACCAGACCAGCGACATCGCCAGGTTGCGCGATCTGGCCGTTGATAGGTTCGTCGAGGAGTTCCCGTGACCCGCCCACATCGGTGGCGACCACTGGTAGGCCTGCCATCAGAGCCTCGATGACAACCAGCGGTCCGCCGCCCTCGGAGTCGGACGTGCTCAACAACACATCGGCGCCGAGGTAGAACCCGCCTGGATCGGCGACGTGGCCGACGAAGTTCACCCGACCAGCCAGGCCCATGGTGCTCGCCTGAGCGACCAGAGACTCGCGCTCTGGTCCGTCGCCAAGGATCAGAAACCTCACCGGCCCGCCTGACTCATTCACCCTACGAGCGACATCGAGCACGAGATCGAATCGCTTCCCGGGAATGAGGCGCCCGACGCTGATCACGACACGCTCGCCAGGCTCGATCGCGAACGACTCATGTAGGAGCGCTCTGAACTCGTCGGCCTCGTCGACCGGCTCCGCGTCGGTTCCGGTCGGCAGCGTGAGGGAAGTTCCCGGTCTCACACCCACAGCGTCGTCGAGGGGTAGTCGGAGTCGCTCGGCGTTCGCGACGAGCGTGGCGTTGCCTGTATGAGCAAGGCGGCGAGCGATCATCCGGTCGTGGCGGGGAATCAGCTCGCGTGACGGAAGGCTGTGACAGGTCACGACAACACGGAAGGCCGGTTGGCGAAGACCCACTAGCCACACCGATCCCATCGGTACGTGCACAAGATCCGGGCGGAGCTCGCGAAGAAGTGTCGACATTCGCCGCACGGTGTCGATCCGGCCTCGTGTCGTCGATCTCTCGACGCCCACCTCGTACAAGGAACAGCGGAGCCCGAACTCGTCAACGGTGGCCTGGGCGAGGTCGAGTCGATGACGGACGATGACATGGACCTGAAGTTGATCTGCGGTGGTGACGAGTTCGAGGCTTCGGACCAAGTCCCGTGACCAGCGAACCAGCCCTCCCGCGTGCCACAGCGTCGGCGCGAGAACCGCGATTCGGATTGG
>CAYVDN010000173.1:0-1819 GCA_964450685.1 uncultured Microthrixaceae bacterium
AGAAGCAGATGCCGCCGGCAACGGTCCCGGCGTTGTCGAGCCACAGGTTCACCACGTCGCCCGATGGGAGCGTGTACGCGCCGACGGCGGAGATCCCGAAGAAGATCGAACCGGCCAGGTTCAGCACGACGACCCACCAGGAGATGTCCCTGAAGCGCAACCGGCCAGCGGAGTGGCAGACCTCGGCCCAAGCCAGGTAGCTGGCCACGAGGAAGCAGATCGAACCGATCGCGTCGGGTCTCCACACCAGACGGTTGGCCTGGGCCACGTCCCATCCGCCGTTCATGGCCAGGAACGTCATGACGTTGAAGTACAGCGTGCCGACGAGCTGCACCCCGGTTGACCACCAGTCGATCGACCGCGGGTGCCACCACGCGAGTCGCATGATCCCGGTGCGACGACCTGGCTCGTCGGACACCGCCCCCGGGGCGTTGGCGGCCTCGATGAAGCAGAGGTAGGAGGCCGAGGTGAAGAAGATGGAGCCCACGAAGAACGTGACCCCTACGGCGTTGGCGCCGACCGATGACTCGTAAGCCGGGATCGGACCGAGGATGAAGCAGGTCGAGCCGATACAGAACAGGACCGCTATCCACCACGTGAGGGCAGGAACGGTTGGACGGCCGAGACCCTTGCGGTGGTCCCGCGACTGCCAGATCCGTCGGGTTCCGTCCTCGAGACGGAACTCGACGCGGGTGACGAACGGGCCCAGGCCGCTCGTCGACTCGACTGTCCAGCCGCTAGGAGCACGGACTGGGAGGCGATCGAGTCTCATCCAGCCTCGGTCCGTTGGGACTCGAACCAAGTGACGGTGTCGCGAATCGTACGGTGGATGGGTCGGCTCGCGTAGCCGAGCTCAGTGGCTGCTCTGAAATGGCTGACGACGGGCGAGTGCTCCAGCGTGTGGAGGGCGTCGGGAGTGAATATCGGCATCTTCGCCTTGCGCTCGATCTGCATGACCAGCGGAGCAAGAGGCTGAACCAGGCGCAGGGGGATGGACAACGGCGGGACTGGAGCTCCTGAGTAGCGCTCCACCAGCAGGCCGAGCTCGCGGATGCTGATCCTCGAACCGGACAGCAGATAGTTCTCCCCCACACGACCTCGTTCCTGCGCAGCGATCATTCCGGCGACGACGTCACGGACGTCGACGAAGTCGAACTGGCCAGTCACACCGACAGGGATCTTGCGTCGCATGAACTGCAGGATCGTCTCGCCCATACGGGACGGGCCCAGGTCGAACGGGCCGATGATGCCAGTTGGGTTGACGATCACCGCGTCCAGTCCTTCGGCGATCACGTCACGGATCTGGTCCTCACCCGCGCGCTTCGAGCGGTCGTAGACCGGAGAGTCCGGGTGCGTCGTCGGCGGCCCCGTTTCGTCCAACGAAGGCCCGCAGCGGGCGAGATCGAACGAGTGCACCGAGCTGCAGTGCACGAAACGTCCGACTCCTGACTCGAGCGCGACGGCTGCCGCGTTGCGCGGGCCGTGCACGTTCACGCGCCAGACCATGCCCGTCGGGTCACCGACTATCGAGATGATCGCTGCCAGATGGAACACGACGTCCTGGTCGGCGAAGGCCGAACGGAGACTCGCCGGATCCAGCACGTCTATCTCTACGAACTCGACATCGACGCCTTCGAGGGCTGGGCCGCGATCCAGGTCAGCGGCGCGGACCTGCACTCCCCGATCGAGCAGTTCACGAACCAGGTGACCGCCCAGGAATCCGTTGGCGCCGCTGACGACAGCGCGCACTCAGCTCCCCTTCGGGCTGTAGAAGACCAGACCGTTGCCCTTGTGGTCGTAGACGACGGCGCGGCGCTCG
>CAYVDN010000174.1:0-1777 GCA_964450685.1 uncultured Microthrixaceae bacterium
CGACCGAGGGCATCACCCACCAGGACCAGCGGCTCGCCGAACGCATCGACGCGTCGGGCAGCCCGATCGTCATCCTCCTCAACAAGTGGGAGATGATGGACGCTGACGCTCGCAACGCGGTGCTGTACCAGATGTCGCAGAAGCTGCACTTCCTGGGGGACTCGGCGGTGCTGCGGATTTCGGCGCTCACGGGCCGCGGCGTTCACCGGTTGGTGCCGGCGCTGGAGACGGCGATCGACGCGTACCACAAGCGGGTTCCGACCCGGAAGGTCAACGACGTGATCCGCAGAGCGCAGCAGGCCCAGCCGGGCCCGCACGGAGCGCGGGTGCTGTACGCCACGCAGGGCGCCACCGATCCGCCCACGTTCACCTTGTTCGCCAACAAGACGATTCCGCCGCACTACCTGCGGTACCTGGAGCGGATGTTGCGCGACGAGTTCGACCTCGGCGCGACGCCGATCAAGATGCGCGTCCGCAAGCGCACCGAGTAGTTCCCCCCCCATGCAACAGGTGAGGGAGCGCGGTGCGAGTGAGTGGGCCCGGTAGCCTGACCGCGCGCTATGGTCGCTCGTTGGTTCCTCCTCGCCGTGGTCGGCGTGTGCCTCGTGGGCGCCGGCACCTGGATCCGCGCCGCGGTGGTCCGGCTGCGAACCCTCCGGAAGCTCGACTCGACGGCGACCGACATCATCGAGTTGTCCGGCAGCACGGTGTCCCACGACATGCAGACCGCGGGCTTGTATCTCGCTGTGGCGCTGGCTGTTGGGCTGGTCGCGCTCACGGACGACCCCGCAGCGTGGTACTTCATCGGCACGGTCACCCTGCCAGTGGTCATCAGTCTCTGGCTCGCACGCTACGTGCGGCGCGACGCTCGCCTGACCGAGCAGAGGCTCCGGGTCGAGCAACGGGCGATCGACGTTCTGGCCCAGACCGACACGGCGCCGGCGCGCTGGGCCGAACGCCTCGCCCCCGCCGCAATGCCGCATACCCCCGGCTTCGAGATCGGTACGGTGCACGAGGCGGTCTCGGGGGTGATGTCGGGCGATCTGGTCGACGTCTTCCACCTCCCGACCGGCCGGTTGTGCTGCGTGGTGGGCGACGTTTCCGGCCACGACGTGGAGGCGTCCATCACTGCGTTGCAGACCAAGTTCCTTTTGCGCTCCTACCTCCGCCGGTTCCGTGACCCCGGCCAGGCGCTCGAGGAGCTCAATCGCCAGGTCTCCGACTATGAACGACCCGAGGAGTTCGTGTCGCTCGTGGTGCTGGTCTTCGACGAGGACGCGGGAGCCGTTCGGTACGCATCCGCTGGTCACCCGCCGGCGTGGCTGGCCCACGACCGTCAGCTGCAGCCGCTTCGTGCGACGGGACCGGTGCTGATGATGGACCCGGCAGCGACGTACCAGTCGCGGGAAGTTGCGTTTGAGAAAGGCGATCTGATCGTCGCCCTCTCCGACGGTGTCGCCGAGGCCCGTTCGGGCGATCAGCTCTTCGGTGAGGAGCGCATCGCCGGGGTGGTCCGGCGGTTCGGCGATGCGGGTGCCCAGGATGTGTGTCGGGAGCTCGTGCACGCCGCGGGCGAGTTCGCGTCCGGGCCGATCACCGACGACATCACCGTGCTGGCGGTCCGCCGGGTCGACTGAGTCGGTCCGGTCAACTTCGTCGTGCCTGCGAGGGGTGCGGCAAACTCTGGCCCATGACCGACCCGTTGCACACGGCGCTTCAACGAGCCACTCAGGGGAACCTCCACAAGGAGGGCGAGAAGCTGGAGCGTCAGAACAAG
>CAYVDN010000175.1:0-1758 GCA_964450685.1 uncultured Microthrixaceae bacterium
TCGAAGAACATCACGCCGAAACGTGACATCACACGGTCGAACGGCTCACCACCGGTCAGCGCAAGGATGTCGGCGGTCTGGGCGTCGGCAGTCAGGATCGTGGCGGCCGGCGCTCGGCGGCGAGCCGCGTCGACCATCGGTTCGGAGAGGTCGACACCGACTGCATCGACTCCCTGGGCCACGGCTGCTTCGAGAAGGGTGCCTGCTCCGCAACCGACGTCGAGGACCCGGCCCGCCCCTTCCAGGTCGACTGCTTGGAGCAATGCACGGGTGAACGGCTCGAACGTCGTGTCGATGATCCGCTCGTTGCGGACCCAGTCGAGGGCCCTGCTCTCCCACAGCTTTCGAGTCTCGTCGTTGTTCATCGACGAGTCATTCCATCACAGCGGGATCGCCCCCGTTCTTCTCCACCGCACCCACCCTGCAGCCACGAACGCTCTGACGCTGGGAACCCTGGGTGTTCGCGGAGCGGTCTCAGTTCAGCCCGAAAGCGAAGCTGGACGAGTGGATGCCCGAGTTAAGGACGTTGGTCTCGTGGTACACACGAACCCCGGCATCGCCCTCCGCCGCGCCGACGGCGACCATGAGCGGGATCAGATGGTCCTCGGCCGGGTGGCTCTGGCGGGCGCCGGGCGCACTCGCCCAGCTCTCCAGTGCCGCGGTTCGGTCATCTATGTCGCCTTCGACGAGCACCTCGTTGAGCCACTCCCCGAACAATCGGGACGGCTCCACACCCGATGCGCCCATCGCCCCGAGGTTGTGGTAGCTGAACCCGCTCCCGAGGATCAGGACCCCCTCGTCGCGCAGCGGGGCGAGCGCGCGGCCCACAGCCACGTGCTCCCGCGGGTCGTAGCCCGAACGCAGCGACAGCTGCAGCACCGGTACGTCCGCGTCCGGGTACATCACGAACAGCGGAGCGAAGACACCGTGGTCGAACCCGCGGTCCGGGTCGACTCGATGGCTGATCCCGGCGCCGTCGAGCAGGTTTCCGATGCGCGCTGCCACCTCGGGTGAGCCCGGGGCCGGGTACTGGATCCGGTAGGTGAAGTCCGGGAAGCCTCCGTAGTCGTACAGCATCGGTGGATTCGGGTTGGTCTGGACCGTGAAGTCCCGCTCCTCCCAGTGACCGGAGATCGCCAGCACCGCCCGTGGGGTGACCCCGATCTGGCGTGGAATGGCCTGGAGCGACGATTCGAGCGGGTTCCAGTCCCCGGGGAGGAGGTCCTTGATCCACGGCCACGGTCCGCCGCCGTGCGAGATGAAGTAGGTGGGGAGTCGGGACTCGCTCATGACGACCGCTTTCAGACAGGTGATCAGTGACAACCACTTCAGAGCCTCTGCAATTCCACCTGCGGATGCCGTTCGTTCTGCACCAGTCACTCCGCCACGGGCCGGTGGCTCCAACCGCTAGGCCCGATCCGGCGCATCGACGGAGCGAGCTCGGCCATCTCGGCGTTGTACGCGGCGAATCCAACGTGACGCCACATGCCGTGTCCGGGGAAGACCCACTCGACCCGCAGCCGTGACAGGACGTCCATCGAATCGGCGAGCGCATCCCACGAGTGCCAGGTCTGGCGTGCGAAGACGTCCAGGTGCTCGCGCCTCCGATGCCAGTGCAGCGTGTCGCCCGTGAACAACCAACGGTCGTCGACGTGGAAGACGACACTGCCCCGGGTGTGGCCCGGCACCGGGACCATTGACACACCAGGCGAGACCTCGACCGCGGCGTCCCCGTCGACGACGTCGGTGGCGAACGGT
>CAYVDN010000176.1:0-1747 GCA_964450685.1 uncultured Microthrixaceae bacterium
TCGTTCGGCGATCGGCTGGTCACCCTGCCGATGCGGCCGGGCAACCGAAGCGTGAACCTCTCCAACAGCGTCGCGGTCGTCGCCTTCGAGGCGTGGCGTCAGCGTGGATTCGCCGGCGCGGCGACGTAGCTGCCGGCGCTGATGCTCAGCGGGTGCCCCACTGGTAGGTCTGCTTGTAGAGATTGAGGTAGATCGACGTCTCGGTGGTCTGCACGCCGGGGATTCGCCGGATACGGTCGTTGAGCAGCTCGAGGAGCGCCTCGTCGTCGGAAACGACGACCTCGGCGAGTAGGTCGACCGTGCCGGCGGTCAGCACCACATACACGACCTCGTCGAAGGTCGACAGCTGCTCGGCCACCTTGCGGATGTCGCCGTCGACCTTGATGCCGACCATGGCGGCTCGGTGAAATCCGAGTCGCATCGGATCGGTGACGGCGACGATCTGCATGACGCCCGTGTCGAGCAGTCGCTGAACCCGCTGGCGGATTGCGGCTTCGGACAGCCCCACGCGCTTCGCGAGTTGGGTGTACGGGCGTCGCCCGTCCTGCTGTAGCTCGGCGATGATCAGCTCGTCGATGGTGTCGATCGATGGTTCGGGCACGTCGGGCTCAGTTCGTCCAGGCTGCCGGGTCCGCGGCGAGCTGCTGCACGATGGCGGGGAGCTGGCCACCGGCGACATCCGCGATCGTCGTGTGGTCGAGCACAGCGCGCAGGTTGGCGCGCAACGCGACCCACACGTCGCGCAGCGGAGCGGTCGGCCCGGGGTAGTCGAGCTCGGTGGGGCGCAGGCCGCGCACCAGGGCGAGCGGACCCTCCACGGAGCGGATGACCTCGGCGATGGTGATTTCCTCAGCCGGCCGTGCGAGGCGGAACCCGCCGGTGGCACTTCGTTGGGACACGATGAGACCGGCGCGGCGAAGGTCGGTGAGGATGCCGCGCAGGAACCCGAGCGGGATGTCCTGGGCCGCGGCGATCTGCTCGGCCTTCGCACGGCCGTCCGGCGCGACGGAGATCTCGACGATGGCTCGCATCGCGTAGTCGGCCTTGGCGGTCACGTGCACTGTCGCATCTTGGCAGACCGCCCGGCGTCGACCCGGCGTCGACCCGGTGTCGGCTGGGGGAGTCGCCGGACTACGATTCGAACGGATGTTCGTGATCGTCGATGATGCTGGCTCCGAGGCCGAGTTGCCTCGTTGGGCGCGCGGCCTGAATCCAGCGCAATCCGCCGCGGTCACTCACGCCGGCTCGTCGTTGTTGATCGTCGCCGGGGCGGGCACCGGCAAGACGGGCACGCTGGCGGCGCGGGTCGCGCGGCTCATCGAGGAGGGAACTCCGCCCAACCGAATCCTGCTGCTGACCTTCACCCGGCGTGCCGCGCAGGAGATGCTGGCCCGAGCGGGTCGACTCACCGACGGCGCCTCCACAGCACAGGTGTGGGGTGGCACGTTCCACTCCGTCGCCAACCGTCTGCTGCGCACCTATGGCAGGGGAGTGGGCCTCGACCCGGCGTTCACCGTGCTCGACCAGGGCGACGCGTTGGAGATGTTCGGCCTGGTCCGTGCAGGGGTCGTCGAGACCGCCGGACCACGGTTCCCCAAGAAGGAGACCATCGCCGCCGTGTACGACCAGGTGGTCGGCACGCAACGGCCACTCGGCGACGTGGTCCGCGCCGAGTTCCCCTGGGTGGTCGGTCACCTCGAGGCGCTCCCGCCGATCTTCGAGGAGTACACCCGGCGCAAGCGGTCCC
>CAYVDN010000177.1:0-1732 GCA_964450685.1 uncultured Microthrixaceae bacterium
GCTGGTGCACCGGTGCGATCGTCACCGCCTGGCCCTGCGCCATCGCATCGACCACATCGCGCAGCACCTCGAACACCTCAGGAGGCAGCACAAGATGTTCCCCGTTGGGGCCAGACAAGGTCGTGGTCGGCTCCGCCCCGAGACCGTCCAGCATCGTCGCCAGCGCCTGCAACGGCTCAGCGGGCGGCAGAACGGTTCGTTCGATCGTGGGTGTCGTCATCACACGCCTCCTCTCAACCACGACAACCTACGGCCAATTCGAAAGATTCGCAACCCAAGTAGCGCTGGTGAATGTGTTCTACCGACAAGCAACACGCTGCCGGAGTCGCCTGACCGCCGGGTTCGCGCGGTCGGTCGGTGACTCGACAGGCGGGCGGGCCGGTTCTAACGATCGTTCTACCGGGTTCCGGACCGTCCGGACCGTGAGAACAAGGAGGACCTGTCATGCAAGGACACGTCGCCCGCAAACGAGACCGCTACTACGCCGTCATCTACGAAGGCCTCGACCCCGTCACCGGCAAGGAACGCCGCACCTGGCATCCCGCCGGCACTGACCGCGGCGAAGCCGAAGCGCTCGTCGTCCGGCTCGCTGCCGAACGCGACGGCCGCAACGACGAGGTCCGCTCCCTCACCTTCGGCGCCTACCTCACCCACCACTGGCTTCCCTCCAAGCGGCTCGAGCTACGAGTGAGCACCCATCGCAGCTACGTCCACAAGACCCAGCGCCACATCCTGCCAACCCTCGGGCGAAAGCGGATCCGCCGTCTGCGCCCCGAGGACCTCGAAGGGCTCTACGACTCGATGCTGCACCCCACCGACGGGACCCGACCGCTCGCCCCCAAGACGGTCTACGAGGTCCACCTGATCATCCGCGGCGCCCTCGACCATGCGGTGCGCCGCGGGATCGTCAGCCGCAACGTTGCGCTCGCCGCGTCTGCACCAAAGATGCGGAGCATCCCGAGAATCGAGCAGAAGGCCTGGACCGCCGACGAGCTGCGGGTGTTCCTGCGTGCAGCGGCTGGCCATCGGCTGTTCCCGGCCTTGTGGCTGTCGGCCAACACTGGGGTCCGTCGAAGTGAACTGCTCGGCCTGCGTTGGAGCGACCTCGATGTCGACCACGCCCGTCTCTCGATCAACCGCGGACTCGTGGCCGTCGGCTATGAGGTTCACGAGTCCCGCGGCAAGACCGACCACTCCCGCCGCTGCATCGACCTCGACCCGACCACCCTCGCGGTCCTCGCCGGGTGGCGGGCCCTCCAATCAGCAGAGTTCGCCGCCGTGGGCATCGATCCACCCGGGTGGATGTTCACCACCGCGTCGGGGGATCCCGTTCACCCTCACTCGATCAGCCAGACCTTCGACCGCATCACCCGGCGGGCGCCAGTCCCGATCGTCCGATTCCACGAGCTTCGCCACACCCACGGCAGCCTCCTCATCGCCTCCGGCGTCGACGCCAAGGTCGTCAAGGAACGCCTCGGCCACGGCGACTTCGTGTTCACCGTCCAGACCTACCAGCACACCTACCCACCCATGCACGCCAACGCCGCCCGAGTCTTCGAAACACTCCTATCCCCGGAAGGACCCGAAAACCCCGCGCTACCCAAAGCCGGTTGAACACCCGGGAGAACACCACCCGAACCCGGTAGAACACGCCAACAACGAGCAAGGCCCAGGTCGCTGACCTGGGCCTTCACTCACAAGTTGGTGGCGGGGGCAGGATTTGAACCTGCGA
>CAYVDN010000178.1:0-1726 GCA_964450685.1 uncultured Microthrixaceae bacterium
CGGTCCGGTCCACCATGAGGTGAGCCATCGGCGTGATGCTCGATGTGTACGACCAAGTGCACACCGAGGAGATCACACCGATGGCCCTGTCCGATTCTGCCCTGTCCGAACTGCTCGACGCGCTCCGCGTCGGTGACGGCACCGACCTCGTCCGCGAGCTCGCCCAGTGGGCGTTGCAGCAGCTGATCGACGCGGAAGCCGCCGAGAAGATCGGTGCTGGCCGCTACGAACGCTCCGACGACCGCGTCACGCACCGCAACGGCACCCGACCGAGGACGCTGTCGACGAAGGCTGGAGACCTCGCGGTGGGGATCCCGAAGCTGCGCAAGGGCTCGTTCTTCCCCGAGCTGTTGGAGCCTCGCCGCCGCATCGATCAGGCGTTGTACGCAGTGATCATGGAGGCGTACGTGAACGGGGTGTCGACCCGCTCCGTGGACGATCTGGTCGCGGCGATGGGGGTCGATACCGGCATCTCGAAGTCCGAGGTCTCGAGGATCTGCGCCGGGCTCGATGAACGCGTCGACGCGTTCAGAAACCGGACCCTCGGACACGTCGGCTTCCCCTACGTGTACCTGGACGCCACGTACATCAACGTGCGCGACGACGCGCTCGGCCAGGTCGTGTCCCGAGCCGTGGTGATCGCGACGGGGATCACAGCTGACGGCGGACGGGAGGTGCTCGGTGTCGACATCGGCGACTCGGAGGACGAGACGTTCTGGACCCGGTTCCTGCGTTCGCTGCGCGACCGGGGACTGGGCGGTGTGCGTCTGGTGATCTCCGACGCGCACGCCGGGCTGAAGGCGTCGATCCGCAAGTCCTTCACCGGCGCCTCGTGGCAACGCTGCCGAGTGCACTACGCCCGCAACCTCCTCGCCTGTGTCCCCAAGAGCCACAGCGAGTTCGTCGCCGCCGCGTTCCGGTCGATCTTCGCGCTCGGCACCAAGGAGGAGGTCGAGGCCCGCTGGGACGAAGTCACCGACACCCTCGAGCAACGGTTCCCCAAAGCCGCCGAGTCGATGCGCGATGCCCGCACCGACGTGCTCGCGTTCTGCGCGTTCCCCGCGGCGCACTGGCGCAAGATCTGGTCCAACAACCCCTTGGAGCGGCTCAACAAGGAGGTGAAGCGTCGCAGCAACGTCGTCGGGATCTTCCCCAACGACGCCGCCGCCATCCGCTTGATCGGCGCGGTCCTCGCGGACCAGCACGACGAATGGGCGATCGCTCGCCGCTACCTGTCCGAGACGTCCATGGCGAGGCTCAACCAGCCGCGCGACACTGGCGACGACCAGCCAGCACTCGCCGGCTGAACACATCGAGCATCACACTCGATTTCCCACCACCCCGCGGGGCTCTGTCCTAACGACCACGGCCACACGCCGTTGCTCCAACGCGCCCACACACCCCTCGAACCACCCCCTTGACACAGAGAGGATTCGTTAGGGGGCGGTCCGAGCGACCTGGGAAGGTCACCGGCAGCGAGGGTTCCCGTGGACGTGGTCAGGGCTGACCACGCTGTCGCCCGGACGTTTGGTCAGGGCTGACCACGCTCGGCTCACATCGTCGCGAGAACCTGCTCGCCTGAGCCACCGCGGGTCGCCGGGCCCTCTCCGCGCCTCCTTGCGGCCCAGCAGGCAGCGACGGTCCCCGTCAGTTCTCGATGACGGCAGGTCCGCGCCTGGCCCCGCTTCGCCTCGATGCTGCGGTGTCGCGTGCCGACTGCGAGAGC
>CAYVDN010000179.1:0-1696 GCA_964450685.1 uncultured Microthrixaceae bacterium
CGCCGCCTGCGCGGTGTCCGTCTCGGTGACGGTCGGCTGGGACGGGTAGGTCTGGCCCGGGTACGTGCCGCCAGACGGGTAGCCCGCGTCGTTCAGGTAGGCGGTCTTCAGCCGCCCGGCCGCGGCGGTGCTGTCGGCCTCGCTCGCCAGCCCGATCTCGACGACGGTGGGCGGCGGCCCGCCGGTGAGTGACGTGACCGCGAACGCCGATTCCGACTCGGTGACCAGCCCGATCGCAAGCGTCTTGACGCGCGTGACGCCGAGCGCGCTGTCGGCCTCGGTCGCCATCCCCGGCGTGCCGAGGATGCGGATGCCGACCTCGATGGGCGGGTCGGGGTCGTGTGAGTCTCCCGGCTGCCACTGCCAGCGGGCAGGTGAGCCGAGGGCCCCGCCGATGATGGCGAAGCGCACCTGCTACCCGCTGACCAGCTGGATGCACCCGGCGACCGTGGCGCTCGTCGTCGCGGTCTTGAAGAACTCGTTGAGGCACAGGCACGACCCGTCCTCGATCTTGGCGAGGTTGAAGGCCGAGTTGATCCCGTCGAGTACGAACGCGGTGTTGGCCGCGGGCTGCGGCAGGATGGCGATGGGCGATCCCAGCACGAACGACGAGACGCCCGTGACGGACGTGATGGTGGACTGCCCGATGGAGGTCAGGTACCGGACACCGGTGTCACCGGCGTTCAGCGTGAACGTCCACTGGGGTGCGGTCATGCCGATCGTCTGCACCGCGGAGGAGACGCGGACGGTGAGGGCCGTGGACGCGGCCTCGGCGGTGTTGCCGTCCTGGTCGACGTAGGTCGGCGTCAGCGTGTGCGCCGTGGCCGACAGGACGGTGGTGACCTCCAGCGAGATGAAGTTCCCCGGGGCGAGCGCGCTCGTCTGGTGGCGCGTCGGCCGGTTCGACGCATCGACCGCGGTGGTGGTCGCGCTGGCGTGGTTGTAGGTCATGTGCCAGAAGCGATCCCAGAGCAACACGGACCCGGCGACGGTGCTCACGCCGGTCCATGTCGTGAGGTGCAGCGTGTCGCCGCCGGCCGGGTCGGTCTGCTTGAACGACCCAGTGGTGGAGTTGGTCGGGACCGAGCCGGTGCCGGAAGTGCCGCCGACGCCGCCCGCCTGCGGCAGGTTGCCCACGTTCCAGAGCGGCTGGCTTGCAGCCACGGCCGGGCCGGTGACACCGACCTTCTGGTAGCAGAGCGTCTGCGACTTGCCGTTCGCCGTCGCCTCGCTGATGAGGTCAGACAGCGAGGCGAAGCCGGCGCCGCCCGCGATGCGCGGGACGATGCCGCCCTGGTAGAGCCCGGCAGGGACGCCCATGATCGGCGTCGGGACGGTGAGCCCGGTCGCCATGAAGCGCAGGGACTCCATGACGTCTGATCCGTACCAGCGCTCGAGCTTCGACTCGGTGACGCGCCCGAAGCGCCTGAAGGCCCGCAGGTTCTCGCCCATCACGACGCCCGGAAGTAGCCCGAGGCGTTGACCTGCATGGTCACGTCCGAGCCGTCCGGGGTCACCGCGAAGTCGAACTGGATGAGCGGGACGATGCTGCTGTCGGTGCCCGAGGTGGTGTCCGAGTCGTAGCAGAGGATCAGGTCGGTGACCGCGCCCGTGGTGACCGCCGTCCAGGTCTGGTCGGGCATGTCCAGGTCCATGCGGTCGTTCGTGTCGTCCGGGCTGATCGCCGAGAGCGACG
>CAYVDN010000180.1:0-1631 GCA_964450685.1 uncultured Microthrixaceae bacterium
TGATCCAGGTCGTGTTCTTCGGGTTCTTCGTGCGTTCCGACGTCGTCGAGCCGCTGTTCTTCGTGCTGTCGATCGCGTCGATGACCGTCGGCAACCTGATCGCGCTGCGCCAGACCAACGTGGTGCGCATGCTCGCCTACTCGGGCATCGCCCAGGCCGGCTTCATGCTCGCCCCGTTCGCGGTTGTCGAGTCGAACCGCCAGGCGGCGCTCAGTTCGATCGTCATCTACCTGGTGATCTACGCGGCGATGAACCTGGGTGCGTTCGCGGTGATCATCGCGATCGCCCGCAAGACCCGTTCGGCCGAGATCAGCAGCTTCGGTGGCCTGTTCAGCTACATGCCGGGTCTGACCGTCGCGTTGACGATCTTCCTGGCGTCGCTGACCGGTATCCCGCCGCTCGGCGGCTGGTACGCCAAGTTCTCGGTCTGGTCGGCGCTGGTCGGGGCCGACACGACGATGGGCTACACGCTGGCGGTCGTCATGGCGATCAACACCGTGATCGCGGCGTTCTACTACCTGAACGTCGCCCGCTCGATGTGGTTCGACCCTGCCCCCGACGGCGACGTCACCCCGGTGCGCGTACCGGCCGGTCTGATCGCTGCGATCGTGATCTCCGGTGCCGCGACGATCATCCTGGGAGTGTTCCCGGGCCTGGTGACCGACATCTCGAACTTCGCTCCGAGCCTCGCCATCCTGGGCGGCTGAGCCGGGCGGCGCGGCGGTGTCGCTCCACCCGGACGACGTCAACGAGCACCGCGCTCTGCGCGCGGCGATCGCCGAGCACGGGTCGGTGCGTTTCGACCAGTACATGGACCTGGCGTTGTACGCGCCCGATGAGGGTTTCTTCGCCACCGGCGGGGGAGCGGGCCGCGGTGGCGCCGACTTCCTGACGAGCCCCGAGGTGGGCCCCCTGTTCGGCGAGCTCGTCGCCGAGTACCTGGACCGCCGCTGGGAGGCGCTCGGCTGCCCTGACCCGTTCGTCGTCATCGAGGCAGCGGCCGGGCGTGGTGCGCTGGCACTGTCGGTCATCGGTTCGTCCCCGCGGTGCAGGGGTGCGTTGCGATACGTGCTCGTCGAACGCTCCGAGGCGCTGAGGGCCCGACACGGCGAGCACCTGCCGATCGGTGACCCCGCCCACGTGCTCGCCCCGCTGCGCGCCGACGACGATCCCTGGTCGACGCTGCCCGCTCGTGGCGCCGGGCCGCTCGTCTGCTCTCTGGCGGAGCTGCCCGAGATCACCGGCCGATTCGACGGCGAGCAGTACGGCCGTCGTGCGTTCGACGGCGTGGTGATCGCCAACGAGCTGCTCGACAACATCCCGTTCCGGTTGGCCGAAAGACGCGACGGCGCCTGGCACGAGCTGCGAGTCACCCGCGTCGGTGACCAGATGGTCGAGCTGTTCGTGGCGTTGGACGCCGGGGCGGCCGAGGCGCTGACACAGCTCGTCCCCGACGCCCTGCCCGGCATGCGGGTGCCGCTCCAGGTGGGCGCGGCGGACTGGCTGCGACGCGCGCTCGGTGTGCTGCGACGCGGTTCGGTAGTGGTGTTCGACTACACGTCGAGCACCCCCGAGATGGCCCGCCGGCCGATCTGGGACTGGCTGCGCACCTACCGTCACCACGAGCGCGG
>CAYVDN010000181.1:0-1580 GCA_964450685.1 uncultured Microthrixaceae bacterium
GCCACCTCGGGCTGGTTCATGAGGGCCGTCTCGGTCACCTCGAGACAGAGGCGCTCGGGTTCCAACCCTGTCGATTCCAACGCATCGGCGACCTGGTCAGCCAGGTCCGGATGGTCGAGCTGTCGAGCGGCCAGGTTGACCCTGATGACCAATTGGGAGCCCGGGTGGGCGTCACGCCAGCGGACCGCCTGTTCGCATGCCGTCTGCAGGACCCACCGTCCGACCGGTTCGATCAGACCGGTCGACTCGATCGTCTCGATGAACGTCGCGGCGGCCTTGAGCTCTCCTCTCGAACGCCAACGCAGCAGCGCTTCGGCGCCCAGGATCCTGCCCGACACCAAGTCGAACTCAGGCTGGTAGTGCACCTCGAACTCACCCCGGTCGAGCGCTGCACGGAGTTGCTGGTCGAGTTCCAGGCGACGGGCGAGCTCGGCCTCGAGCTCGTCGTCGAACGTGGTCTGACGAGCGCGTCCGTCCTCCTTGGAGCGGAACATCGCGGCGCCGGCCCGTCGCATCAGTTCCTGGGGCTCCACCGAAGGATCACCCGCGACAGCGATCCCGCAGCTGACGGTCAGCAGGTGCGAGCGGCCGAGGAACCGGAACGGCTCCGCCATCGCAGCGCGCAGCCGCTCGCACACCGCTTCGGCGTCAGGCTCCTCGGGGCCGTGCACCAGCAGAACCGCGTAGGCATCTCCGCCGAGCCTGGCCACGGTGTCGGACGGACGTACCGAAGCAGCGAGTCGCTCACCGATCGAGCGCAGGAGCGCGTCGCCGGCAACGTTGCCGAGCGAATCGTTGACGACCTTGAACTGGTCGACGTCCAGCATGACGACCGCCACGTGTCGTGCAGGGTCACTGCGGAGGCGTTCCAACTCGGACGACAGGACGCGCAGGAATCCGTCCCGATTGGCCAGACCGGTCAGATCGTCGTGGACCGCGCGGTGCGCGAGGCGCTGTTCGACAGAACCGCGCGCGAGTAGCTGCGCCAACGACGCCGAGACCATCCCCAGAAGTGTCAGGTCGTCCTCGTTCCATTCCGCCAGCCGTGTGATCCAGTCGAATCCGAGCCCGCCGACCGCTGCGCCGTCGATGACGAGCGGAAGCTCGAGGATGGAACGCAGACCGGACTCCTCGAAGAACTCGCGGTCCACTGCCCAGTCGTCCCCGAGGGCCGACACGTCCTTCACGGCGCTCACCCAGTGGGCGTTGTTGCGCTGCGTGGCCGCGGGTGTGAGATCCCACGGCACCTGGTTGTAGGTGCCGAGCTCGGGTTCGATTCCGGGAGCGGTCCACTCGTGGACCATGGTGTCGCAGCGCGCCCCATGGTCGAACGAGAGTATGTAGGCACGATCCGCGCGCAGGTGCGTCCCGACCTCCCTCAGACACCACGAGATCGTCGCTGGGATCTGATCCGGCGGTGCGTCGACGAGACGCCGTTGGACACGCTCGACCAGCTGTTCGAGTGCGAGCTTGTGGTCGAGCGTCGCTGCTACACCCTGCGGGTCGTCGTCGTGGAGTGTCAGCACGTGCATCAGCTCGTCGGGGCCGCGCTGTGCCATCACGCGCAGTGTCCGAGTGCC
>CAYVDN010000182.1:0-1541 GCA_964450685.1 uncultured Microthrixaceae bacterium
TGAGGCCCGACGGTGATCTGTCGCTCACCCAACCCCGATTCGCGGTCGGTGTGCTGGCCGGAGTCGTCGCGTGGCGCACCCGCAACGTCGCCATCACGCTGTTGGTCGGACTGGGCGCCCTGTTCCTGGCGCAATCTGCTGGTTGGACTTGATGCCCACTCGGTCGTCCGGATCCACCAGCGGCTCACGGCAAGCTGGCACGCGTCGACTACCTGATGTGGCTGACTTCCCGACGTATCTCGCCTTCGACTCGGTGGTGGTCGAGTACGGGCCGGCTGTGTTGCGCGCCTGTCGGTCGCTCGTCGGTCCGGACGACGCCGAGGATCTCTGGTCAGACACATTTCTGTCCGCACTGCGGAGCTACGACGGTGCGGACCCGCCCGACAATGCACTCGCCTGGCTGTTGGTGATCGCCCGGCGTCGCAGCGTCGATCACTGGCGCACTCGGGGACGTAGGACCGTCACAGGATCAGGGCTCCCCGACCACGAGGACCGCGCGATCGAGCATCGCCTCGCCGACACCGACGATGGGTTGCTCGCCCTGCTGCGAACCCTGCCGGCCAAGCAACGCTCCGCCGTGGCCTACCGCTATCTGGCAGATCTGGCCTACGACGAGATCGCGGAGCTCATCGGCTCGAGTCCAACGGCCGCTCGCCGCAGCGCCGCGGACGGAATCGCCAGGCTGCGCGCGGCATACGTCGAGGAGGGGGAACAACATGAACACCTACCGTGACCCACAGCCAGCACCGGACCAGCTGGATCGGCTCCGCGACCGTCTGGCCCGGGAGGCCGAACGCGAGGGACTGCTCGAGGTGGCCTACAGGAAGGTCGACAGCCCCCATGGGTCGCTGCTCATCGCCGCGAGCGACGTAGGGCTGGTCCGGGTCGCGTTCGCCGTCGAGGACCACGACGCAGTGCTCGAGCAGTTGGCGACGACGACAGGCGCGCGTGTGCTGCGAACCTCTGCTCGTACCGAGGACGCGTCCCGACAGCTCGACGAGTACTTCGCCGGGCAGCGAAACCGGTTCGAGCTGGCACTAGACCTCAGGACAGTGACCGGATTCCGTCGCAAGGTCGTAGAGGGGCTGGGGGAGATCCCGTACGGGAGTACCGAGACCTACGCCCAGGTGGCGCGACGAGTCGACAACCCGGCCGCGGTGCGTGCGGTCGGCAGTGCGTGTTCGCACAACCCGCTGCCGATCGTGCTGCCATGTCACCGCGTCGTCCGCAGCGACGGATCGGTGGGTCAGTACCTCGGTGGCGCCGAGGTCAAGGCGGAGTTGTTGCGACTGGAGGCCGAGCACTCGGCTGGTGGGTGCTGAGCAGAACGCGGTGGATCGTGGGCAGGAAGAGGTCGGCCCACAGCAGGTGGCCATGTCGGTTGGGGTGGAATAGGTCGTCGGCGAACAGTTCGTGGCGTCGGCTGCGGAAGTGGGAGTCCGAGAGCCTGCCCACGGGCAGGCGTGAGACCAGCTCACGATCGGCTGACACCAGTGCGTGAGCTCGGTCGATCACCCGGCTGCGATGCGCCACGAGCGGTC
>CAYVDN010000183.1:0-1501 GCA_964450685.1 uncultured Microthrixaceae bacterium
TCGTTTGTGTGCGGGTTCGTCTGGCTCTCGCTAATCGAAGCAGTCTCATGACCCAGGGCCACGACTTCGGACCTGCCTTCACGAACGGGTTGCCGGGAGAGCCGGCCGTTGTGCCGGCGCTGCTCGGTCTGCTCGGCCAGATCCGCCGGGCCTCCGAGATCGAAAGGTCCGAGATCGTCCGGAGGCTTCCGTTCCCGACGAACGATCGAGAGATCGAACGATGGGAATGGGGCGAATCAGCGCCGCCGGCCGGTCGGCTCGATGTGATCGTCCAGACCTATGCGGCAGCGACCGGCACGATCACCGCCGCCCTATGGGGCGAAGCTCTCACCCGAGCGATCACACACTATGCCGTTGCCGGTGTCGAGCCCGAGCTCCTGGACCTATAGACACGAAGAGCCCCGGCCGTCAGGCCGAGGCTCGATGCTCCAGGATGCCGCGCCTTTACTTCTGCGCGTATGTGTCTTTCAGCCGTCCGATCGCTTCCCAGATCAGACCGGCATCCCCAACAATCACATCGAGAAGCGCCTGCTGCTCCGGACTCATCGAATACTGATCGAGCCCTCTCCCCCAAGCTGCGACGTCGACGAGCTCTTCAGCCATCTCGTCGCAGATCGACTCGGGCCCGTTATCCCATCCTCCCGCGCCGTCGTTCCTCTCGACCTGCGCCTCGACCTCTTCGAGATATGTCGGGTCAGAGGCCAACACGTTCCCGGTCGAGATCCGCGTCCTCGGCTGCCGGCGTGAGCAGCCCGACGATCAACGTCACCGCGCCGATCAGCGTGACGAGATCCGCCTGCGACAGCTCGATCCCGACCGCCGGCAGCAGCCAGGCGAGGACAGTCATGCTCGCCGCGGTCACGCCGGCCGGATACTTCTCGATCCCGACCTTGTCCGCCCATCCTGGCGAGAAGTAAGCGGTGACGATGCCGGTCAGACCGACCGCTGCGACGATCACGCCGTTCGGAACATCGACTCCGAACTTCGTGAGGATCAGAGCGATAATGCCCGCGATCGCGGTGTTAATTCCGACCTTATGACTTTCGTACAGCATGGTCTTCCTTTCGTTGCCGAAGGCGGTTGCACGTGCGACACGCTCGACCGCCCTTCGGTGTGATCCTGGTGTTCTCGTGGTCGTATGGATGTCCTGAAGGACAATGCGTTTTCTCGCGATTCGCCCTGCCGGGGTCGGCCCTGCCGTCGCGCCACTGGCGGCGAGTGTTCTCTGCCAAGGTGACCGGCTCAAGATGGGCCGGGTTACAGCAGCAGGGATTCGCGCAGAGGTGGTCTAACGTGAGTCCTTCGGGGATCGGCCCTTTGTGGTGTTCCCACATGACCCGGTGGGCCAAGGCCGTACCGACGCCTCGTCCAAGTTGAATGACGCCGTATCCGCGGCGGATTTGCGCGCCTTGGAACTCCCAGCAGTCCTGTTCGGTGATGTTGACTCGACGCATGATTCGCACATGCGCCGGTGTAGTCTTGCGTGGCATCGAAGCTACTC